>DASZQP010000001.1:0-18634 GCA_035549575.1 Rhizomicrobium sp.
GCGGCGGCCGGCTCTCCGTCAGCCGTACCGCTCCTCCTTCCAAGGGTCGCCCTCGTTATGATAGCCGCGCGTCTCCCAGAACCCGGGCTGGTCGCGCTCGTGGAAGACGATCCGCGTCACCCATTTCGCGCTCTTCCAGAAATACCAGTCCGGGATGATCACGCGCACCGGACCGCCGTGCTCGCGCGGGATGGGCCTGCCCTCCCAGGAATGCGCGAGGAGCACATTTCCGTCGGCAAACACCTCCCTGCGCACATTGGTCGTGTAGCCGTCGTAGGAATGAAAGACGATGTGCCTCGCCTCAGTCTTCGGGCGCGCCAGTTCGAGCAGCGTGCCGGATGCAACGCCGCGCCAGCGGTTGTCGTACCGGCTCCACGCGGTCACGCAATGGATGTCGCTCACGAAATCCTGCTGGGGCAGCGCCATGAACTGCGGCAAGGTCAGCGCGAGCGGATTCTCGACAAGACCAAGCACCTGCAGCCGCCAGTTCTCCGGCTTCACATCGGGCTGCACGCCCAGATCGAGCACCGGCCAGTTCTTCACTTCCTTCTGACCCGGAGGCAGGCGGTTCACATGGCCGAGGTCCGGCCGGCCGGTAATCAGCCTGCCCTCTTGCGCCCATTTCTCCTTGGAGCGGATCAGCTTGTCCCTGACCTGGCCCAGCAGCGCCGGTTTGTCGTCGTCCATCATGCGCGAATTGTGAGGCTCTCGTGGCGGACAGACTATAGGAGCGCCGCCCGGCGATGGCCACTCGCCTAGCCCTTCTGGCGCATGAGGCGCGCCTTGTCGCGCTGCCAGTCGCGCTTTTTCTCCGTCTCGCGCTTGTCGTGGAGCTTCTTGCCCCTGGCGACGCCGAGTTCGATCTTCGCCACTCCCCTGGGGTTGAAGTAGAGGCGTAGCGGCACGAGCGTCATGCCCTCGCGCTGGATTGCGGCCGCAAGCCGGTCGGCCTCGCGCTTGTGGACCAGGAGCTTTCTCTGGCGGCGCGGCTCGTGATTGAAACGGCTCGCCTGGGTGTATTCCGGGATATAGGCGTTGACGAGGAACAGCTCGCCGTCCTTGGCGTAGGCATAGGATTCCGCAATCGTCGACCGTCCGCCGCGCAACGACTTCACCTCGGAGCCGTAGAGCATGAGCCCCGCCTCCAGCGTGTCCTCGATCGCATAGGAGAACCGCGCCTTGCGGTTCTCTGCGACGATCTTGCGTTCGTCCTGCTTCTTGCCGGCCATGCCGCAATCTGTTCGAGATGCGGACGATATTCAATGCGCAAGAGGCGGCAGGGCAAATCGCTGCATTCCAGCGCCGCGCCAGCCTCGCCGCGCGCGGGGATTTGGTCTATTCATCGGTCCGCAGTTCCAAGGATCCCATGCAGCAGTCCCGGACCGACATCGAGCGCGCAACGCCCGACGCGATCGCGAAGGCGGCCGCGGCCCTTCGGCGCGGCGGGCTTGTCGCCTTCCCGACGGAGACCGTCTACGGTCTGGGGGCGGATGCCACCAACGGCAGGGCGGTCGCCGCAATCTTCGCGGTCAAGAACCGCCCGGCGTTCAATCCTCTCATCGTTCATGTGAGCGGCCTGGCGGCGGCCGAAGATCTGGCGGAGTTCAACCACGCGGCGCGCGACCTGGCTCGGGCCTTCTGGCCGGGCGCACTCACTCTCGTCCTTCCGCGGAAGGAGGATTCTCCCCTGTCGCTGCTGGCGAGCGGCGGTCTGGATACCGTCGCCCTTCGCGTGCCGGCGCATCCCGTTGCGCAGCAATTGCTGGCCGCAGCCGGATTGCCCATCGCCGCGCCGAGCGCCAATGTCTCCGGCCATGTCAGTCCCACCACGGCCGCGCATGTGGCGGAGGAATTCGCAGGCAGGATCGATCTCGTGCTCGACGCGGGGCCCGCGGAATTGGGCATCGAGTCCACGGTGATCGGCTTCGATCACGGAACGCCCGCAATGTTGCGCCCCGGCGGCGTGACGCGCGACGCCATCGAGCGCGTCGCCGGTCCGCTTGCATCGGCGCCAAGCGGCAGGGTGCGTTCGCCCGGCCAGCTCGAAAGCCACTATGCGCCGCGTGCGCGATTGAGACTGGATGCGCGTGCTGCGCAATCCGGGGAAGTCCTGCTCGCGTTCGGCCGCGACGCGCCGGCAGGTTCGGCCAATCTGAGCCCCGGCGGCGATCTTGCCGAAGCAGCGGCCAACCTGTTCGCTATGCTGCGTGCGCTGGACAAGCAATCGGATGCCATCGCCGTGATGCCCATTCCGCAGACGGGTCTGGGCGAGGCGATCAACGACCGCCTCCGGCGGGCCGCTGCGCCGAGGTCTCCATGAGCGACGTGCTGGGCAGGCTGAAAGACGCCGTCGGTCCGCAGGGCTTCAGCGAGGATCCGCGCGAAATCGCTCCCCATCTCGAGGAGTGGCGGGGCGCGCATCGCGGCCGCTCGCCGCTTCTTCTCAAACCGGCAACGGCCGCGGAAGTCTCGCGCTGCCTTTCGATCTGCCATGAAACCGCAACCCCAGTCGTGCCGCAGGGCGGCAATACCGGACTGGTCGGCGGGCAAATCCCCTTCGCCGGAGAAATTCTGCTGAGCCTCGCGCGGCTCAACAGGATTCGCGAGGTCGATGCGGCCGGCGCGTATTGCATTGCGGAGGCAGGCGTCGTCCTCGCCACGCTGCAGGACGCGGCGGAAGACGCCGGCATGTTGTTTCCGCTCAGCCTGGCGTCGGAGGGCTCCTGCACGATCGGCGGCAATCTGTCGACAAACGCCGGCGGCGTGAACGTGCTGCGCTACGGCATGGCGCGCGACCTCGTACTCGGACTGGAGGTCGTATTGGCCGACGGGCGCCGGCTCGATCTGCTGCGCAGCCTGCGGAAGGACAACACAGGATACGACCTCAAGCAGCTTTTCATCGGCGCGGAAGGGACCCTCGGCATCATCACGGCGGCGGCGCTCAAGCTTGCCGCGCGGCCCGCGGAAACGGTTACATTCCTTGTCGCGCTGAGGGATCCCGATGCGGCCGTGGCCCTGCTTGCGCGGATGCAGGAGGCGACGGCCGGACAGATGTCGGCCTATGAACTGATCTCGCGCCTCGGGATCGAGCTCGTGCTGCGGCACATCCCCGGAACGGGCGATCCGCTGCGGGCGCCCTCGCCGTGGTATGTGCTGATCGAGGGCGCCAGCGCCGCACGGCTTGGATTGAGGACGGCCTTCGAGGGTGCGCTTGCCCGAGCCATCGCCGACGGCCTGGTGCAGGATGCGGCGGTTGCGGAGAGCGGCATCCAGCGGGCCGCGCTGTGGCGCCTGCGCGAGAGCCTGTCGGAGGCTCAAAAGAAGGAAGGCGCTTCCCTCAAGCACGATATCGCGGTGCCGGTCGCGGCGGTGCCCGCCTTCATCGTCCAGGCCACGGAAGCGGTTCTGAAGGCCGCCCCGGGGGCGCGGCCCGTTCCCTTCGGGCATCTCGGCGACGGCAACCTGCACTTCAATTTCAGCGCGCCCGAATCCGCCGACGCCGCCGCTTTTCTCGCGCGCCGCGGGGAAATCGCGCGCATCGTCTTCGACAAGGTGCGCGAATTCGGCGGGTCGATCAGCGCCGAACACGGCATCGGCGTCGTCAGGCGCGACGATCTGGTCCGTTACAAGAGCGCGGTGGAGATGGACGTGATGCGCGCACTCAAGCGGACGCTCGACCCCCAAAACATCCTGAACCCGGGAAAGCTTGTCTAGGGAGTGCCCACATAGCCGTGGGCGACGAACTGTGCATCCCAGGTCTCGCCCGTGATCGTCCCATCGTCATTGATGGCGCTGACGAAGGTTCCCCGGCCCTGCTGCAGCGCCGCCCCGGGGGCATCGAATGTGCGGAACCGGCCATGTGCATTGCGCAGGAATCCGTGCGCAACACCCCCGGCGTCGGTGAAGTAGCCGGCGACATCGCGGCCGGCGTTGATCGAGGCCACGATCGTGCTGGCAGCGCCGGGGACATCGAACGTCTCCACCGTCCCGTCGTTCCTTCGCAGGAAACCGTGCCGCAGCCCCGCGCCGTCCGTATAGAAACCGGCGACGTCGCCATGGCGGTTGATGCTTTCCGCCTGGGTGCCCTGGAGCGTGCCCGTTCCCGCGCCGCTTACGTCGATGGCAGAGATGGCGCCGTCGTCGGTCCGCAGGAAACCGTGTATCGCAGAGGCGCCGTCGAACCAGAACCCGCAGACTCCCGCTCCGGCCGCGACGCCGGTGACGAAGGTGCCGAAGGATTTCGCATCGGGGCTCCCGTCGAATGTAACGATGCGTCCCTTCCGCTTGCGCAGGAAACCCCGCTGAAGGCCCTGGGGGCCGGCATACTGCCCGGCCACTGCGCCCCGGCGATCGATGGTGATCGCCTGCGTGCCGCCGGAATTCTTCGGGTCGAATGTCGCGACGGCGCCGTCCGGCGTCCGCGTGAAGCCGTGATACAGACCGTCGCCGCCCTTGTAGTAGCCGGTCTCAACGCCCTGGAGGTCGATGTCGATGGAATGCGTTTCCGCGCCATCTGCCGCGTGAAAGACCACGATGCCGCCGTCCGGGCTGCGGACGAAGCCGGCGATCGCGCCGTCGGCGTCGATCACATTGCCTGTCACGGTTCCGGAGGGGTCCACGCTATTGGCATAGGTGCCCTGCCCTCCCTTCGTGCCTCCCCCGGGCACGTCGAATCCTGCAAAACCGGCATGAGCGGGCGCAATGCCCAAGACAAACGCAACTGCCACAAAACGCATTACGCAACACCCTTTAGCTGAGGTTCCCGAGACGCTGCGTCCGCGGCGGCGGCCGCGACCCTTTCAGCGTTCGAAACAGCACTCAACACAGCGGTGACGACGGTTGCAAGATAGGGAAGGCTCTGCACAAAAAGCATGAACATCCACAGAAGCGCGGCCGGATCGCCGAACCCGTGGATGCCCCCAACCGATGCAATGCAGACGATGCAGGCAGCGAGAAGGGTCGTCTCCTGCCAGACGACACGCAGCGCCTGCGACAGCAGCGCCGGGTCTGCGCACTTCGGCGTGCGCAGAAACGGCTTACCCGATGTGAATATTCCCGCAATGACGGCCTTGGCGACCGAATGCGTCAGCGCCAGCCCGGCTACGGAAGCCTTGAGCGCGCCCCTGAAACCGGATCCCACCTTCGGCGGATACAGCATGAAGGTCTTGAAGGTCTTCGCGAAGAACAGCGCGAGCGCAGCGGCCGACAGCGCCGGCATCGGCGGATAGACGTGTTCGGGGGAAACCCACATTGCGACCGTCCATGCCAGCGCCATGAGCGTGACGATCAATCCGAGCGCGTCGGAGATCCAGGGCAGCCACCCCGACAGGAACTGGTAACGCTGCGCGAAGGTCAACCTGGTCCTTCCGAGGAAGATGGAGCCCGCGTGGCGCTTCATGATCTGCATCGCACCATAGACCCACCGGTAACGCTGACTCTGAAGCGCTTCCAGCGTGTCGGGTATGAGCCCGCGCCCCATGCTCTGGGGAATGTAGGCCGCTCCATAGCCTCTCTCGAAGAGCTTTAGACCGAGCTCCGTATCCTCCGTGATGCACCAGGTGGCCCAGCCGCCGACATCCTCGAGCGCGCTCTTGCGCACGATCGTCATCGTGCCGTGCTGGATGATCGCGTCGTGCTCGTTCCGCTCGATCATCCCGATATGGAAGAAGCCTCGATATTCCTCGTAGGCCATCGATTTGAATGTGCTGTCGCAGGCGTCGCGATAGTCCTGGGGGCCCTGCACAACAGCGATGTTTTCGGTGGCGAAAAACGGCAGGGTCCGGCGCAGCCAGTAGGGCTCGACCTGGTAGTCGCTGTCGATCACCGCGATATAGACCGCTTGAGGGTCCGTGCGGGCCAGCGCCTCGTTCAGCGCGCCGGCCTTGAATCCTTCGAGCCTGTCGAGATGAAAGAAGCGGAAGCGCGGACCGAGCCCGGCGCAGTGGGCTTCCACAGGCTTCCAGACCGTGTCGTCTCTCGTATTGTTGTCGAGGACGATGACTTCGAAATTGTCGTAGTCGAGCCTGGCCAGATGATCGAGGGTCTCCATCACCATCTGCGGCGGTTCGTTGTAGCAGGGAACGTGCACGGAGACCCGCGGACTTTTTTCCGGAATGGCCGAAGGCACGCTGCGCCGCTCGACGCGCCACAGGCTTGCGGCAAGCTCGACCCCCTCCGTCAGGATGACGGCGCAGGCAAGCACAACGAGCGGCGACATCGCCACGATCATCAGCAGGTCGCCGGGGTCGATATATTCCAGCGTGGTGGCGTCGATCACCGCCAGAAGGCCGGTGGAGACCACGGCGATCAACCCGCCCATCACGATGTAGCCCGGCTGGCGCACCCGCGGCATGCGCCCGAGAATCGTCAGACCCAGCAGCAGCGTCAGGACTGCGGCGAAGAGCGCGTACAGCCTCCACTGCGGGAACGAGCGGACCAGTCCGGCGAACTGGAATTTCGGATTGCCGTTGGCATCGAACAATCCCCAATAGGCGCCGACCGCGCCTTCGAAATCGATCTTCCACGGCTGGTCGTAGGCCTCGAGGAGGTAGTAGTCGTACCCCTTTTCCATGGCGAGCTGGACGAAGCCGCGCATGAACCATGCTTCATGGGCGCGTGACGCCACGGCATAGTTCCTCGTGCGCCCTTCCGAGGGCCATCCCGCCTCGCCGATGACGATCGGCTTGTCGGGGAATTCCTGCTGCACATTGGCGTAGGCGCGCTGGAGGAAATCCAGCGAGTTGTCGATCGACGTCCCTTCCCAGTAGGGAAGCAGGTGGACGGTGATCACGTCGACGTATTTTCCCGCTTCCGGAGTCAGCAGCCATGTGGACCACGTCTCCGCCGTCGTGATCTTGATTCGGGCCGGCAGGGCGGCGCGCACGCGCCGGATGTACGCATTGAGCTGATCCGGCGTAACATAGCCGAACATGATGGACTCGTTGCCGACGATCACGCGATCGATCACGCGGCGCCAGGTGCGCGCGGTCTGGATCCCGAGCTCGATCTCCTTTTCGTTTTTCTCGAGGTCGGGACCGATCCAGATGCCGAGCGAGATGGTGAGGCCATAGCGCGATGCGATCTCCGGAACCTTGTCCAGGCCGTTGGAGACGGTGTAGGTGCGGACATGCCCGGTAATCTGGGCAAGTTGCGCCATGTCGCGATTGATCTGCTCGGGCGAAACGTTCTCGGCGTCGTGCTTGGTGAACAGATGGCTCGGATAATAGGTGACGCCCCGCACCTGTCCGTCCCAGTCGGGCGCGATGACGCCGTGGTCGCGGCTCGCCCAGAAGAGTGCGCTTGCACCTACGACAAGCACGAGCGCGATGGCGATACGCACCTTGCCGCCGTCGACGCCGGGCGGCAACAAGGAACGCAATCGCTTCAGCACGATCCCCATCGCCGCCCGGCTATTCCGCGCCGTTGCCCGACGAATCCCGGCCCTGGTCTTTCGGCTGTTCCTTCGGCGTCGTCACCGATACAAGGGTGAGGTCGAAGACAAGCGCCTGATTGGGCGGAATCGCGCCGTCCCCGGCGCCGCGCGCGCCATAGGCAAGGCTGGCGGGTATGACGAGATGCCATTGATCGCCTTCCCGCATCATGGTCAGCGCCTCCGTCCATCCGGGTATGAGCTTGTTGGCCGGGAATTGCGCGGGCAGGTTCTCTTCCGTGCCGTCGAATACCGTGCCGTTGATAAGTGAGCCCGTGTAATAGACGGTCACGAGGTCCGTCGCTTTCGGCCGCTTTCCGTAGCCGCTGTGCAAAATCTTGTACATCAGGCCGCTGGGGCGCACGATCACGCCCTTCTGCTTGGCAAAGTCGGCGAGATAGGCGGCGTTCGCCTCCGCGCTGAGCGAGCTCACGGCGGCCGGAGCCCCCGTCGCCGCCAAAATGACCAGCGCAGCCAGAACCCCGGCGAAATGCTTCATGTCCAACTCCCTGATGGTGGCCGGCTCGCGGCGCACTCTAGCGCCTTCCGCCCAACGACGGCGCGCAACATATTCGATCAACGCAGGAATTTGCGCCTGAAAATGCGTTCACGCCAGATGCGCGCCTGGACGCAGAGCCCCGGCATGCCTGCCGGGCGTCTGTCGGGTCAAACGCGGGCCGCCCCGCGCCCGCCATTCCCCCTGTGGACGAAAATTGTGGTGTCTCCGGCCGGTGCGGCCGACAGGGTGGCGGAATCCCGGCGCGCGCGGGGACATGCGCATTGCCGGTACGAAGCCCCCCGACTACCGTGCTCCTTCGCCATTCCGGAGAATTGAGATGTATCGGCCATTCGACCTGACTGGAAAAGTCGCGCTCGTGACCGGGGGCAATGGAGGCATCGGCCTCGGGATGGCCGAGGCGCTCGCCGCCTCCGGCGCCGATGTCGTGATCTGGGGAACCAACGAGGCAAAGAACGAAAGCGCGGCCGGATCTCTCGGCGCGCACGGGACGCGCGTCGTCGCCAGAAAGGTGAATGTCGCCGACGAACAGGAAGTTGTCGAGGGCATGCAGGCTGCGGTCGCGGAACTTGGCCGGCTGGACTGCGTGATCGCCAATGCCGGCATCGGCGGGGGTGCGCCGATCCAGGACATGACGACCGAGCTGTTCCGAAAGGTGCACGCGGTGAACGAGGACGGCGTGTTCTGGACCTTCCGCGAGGCCGCCAAGCACATGATCGCGCGCGCCCGGAACGGGGACGCAAACGGATCGCTCGTGGTGGTCGCAAGCACCGCCGGCATCGAGGGCGCAGCGCGCAACTCCGCCTACGGAGCGACGAAGGGCGCGGTGATGTCCATGGCGCGGGCGCTCGCGGTCGAGTTGGCGCGCTACGGCGTGCGGGTCAATTCCATCGCGCCCGGCTGGATCGCAACCGACATGACCGCCGGCGCACAGAACAATCCCGTCTTTCAGGAAAAGGTGATCCCAAGGGTGCCGGCCCGGCGCTGGGGCAAGCCGGAGGATTTCGGCGGCATCGCCGTGTACCTCGCAAGCGACGCGTCGAGCTACCACACCGGCGAGACGTTCGTGATCGACGGCGGGTACACGAAGTTCTAGCCGGGCGAGAACTACCCCACCCGGACCGCGAGCGGCCGCACGCGCTTCAGAAGCTCCGACAGGAATTCGTCCGGCATCGTCTCGATGGCGCCGTGGCCCGCATTGCGAAACTGCACGAACCCCTTTGCGGGCGCCTTCACCGCGTCGAAATAGGCCCTGGCGAGATCGGGCGGCGTGATGCTGTCGGCCTCCCCCTCGAAGATGAAAAACGGCAGCGCGAAATCCAGGCCCAGCTTGCGCGCGTCATAGGCAAGCTGCGGGCGGTACAGCACGCCCGCGGCGTAGTCCGGGGCATGCAGAAAATCGCGGATGTCGAGCAGAGAATAGCCGGGATAGTAGAGCACGACCGGGGTCAGGCTGCGCCGCAGGCCGCGCTCGGACGGCACGTCGTAGCGCCCCGACACTTCGCGCTCCACAAGAAGGTCGTGCTGGGATTTGTAGGGCGGCGGGCCGACGGAGCGGAGCCTCGCGATGCCGTCCCTGTCGTGGGCCGCGCGCGCCTTTTCCATCGTGCGGCTATAGAGGACTTCTTCCTTTTCTTCCTTCGCGACCACCTGTCCGGTGCCCACATAGGCGGCAAAAAGGTCCGGCCGGCGCTTGACCATCTGGATGCCAGGAACCGTGCCCCAGGAATGGGCCAGCAGCACGATCTTCTTCTTGTGAAGCCGGGCGCGGAGATATTCGGCCACTTCGATTCCGTCGCGCACGATACGGTCGATGGTCATCGGGCCTTCGCCGGTCCTGCCGTACAGTCCGAAGGTCTTGCCCGCGCCGCGCTGATCCCACTGCACAATGGTGAAATATCGCTCCCACGGCCGATAGAGTTCGGCGAACGGGACCATCGAATCTCCCGGACCGCCGTGCACGAACAGGATGACCGGGTTGGCGCGGTCCTCGCCCCGGACCGTGACGAACTGGTCGATGCCGCCGATGCGGACGAATTTCTCCTCGTCGATCCCGTTCGCTGACCGGATCGCCAGGCGGCTGGCGACTTCGTGCTGACGCCATGCGCGAAAGCTCAAAAGCCCCGCTGCCGTTGCCGCGGCCAGTGCCAGCAGCACGATGCACGCCCGCCAGAGAATGCGTCCCATGTATCCGCCGGTCGAAAGAAAAAAGGGACGCCCGGTTTTCCGGACATCCCACTATCGGGCCTATCTTAAGACCGCAGAAACAGTCTGGCAAGAGCCCTTTTGTCGTAATAGATGACTGCCCCTTCGCGAAGACAGGGGACTACCATGGACGCCTGCGGACTGGATTTTGGGACGTCGAATTCCGCCATCGGTGTTGCGAAAGCAGGCACATTGGCGCTCGCCCCTGTTGAAGGTCCGCAAACCCTTATCCCGAGCGCGGTGTTCTTCGACTACGAAACGCGCGGACGCATCCTGTTCGGCGCGGAAGCCATCGAGACCTATATCGGCCAGACCGAAGGACGGCTGATGCGCGCCCTGAAGTCGATCCTTGGCACCCCCCTGATCGACGAGAAAACGGCTTTGGGCTATCGCCGGATCGCACTGACCGAGGTGGTCGAGATTTTCATACGCCACCTCAAGGCAAAGGCAGAACTATTTGCAGGCAAAGAGATAAATGCCGTTGTTCATGGCCGCCCCGTCCGCTTTGTTGACAACGACAACGCCGCCGATGCGAGGGCCCAGAGCGTACTGGGGGACATAGCCCGCAAGGCCGGATTCCGCCACGTCGATTTCGTCTACGAGCCGATCGCCGCCGCCTATCACTACGAAGAGACGGCGAGCGCCGAGGAGGTCGTACTGATCGCCGATATCGGCGGTGGCACTTCCGATTTCAGCGTGGTCCGGATCGGGCCCGGGCGACGGGACCGGTTCGACCGCGCCGACGATATCCTGGCCAATGGAGGCGAGCGCATTGGCGGGACGGACTTCGACCGTCTGCTCAGCCTCGATTCGGTCATGCCGCTTCTCGGCATGGGCACGCAGCTCGTTTCGAAAAATCTGCCCATGCCGAAATCGCTCTATTTCGAGCTG
Source organism: Rhizomicrobium sp. (assembly GCA_035549575.1). Classification (GTDB taxonomy): domain Bacteria; phylum Pseudomonadota; class Alphaproteobacteria; order Micropepsales; family Micropepsaceae; genus Rhizomicrobium. Next base: position 11,043 of record DASZQP010000001.1, read on the forward strand.
GCGACCTGGTCGCTCGTCAACTTCACCTACACGCGGTCGAACGAGCGGGATGTCGCCGCGCTGGTCGCGGATTCGCGCGCGCCGGAAATGGTCGGGCGGCTCCTGAAAACGCTAAAGCGCCGCTTCGGCCATCGAATCGCATTGGCGGTCGAGGATGCCAAGATCGCGCTCAGCGCCGACGATGTGGCAACGATCGCCCTCGAATTCCTGGATCCCGGCCTCGCGGCTTCCATCGCACGAGCGGCGTTCGACCGCGCGATTTCCGGAAGGACGCGCCGGCTGACCGAAATCGCCGCACGGTGCATCGCCGATGCCGGCCTGGCGCCGCAGGCGGTTTCGACCATTTTCTTCACCGGCGGATCCAGCCGCGTGCCGGCCGTGCGCGAAGCGATCGCCGCCGCGGCACCTTCGGCGCAGATCGCCGCGGGATCCGATTTTCTTTCCGTTGCGTTAGGCCTGACTCGCGAAGCAAACAGGCGATATGGTTGAGGCAAATGGGAACCTCGCGATGACAATCCGCACGCCGATCTGCGACATGCTCGGCATCGAATATCCGATCATGCTCGCAGGCATGGGTGGCGTATCCTATGCGGAGTTGTGTGCGGCCGTGTCGAACGCAGGCGGGTTCGGGACGCTTGGCATGGCGGGGCGTTCGCAGGAGGAAATCCGCGACGAGATCAAAAAGGTTCGCGACCTCACGGACAGGCCGTTCGGCGTGGACCTGCTTGCAGCGGTGCCGGAATCGCTCGAGCGCACGGCGGATACCATCATCGAAGGCGGCGCCAGGGCCTTTATTTCCGGACTTGGCGTGCCGCCACCGCATCTGGTGAGGAAATTCCACGATGCCGGCCTCAAGGTGATGAACGTCAACGGCACCGTGAAGCACGCACGTTCGGCCGAGGCCGGCGGGCTCGATGCCGTCGTCGCGCAAGGTACGGAGGCGGGGGGGCACACCGGCCGCGTGGCCGGCTTCGCGCTGATCCCGCAAATCGCCGATGCGGTGAGCATTCCCGTCATAGCGGCCGGCTCCATCGTGGACGGGCGCGGTCTGGCCGCTGCCCTCGCCCTCGGCGCACAGGGCGTCTGGATGGGCACGCGCTTCATCGCTTCGCGCGAGGCCCATGCCGGCGCGCTCTACAAGCAGGTCATCCTTGACGCCAGCGACGAGGACACGATCGTGACCCGGTCCTACTCCGGCAAGCCCATGCGCGTGTTCCGGAACGAATGGGTGGCCGATTGGGAGCGGCGCCCGCAGGACATCCAACCCTTTCCCCAACAGGCCATGATCTCGCATCGGGCGGGGGTCATGGGTGGCATCGGCGGACAGACCGAGGGGCTGTCCCGCGAACGCTCCGCCTTCGCCATGGGTCAGGGGGCAGGCGCGATTCGCGACGTCAAATCGTCCGCCGAGATTGTCCGCGACATCGTTGCCGAGGCGGAGGATGTGATCGCCCGCATCGCGAGGCTCGCCGGACGGGCATGAGTAAACAACTATTCACGCACCGGGACACCGGAACCGCGTGCCGCCTGCGTTCAAGAACACGACCGGACGCCTTGAGGGACTGAACCTCTTGGCCGGGCGTCCGGCCCCGGACGGGCGCGCACGCAACGCCCCCTCGTGGTGCGCGCCCGCGATCCTCACGACAGCTTCATTCCCACATGAACGAGCACGGCCACGCCGAAGGCGGCGACCAGGAGACCCGATCCGTGATTGATGATGCGCATGACCTGATCGTCGATGCGCGCATGCAGGAGGCCGACGAAGGTCGTCAGCAGCAGCCACCACAGCGCCGAGCCGAGGATCACGCCACCAACGACAAAGGCGGCAGCAAAGAAGCTGGGATCGTCGCCCGCTAGCCCGCCCAGCCCCGTGAACATGGCCGTGAACCCGAGCAATGTGGCGGGATTGGTTATGGTGAGCGCAAAGGTCGAAGCCATCGCCCGCACCAGCGTCCGCCCGGATTTGTCCTTCCCGTCGCAATTCGGATCGTAGGGTTTCGGCGGCGGCGAGAAGTAGGTGTAGAGACCGAAGCCGATGAGAAGTATGCCGCCGGCGAGCTGAAGCGGAGTCGACAGGCCCTCGATCAGCTGTGCAATCGCCGTCAATCCGAACCCGGTGACGATTGCAAAAATGCCGTCGCCCAGCGCCGCGCCAAGCCCCGAAACGAATCCGTTCAGCGAGCCGTATTGCAGCGTGCGGCGAATGCAGATGAGGTTGACCGGGCCGATCGGAGCGGCAACGACCAGGCCAATGGCGATGCCCGGACCGATCAAAAAGACCTGGCTGAGCTCGTTCATGGAATTTCCACGACCACGCGGCCCCGGATCCTGCCGGCGAGTATGTCCGCGGCGGCCTTGCGCACATCGGCCAGCCCGATCGTGCGAGTCATCGCGGCGAGCTTTTTCACGTCGAGATCGCGTGCGAGCCGGTTCCATGCCGCGAGGCGGCGGGGCATCGGCATCTGAACCGAATCGATGCCCAGAAGCGAAACGCCGCGCAGAATGAAGGGGGCCACGCTCGTGGGCAGGTCCATTCCTCCCGCAAGTCCGCAAGCGGCGACTGCGCCGCCATAGGATGTCGAGGCCAGCACATTCGCGAGCGTCCGCGAACCGACACTGTCCACGCCCGCGATCCACCGTTCCCTCGCGAGCGGCTTGGGGTCGCCCGATAGATCCACGCGCGGTACGATCTGCTCCGCGCCGAGCTCCGTCAGATAGGGTGCTTCCTCCATTCGTCCCGTGGAGGCAATCACGCGGAAACCGAGACGCGAAAGTATCGCAATTGCGACCGAGCCGACACCGCCGGCCGCGCCCGTCACCACGACAGGTCCGCGCTCTGCAGTCACGCCCGCGTCTTCCAGCGCCATGATCGCGAGCATGGCGGTGTATCCGGCCGTTCCAATGGCCATCGCTTCCGCCGGGGAGAATGCGGCGGGCAAGGGGACCAGCCATGCGCCGTTCACCCGCGCGTACTCCGAGTAGCCGCCGTAATGCGTCTCGCTCAGACCGTAGCCGTTCAGCACCACCTTATCGCCCGGCTTGAATTCCGGGTTCGCGGATTCCGCAACCGTGCCTGCTAGATCGACACCGGGGATCATGGGAAAGCGCCGCACGACCGGCGCCCTCCCCGTCAACGCAAGACCATCCTTGTAGTTCACGGTCGAGTGGGTCACCGCCACCGTGACGTCGCCCTCCATGAGATCGGATGGCGACAGCTCTACATCCTCGGCGGATTGAGAATTGTCGTTCCTGCGAATCAGAATCGCCTTGAAGCGGTTCTTCATGTTGGCACTTCCCCGGCGAGACTGCTGATACCAGCGCCTCGGCGCAGAACAAACGCTCGTTCTGCGCAAGTCAAGTCTCGACGGAAATTCGCGTAGCGCGCAAACTTTTGCGAAACGTCGCTGTGAGAGCATTACGGAACAAGAACGGCGGAAGCGCCGTTATAGGGGCGTACGATGAGCAAATTCGATCTGATCCTGCGCGGCTACAGCCTGACGACCGCGGAAATTCTCTACCACATGCCGGATCATCCGGCGGTGCTGCAGAGCTTCATTTGGCAGGAGCTCGACATGGCGCCGAAATTTCCCGTGCTCACGAAGTTTCTCGACTTCTGGCAGAACAGCATCGACGGAAAGCTTCATTCCGTCCGCGTCGCAGCGCGCGGCCTGGTCTCGCCGGCGGAGCTGAAGCATTTCGCGCAGGAGTTCACGCTGCACTAGTTGCCGCCTGCCGACGGGCACGCGCCTCAGGCCAGCGTTTCCTGAAACCGGATCGGCGCGCCCTGCGCCGGCGCCACAAGGACGTGGTCGCGCATGACGATCTTCCCACGGATGACCGTTGCGGTGGGCCAGCCGGTCGTCGTCATGCCGTCGAACGGAGTCCACCCGCAGCGCGACGCGATCCACGAATTCTCGATCTTCCTCTTTTTCTTGAGGTCCACGATCGTGAAGTCGGCGTCGAACCCGCGCGCAATCCGGCCCTTGCCGGCGATGCCGAAGATGCGCGCCGCGCCGGCGCTGGTCAGATCGACGAAACGCTCCAGTGTGAGGCGCCCCGCGTTGACGTGATCCAGCAGGATGGTCGCAAGAGTCTGTACCCCCGGCATGCCCGACGGCGTGTCGGGATAGCCCCTGTCCTTTTCCTCCCGCGTATGGGGCGCGTGGTCGGAGCCGATGACGTCGACCAGACCTTCCCGAACTGCCTGCCACAATGCCTCGCGATGTTCGGCGCCGCGGATCGGCGGGTTCATCTGCGCGTATGTGCCGAGGCGTTCGTAGCACTCGGGCGCCGCGAGGGTGAGGTGCTGGGGGGTCGTCTCGACGGTGGCCAGATCGCGCGCGTCCGCCAGCAGCGGCAGCTCGTCCAATGTCGTGACGTGGAGCACATGGAGCCGCCGCCCGGCTTCCCTGGCAAGGCCGAGGACCCGCTCGGTCGACGCGCGGGCGGTCTCCGCGTCGCGCCACACCGGATGGCTTCGCGGATCGCCCGGCACGCGCAGTCCCCTTCTCTCCTCGAGACGGTCCTCGTCTTCGGAATGCACGGCCATCCGGCGGCGGCCCGCCTTCAGGGCCGAGAGAATATCCTCCGGCCTGCTGAGCAGGAGTGTTCCGGTCGAGGACCCCAGAAATGCCTTCACGCCGCAGACACCGGGGATCCGTTCCAGATCGCCGAGCGCGCCCACATTGGCCGGCGTTGCGCCCGCGTAAAATGCGTAGTCGCAATGCATCCGCCCCCTGGCGCGCGCCAGCTTGTCCTCGATGGCGGCGCGCGTCGTCGTGGGCGGATTGGTGTTCGGCATTTCGAACACGCCGGTGACACCGCCAAGCACGGCCGCGAGACTGCCGGTTTCCAGATCTTCCTTGTGCTCGTTTCCGGGTTCCCGGAAATGGACCTGCGTGTCGATGACGCCGGGAAGGATGTGAAGACCTTTCGCTTCGAATATTTCCCCGGCGCGGGCGCCGGCGAGCGAACCGATGGAGGCGATGCGGCCTCCCCGTACGCCGACGTCGGCCTGTGCGACGCCGCCGGGTGTCGCCGCGATCCCGCCGCGGATCAGAAGATCGAAAGTCTCCGCCATGCGGGTAGCAGTAAGGCCCGCCTCCGGCCTTGGCAATCGGCCCGCAACGGAATACTTCCGTGGGCATGAACGCGCCAGTCTTGCTCGAGGATCGCAGTGTCGTCGCCGTGACCGGCCCCGAGGCGCGAACCTTCCTGCAGGGGCTGATCACCAACGACATAGAAAAAGTCAGCCCGGACAATGCGATCTATGCCGCGCTGCTGACGCCTCAGGGAAAGATCCTCTTCGATTTTCTGATCGTGGAAGGCAACGGCGCGCTGCTGTTGGACTGCCGCCGCGAACGTCGCGACGCGCTCGTGAAGCGGCTCGCAATGTACCGGCTGCGCGCCAAAGTGCAGGTCGAGCCGCGCGAACAGCTCAACGTGCTCGCGGGTCTGGAGGGCCGGCCCGCCGCGCGGGGCATCACCTTCGCCGATCCGCGCCTTGAGGCCCTCGGCCACCGCACCATCGGCGCCGCCGCGGAAATGCCGGCGGTCTCAGCAAGCCAGCACGTGTACACCGACCTGCGCATTCGGCTCGGGGTGCCGGAAGGATCCGATTTCGGCATCGAGAGGATGTTCGCATTGGATGCCGGCCTGGACGAGCTGCACGCCATCGATTTCGAAAAGGGATGCTATGTCGGCCAGGAACTGACCGCGCGGATGAAGCATAGGGGCACGGCCCGCAAGCGCCTGCTTCCGGTGGTTTCGATCAATGGAGACTTCCTGCCCCCGCGTGACACTTCGGTGACCGCAGGCGGCCAGGCGCTGGGCGAAATCGCGGCGACCTATGGGGAGCGCGGCTTCGCGCTCGTCCGCCTCGACAGGCTGGGAGCGGCCGATCCGGCGACACTGCGTGCAGGCGAGATAGAAGTCCGGTTGCACAGGCCGGATTGGCTTTTCTCTTGACGCGGGCCGAGAACGTATAAGAGTCGCACTCCCCAACAGGAGAGGCAATCATGCTCCATCATGTCTCCGTCGGCGTGCGCGACGTTGCACGCGCAGCCCAGTTCTACGACCCGGTCCTCAAGGCGCTTGGATACAGGCGCGTGATGGACTATTCCCCCGGCGCGATCGCGTACGGCGAGAGCAAGGACAGGCCCGAATTCTGGATCGGCCTGCCGCACGACCAGCGCGAACCGACCGGCGGCAACGGCACCCATGTCAGCTTCGCCGCAAAGTCCAAGGGCGCTGTGAACAAATTCCATGAGGAAGCGCTCAAGGCCGGCGGCAGCAACAATGGAGAGCCCGGCCCGCGGCCAGACTACGGCCCGGCCTACTACGGCGCGTTCATCTACGATCTGGACGGCAACAAGATCGAGGCGACGTTCTGGTCGGCTCCGGCTCCCGCGAAGGCGAAGCCCGCAAGGAAGGCCGCCCGCAAGGCCAAGAAGGCGGTCAAAAAGGCCCCCGCGAAGAAGACGAAGAAGGCAAAGAAGAAGGCCCGCCGCCGTTGAGCGACGGCCTCGCCCGCTGCACCTGGCCCGGCGAGGACCCGCTTTACGTCGCCTATCACGACGAGGAATGGGGCGTGCCCGAATACGACCCGCGCGCGCTCTACGAAAAGCTGGTTCTCGACGGGTTTCAGGCTGGACTTTCCTGGATCACGATTCTGCGCAAGCGGGAGAATTTCCGCCGCGCCTTCCACGGCTTCGACCCGGAAACGATTGCGCGCTACGGCAAGCGCGATATCGCGCGGCTAATGAAGAACGAAGGCATCATCCGCTCGGAGCCCAAGATCCGGGCGGCCATCAGGGGCGCACAGCTCTGGCTCGAGATAGAGGAAAAGGAGCCGGGCGGCTTCCGCGACTTCATCTGGAAGCATGTCGACGGCAGACCCATTGTGAATCGTTTCCGGACCACGAAACAGGTTCCGGCCAAGACACGGATGAGCGAGGGCCTGTCGAAGGAATTGAAGGAGCGCGGCTTCAATTTTGTTGGCCCGGTAATCGTCTATGCCTTCGCGCAGGCCGTGGGCATGGTCAACGACCACATCGTGCCCTGCTTCCGGCACTCGGCTCTGGGCGGCAAATAGCGTGCCGGCTCCGGGCCGGTTCGGTCCCGCGGGGCTCGATCGCATTTGGCCGGCCTTTGTTGCCAATACGCGGCATATCGCGAAGGCGAAGTGCGCCTCACCGTCCGCGATAGATCGCGACACCGGTGTCGGGAAGCCAGACACCCGGCGGCAAGCTTCCCGTCTGCCAGAACACGTCGATCGGAATTCCCCCGCGCGGAAACCAGTAGCCCGCGATGCGCAGATATTTCGGCCCGATCGCGGCCACGATTCGCTTGCCGATCGTCAGCGTCGTGGCTTCATGGAAGCCCGCATGATTGCGGAAGCTCGACAGGAACAGCTTGAGCGATTTCGACTCCACGCTCGATTTCCCGGGCACATAGTCGATCACGAAATGCGCGAAATCCGGCTGGCCGGTGATGGGACAAAGGGTGGTGAATTCCGGAGCGGTGAACCGTACCACGTAGTCGGCATCGGGATGGGGATTGGGCACGCTTTCCAGGACCGCCTTGTCCGGCAA
>DASZQP010000002.1:0-243301 GCA_035549575.1 Rhizomicrobium sp.
CTATGCGCGCCAGGGGATCGTCACCGAAGAGATGCGCTTCATCGCGGCCCGGGAGAATCTCGGCCGCAGCGCGCTCGCCGGCGGCAATTCCTTCGGCGCGAACATCCCGCAGGAAATCACCGCCGAATTCGTGCGCAGCGAAGTGGCGCGCGGCCGCGCCATCATTCCGGCCAACATCAATCACCCCGAAACGGAGCCGATGATCATCGGCCGCAACTTTCTGACAAAGGTCAACGCCACCATCGGCAACTCCATCGTCACCTCCGGCGTGGCGGAGGAGGTGGAAAAGCTCGTGTGGGCGATCCGCTGGGGCGCGGATACGGTGATGGACCTGTCCACCGGCCGCCACATCCACACCATCCGCGAATGGATCGTGCGCAACTCGCCCGTGCCCATCGGAACGGTGCCGATCTATCAGGCGCTGGAGAAGGTCGGCGGCATCGCGGAAGAACTCACCTGGGACATCTACCGCGACACGTTGATCGAGCAGTGCGAACAGGGCGTGGACTATTTCACCGTGCACGCCGGTGTGCGCCTCGCGCATATCCCGCTGACAGCGGAGCGTGTGACGGGAATCGTGTCGCGCGGCGGCTCCATCCTCGCCAAATGGTGCCTCGCCCATCACAAGGAGAATTTCCTCTACACGCATTTCGAGGAGATCTGCGAGCTCCTCAAGCAATATGACGTGTCGTTCTCGCTGGGCGACGGCTTGCGCCCCGGGTCGACCGCGGACGCCAACGACGCCGCGCAGTTCGCGGAGCTCGAGACGCTGGGCGAGCTGAACCGGATCGCCCAGCGCCACGACGTTCAGGTGATGATCGAGGGCCCCGGCCACGTGCCGATGCACAGGATCAAGGAGAACATGGACCGCCAGCTCGCCGCCTGCGACGAGGCGCCGTTCTATACGCTGGGGCCGCTCGTGACCGATGTTGCGCCCGGCTACGACCACATCACCAGCGCGATCGGCGCGGCGATGATCGGCTGGTTCGGCACGGCGATGCTTTGCTATGTGACCCCGAAGGAGCATCTGGGCCTGCCGGATCGCGACGACGTGAAGGCGGGCGTGATCGCCTACCGCATCGCGGCGCACGCCGCCGATCTGGCGAAGGGCCATCCTGCCGCGCGCATCTGGGACGACGCCATGAGCAAGGCGCGGTTCGAGTTCCGCTGGCGCGACCAGTTCGCGCTCGCGCTCGATCCCGAGACCGCGCAGCTCTATCACGACGAGACGCTGCCGGCGGAGGGCGCGAAGGTGGCGCATTTCTGCTCCATGTGCGGGCCGAAATTCTGCTCGATGAAGATTTCGCAGGAAGTGCGCGACGCGGCGAAGGGCCGGAACGACACGCTCTCGACGGCGGAAATCCGTGCCGCGATGGACAGGAAAGCCGAGGAATTCCGTTCGCAGGGTGGCGAAATCTATCTGCCCAGCGCTCAGCCCGGGCGAGCGGGCTAGTTCAGATCCTTCGACAGGATAAGCTTGAGAACCAGATTGTCGCTGGCCGGCGTCAGGCCGAAACCGAGGCCGGCTTCCACTTCGATGGGCGCGCCGGAATAGTCCACGACCGCGAAGAGCTGATGCGATTGCTGATCGCCCGGGAGAAATCCCTTCAGCGGGCCGAAATCGTCGTACTCCTCCGCGGCGACCGCCCACTCCTTCGTGATGTTCCAGGCGAGCCGCGTCGCGGGCGCGAAGTCGAGCGCCGAAAATCCCTTCCAGGAATTGTCGAGGATGGGATTGAAGATCAGGTCCACCGCGCCGAACCGCCAGCCGATGATGGGGCGGATCTCCGAGGTGTAGCGGTCCGGGTCCCAGTGCCGCGCATTGTAGCTGAATTCGAAATTGACGCCGTAGAAGAACGTCCTGTCCTTCGCGTCCGGCGTCACGAACAGCGCGCGCAGCTTGAAACCGTTCAATTGCGCGCCGCTGTCCGAGGCGACGCTGTAGAGCGGCAGGTATAGCCCCGCCTCGAACCAGTCGGTGACGCCATAGGCCCATTCCGGAACGCCGTTCAGCGTGTGGTTCGGTACCAGCCCGCCCGGGAACGCGGGCGTCTTCGCGCCGTCGAACGTGTAGTTGTCGTGCAGGGTGAGATTGAAAACGCCCTTGGGCGCGATGCTGGCGTCGTAGACCTGGATCTCGTCGGTCTGTGCATGCGCTGCGGTGGAAAGGACAAGGACGGTCAGGAACACAAGGAGCAAGGATCGCATGGCGGATTCGCATGGCGGCGGCGGCTGTATCCCGTCATTCTAAGTCCGGCGCCGGGGCATGTCATCTGGACCGGCGGGGGGTTATCTGCAACCTTCGCGCGGCAGTCCGGTGACAAGTCATGCGCGGTTCCGCAGATCGACGGGGAAGGTCCGGCCGTGGCCGCCGGTGAGTCCGCTTTCGGGGCCGCTGCCGCGCTTCACCGCAGCGGACGGCTGCGCGAGGCCGAAGCCGCCTATATGGATGTCCTGCGGCAGTCCGGCGATCATTTCGGCGCGGCGCATGGACTGGGCATGATCTTTCTGCAGACCGGAAGGCCCGAGCTCGCGGCGCGGAGTCTCGGCCTGGCGCTGCGGATCGAGGCGGACAACGCCGCGGCGCATCACGACTATGGCCTGGCGCTGCAGGCGCTCGCCCAGCACGCCCAGGCGCTGGAGTGCTTCGAGCGCAGCCTCGCCATCGCGCCGGACAATGCGGGCGCGCATTTCAATCGCGGCCGCGCGCTTGCCGCGCTCGGGCGCGCAGGGGAGGCGCTGGCGGCCGTCGATGCCGCGATCGCGCGCGCGCCTGCCGATGCGATGTTTCTCTACGAGCGGGCGAACATCCTGCTCAGGCTGGGGCGCGCGGCGGAGGCGGTCGAGGGCTACGGCGCGGCGATCGCGCTGCGCCCGGACTATTTCGAGGCGTTCCTCAACCGCGCCAACGCGCTGCGCGAACTCGACAGGCTCGCCGATGCGCTGTGCGACTACGAACGCGCGGCAAGCCTGAGGCCGAACGAGCCGCTCGCCGCGTACAATCGCGCCCTCGCATTGCAGGATGCCGGCCGGTTCGACGAGGCGATGGCCGGTTACCGGCGCGCCGTCGCGCTGGCGCCCGCGTTCGGCGAGGCGCGCAAGGCGCGCGGCACGCTGAAGCTCCTGCTCGGCCGCTATCGGGAGGGCTTCGAGGATTTCGAGGCCCGGCTGACGTCGTCTGACGCGGCGCTCGATCCCGCGCTGCGGCGCCTCAGGTACTGGGACGGCCGCGACCCGGCGGGAAAGACGATTGCCGTGTATGGCGACGGCGCATTCGGCGATCTGATCCAGTTCTCGCGCTATCTTCCGCTTCTGGCGGCGCGCGGCGCGAAGGTTTTGCTGATGGTGCCGCGACGCTTCCACCGGGTGCTGTCGCCGGAGGCGCTGTGCGCGTCCCTCGCGGGCGATGCGGGCGATCCGGCGGGCGCGGATTTCCGCTGCGAGCTGATGAGCCTGCCGCACGTCTTCGGCACGGCACCCGGCGGCATCCCGCCGGCCGTGGACGTCATTCGCCGCGACGGCGCGCGGACGGCCCGCTGGCGCGCGCATCTCGGTCCGGACGGCTTCAAGGTGGGAATCTGCTGGCAGGGAAATCCCGCGCGCAACATCGATCGCGGACGCTCGATCCCGCTCGCGCAATTCGCCCCGCTGGCGCGGATCGACGGCGTCAGGCTGATCAGCCTGCAGAAGGCGCATGGGCTGGAGCAGCTCGGCGCCTTGCCCGGCGGCATGAAGGTCGAAACGCTCGGCGATGCGTTCGACGCCGGAGACGACGCCTTCGTGGACACCGCCGCGGTCGTCGACTGTCTCGACCTGGTGGTGACGTCGGATACGGCGCTCGCGCACCTCTGCGCGACAATGGGAAGGCCGGCCTGGGTGGCCCTTCGCCGCGTGCCCGAATGGCGCTGGGGCGTGGATCGCGCGGACAGTCCCTGGTACCCGTCCGTCAGGCTGTTCCGCCAGCGCGAAGAGGGCGGCTGGCCGGATGTCTTCGCGGACATCGCGCGGGCCATCGGGGACCTGCGGCGGGGCGTGTGAGCGGGCGGGCGAATTTGCGCCTCGCCGCCCCATTGAATGATAGCGTGGACGCTCGATTCGGGGGCCGGCCATGTTTCGCACCAGTTTAATGATCCTGTTTGCCGCGCTCTTCGCCCTGCCGGCGCGCGCCGGGGTGATGCCCTTTCCGGCGGATTTCCACGCGCGGCAGATAGGGACGAACGGCACCACGCTCTATGTGCGCGTGGGCGGACATGGCCCGGCCGTCGTCCTGCTTCACGGCTTCGGCGACACGGGCGACATGTGGGCGCCGGTGGCGGCGAGGCTCGCCGCGGACCACACGGTCGTCGTGCCGGACCTGCGCGGCATGGGCCTTTCCGCCCATCCCGGCGGCGGATACACCAAGAAGAACGAGGCCCTCGACATCGCCGGCGTGATGGACGCGCTCAAGGTCGGTGAGGCGGAACTCGTCACCCACGATATCGGCAACATGGTGGGATACGCATTGGCGGCGCAGTTTCCGTCGCGGATCGTCAAATGGGTCGCGATCGACGCGCCGCTTCCGGGCGTGGGCAACTGGGCGGCGCAGCTTTCCAATCCCAAGACCTGGCACTTCAATTTCCATGGACCGGACGAGGAGCGTCTGGTCGCCGGCCGCGAGCGCATCTATCTGGACCGGTTCTGGAACGAGCTCGGGGCCCATCCGGAGCGCATCGACGAGGCCACGCGCAGGCACTACGCCGCGATCTATGCCCGGCCCCACGCCATCCACGACGCATTCGAGCAGTTCGCCGCCTTTCCTCGGGACGGCATCGACAACCGCGCCTTCCTCGCGAAGGGCAAGCTCGCCATGCCGGTGCTCGCGCTCGGCGGCGAGAAATCCTACGGCAGCCAGATGAAGACCGAGCTGGACTTCGTCGCCGCCGACGTGAGCGGCGGTGTGATCCCGGATTCCGGCCACTGGGTGATGGAGGAAAATCCCGGCGCCACCACGCAGCTCATACTCGCGTTCCTGGCGAAGCGATCAGACCCGCCGCACGGCATGAACCGCTAGCAGGACCACGACGGCGCCGATCACCGCCACCACCATGCTGTAGAGATTGAAGCCGGTGACGCCGATATGGCCGAACTGGTTGAAAAGCCAGCCGCCGACCACCGCTCCGACGATGCCGAGCACCATGTCCATGAACAGGCCGGAGCCGGTCTTGTTCACGAGCTTGCTGGCGATGAATCCGGCGATAATTCCAAGTACGATCCAGGCAAGAATGGACATTGCGCGCCTCCCGGTTGCGAAGCAATCTAGCACGCTGGCGCGCGGCGCGCGCCACGAATTCACCGGCACCTCCCCGACCGGAAATCGCCTGGCGGGCAGGGCGGCGGCGCGCGTCCCGACCGCGCCGTCGATCTGCCGGCCGGCAATTTCGAAGCCGGACGATTTCTACCGGGATGGGAAGACTGCGACCCATGCCATCGCAGCCGTCGCCGCCGCCATTACGGCGGTCGAGGCCCAGCCGAGCAGGGAAAGCGCGCGCCCTGCCGTGAACGCGCCCATCTTCCGCCTGCTGCCGGCGACGATCATCATCGCGGCCATCATCGGCACGGCGATGACGCCGTTGACGACCGCGCTCCAGTACAGCGCCCTGATCGGATCGACGCCCGAGAAGTCGATGCCGATGCCCAGCGTGACCGCGGCTGCGATGACGAGATAGAAGCCGATGGCTTCCCAGGGCTTGTTGTCGAGACCGACCTTCCAGCCCCGCGTCTCGCCGATGGCGTAGGCGGCCGAGCCCGCAAGCACCGGAATGGCGAGCAGCCCCGTCCCCACGATGCCGATGCAGAACAGGGTGGAGGCGAACCTGCCCGCGAGCGGCTCGAGCGCATGCGCCGCGTCGGCGGCGGTCCGGATGTCGGTCTTTCCCGCGGCATGCAGCGTCGCGGCGGTCGCGATCATGATCGCGAGCCCCACGAGATTGGAAACCGCCATGCCGGAGATCGTGTCGATGCGTATCCGCGCGAATGCGCCGGGCGCCTCCGCGGGATCCTCGGTCAGCGGCTTCTCGCCCGCATGGTGATTGAGCTCCTCGACCTCCTCCGCGCTCTGCCAGAAGAAGAGGTAGGGGCTGATCGTGGTGCCGAAGATCGCGACGATGGTGGTCGCTGCGGCCGGGGAAAGCTCGGCGTGGAGCCCGGCCGTTCCGAGCGCGACCTGGGTCCAGTCGAGACGGAGCATGAATACGAGCACGACATACGAAAGCAGGCTCAGCGTCAGGACGGTCAGGAACCGCGCATAGCGCTTGTAGGGCACGAACATCTGAAGGAGGACGGAAGCCAGCGCGAACAGGATCGTGAAGGCGTGGCCGCCGAAGCCGGCGACCAGCTGCGCCGCCTCGCCCATGGCCGCCACGTCGGCGCCGATGTTGATCGTGTTGGCGGCGAAGAGGAGCGCGACGAGCGAAAGCACCACCGGCCCGGGCAGCACGTCGCCCATGTTGCGCGCCAGCCCCTTTCCGGTCACGCGGCCGATATGGGCGCTGACGAGCTGGATCGCCGCCATCAGCGGGAAGGTGAGCACCAGCGTCCACAGCAGGCCGAAGCCGAACTGCGCGCCGCCCTGGCTGTAGGTGGCGATGCCGCTGGGATCGTCGTCCGCGGCGCCGGTGATCAGGCCGGGCCCAAGCCTGTGCAGCAGCGCGACGGACCGGATCCGTTGTCGCAGCGTCGGCGGTGCGGCGGCGGTATCGCTCATTCCATCGTAACGACGACTTTCCCCTGCGCCTTCCTGTCCGCGAGCATCCGGATGGCTTCGCCGGCGCGCGCGAGCGGAAAGCGGGCCGAAACATGCGGCTTGATCTTTCCCTCCACCGTCCAACGCACGATCTCGGCAAGATGTTCCTGGTTGCGTTTGGGATTGCGGGCGGTGAAGGCGCCCCAGAACACGCCCAGGATGTCGCAGCTCTTGAGGAGCGTGAGATTGAGGGGAACGCTCGGAATGCCCGCGGTGAAGCCGATCACCAGATAGCGGCCTTCCCAGTTCATCGCGCGAACCGCCGGCTCGGCGTAGTCTCCGCCCATCGGATCGTAGAGCACGTCCGCGCCCTTGCCGCCGGTCGCGTTCTTGATCTGCTCGGAAAATTCCTTTTGCTGGTCGCGCGTGAGCTTGCCCGACGCATAGACGAACCCGTCGTCCGCGCCGTGCTTCCTCGCGAGTTCGACCTTCTCCGGGCTCGACGCGCCGGCGATGACGCGCGCGCCCATCGCCTTTCCGAGCTCCACCGCCGCGAGGCCGACGCCGCCGGCGGCGCCCAGCACCACCAGCGTTTCTCCCGCCTTCAGCTTCGCGCGGTCCTTGAGCGCGTAGTGCGACGTGCCGTAGGTCAGGATGAGTGACGCGCCCGTCTCGAAATCCATTGCGTCCGGCATCGGGATGCAGCGGTTGGGATCGACCGCGACTTCCTCCTGCATTCCGCCGTTGCCGACGGAGGCGATCACGCGGTCGCCCGGCTTGAAGCGGGTGACGCCTTCGCCCAGCGACTTCACCACGCCGGCGATCTCCGCCCCCGGGGCGAAGGGAAGCGGCGGCTTGAACTGGTACTTGTTCTCGATGATCAGCACGTCGGGAAAATTTACGCCGCACGCCTTCACCGAAACGACGATCTGTCCCGGTCCCGCCTCCGGAGCGGGAATGTCGCTGAGCACGAGCGTTTCGGGCGGCCCGTAGGCCTTGCACAACATGGCTCTCATGGGATTTTCACTCCGGTACGGTTGGGAAATATCGATCGCGCGACCATAGGGAACCCGCCGCACCGCGCCAAGTGCCGACAATTTGCTCGACGGGAACCCCTTGTCCGGCCGTATAATGAACGGCGGAGGGACAGGTCATCCCGAAGGACAGATTGCCATGAAGACCATATTCGCTTTGACACTCGCCGCCGCGGCGGCGTTCGGTTCCGTTCCGGCATCGGCGGACACGGCATGCCTCCAGCAGGCGCAGATCTACAGCTGGAAAGCGCTCAGCAACCGGGTGCTTGTCGTGGAAGACAATTTCCACAAGAAGTTCAAGCTCACGCTGATGGCGCCGTGCGAGCGCCTGCTGTTCCACGAGCGGCTCGGATTCAAGACCTTCAGCAATTCCGCTCTGGCCTGCGTGTCGAAGGGCGACCAGGTGATCTCCGGCACGTCGATCGGGCCGCAGCATTGCCCGATCAGCACGATCGAGCTCTATACGCCGGAGATGGAAAAGGCGGACAAGGCGGCGAAGGCCGCGGGCCACTAGAGCCCGATGCGCAGTCCCGTCAGCGCCGGCGCGGCGCGGCGCTCTCCCACCTCGGCGCCCCGCGTGTTCAGGATCGGGGCGCGAAGCAGCGCGCGGGCCTGCGCCCCGTCGCCGAGCGCGCCAAGCCCGTCGAGGATCGCCGCCATCGCCGTTTCGGCCGCGCGCGACGCGCCGTCGTCGATCTTGATCGCCACGCCCAGCCCAGCCTGCGGCAGCATCGCGGCATAAAATCCCTCCGCGCCGATCTTCACCGCCGCGCGGCCGCCCGCCGAGCGCATGAGGATCGCGCAGGCGCGTCCGGTGCCGGAGACCAGTTCGGGATGCGCCATCATCGCGCTCACGATGCGGGAGAACGCCCGCGCCCTTTCCGGCGCGAGGGAGCCCGGCGAAGCGGCGAGCGCGAAGGCCCGCGCGAGCGAGGCGAGCGGCAGGGCGAAATTCGGCGCGGCGCATCCGTCCACGCCCCAGGGCAGTTCGCCCGCGATGCCGGCAAGCTCGCCCAGCGCCGCGGCGACGGCGCGCTGCACGGGGTGATCGTGCAGCTCGTAGCCCTTCGTGGCGATGTCCCAATGCCGGGCGACGGTGAGGAACCCGGCGTGCTTTCCCGAACAGTTGTTGTGGACGCGCGTCGGCGCCTCGCCGCGGCGGATCATCGCCTCGGCAGCCGGCTCGTAGCGCGGAAGGTGCGGGCCGCAGGCCAGATCGCCTTCGCCGCATCCGATCCGCTCCAGCCACGCGGTCACGCGCCCGGTGTGCATGGGCTCGCCGGAATGGGACGCGCAGGCAAGCGCGATGTCCTCGGCGCTCAGGCCGAAGGCGTCGGCCGCGCCGGACTCGACGAGCGGAAGCGCCTGGATCGGCTTCAGCGAGGAGCGGGGATAGACGGGCGTGTCGAGGTCGCCGAGCGCGAAGCGGATGTTTCCCCGGGCATCGGCAACGGCCACCGCGCCGCGATGCACGCTTTCGACCAGCCTGCCGCGC
Source organism: Rhizomicrobium sp. (assembly GCA_035549575.1). Lineage (GTDB taxonomy): Bacteria > Pseudomonadota > Alphaproteobacteria > Micropepsales > Micropepsaceae > Rhizomicrobium. The sequence goes on from DASZQP010000002.1 coordinate 9,251, forward strand.
GTAAGCTCGACCAGAACGGGATTGGCCGTCACCGCTGATACCCGAGCACTTCGAAATCGTTCTTGCAGTGCTCGTAGACGATGTCTTTCTGCTCGGCGGAGAGGATTTCGCTCGCCGGGCGCCGATCGGTGCGCGTGCGCGACTTCATCATGGGCAGTTCCGCGGGAATCTCGATTCCGAGCCGCGCGCCGATGCGGTCGAGGTCGGCCTTCAGATTCTCCTGCCGGATGAACTCGTCCGCCACGACCTTGCCGTCGATCGACCAGATGGGAAAGCCGGCGTAGTCCCCGGACCGCACGATGCGATCGAGAAAGGATTCGAAGTCCTGCCCCTGCCGGTTCCGCTTCTTCTTGTTCAGGCGGTAGAAGGCCTGGGAAACGGCCTTTTCGTAGGGATGGCGCTCCACGGTGATCTTCAGCGCGCCGTCCCAGAAGGCGGGATCGAGCATCGCGCGCATCTCCTTGGCCGGCATGTGGATGTAGAACTCCCCGCGCCGCTTGCGGCCGCCCTCGCGCTCGCGCAGCTCGCGCACCTCGTCCTTGTCCCGTTCCTTGCCCTCGCTGCGCGTGACGACGATGTCTTCCGGTCCGCAGCCGGCGGCCAGGATGGTCTCCACCGTCGTGCTGGCGGTCTTCTTGGTTCTCAGAAAGATGAAGTTGCGGGAGTAGGATACGATCACGGCTTGTCGGGTCCAGATGGGAACGCGGTCGCTCGCCCGGTTGCGGCCCGGCTAAGTACCTTCAATCCCGCAGCGAGGCAATCCGCACTGGGATTCGGGCGCAAAGCCGCTAACCTGCGGCGCGGTCCGGACGGATGGGGCGATGCGAGGCTATTTTGCCGCAGGGGTGGACGGCGTGTCCAAGGCGATGAACCTGGGCAATCTCCTGCGCATTGCCCACGCCTTCGACGCAAGCTTCTTCTTCACGATCGACGCACAGGTGAGGCTCTCGGATGCGCAGTCCGACACGTCCCGCGCGCAGGGCGACATGCCGGTCTATTCCTTCGCCTCGGCGGAGGAGCTTCGCCTGCCGCTGGGCTGCCGCCTCGTGGGCGTGGAGATCACCGGCGATGCGGTGGAGCTGCCGCGCTTCCGCCATCCCCTTCGCGCCGCCTATGTGTTCGGCTCCGAGCGCATGTCGCTGTCGCAAGGAACGCTGGAGCGCTGCGAATTCGTGGTGCGGATTCCGACCCGGTTCTCCATCAATGTGGGAATGGCGGGCGCCATCGTGCTGTACGACCGGCTGATCAGCCTCGGCGGCTATCCCGCCCGCCCGCTCGCCCCCGGGCGCGAACCCGCCGACATTCCGCCGCGTCATGCCTGGGGCGCGCCGATCGTCCGGACAAGAAAATGACGGGGGCGGGGCGTTGCATAAGGTGTCCGCCTTCCATATCTCAGCACTCCATGACCCCGGCCCTTTCCATTTCCCATCTGCGCAAGGTCTATCGCAGCGGCACCGTCGCCGTGGAGGACCTGTCCATGGCCATCGCGGAAGGCGATTTCTACGGCTTCCTCGGTCCGAACGGGGCGGGCAAGTCCACGACCATCCACTGCGTGACGGGTATCGCCACGATAACCTCCGGAACGGTCGAGGTGTTCGGCATCGACGCGGTGAAAAACTACCGCGAGGCGCGCCGCCTCATCGGGCTCAGCCCGCAGGAATTCAATGTCGACCAGTTCGCCACGCCGCGCCAGATCGTCGACTGGATGGGCGGCTATTTCGGAATGGGCGCGGCAGAGCGCAAATCGCGCACCGACATGCTGATCGAGCGCTTCGATCTGACGGCCCATGCGAAGAAGCCGTTCCGCGAGCTGTCGGGCGGGCTGAAGCGGCGCGTGATCCTCGCGCGGGCGCTGGTGCACGATCCCAGGCTGCTGATCCTCGACGAGCCGACCGCCGGCGTGGATGTCGAGCTTCGCCGCGATCTCTGGCGCTATCTCCAGGAACTCAACCGCGACGGCAAGACGATCCTGCTCACCTCGCACTACCTGGAAGAGGTGGAGCGTCTCTGCCGCACGATCACCATCGTCGCCAAGGGGCGGATCGTGCGCAGCGGACCAAAGGCGGAGTTCATGGGCGCCGGTCTGGAGAACGCCTATCTGCAAGCCACCGGCGCGGAGCCGGACCACATCGCGGGGGCCGCGGCATGACCACAGCGCAGGACGTGCGGCTCAGGCCCATGGGCATCAACTGGATCGGCCTCGGCACCATCGTGCGCCGCGAGGTCTCGCGCATCATGCGCGTGCCGATCCAGGCGTTCCTGGCGCCGTGGATATCGGCGCTCCTGTTCATCTTCATCTTCGGCTTCGTGCTCGGCGGCCGCATCAAGGAGATCGGCGGGCACCGCTATCTCGAATTCGTGCTGCCCGGCATCCTGATGATGAACATCATCAACGCCGCCTTCCTGCAATCGACCTCCGCCATCTATTTCCAGCGCTTCCTCCGCTTCATCGAGGAGACGCTGGTTGCGCCGCTGTCCTATGTCGAGATGATCGCGGGGATGCTGGTCTGCGTGGTGATCCGCTCGATCGTGACCGCGCTCGGCATCATCGTGATCGCGGCGTTCTTCGGCGTGACGTCGCTGGGCAACGTCTGGGAGTTCCTGTTCTGGGTGATCGCCGTCTCGGTCATCTTCGGCGAGCTGGGCATCATCATCGGGCTGTGGGCCAAGAACTTCGAGCAGCTGAACATCCTCAACGTCTTCTTCATCGTGCCGCTGTCGATGGTGGGAGGCGTGTTTTCGACCATCGACATGCTGCCGCCCTATCTGCGCTTTCTCGCCTACGGCAATCCGTTCTTCTACTGGATCAACGGCCTGCGTCACGCGATGATCGGCTTTCACGAGGGTCCGCCGGGCGTCGGCCTGGCGCTGACGCTCGGGCTCGTCGTGGCGCTCAGCGCGGCGACCTTGCGCCTCTACGCGACGGGCTACGGCCTGCGGGAATAGGAGCCCGGCATGGAACAGCGCAATGCGACCTGCGCCGTGATCGGGGCGGGCGATTTCATCGGCTCCGCCATCGCCCGGCGGTTCGCCGCCGAGGGCTACACGGTGTTCGCCGGCCGCCGCACGGCCGGGAAACTGGAAAAGCTCAAGAGCGAGATCGAGGCGGCGGGCGGAAGCCTCGTCGCGCGCGGCCTGGATGCGCGCAAGGAAGACGAGGTCGCGAAATTCCTGCAGGACGCGGACGCCCACGCACCGCTCGAAGTCGTCGTGATCAACCCAGGCGCCAATGTGCAGTTCCCGATACTGGAAACGACGGAGCGGGTCTTCCGCAAGGTGTGGGAGATGGCCTGCTATGCCGGATTCCTCGCCGGCCGCGAAAGCGCGCGGCTGATGCTGGAGCGCGGCCGCGGCACCATCCTGTTCACCGGCGCGACGGCGAGCCTGCGCGGCGGCGCGGGCTACGCCGCCTTCGCATCCGCCAAGGCGGGCCTTCGCAACCTCGCGCAAAGCATGGCGCGCGAGCTGGGACCGAGGAACATCCATGTCGCCCATCTGGTCATCGACGCGGGCGTCGACACGGACTTCGTGCGCGACCGCATCAGGGCCGCGGGCCGCGATCCCGGCGCGCTGCCGCCCGACACGCTGATGAATCCGCAGAGCGTCGCCGACGCATACTGGTACCTGCACACGCAGCCGCGCGACGGCTGGACCTTCGAGCTCGACCTGAGGCCTTACGCGGAGCGCTGGTGATGACCGTGGAATTCCTGTTCGATTTCGGCAGCCCCAACGCCTTTCTCGCGCACAAGGTCATTCCCGGAATCGAGGCGCGCACCGGCACGAAATTCGATTATGTGCCGATCCTGCTCGGCGGGGTGTTCAAGCTCGCCAACAACCGCCCGCCGATGATCGCGTTCGGCGAGGTGAAGGGAAAGCTCGCCTACGAGATGAAGGAGACGGAGCGCTTCATCCGCCGCCACAATATCGCGACCTTCCGGTTCAATCCGCACTTTCCGGTCAACACGCTGACGCTGATGCGCATGGCGGTGGCGGCGCAGCAGGCGGGCATGTTCATGCCTTACGTCGAAGCCGCCTTCCATCACATGTGGGAGGCGCCGAAAAAGATGGACGATCCGGAGGTCATCCGCGCCGCGCTGATCGAATCCGGGCTGGACGCCGCCCGCCTCATCGCCGCGGCCCAGACGCCGGAGGTGAAGCAGCAGCTCATGGCGAACACCGAACGGGCGGTCGCGCGCGGCGCGTTCGGCTCGCCGACGTTTTTCGTGGGAGAGGAAATGTTCTTCGGGAAGGACCGATTGGGCGAGGTCGAGGAGGAAATTCGGCGCTCTCCTTAAGATTTTGATTCGTCGAATTTATTTGCCTCCGTCGCGCGGATGGGGCATGACGATTCCGCGCCAGCGGCGCTACCATGGAATCGCCGGAATTTTGGGGCCTTCTCGCCGCCTCTGCCCAGGAGTTGGAGAATCATGACCGGACTTTCGCGCAGCCTCGCCTTGGGAATCCTTGCCGCCGCCATGTGGCCGAACGGTGTCCCGGCTGCCCCGGCGCCGCAGCTCCTGGGGACGTTCAAGGAATGGACCGCTCTGCAATCGACGACCGGCAGCGGAAAGACCTGCTACGTGATGGGATCGCCCAAATCCAAGGAGCCCGAGAAGGCCAAGCGCGATCCGGCATATTTCCTGATCAGCGACTGGCCGCTGCGCCACACCAAGGGCGAGCCGCAGGTCGTGCCCGGCTACGAATACAAGCAGGGAAGCACGGTCACGGCCCAGATCGGATCGGACAGGTTCGAATTCTTCACCAAGAACGAGGGTGGCGCCGGCAGCGCCTGGGTGCAGAACACCGCCGACGAGGCGCGGCTGGTCGAGGCGATGAAGCGCGGATCGACCGTCGTCGTCACCGGCACGTCGCAGCGCGGCACGGAGACGAAGGACACCTATTCGCTGAGCGGCATTTCGGCGGCGCTGGACAAGGCCCACAGCGCCTGCGGGATGTGACGCGGCCGCAGCCGTGCCGTCGCCGGCGAAGCGCGGCACGGCGCGCGGCGCGAAGGGCTTCCGGCCGCCCCGCCCGAACGAACCCCGCCGGGCGGGTTTGCCTTCGCCTCGCGGCGCCGTTGGCATCGCTCGGCCGGGAATGACAATATGAGCAGGATGGAAAACGGATCCCTCATCGGCCTTTCGCCGGAAGAACTGCGCGCGGCCCTTGCCGCTGCGGGCGTGCCGGAGAAGGCCTCGGCCATGCGCGCGCGCCAGCTCTGGAACTGGACCTATGTGCATGGTGCCCGCGATTTCGGGGCGATGACCAATCTGGCGAAGGATTTCCGCGCGCAGATGGCGGAGCGCTTCACTCTGGCGCGGCCGGAGGTCGTCACCGAGCAGATTTCCGGAGACGGCACGCGCAAATGGCTCCTGCGCGGGGAGGGCGGGCAGGAATTCGAGAGCGTTTTCATACCGGAGCCGGGCCGGGGAACGCTGTGCGTGTCGAGCCAGGTCGGATGCACGCTCACCTGCCGCTTCTGCCACACCGGCACGCAGAAGCTGGTGCGCAATCTCTCGCCGTCCGAGATCGTGGGCCAGGTGATGGTCGCGCGCGATGCGCTGAACGACTGGCCCTCCACGGGCGAGAACCGGCGCCTCACCAATGTCGTGATGATGGGCATGGGCGAGCCGCTCTACAATTTCGACAATGTGAAGGCCGCGCTCGCCATCGTGGCCGACGGCGACGGGCTGGCGCTCTCCAGGCGCCGCATCACGCTCTCCACCGCCGGGGTGGTTCCGATGATCGGGCGGGCGGGCCGCGAGATCGGTTCGTCGCTGGCCATCTCGCTGCATGCCGTGCGCGACGAGATCCGCGACGTGATCGTTCCGCTCAACAGGAAATACAAGATCGCGGAGCTGCTCGACGCCTGCCGCAACTATCCGGGCGCCTCGAACGCGCGGCGCATCACCTTCGAATATGTGATGCTGAAGGGCGTGAACGACAGCCTTGCCGACGCGAGGGAACTGGTGCGGCTGCTCCGGGGCATACCGGCGAAGATCAACCTCATTCCGTTCAATCCCTGGCCGGGCGCGCCGTATGAGTGCTCGGACTGGGCGCAGATCGAGAAATTCGCGGAGGTCGTCAACCGCGCGGGCTACGCCTCGCCGGTGCGCACCCCGCGCGGCCGCGACATCATGGCGGCCTGCGGCCAGCTCAAGAGCGAAAGCGTCAAGCAGCGCGCGAGCGAGCGGATGGCGGCGATGCGCTCCGCCGAACTGGCGCGGATGCCGGGCTGAATTCGACAATTGGCTTGTTTGTCGGATTCGAACAATTTCACGGCGTGCAGGATTTTCCCGACATAGGGATGAGCATAGAGGATGTCCGGTTCCGGCGGTTCGCGGTTTTGAATGCGGGTTTCATCGGCCGGCGACCCGCAAGCCTGGAGAAAGCACTCGAACAGGGGGCCTGCGCCGGGCGGCGCGCGGACCAGCTCCCGGCGCTTTCCGCTCAACACCCGGAACAGAAGCCCGGGCGTAGCGAGACTGATGCGCGCGCCCTGTTTGTGGCCCCCGAAAGCGTCCGTAGCGCGCCGCGAGACCACCTTCCGATCCGATACGAAAGTATGGGGCTCCTCGCGTCTGCCGATGTGGCGATGATCTCCCTTGCCCGATTCATTGTCATGGCGAAGCGTGCAGACTCCACTCTCCACCAATGCGAGACGGTATTTGAACCCCTTTTTTGGGCCGTGTGCGGGGATTGACGCCGGAGAAAATGTTCTCTATATGTTCTTGTTTGGCTGGCGGAGCCGCATGGTCAGCCGGCGGCGCGGCGCCGGAACGGACGATGACGCACTGCAGCGAACGGAGGACTATTTCTTTTATATTCAAAAGATTAGGCAGATTTCGGCGGAATTGAATTGCAGTTTGCACAAGGTGGGGGCCGGCCCTGTCGAAAGCGGCCGTCCCGCGCCCGGCGGCGTCGTCCGCCGGGCTTTGCCGGGCCCGCCAACAATTGCCTTGCGAAAGACGGCTCCGGGCCGGATATGGCTCACGGCCGCAGCGCAGAGAGGACAATGTCGAAAAGCGTGAAGAAAGTGGTGCTCGCCTATTCGGGCGGGCTCGACACATCGGTGATCCTCAAATGGCTGCAGACGGAGTACGGCGCGGAAGTCGTCACCTTCACCGCCGATCTCGGCCAGGGCGGCGAGATCGAGCCGGCGCGCGAAAAGGCGAAACTGCTCGGCATCAGGCCGGAGAACATCTTCGTCGAGGACCTGCGCGAGGAATTCGTCCGCGACTACGTCTTTCCGATGTTCCGCGCCAATGCGCTCTATGAGGGCGTCTATCTGCTCGGCACCTCCATCGCGCGGCCCCTGATCGCGAAGAAGCAGATCGAGATTGCCGAGAAGGTCGGGGCCGGCGCGGTGGCGCACGGCGCGACCGGCAAGGGCAACGACCAGGTGCGCTTCGAGCTCTCCTACTACGCGCTCGATCCGGACATCCGCGTGATCGCGCCGTGGCGGGAGTGGGCGCTGACCAGCCGCACGAAACTGCTGGAATTCGCAGAGGCGCACCAGATCCCGATCGCGAAGGACAAGCGCGGCGAGGCGCCGTTTTCCGTGGACGCCAATCTGCTGCACTCCTCCTCGGAAGGAAAGGTCCTGGAAGATCCCGCCATCGAGCCGGAAAGCATCGTCTATCAGCGCACCATCGATCCGAAGGATGCACCGGATCGCGAAACCATCGTCGAGATCGGCTTCGAGCGCGGCGACGCCGTCTCCATCGACGGCAGGGCGCTTTCGCCCGCGTCCCTGCTGACGGCACTGAACGAGCTCGGACGCGCCAACGGCATCGGGCGCATCGACCTGGTCGAGAACCGCTTCGTCGGCATGAAATCGCGCGGCGTGTACGAAACGCCGGGCGGAACGATCCTGCTCGCCGCGCACCGCGCGATGGAATCGCTGACGCTGGATCGCGGGGCGGCGCATCTGAAGGACGAGCTGATGCCGCGCTACGCCGAGCTGATCTACAACGGCTTCTGGTTCTCGCCAGAGCGCGAGATGCTGCAGGCCGCCATCGACAGGTCGCAGGACTTCGTTACGGGGTCGGTGCGTCTCAAGCTCTACAAGGGGAACGTCGCCGTCGCCGGCCGCGCCTCGCCCCATTCCCTTTACAGCCAGGACCTCGTGACCTTCGAGGACGACCGCGGCGCCTACGACCAGAAGGACGCGGCCGGATTCATCAGGCTGAACGCGCTGCGCCTCAGGACTCTCGCCATGCGAAACAGGAAAGCCAAGCAATGACTGCCAATGCCGAGATGATCGAATATTGGAACGGGCCCGTCGGCGAGCGCTGGGCGCGCCTGCAGGAGACGATCGATGCCAGCCTGGCGGAAATTCAGAAGGCGCTGATGGCGTTCGCCGACCCGCGGCCGCGCGAGCGCGTGCTGGATATCGGCTGCGGCGCGGGAACCACGAGTTACGAGCTCGCCAAGGCGGTCGGGATCGAGGGCAATGTCACCGGCGTCGACATTTCCGAGCCGATGCTGGCGGCGGCGCGGCGGAGGGGCAGGGGCGTGAACTTCCGCAAGGCGGATGCGGCGACGCATCTGTTCCATCCCACACACGATCTCGTTTTCTCGCGCTTCGGGGTGATGTTCTTCGACGATCCGGCGAAGGCGTTCGCGAACATCAGAAAGGCGCTGAAGCCGCACGGCCGGATCGCCTTCGTATGCTGGCGGGATGTGAAGGAGAACATCTGGGCGAACGAGCCCTTCGAGGCCGCGCGGCCGCTCCTGCCGCCGCAGCCGCCGTCCGATCCGCTCGCCCCCGGCCCCTATGCCTTCGCGGATCTGGAGCGCGTCCAATCCATTCTCGCCAGGGCCGGCTATCGCAATGTCGAGGCCGAGGCGCTCGACACGGTGGTGAACATGGGGCCGGCGCCGGATGCGGCCGCGGCGCAGGCGCTCAACATCGGCCCGCTCGCGCGCGCCGCGACGGGCCTGGACGACGCCGTGCGCGACAGGATCCGCGCCATCGTGACGGACGTGTTCGCGAAGTATCGGACCTCCGCCGGCATCACGCCGCCGGCAGCGTGCTGGCTGGTGGGGGCGGCGATCTAGACGTCCAGATCCGCCGTCAGCGCGTTCTCCTGGATGAATTCGCGGCGCGGTTCGACCAGCTCGCCCATCAGCTTGGTGAAGAGATCGTCGGCCTCGTCGGCGTGTTCGACCTTGACCTGCAGGAGCGTGCGCGCGTTTTCGTCCAGGGTCGTTTCCCAGAGCTGCTCGGCGTTCATCTCGCCCAGCCCCTTGTAGCGCTGCATCGCCACGCCCTTGCGCGCCCACTCGAAGATCGTGTCCAGAAGCTCGGTCGGCGAGCGTACCTCGCGCTTCTCGTCCTTGCGCCGGAGCACGGCGGCGTGGAGATAGGCCGACTGCAGATCGCCTGCCATGCGGTCGAGCTTGCGCGCATCGGCGCTCCCGATCACGGCGCCGTCGATCGCGACCGTCTCCTTCACTCCGCGCACCTCGCGCCAGAATTTCAGGCCGCCGTCCTCGGTCGGCTCGCCGTGCCAGCCGCGCTCGAGCTCGTCGGAAAGCTGGTCCAGGCGATGGGCGATATAGGTCGCCGCGCCGGCCGCCTTCTCCCTGTCGCTCAGGATGTCGGGATTGAGCGCGCCCGCGATCGCGGCCTGTTCGAGCAGGAAGCGCGGGTATTGCGGCGGAAAACCCTCGAGCGCGTGGCGCGCGGCGCGCGCCTTGTCGACGACCGCGTCGAAATCGGCCCCGGCCATCGACTCGCCGGTGTGCAGCGTCAGCGTCGCTCCCGCCGAACCGTCAGCGATGAGATAATTCTCCAGCTCGCGCTCGTCCTTGAGGTATCGCTCGGATTTGCCGCGCGTGATTTTGTAGAGCGGCGGCTGTGCGATGAAGACATGGCCGCGCTCGATGAGCTCCGGCATCTGCCGGTAGAAAAAGGTCAGCAGCAGGGTGCGGATATGCGCACCGTCCACATCCGCATCCGTCATGATGACGATCTTGTGGTAGCGCAGCTTGTCCGGGTTGAACTCCTCCGCGCCGATGCCCGTGCCGAGCGCGGTGATGAGCGTCGCGATCTCCTGGCTCGACAGCATCTTGTCGAAGCGCGCCCGCTCGACGTTGAGGATCTTTCCGCGCAGCGGCAGTACCGCCTGGTTGGCGCGATTGCGCGCCTGCTTTGCGCTGCCGCCGGCCGAGTTGCCCTCGACGATGAAGAGCTCGCATTTTGCCGGGTCGCGCTCCTGGCAGTCGGCAAGCTTGCCCGGCAGCGAAGCCCCGTCCAGCGCGCCCTTGCGCCGGGTCAGTTCGCGCGCCTTGCGCGCCGCTTCGCGGGCCATTGCCGCTTCCATCACCTTGCCGACCACATTGCGAGCCTCGGCGGGATGCTCTTCGAACCAGCGGCCCAGCTTCTCGAGAACCACGCTCTCGACCACGGGGCGCACCTCCGACGAGACCAGCTTGTCCTTGGTCTGCGAGGAGAACTTGGGATCCGGAACCTTGACCGAAAGGACGCAGGTGAGCCCCTCCCGGCAGTCGTCTCCCGTCAGCGCGACCTTGTCGCCCTTCCGCGAGCCCATGCTTTCGTCGGCATATTTCGTCACCACGCGCGTCAGGGCGGCGCGGAACCCCGCCAGATGCGTTCCGCCGTCGCGCTGGGGAATGTTGTTGGTGAAGCAGAGCATGCTCTCGTGATAGCTGTCGTTCCACGTCAGGGCGACTTCTACCGAGATGTGTTCGCGCTCGGCCGCGATGGTCACCGGGTGAGGAATGAGCGCGTTCTTGGTGCGGTCGAGATATTTCACGAAGGCTTCCAGCCCGCCTTCGTAGTGCAGCGTGACCTCCTTCTTCTCGACGCCGCGCAGATCGCTGAAAACGATCGTCACGCCGGAATTGAGAAAGGCGAGCTCCCGCAGCCGGTGCTCCAGAGTGGCGTAGTCGAATTCGGTCCTGGTAAAGGTGCGCGGGCTCGGAAGGAAGGTGACCTCGGTGCCTTTCCTGCCGCCGGAATCCCCGACGTCCGCGAGCGGCGCCTCCGGCTCTCCGTCGCGAAACCGCATGTAGTATTCCCTGCCCTCGCGCCAGATGCGCAGGTCCAGCCACTCGGAGAGGGCGTTCACGACCGAGACGCCGACGCCGTGCAGGCCGCCGGAGACCTTGTAGGCGTTCTGCTCGAATTTTCCGCCGGCATGGAGCTGGGTCATGATGACCTCCGCCGCGCTCACGCCCTCGGTCGGATGAATGTCGGTGGGAATGCCGCGGCCGTTGTCGCGCACGGTGCAGGAGCCGTCGGCGTTCAGGATGACATCGATGCGGTCGGCATGGCCGGCCAGCGTTTCGTCGATCGCGTTGTCCACGACCTCGTGCACCATGTGGTGCAGGCCGGAGCCGTCGTCGGTATCGCCGATGTACATGCCCGGCCGCTTGCGCACGGCATCCAGCCCCTTCAGCACCTTGATGCTGTCGGCGCCGTACTCGTTCGGATTGGGAATGGCTGGCGATGACATGGGGATCACCCGGATATGGGGCGCGGAAGAGAATCTGCAACCGCGAACAGCTGGGCCTTGCCGCGAAGCGGGGCGAACATGTCGATATCCGTCCCGGTCATCCACGCCTGGGCGCCGAGTTCCAGGATCTCGCCGAACAGGGCGGAACGGCGCACGGAATCGAGATGGGCGGCAATCTCGTCGAGCAGCAGCAACGGACAGAGCCCGCCGCGTGCGCGCGACAGTTCCCGCGCGTCGGCCAGCACGATGGAGATCAGCAATGCCTTCTGCTCACCGGTCGAGCATTCGCGCGCATCGGCGCGCTTCTGCGTGTGGCGCACGGCCAGGTCTGTCAGGTGGGGGCCGACGGTCGTCCGTCCGGCTTCGGCGTCGCGGATGCGTGCGCGGGCGAGGTTCGCGCGCAATCCGTCCGTGTCGATGTCGCAATCCAGCGAAAGCTGCGCGGCCGGAAAGGCTCCGACACGTTCCTCCAGCGCACGGTTGAGGCGCGCGACGGTCTCGCGGCGCGCCATCGCCATGGCCGTGCCTGCTTCGGACATCTCGCCTTCCAGGCCGTCCAGCCATGCCGGATCGCGTGGGCCGAATTTCAGGAGCCGCGCCCGCTCGCGCATCGCCGTCTCGTAGCGCGTCGCAGCGCGCGCATGTCCGGCGTCGAAGCCGAGCGTAAGGCGATCGAGGAATTTGCGCCGTCCGCTCGCGCTTTCGGTGAACAGCCGGTCCATCGCCGGCGTCAGCCACAGCATCTGCACCACGTCGCCGAGATCCGCGGAGCTCTGCGCCGGCGCGCCGTTGAGCCGGACCTGCCTGCGCTCGGCGCCCTGGCTCTGGGTCAGGCCTGTGCCGATCTCGTAGCTCTCCCCCGCACGGGAGACGGTCGCCGCCACGGCCCACAGGGCCTCCGATACCGTGGAGGGACCCCTGCGCGTGTGTTCCCCGAGCCTTGCGCCGCGCAGACCGCGGCCTGGCGAAAGGAGGGAGATGGCATCGAGCAGATTGGTCTTTCCGGCACCGTTCGGTCCCGCCAGCACGATCGGCAGGCCGCTGGCCGCAATTTCGGCGTTCGCGTAGGAGCGAAAATTGGTGAGCCTCAGGCGCGTTACCGAAAGCCTGCCTTTTCCTGCTTCGCCCGCGGGCGACAGGTTCGCGTGCATGTCCGCCGCTACCGTCAAATCACACCCGCATCGGCATGAGGACGTAGAGCGTCCGGGAGTCCTCGGTGTCCTCGATGATGGTGGGCGAACCGGCATCGGAAAGAAGAAAGCGGACTTCCTTGCCTTCGATCTGTCCGGTGATGTCGAGAAGGTAACGCGCGTTGAATCCGATTTCGATCGGCGCGGCGCTGTAGGTCGCGCCGAGCTCCTCCGTCGCCGTGCCGCTCTCGGGATTGACGACCGACAGTGTCACCTTGTCCTTGGTGATATTGAGCTTCACCGCGCGCGTCTTGTCGGCGGAAATGGTCGATACGCGATCCACCGATTGCGCGAACTCCTTGCTCTCGACGGAGAGCACCTTGTCGTTGCCGGAGGGGATCACGCGCTGATAGTCCGGAAAGGTGCCGTCGATGAGCTTGGACGTCAGCTCGAGGCCGTTGAAATTGAACTGGACCTTGGTGTCGGACAGTGAAATCTCGATCGCGCCGTCGGCGTCGTCGAGAAGGCGGCGCAATTCCGTCACGGTCTTCCTAGGAACAATCACTCCCGGCATCGACGCCGCGCCGTCCGGCAACTCGATCTCGAAGCGCGCAAGCCGGTGGCCGTCGGTCGCCGCTGCGCGCAGGGTCTGCGATTTTCCTTCCTTCGCGGCATGCAGATAGATGCCGTTCAGATAGAAGCGCGTTTCCTCCGTCGAGATCGCGAAGCGCGTCTTGTCGATGATGTGCTTGAGATCGTCGGCTGCAAGGCGGAAACGGTGGGGAAGGGCACCCGCCGTCATCTGCGGAAAATCCTCCTTCGGCAGACAGGCAAGTTCGAAGCGCGACGAGCCCGCCGACACTGCGAGCCTTCCGCCCTCCGCCGTCAGCAGTTCCGCCTGCACCTGCGATCCATCCGGGAGCTTGCGCACGATGTCGTAGAGCATGTGCGCGGGCGCCGTCGCCGAACCGTTGCGCAGCACGTCTGACGGGATCGACTCGACGATCTCGATGTCCAGGTCGGTCGCAGTCAGCTTCAGCTGTCCCTTGGCCGCCTCGATCATCACATTCGAGAGGATCGGGATGGTGTTGCGCCGCTCGACGACGCTCTGCACATGGCTCAGCGCCTTCAGAAAGGCGCCGCGTTCGACATTGATTTTCATGGGTCTTTCGGTTGCCGTCCGGTTCCTGAAAAAGGCCCGTTCCGCTGGCCGGGTCGGGCCTCGGAACCCCTTGATTTTGCTTGGGTCCGGAGGGTCTTGGACTCAAGCAAGGAACTATATCAGGCAGGGGCGAAAGAAAACAGCTTTTCGCTGGCCCGCCCGCGACGCGCCGGGCCTTCCCGGGGGGAGCGGTGGGGCGGGCCGCCACGCCCTTCGGCGCGGCGGCCGCAGCGCCTCAGACCTGCTTCGAGAGCATCCGGCTCAGGAAGTCGACTTCCTCGCGAAACGCGGAGTCCTCGGCGCAAAGTTCCTCCACCCGCCGGCAGGCATGGAGCACGGTCGTGTGATCGCGTCCACCGAACCGCCGCCCGATTTCAGGCAGCGAACGCGTGGTCAGCTTGCGGGAGAGGTACATGGCGACCTGTCTCGGGCGGGCCACGCGCCGGGCCCGCTGCGGCGAGTGGAAATCGCGCACATCGAGCTTATAAAACTCCGCGGTCTTGCGCTGGATGTCCTCGATGGAGGTCTTCGTTCCCGGCGCCAGGCGCAATCCCACGGCCTCCCGCGCCATGTCCTCGGTGACCGGCTTTTTCGTGAGATCGGCGTAGGTCGCGAGCTTGGTGAACACGCCAATCATTTCACGCGGACTGGCATCGTCCATCTCGGCGATGCATTCGAGCACCGCCTCCGGCAGCGCGACATCCGGGCGGAGCCTGGTGAAATCCGCCGCCCGCCGCCTGAGGATCGCGAGCCTGGTCTCGCGGTCGGGCTTCTCGAGCGCGATCACGAGGCCTCCGGCAAGGCGGGACCTGATGTCGGCTCCAAGCCCCTCCATCGCCTGTGGTGCACGGTCCGCCGCAATGACGACACGGCGGCGCAGATCCGCGAAGGCATTGACGGTATAGAGGAATTCCGAAGCCGTCGCCGTCGAGCGGCAGATGTGCTGCAGGTCGTCGATGAGCAGGACTTCCGCCGTGCGCATTTCATCCTTGAATGCCAGCGTGTCCTTGCGATGCAGCGCGCCCAGGAAATGCCGCATGAAATCCTCTGCGCGCAGGAACAGGGTCCGCTTGCCGCGCTTGCGGAACTCCAGCGCCGCCGCGTTCAGAAGATGCGTTTTCCCGAATCCGAATCCGCCATGGATGTAGAGGTGGGGGTAGTCGTTGTTTTGCCCTTCCGCGAAGGCGCGCATGGCGCTGTGACCGAATTCGTTCGCCGCTCCCGTGACGAAACTGTCGAATGTCTGCTGGGGATGCAGGACGCGCGTCCAGAGGCCCTTGCCCACGTCCGTCGCGGCTTCGTCCACGCGGGTCTGGGAATAGTTGAGGATCGCGGCCGAGGGGGCGGGCATGGCCGGCTCGCGCACGACATTGCCGCCGATCACGGGCTGGGATTTCGCCAGCACGATCGTCAGGGAGGCAGGGGCGGCGCCCTCGGAACGGAATGCCCTGTCCAGATGCGTCATGTAATGGTTCGCAACCCAGGTCCGCATGAAGGGCTTGGCCGCGCCGATGCGCAGCTCCCCCATTTCGCAGCCTTCGAGCGTAAGAGGTCCGATCCATGCGCCAAAGACCGCATCGCCCAGTTCCCGGCGCAGCCTGTCGCGCGCCGCCGCCCATGCCGCAGGCCAGTCCACGCCCGACGGCTTTCCCGTTACTTCAGCCATTGTTCCCAATTCCCGCTTCTTGTCCGGCGTCCGCCTGCAGGTGCAGGCTTGGCCGGCGAGCCCTCGTTATGGTTTTCCGGGATATCTTCCCGGCCGTTTCTGCCTCCTATGAGGGGCGTCCCCACGCCGTAACCGGCTGCTCCATCCGACCTCCCGTTTCTCCCTCCGGTTCCGCCACTGCCCGCTTCGCCGGAAGGGCAAAAGCCCAAATCACTCCAGAAACCCGCCAACGACAGCCCGCTCAAAGAAACAAACACCACCCCCGGCGCGAATGCTCCCGCGCCAGCCCGCCAACTCAATACTGTCATTTTACTTAGATGTTACTTTGAACGCCGCAGAAACCCTGAACGATTACATCGAGTATCGAATTTTTATTGCTTCTATTTTTCGACATCGCCGTTCTCTGGATCAGTAACGCTACGAAGACTGAACCGAATGCCGCTCCGATTCAAGCCGAACAGAACACGAACCGGCGGGAATTGTTACGGATTCGAGTTGGCCTAACTCGTTGTGCCGTATACGGAAATTCGTATTCTTATCCGAATCAAAGGTTTAGCGGCGGAACCATGAAGGGTCCGTTGCACAATTGCGACAAAAAAAAGACCATCCGCGTACGGATAATAAAAACGCCCGCATTACTTGGAATATTGGCATCCCTTGCCAATTCCGGCAAAGAATTCAATGCCGAAATATTATTTCGGGAGCTTGGCTACGCGCTTTGCCAGGCGGGAAACCTTCCGGGCACCCGTGTTTTTGTGCATTACGCCCTTGGAAACGCCTCGCATGATCTCGGGTTCGGCGGCTTTCAGCGCGGTTTCGGCAGCCGCCCGGTCGCCTTTCGCCAGCGCCTCTTCGACCTTGCGCATGAAGCCGCGGACCCGGCTTTTGCGGGCGGTATTGATGGCGGTGCGCTTGGCCGTCGTGCGGGTGCGCTTCTTGGCGGAGGCGATATTGGGCATTTCTCGTCCTGGTTCCTCTGGAAGGCGGGGTCTTTAGCTTGGGCTGGCCCACGGGTCAATGCGCAGCTTGCCTCCGTGAAATGTGAATTGAGCAAAGGCCGCGCGTCACGAAGATCGTCGGGCCCCACGGGAAATCGCCATGAGAGCTTTTGTGCTCGCAGTCCTGGCCCTTATCGCACTCGTTCACCGGGCGCAGGCGGATTCCGTGTCCAGGGAGACGCTGCCTTTCGAGGGCCGGGAGCGCTCCTTTTGTCTGTTCCGCCCCGATCTCAATTCCGCTCCCGCGCCTCTGGTTGTCCTGCTTCACGGTTCCGGAGGCACCGGCGCCCTGATGGTTCAGCGCTGGCACGCCCTGGCGGCTCAAGAGCACCTGGTCCTGGCTGCGCCGGATTCCCTGCACAGTGCGGACGGCTGGAACATCCGCGATGACGGGCCGGGGTTTGTTCATGCCGTCATCGCCGCGGCGGCCGAGAAACATCCGGTCGATTTTCGCCGGATCTATCTTTTCGGGCAGTCCGGCGGTGCCGTTTACGCCCTGACGCTGGGGATGCTCGAGTCGGAATATTTCGCGGCCGTCGCCTTCCATGCCGGAGGGTGGCGCCACGCCGCGGAATACCGGGCTACTGCCTACGCAAGGCGCAAGATTCCGATCGCGATGTTTGTAGGCGATCGGGACGAATATTTTTCCCTGGACTCGGTCCGGGCCACCGAACGCGTGTTGAGGGAGCAGGGCTTTCCCGCGGAGCTGCACACCCTGCCCGGGCGCAGGCACGCCTATGCGGACGTTCCGGACGATTTCCACGACACGGTGTGGCGCTTTCTGCAGGCGAATTCGCTCGCCGAAGCGCCGAAATTCGCGCCCTATCGTCTCGGGGCGGGTGCTACCGGTCCGTGAAATCCGGCTTGCGCTTTTCCATGAAGGCGGCCATGCCCTCCTTCTGGTCGCCGGTCGCGAACATGGCGTGGAAGACGCGGCGTTCGAAACGCACGCCTTCGTGCAGCGTCGTCTCGTAGGCGACGTTTACCGCTTCCTTCGTCATCATCACGATCGGCATCGACTTCCCGGCGACCGTCTTCGCCGCCTTCAGCGCCTCGGCGAGGAGGTCGGCGGCCGGCACGACGCGCGAGACAAGGCCGGCGCGCTCCGCTTCGGCGGCATCCATGTTGCGCCCCGTCAGGCACATCTCCATCGCCTTCGACTTGCCGACGAAGCGTGTGAGGCGCTGGCTGCCGCCGATGCCCGGCATGACGCCGAGATTGATCTCCGGCTGGCCGAATTTCGCCGTGTCGGCGGCGATGATGAAGTCGCAGAGCATGGCAAGCTCGCAGCCCCCGCCCAGCGCATAGCCGGCAACCGCGGCGATGATGGGCTTGCGGATCGCGCTGATGCGGTCATTGGCGTTGGCGAAGAAATTGGCCTTGTACATGTCCATATAGGACTGGGAGGCCATCTCCTTGATATCCGCGCCGGCGGCGAAGGCACGGTCCGAGCCCGTCAGCACGATGCAGCGCACCTCGGTTCCGCGATCCCAGTCCTCCAGCACTCCGATCAGCTCGGCCAGCAATTCGCTGTTCAGCGCATTGAGCGCCTTCGGACGATTCAGCGTGATCAGGCCGACGCCGTCTTCTATCCGGGTGATGAGGTTCTGGTATTCCATCGCTGGCACTCCGTTGTCCGGGCGCCTTCGTGGCGTGGCCCGCTCTTGAAATCAACATCCATATTGTCATCCCCCGCGAGAGGGCCGTCAGGCCCTGCGAGGGAAGGGGAGCCAGGTGGCCAGAATTTCTCCATTCTTCGAGCGCAGTACGAAATGTTGGCCGGACCGGAGAAACGTCGCGATCTGGGTCCCCTTCCCCTCGCGCTTCGCGCCCGGCCGCGGATGACAAGTTGGATCAGTCTTCGAACCTGCGGGATCGCGTCTGTTTCAGGCGCGCGTGTTTCCTCTTCGACTCCAGCCGCTTCTCCTTCGATGCCCGCGTCGGCTTGGTCGGGCGGCGCTTCCTGGGGATGACCGCGGCTTCGCGGACGAGGTCGGCAAGGCGACGGCGCACATCCATCCTGTTGCGCGCCTGATCGCGGTACTGACGGCCGACCAGGATCAGCACGCCGTCCTTGGTCAGCCGCGATCCCGACAATGCGATGAGCCGCAGCCGAACCGGATCGGGCAGCGAGGGCGAATGCAAAACGTCGAAACGCAACTGAACGGCACTCGCGACCTTGTTGACATTCTGGCCTCCGGCGCCGCTCGAAAGAATGAAGCTCTCGTCGAGCTCGCCCTCGTCGATGCTGATGGATGGCGTGATGCGGAGCGCGGTCATGGGCAGAGCATCTACCGCATCCCGGCGGGCAGGCGAAGGGACCGGGATGGGGCTTGACATGCAACCAAATGGTTGCATATAAGGAGGCATGAGCATGGACGCTGTGTTCAGGGCGCTGGCCGATCCGAGCAGAAGGGAACTGCTGGACAGGCTGTTCGCGCGGAACGGACAGACGCTGAACGATTTGTGCGACGGGCTGGAAATGTCACGGCAGGCAGTGACCAAGCATCTGGGCATACTGGAGGAGGCGAACCTCGTCGCCGTCCAGTGGCGCGGGCGCGAGAAGCTTCACTACCTCAATCCCGTCCCGATCTTCGACATCGCCGACCGGTGGATCGGCAAGTTCGAGCGCGGCCGCTTGCGGGCGCTCAACGACCTCAAGAAAAACCTCGAAAGGGAAGAGAAATGAGCGATTTCGTGTACGTTACCTACATCTACACCACGCCGCAGAAGGTCTGGGACGCGATCACCAGACCGGAGTTCGCGCATCGCTATTGGATGCACACGAACGTCTCGGACTGGAAAAAGGGCTCGCGGTGGGAGCACCAGCACGGCGACGGCTCGGGAAGGGTGCTGATCGACGGCACCGTGCTGGAATCGGATCCACCCCGCCGGCTGGCGATGACGTGGTCGCGTCCGGACCATTCGAAAGAGCCCTCGCGGGTCAGTTTCGACATTGCCGAACTCGGCGACGGTCTCGTCTGCCTGACCGTCACCCATGACCGTCTCGAACAGGATCCCGCGATGGCGGCGAGCATATCCGGCGGCTGGCCGAAAGTGCTTTCCAATCTCAAGTCCCTGCTGGAGACCGGAAAGGTCGAGAACCTCTGGCTCGCCAAGGGCAAGGAGTAGGGACCATGCAGGGAAGCTCGTTCATCTACGTAACCTACATCCGCGCACCGCAACAGAAAGTATGGGACGCGCTGACGCGACCGGAATTCCAGAAGCAATACTGGTTCGGCGGCCATCAGGAGAGTGACTGGAAAAAGGGCTCCTCCTGGAAGATGTTCATGCCCGATCACGGTCTGACCGACATGGGCGAGATCGTGGAAAGCGATCCGCCGAACCGCGTCGTCATCAGATGGCGCAACGAATTCCGGCCGAACCTGAAGGAAGAGGGCTGGGCGCGCTGCGTGATGGAGCTCGCACCGGAGGCCGATCTCACCAAGCTCACGGTCACGCACACGATCGACAGGGAGAATTCGCGGTTCATCGAGGCCGTTTCGGGGGGGTGGCCCAGGGTCCTGTCCAGCCTCAAGTCCTGGCTCGAGACCGGACGCGCGCATGGCGACACCCGCAGCGCAGCGGAGAAGGCGCACAATGCCTGACATCCTGCATCGTCTGCGCATCCTGGCTTCGCGGGAGCGTGTGTTCGAGGCGATCTCGACGGCCGAGGGGATTCGCCAGTGGTGGACACGCGACGCGGAAATGGAGGCGAAGCTCGGCGGCAAGGGAATGCTCGGCTTCTACGGCCGCCGCTTCCAGCCCAGGCTGAAGGCGACCGCCATGTCGCCGCCGGCGCAGCTGGAGTGGGAGGTGCTCGACGGCGCCTGGCCTGGAAAAGCGATCGCATTCGATCTCAAGCCCGATCCGGGCGGAACGGCGCTTGCCTTCGCGCATCGCGGATTTCCCGATGCCGACGAGCGCTTCGCGAGCGCCAACACGCGCTGGGGCTTTTACCTGGTGAGCCTGAAAAACCATCTGGAGAGGGGCAAGGGTACCCCGAACCCGGACGATCTCGAACTTTGAAAGGATAGGACGGCAATGGCCAAGATCGGGACGCGCGAGGAGTGGCTGGCGGCGCGGTTGAAACTTCTGGAAGCCGAAAAGGATCTGACCCGGAGGAGCGATGCGCTCGCCAGGGAGCGGCGCAGGCTTCCATGGGTACGCATCGAAAAGGACTATGTATTCGACACGAACGAGGGGGAACGGACCCTGCGCGATCTGTTCGAGGGGCGCTCGCAACTTCTCGTTTATCACTTCATGTTCGGTCCCGCCTGGAAGGCCGGCTGCCCGGTCTGCACGATCCATGCCGAAAGCTTCGATCGCGCAATCGCGCATTTGAACCAGCGCGACGTGACCATGCTGTGCGTATCGCGCGCGCCTCTGGAGGAGCTCAACGCCTACAAGGCGCGGATGGGGTTTTCCTTCCGCTGGGTGTCTTCGGGCCGCAGCGATTTCAATTTCGACTTCGGCGTATCGAGGCCGGATGGCGCCGATCCCGAGAAGCTCGTCTTCAATTTCGCCACGAAATGGAGCCGCTTCAACATCGAGGAACACGCGGGCCTGAGTGCGTTTGCCCTGGAAAACGGCCAGGTCCATCACACCTACAGCTGTCACGCGCGCGGTCTGGAGGAGTTCAACGTCACCTACCAGTTGCTGGACAGGGTTCCTTTCGGGCGAAACGAGGACGGGTTCCGCTTTTCGGCCCAATGGATACGTCGAAGGGACGAATACGAGGCCGCCCAGCCATGAGCCCCGGCGACTGGCTCGCGCTCGCGGCTGCACCCGTGTTCGCGACGATGGCGGTCGCCGCTGCGGGCCAGCCGGATGTCCTCTGTGCGACGGCGATGCCCGGACCGAACGCCATGGCGCTCATGTATGCCCTGATGACGCTGTTCCACCTTGCGCCATGGCTGCGGCGTCCGGCGCGGCGTCCGCGCGCCGGCGCCACGGCCGCAGAAGGTGCGGACGGAGTCGATATTTCGTAGCGCTGCCGGAATTGGGTCCCGCGCCGGGTTGCGGCGGACAACGGGGAACTATTTCCCGGGGGCCGTGCAAGGAAAGGTCGCGCGAAGCACGCCCAGAAGCGTGGATGCGAGCGGCTGATCCTCGAGCTTCGAGTTCTTTTCCGTCGCACGCTTGACCATGTCTGCCAGCTGCGAGGCCGTCATCACGAGCGCGTCCGGCTGGCAGTAGAGCGGCGCGGGCGGCTGGGCTTGCGCGAGCGTGGCGTTCACCTCGTGGATGCCCTGTTCCATCGCGCCGATGCGCAACGCGCCAAGATCCTGGCCGTCGGGGCTGAAATAGAGCTGGATGAACTGCTTGGTCGTGATGTCGGCCCGTGACGGCGTCGCCAGCAGAACGGTCAGCGGCAATGCGGCGAGGGCTGCGAGGCGGTTCATGCCCGGCTCCTATTTCTGGCACACGGGACAATAGAACGAAGAGCGCCCGGATTGCACGATGCGCCGGACCGAGCCGCCGTCCTTTCGCTTGCACAGCTTGTTTGCCCGGTCATAAACGGCGAAATGATGCTGGAAATAGCCGAGTTCGCCGTCGGTGCGCTTATGGTCGCGCAGAGACGAGCCCCCGGCCTTCACGGCCTCCCGCAAGACCTCCTTGATGGCGGTGACGAGCAGCGCGATCTCCGCGGGCTTCACGCGGCCTGCACGCCTGCGCGGCGATACCTTCGCGCGCCACAGCGCCTCGCAGACATAGATGTTGCCGAGGCCGGCGATCAGTCGCTGGTCGAGCAGCGCGGCCTTGATCGACGTCTTCCTGCCCTTCAGCACACCGGCGAGAAATGCGGCATCGAGATCGTCCGACAGCGGTTCGATCCCGATACCGCGGAAAAGCTTGTGCTCTTCGATCCCGTCCGTGGCGGCCAGCGTCACAAGGCCAAAGCGGCGGTGATCGCTGAACACCACGCGCGCCGGCGCATCGGTGTCGAATACGACATGGTCGTGCTTGCCCCTGCCTGCGCCGTCGGGCGCGCGCTCGTAGTAGAACTGGCCGAGCTTGCGGCCCTCGCCAGTCGCATAGACTGCCATGCTGCCGCTCATGCCGAGATGGATGACCAGCGTCTCGCCGTTGTCGAGATCGGCCAGGATGTACTTTGCCCGCCGCCACATTCGCACCACGCGCCGCCCGGTCAGCCGTTTGGCGAAATCCTTCGGGAAGGGGATGCGCAGGTCCTTGCGCCGCGTCTCGACATGCGTGAACCGGTGGCCTTCGAAGGCGGGCTTCAGGCCGGTCATTACGGTTTCGACTTCGGGCAGCTCGGGCAAATCAAACCTCGGCAGTCGTTCCCGGCGGGAATCGCCGTCCGGTGGCGGGTGAGAGGACCCCGGCCGGTCATTGGAGTGACCGTCGAAGAATATCCCAGATTCGGGCGCTACCTTATGGCAGGAGTGCCATGTTACTACCCGGTCCCCTTCCCCCTCGCTCTCTGGGTCACGGGGCCCGGGATGACAATGGTGTAAGATTGAAGCATGGGTGAATCCACTGCCAGCTTCGGATATCGCGACGTGCCGGAGGCCGAGAAGGAAAGCCTCGTGCGCGAGGTATTTTCGTCGGTCGCCAGACGCTACGACCTGATGAACGACCTGATGTCCGGCGGTGTCCACCGGATCTGGAAGGATATCTTTGTCGAGTGGCTCGATCCGCGTCCCGGCCGTGCCTACCTCGATGTCGCGGGCGGCACGGGCGACATTGCGTTTCGCATCGCAGACTTGGCGAGGGCGCGCGGAGGCGAGGCGGCGATCGCCGTCTGCGACATCAATCCCGACATGCTCGGCGAGGGCCTGCGCCGCGCGGCGGCGAAAGACGAGCGTGTCATCGAATGGATCTGCGGCGATGCCGAGAAGCTGCCGTTCCCCGATTCAAGCATGGACGCCTATACCATCGCCTTCGGCATCCGCAATGTGACGCATATCGATGCGGCCTTGCGCGAGGCGCGCCGCGTGCTGAAGCCCGGCGGGCGGTTCCTGTGTCTGGAGTTCTCCCGTGTCGAAGCGCCGGGTCTCGATGCGCTCTACGACGCCTATTCGATGAATGTGCTGCCGCGGCTGGGGCAGATGGTGGCCGGCGACGCGGAGGCATATCGCTATCTTGCCGAGAGCATCCGCCGGTTCCCGCCGCAGAACGCGTTTGCGAGGATGATCGAGAAGGCGGGGCTGTCGCGCGTGAAAGTGCGAAATCTCACCGGCGGGATCGCCGCGATGCATTCGGCGTGGCGGATCTGATGGGCGCGATGCGCGACACGTTCCGGCTCTGGCATGTCGCCCGCACGCTGGCGCGGCACGATGCGCTGGTCCCGCGCGAATATCTCGACGCGATGCCGACGTCGCTGAAATTCGTCCGGTTCCTGCTCGGCATCGGACCGACAAGGGACAAGGGTCTGCCGCCGGGCCGGCGCTTCGCGCGCGCGCTCGAAAGCCTCGGGCCCGCGCATGTCAAGCTCGGCCAGGTGCTGGCGACGCGGCCCGATCTTGTCGGCGACGATATCGCGCTCGCGCTGTCGGAACTGCAGGACCGGCTGCCCCCTTTTCCGGCGGCCCAGGCCCGCGCGGCGGTCGAGCGGGAGTTCGCAAGGCCCCTCGATACGATGTTTTCCGATTTCGGCGAGCCCGTCGCGGCGGCCTCCATCGCACAGGTGCACAAGGCCGAAACCAATGACGGGCCGCCGCGCAGCGTGGCGGTCAAGGTCCTGCGACCCGGAATCGAGAAGGAATTCGCGCGCGATCTCTCCGCGCTCGGCTTTGCGGCACGAATGGCGGAGCGCCTCTCGAAGGAAGCGCGCAGGCTCCGCCCCGTCGCGGTTGTGGAGGCGCTCGCCGTATCCGTCGCTCTTGAGCTCGATTTGCGCATGGAAGGCGCCGCCGCATCCGAGCTTGCGGAGCGCACCACGGGCGATGCGGACTTTCGTGTTCCCGCCGTCGACTGGAACCGGACGTCCGGGCGCGTGCTGACGACCGAATGGGTGAAGGGTACCTCGATCCGCGACGTCGAAGCGCTGCGCGCCAACGGACACGATCCGAAGCGCATCGCACAGATCGTGCTCAGGAACTTCATCCTGCAGGCGCTGCGCGACGGGTTTTTCCATGCCGACATGCATCCCGGCAACCTGTTCGTCGACGATGCCGGGCGCCTCGTCGCGGTGGATTTCGGCATCATGGGCCGGCTCGACCAGACGATGCGACGCTTCATGGCGGAAACCCTGGCGGGCTTTCTGGCGCGCGACTACGAGCGCGTGGCGCAGGTCCACTACGACGTCGGCTTCGTGCCCAGGCATCACCCGCTCGAAACCTTTGCCCAGGCGCTGCGCGCGATCGGCGAGCCCATCTTCGGCAAGAAGGCCACGGATGTCTCGATGGCCAGGCTGCTGCAGCAGCTCTTCGATACCACGCGCCGTTTCGACATGAAGGCGCAGCCGCAGCTTGTCCTCATGCAGAAGACCATGGTGGTGGTCGAAGGTGTGGCGCGCGGCCTCGATCCGGATTTCGACATCTGGGAAGCCTCCCGGCCGGTCGTCGAGCGCTGGATGATCGAGCAGATGGGCCCGGAGGCGCGGCTGCGCGACATGGGGGAGGGGGTGACGGCCCTCGGCCGCCTGGCCCGCGATCTGCCGCAACTTCTGCGCAATGCCGAGTCCATCTCCAAGATGCTTGCCGACGGCGGTTTGCGCCTTCATCCGGAGACGGCGAAGGAAATCGCCGATGCCCAGATTGCGCGCACGCGTCACGTACGCATCGCATTGTGGATCACCGCGGCAAGCGCGGCGGGAATACTGGGCATCTATCTTTTTTGACCGGCACCCGCCGTTCCCCCCTCATCCGGCGCCGGCGTCACGGGAGTGTCGTTCTTCGGACGCGCCGATGCCGGAAATCCGTCACCGTCTATGCATCACGCACGCGCGCCGTGCACGCGACCTTGTCGCGGCATGAAACTTTTCTGAATGCGGAACGCGGTCCGCTCCGCGGCGTTGTGGGTGTTCAACCGGCGAAGAGGCAACACGATGCAAGCGACCGAAAGAGGATTGCGTGGAAATGGGGATGGCGCGAATGCGATGGCATTCGGTGCCCTCAGCGACTCCTTCGTGAAAATGATGGAGAGAAACAGGACAATCGCCGAAAGAATGGTGCTGGCGGTGCAGGAGTAATCCTTGCGCTTCGTTAATCTCCGGCTCGAACGCACAAGCAAGGCGATACGGGATTCGCGCGAATGTCACGGACTCACCGGCCTGATCGGCGTGCAGCACGAATGGCTCGTCGATGCGGCGCGCGACTATGTCGAAGAGAGCCGCCGATTTGGCGACGTCATCCGGGAGATCGCGGCGGAAAGCGCTGGCGAACCCGGCGAAGCCGCAGCGAAGTCCGGAGACCAGGTGCAATCGGCGGCGGAGCAGATGGCGGCGTAGCGCGGCCCGCGATCAGCCGGGATTCCTGACAGGCGCGGCTGTCGTCAGCGGCGTCTGGACGATATGGAATTTTCCGCCGTCGCAATCGTTGGTCTTCGCGCCGTCCGCGACATAGACCGCAAGATCGACCGTGTGGTTCTCAAGGTCCGGGGCATTGGGGACCTTGAGGTGCACGGCGCTGCCGGTGACCTTCTCGTTGAGAGCGAGAATCTTCTTGTAGCCGGGCGAGGGCTCGCCGGGCACGGCGGCGATGGTGAGCACCACGCGGACATTCGAAGGATCGGCGACGCGCTCGATCGCTTCGCAGGCGATCGCGACATCGTCGCCGGGCGCCAGGTTCGGCAATGCGCGCTCGTCCGGGGCGGTGAGCTGCCTGACCTTTCCGGCCGGCAGCGAATCCTGCGCAAGCGCGGGCGAACCGGCAAAGGCCACGCCTGCAAGGGTGACGATCGCTCCGATCCAGGTCCTGCGCATCTCCACTTCCTCCCGCCGGGGGAGAGCCCGACTCCTGCCCTAGTTTACCTGCCTCTCCCGTCCTTCCCAATAGGGGCGGCGCAAATCCTTGCGCAGCACCTTGCCCGAGGGATTGCGCGGAAGGGTGTCGACGAAATCGACCGATTTGGGCAGCTTGTACCCCGCGATCCGCTGGCGGGCGTAGGCAATGATCTCGTCAGGCGGGGCCTCGATTCCGGGCTTTTTAACCACGATTGCCTTGACGGCCTCTCCCCAGCGCTCGTCCGGCACGCCGATTACGGCCACGTCGGCGATGGCCGGATGGCCCATGAGGGCATTCTCCACTTCGGCCGGGTAGATATTTTCGCCGCCCGACACGATCATGTCCTTCACGCGGTCGTGAATGTAGAGATAGCCGTCCGCGTCGAAGAACCCGGCGTCGCCGGTGGAGAACCAGCGCTCCCGGCACACGGCCTTGCGTGTGGCCTCCTCCTTGTTCCAGTAGCCCTTCATTACGTTTCCGGCGCGGATCTGGATTTCGCCGACCTCTCCGGGCGGAAGCGCGGCGTTGTCGCTGCCCACCACGCGGATTTCATGGCCGGGCGCGGGCCGTCCGCAGGAGCGCAGCTTGCCGCGCGCCGGATCGTGGTCTTCCGGGAGCAGGAAGGTCCCTCCGCCGGTGGTTTCGGTCAGCCCATAGACCTGGAGGAATTCGCAACCGAACATCGCCTTCGCGCGCAGCAGCACATCGTCGGAGATCGGCGAGGCGCCGTACGAGATGTTCTTCAGCGAGGAGAAGTCGGTCGTCCGCGCGTCGGGATGCTGCATCACGAACAGGATCAGTGCCGGCACAAGGAAGGCGTAGGTGATCCTCTTCGTCGCGATCAGGCGCAGGATCTCGCCGGGATCGGTTTCGCCCAGCACCACGCCGTGCGCGCCCTGCGCCAGCGCAAGCAGCCCGATGTTCACTCCGGCGACATGGAAGATCGGCATGGCGATCAGCACGGCGTCCTCCGGCTCGTATTGGCCGAGCGGCGCCGAACCGAGACAGGCGAAGATCGAAAGATAGTTTGCATTGGTGATCTGGACACCCTTGGGGTGGCCTGTGGTCCCCGATGTGTAGAGCTGGATCGCGTCGTCGTCCGGCGCGACGGGAAGCATCGGGTCGCCCGTGTCCTGCGCATCCCGCCAGGACTCGAAGGCGGGCCACGACGGATGACCGCCATCCACCGCGATCACCGTCTTGAGCCTGGGGCAGTCCGGCAGGACCTTCTCGACCGTTTCGAGATAGTCGCGCCCGACGAAAAGCACTTCGCACCCCGCATCGTTCAGCACATAGGCGATCTCCGGAGGCGCCAGCCGCCAGTTGACGCCGACGATCACGCAGCGCGCCTTGAAGGCGCCGAGCAGCGCCTCGAAATAGCGGTCCGAATTCTTGCCGATATAGCCGACACGCGCGCCGGGCATCTGGCCGAGCGCGATCAGCCCCTGCGCGACCTGGCTCGCGTGGCGGTCAAGCTCGGCATAGGTGGTGACGCGATCCCTGAAGTCGAGCGCAACGGAATGGGGCCGCTCCCGGGCGTGAACCCTGCTGATGTCCGCGACGGATTTGAGCTTGCTGAAATCGAACATGGACGCGCTCCCGGATATTTTTCCGCGAGCTTATCCAAGCATCGGGCGGCCGCCAAATTGAGCCCTGCATCGTTTCCCCGGCGCCGCCGGGGGCAATGCCGGCCCCGGGGGACGTGATGCGGTCAGCGATCCCGGCTGAGGTACCAGAACCGCCAGCACATCGTGATTGCCGCCACGAGCAATGCGAAGGCGAGGCCGATCCAAATCCCAAGTCCGTTCATGCCGAGACCGAAGCCGAGGATCACGCACACCGGAAATCCCGCGATCCAGTAGGAGCCGCCGGCGATCCACATGGGGGCGCTCGCATCCTTCAATCCGCGCAGGCTCATGGCGCCCACGACCTGCAGCCCGTCGAAGATCTGGAACGCCGCCGCCACGCGCAGGAACACCACCGCGAGCGCAATGGCTTCGGTGCTCCGCGCCGTGTCGGCGGAGAAATAGAGATGCGCAATCTCGCGGGGAAACAGTGCAATGACGATGCTGGTTACGGACATGAAGGCCACGCCCAGCCCGAGTGCGGTGTAGCCCGCGCGGCGCACGGCCTCGCGGTCGCCCGCTCCCGCGGCGAGCCCGACGCGGATCGTCGCCGCCATGCCGATACCCAGCGGCACCATGAAGGTATTCGACGGCACGTTCATCGAGATCTGATGGGCGGCAACGGTCGCGGCCCCGAAGGTCCCCATCATCAGCGTCGCGGCGTTGAACAGCATCGCCTCGAACATCATGGTGAAGCCGATCGGCATGCCGAGCCTGAACACCTCCTCGAGCTTCTCCCAGTCCGGCCGGAACAGGTCGAGCAGGATGCGGTAGGCCCGAAGCCTGGGGGTGAGGAAGACGATCGCCAGCAGCGCCGCGAACTGGAAGGTGTAGGAAAGGGCGCTCGCGATCGCCGAGCCGACCAGTCCGAGCCTCGGCATCCCGAAGTGGCCGAAGATCAGCGCGTAGTCGCCGGCGAAGTTGAACGCGATGCCGAGCACCATGACATAGAGCGGCGCGCGCGGCCGGTCCAGCGCCGTCGTGAAGTTGCGCAGCACCTGGAAGAACAGCGAGAACGGGAGCCCGATCGCGAGCGCAGCCGTGAACTGTCCCGCGCCCGCGGCCAGTTCGGGCTTCTGGCCCAGCAGGAGCAGCACATCCCTGGTGAAGAACAGCAGCCCCATCAGCGGCAGCGTGACGAGTACCACGGCCCACAGCCCCATGCGCACGACCGCGCGCACGTTGACCCGGTCGTGGGGATGGGCGCCGCGGATGTGCGCGATCATCGGCGCAACCGCCGCGACCGGGCCCGCGCCGATCAGCCAGCAGAAGAAGAACGCAGTGATGCCGAGCGCCGAGGACGCGAGCGCCGTCTCGCCCACGCGGCCCAGCATGACGATATCGGTCGTCATGATCGCCATCTGCGCAACCTGGGTGAAGACGAGTGGGCCGGCGAGCTTCAGCGTCTCGCGGGCTTCCGCGATCCAGGCGTCGAGGCCGTGTCCGGTGACCCGGCGGCCGGCATGTGAAATATCGATGTCAGCGGTTTGTGTCATGACGCGGGCTTCTTTTTGACAGGCCCGAGCCCGGGTTCTGGCGGGATGTTCCAGATACAAAAATCCCCTCCAGAGCCGGGCTCGGAGGGGTGATCATTTGCGGATTAGACGGTCCTAATGCGCAATCTCCTCGCGAGCCGATGCGGCGTCCACGCCGCCCGGACGGGCGGTCGGGATGTCCGGCTTGAACGTGCAGACAGAGCTGTTCATCAGGCTCGCTCGAATCGATGCCCGGCCCCATGCCGGACGGTCGCAGCGTGGGTACGCCCGGAAATCGCGGAAGTCAACACAGCGAAGCGCATATCCCGCCTGTGTGGCGCGGGGCGCACAGAGGGGCATTGCGAGTCCCGTCACGTCAAGCGCTAGGATCGGCCTCTGCCATTCGAGGGAAAGCGTCATGGACTTCTCGATCCCCAAGGAAATCACAGACTTGCTCGCGCGCATCGATGCCTTCATCGAGGCTGAGATCGTGCCGCTGCAGCGCCAAGACGACAACGACCGCTTCTTCGACCACCGCCGCGAATGGGCGCGCACCGATTTCGAGCATGGCGGGCTGCCGCGCAAGGAGTGGGAGGCGTTGCTCGGCGAAATGCGCAGGCGCGCGGACAAGGCGGGCTTCCTGCGCCTCGCGCTGCCGGAAGAATATGGCGGCAGGAACATCGGCAATCTCGCAATGGCGATCATCCGCGAGCATCTCGCTTCCAAGGGTCTCGGCCTGCACAACGATCTCCAGAACGAAACCTCCGTCGTGGGAAATTTTCCGCAGATCCTGATGATGCGGGACTTCGGCACCGACGAGCAGAAGAAGAACCTTCTGCCGCTGATGCTGGAGGGCAGGGCGCGGCTCGCGTTCGGCCTGACCGAACCCAAACACGGCTCCGACGCCACCTGGATGGAAACGCGTGCGGTGAAGGACGGAAACGGCTGGCGCATCAATGGCGAGAAGATGTGGAACACCGGTGTCCACGTCGCCACGCACGACATGGTGTTCTGCCGCACAAGCGGAAAGGACGGCGACGCGCGCGGGCTGACCTGCCTGATCGTGCCGATGAACGCGGAAGGCGTGAAGATCGAATCCTATCAGTGGACGTTCAACATGCCGACCGATCACGCGCATGTCTCGTTCCGGAATGTCTGGGTGCCGGACAGCGCGGTCTTCGGTCCGGTCGACAACGGCCTCGTGCTCGCTCGCCACTTCGTGCACGAGAACCGCATCCGCCAGGCGGCCTCGGGCCTCGGCGCCGCGCAGTATTGCATCAACGAGTCGATCGACTACGCCAACACGCGCAAGCCCTTCGGAAAGCCGCTCTCCCACAACCAGGCTATCCAGTGGCCGCTGGTCGAGCTGCAGACCGAAGCGGAAATGCTGCGCTGGCTGATCTATCGCACGGCGTGGGAGATGGACCGCATGACCGGGCCGGAGATCCAGCTCTATCTCTCCGACAAGGTTTCGATGTGCAACTACAAGGGCAACAATCTCGTGTGCAACGCGGCCGACTGGGCGATGCAGGTGCATGGCGGCTGGGGCTATTCGCGGCACAAGCAGTTCGAGCACATCTACCGCCATCACCGCCGCTACCGCATCACCGAGGGCAGCGACCAGATCCAGATGCGCAACGTCGCCGGGCACATGTTCGGATTCATCGGCAAGAACCGGCCGCGGGAAGCATGAGCACGCTCAACATCGCCCATCGCGGCGGGGCAGGGCTGTACCCCGAGAACACGCTGGCGGCCTTCCGCGACGCGGTCCGGCGGGGCTGTGACGGGGCCGAGCTCGATGTGCAGCTGTCGAAGGACGGCGAGGTCGTCGTCTTCCACGACTACCGCCTCAAGCCGGAGATCTGCCGGCTGCCGAGCGGGCGCTGGCTGGCGAAACCAACACCGCGCCTCAAGGACATGACATTGGCCGAGCTTCAGGCGATCGATGTCGGCCGCGCCGATCCCGCGAGCGAGTATGCGCGCGCGCATCGTCATGTCATGGCGATGGACGGCGAGCGCATTCCCACGCTCGAGCAAGTGGTCGAGGTCGCGAAGACGGCGAAGAAGACGTTCCATCTGTTTGTCGAGCTGAAGACGTCGTTCTCCGACCGCAGCCTTTCCGCCGACCCTGCCGCGCTGGCGGATGCGGCGGTGAAGGTGTTGCGCGCCGCGAACTATCTCGACCGCACGATCTTCGTCGGCTTCGACTGGCCGGCGCTGCTGCATGCCAGGAAAATCTCGCCGGAGACGCCGTGCTGGTTTACGACGCTGGCGCAGAGCTGGTTTCGCGAAGGCACTCCGCCGCCGGAAGACGATCCGCCGTCGGAAGCGGCACTGCGTATGCTGCGCCATTGGGCGGCCGGCGGCACCTCGCCCTGGGCCGGCGGTTTCGATGCCATCCGGTACGGAAATTCCATCCTGAAGGCGATCAAGGCGGCGGGCGGCGACGGCTGGTTTCCCACGCACACCGATGTCGATCCGGTTTCCGTTGCGGAAGCGCGGGCGCTTGGACTGAAAGTCGGGGCCTGGACGGTCGACGCGGAGGCGGACATGCGCCGCCTGATCGCCCTCGAACTCGACGCCATCTGCACCGACAGGCCGGACCTTCTGGGACAGATGCAATAGCGAAGAGACGCCGCTAATAATCTTCGACCGCTATTTGGAGATTGCAATGGCATCGCTCTTCGATCCCTTCACGCTCAAATCCGTGACCCTCAAGAACCGCATCGCCGTTGCGCCCATGTGCCAGTACTCGGCTGAGGACGGCGTCATCGACGACTGGCACCTGATCCATCTGGGTTCGCACGCCATCGGCGGCGCCGGCCTCATCGTCGCGGAGGCGACGGCGGTGGCGCCCGAGGGCCGGATTACCCCGGGATGCTCCGGCATCTGGAACGACGCGCAGGCCGGGAAGTGGCCGCGCGTGATCGCGTTCCTCAAGAAGCACGGCGCCGTGCCCGGCATGCAGATCGCCCATGCCGGCCGCAAGGCCGCCGCCAACCGTCCGTGGGAAGGCGACGATCACATGAAGCCGGACGATCCCCGCGCCTGGCAGCCGATCGGCCCCAGCGCGAACGCCTTCGGCGCGAATCTGCCGCGCGTGCCCGCCGCGATGACGAAGGAGGACATCCGCCGCGTGCAGGGTGAATTCGTCGCCGCCGCCAGGCGCGCGCTTGCAGCGGGCTTCGAGCTGCTCGAACTGCACTTCGCGCACGGCTATCTGGCGCAGAGCTTCTTTTCTCCCATCGCCAACAGGCGCACGGACGAATACGGCGGCAGCTTCGAGAACCGGATCCGCTTCCCGATGGAGACCTTCGAGGCGGTACGTGCGGTGTGGCCGGAGCACCTGCCGCTGACAGCGCGCCTCGGCATTTCCGATTTCACCGACGACAGCCAGACCGTCGAGGAGAGCATCGACCTGATCCGCCGCTTCAAGGCGGGCGGGCTCGACATGATCGATGTGAGCGTGGGCTTCAACACGCCGGACATTTCGAAGATCCCATGGGGACCGGCGTTCATGGCTCCCTATTGCGAGCGAATCCGCAGGGAGACGGGCATCGCCACGGCCTGTGGATGGTCGATCACCGAGGCCGCGGAGGCCGACGGCATCGTCCGGAAGGGCCAGGCCGACATCATCATGCTGGCGCGCGCCATGCTGCGCGATCCGAACTGGCCCTATCACGCCGCGCGCGCGCTCGGCCGGAAGGACGCCGCAACCATGCTTCCATCGCAATACGCCTACTGGCTTCGCGGAGGCTAGCCCTTCGGTACGCCGGGGACCTTCGTGATGTCGTGCGCCCAGGGCAGCGCGGAATCCATCCAGATCTGACGCTTCGGCGGCAGGTCCGCGCGCTGGGCGACGGCGCCGAGCCGGAGATTGAAGATCGTCTGGTTCTCCGGCGTCGTCGCGTAGAGCGCCGAGCCGCAGGTTCCGCAGAATGCCTGCAGACGCCTGTTGCCGTTCGCCGCCGTCTTCACATAGGTCGCCGGTTTGCCGCGCGTGAGCCGAAAATCCTCCGCCTTCGCCGGCACGCTGGCGCGCCAGGGCGAGCCGGAGAATGTCTGGCAGTCGGTGCAATTGCAGATCGCGCTGAGCAGCGGATTGACCTCGGCCTCATAGGCGATGGCGCCGCAGTGGCATTTTCCGTCGATATGCATGCCGGTAGCCCGTTGAAGTGCGGCGATCATCCGCGATCCAAGGGGGCAGGGTCAATTCGGCATCTCGCCGCGTTTCCGGCACGGCGGCGATGTGCGATGAGTCCGCCGGACGGAGGACGCCATGATCGCGCGCGAGCTTGCCTACGAATGCGGGGACCTCGATCTCACCGGCTATTTCGCGGCGCCGGACGGCGGCGGCAGGCGCCCCGGCATTCTCGTCTGCCATCAGGGCGGCGGGCTGACCGAGCACACGAAGGAGCGCGCGCGCATGCTCGCGAAGGAGGGCTATTCCGCCTTCGCGCTCGACATGTACGGCCGGGTTGCAACGAAAGTGGAAGAGGCGATGCCGCTGATGCTTCCGCTAGTGCAGGATCCGCCCGAGATGCGCAGGCGTGCACAGGCCGGCCTCGGCGTGCTCAAGGCGCAGCCGGAAGTCGATGCGCGCAGCCTCGCCGCGATCGGCTACTGCTTCGGCGGCGCGCTGGTTCTGGAGCTGGCGCGGTTCGCGCGCGAGCTTGCCTGTGTCGTCGCGTTTCATCCGGGCATGGCCCCGCCCGTGCCGCTGGCGGACAGCGACGACCGCAGGATCGAATGCAAGGTCATGGTGTGCGCCGGTGCCGAGGACCCCTTCGTGCCGCCCGCGGCGCGCGAGAAATTCGCCGCGCTGATGAAGGCGGCCGGAGCCGACTGGCAGCTTCTCGTCTATGGCGGCGCGGGCCACAGCTTCACGGACAGGTCGGTCGATGCGCTCGATCTGCCGGGATTCAAATACGACGCGGCGGCCGACCGGCGGTCCTGGGCAGCGATGAAGACCCTGTTCGAGGAGTCGCTGGGCGCATGACAGGGCACGCGCAATTCCGTGCGCGGCGCGGAGCCTTGGTGCGGCGGATGCTACGCGTCATTTTTGTTTGCGCTGCGATACCAACGGCTTGCGGGGAAAAGCTGCGGTCGAATTTTTTTTCGTGACGCCTCTTGAACCGAGTCGGTCGAAACGCCATTTCTCCCAAATCGCCACAATTGCATAGGGACGAAACCGGGGCCGGCGCGTTGCTCTCCACGTCTGTGCGCGCCTTCAGAAATGCCCCCCGGTCACGGCATAGAGAAGCAGCCAAGGCTCGATGACCACATCGATGATGCCGTGCGCGACAATCGCCGGCGTCAGGCTGCGCGCGCTCGCAAGATAGGTTCCTGCCATCATCGCGCCCAGGATGGCGGTCGCCACCACCGGCCCGATCACCTTGCCGGGCTCGAAATGCCCGCCGAGCGCCGCCCATCCCGCATGCGCGAGGCCGAAAAGGAACGCCGAAAGGAGGAGTTGCAGGGACCAGTGGAGCCCGGCATCGCGCGCCTGCGTCATCACGAAGCCGCGGAAGACCGTTTCCTCGCAGATGCCTGCGGACACGGCGATTCCGAGCGCTATGGCGATGCGGAAGAACGACCAGTCGGTCGTCACAGGCGCGCCGGCCTTCATCATGCCCATCATCGTGGCGCCGCCGTAAACCGCGGCGAAGAGTGCGGCGAGTGCCCACCCCCACGGCCGCGCGGGACGTCCCCACCCGATGCCGCTCAAGCTCTGGCCCCGCAGCCGCAGTGCGAACCAGGCCGCGCCGAACAGGCACCAGACGAGCAATATGCTGCTTCCCGCGCGCAGGGCGACCGTGTCGCGCGGCGTTGCGATCTCGAGATAGGGCGTCACCGCCGTGCGCAACAAAGGCAACACGAATTCAAGGACGATGAATGTCGCCATGACCAGAACGATTGCCGTCCATGGCCCTATCCGGCGGGAAACGATTGCGCACATCCTGTGCCCCGTTGTTTTGCGGCGGCGCGCAGGATCGACCCGTCCCCTGGGGACGGTGCAAGCGGCGTTACAACCCCTCGAACAGCGCGGTCGAGAGATAGCGTTCGGCGAAGGACGGGATGATGACCACGATGGTCTTGCCCTCCATTCCGGACCGGGCGCCCACTTCGAGAGCGGCCGCGATGGC
The DNA here is from genome assembly GCA_035549575.1 of Rhizomicrobium sp. Lineage (GTDB taxonomy): Bacteria > Pseudomonadota > Alphaproteobacteria > Micropepsales > Micropepsaceae > Rhizomicrobium. The sequence continues at coordinate 44,853 of DASZQP010000002.1, forward strand.
GGCTCCCGAGGAAATGCCCACCGGGATACCTTCCATCCTCGCGACCTTTCGCGCGATGGCAAACGCGGTTTCGTTGGAGATCGTCATCACCTCGTCGATCACCCCCTTGTCGAGGATCGCCGGCACGAAGCCCGCGCCGATGCCCTGGATCTTGTGGGGTCCCGGCTGCCCCCCGGACAGGACGGGCGAGTCCTCCGGCTCGAGCGCGATCATCCTCACCGAGGGCTTCTTGGCCTTGAGGACCTGGCCGACCCCGGTGATCGTGCCGCCCGTGCCGACGCCGGAAATGACGATATCGACTGCGCCTTTGGTGTCGTTCCAGATCTCCTCCGCAGTGGTGCGGCGATGGATGTCGGGATTGGCGGGATTCTCGAACTGCTGCGGGATGATCGCGCCGGGCGTCGATGCGACGATTTCCTGGGCCTTGGCGATGGCGCCCTTCATGCCTTTCGCGGCCTCGGTGAGGACGACCTCGGCGCCCATGAGCGTGAGCATCTTGCGGCGCTCGATCGACATGGACTCCGGCATGACGAGGACCAGCTTGTAGCCCTTTGCCGCGGCCGTGAAGGCGAGCGCGATTCCGGTGTTGCCGCTGGTGGGCTCGACAAGCGTGGACTTGCCGGGCGCGATCACGCCCTTCTTCTCCATCGCCTCGATCATGGCTACGCCGATGCGGTCCTTCACGCTTGCGATGGGATTGAAGAACTCGAGCTTGAGAAGGATGTCCGCCTTGACGCCCGCTTCCTTGGGAAGGCGCGCCATGCGCACCAGCGGCGTGTCGCCGATGGTTTCGGTGATGGAGTTGTAGATGCGGCCGCGTCCCGGCTTTCCGGCTTCCATGGTTTCTCCCGTTGATCAGATGGTAAAATCGGCGGTGGCGCCGCCGCCGCAGTCCACGCCCACCTCGCGCGCTCGCGCACACAGGTCCTCGATGGAGATCGCATCGAGGCGCGCCATCGCTTCGTCCTTCAGGGAATGGATCAGCGGCGTGACGATCCGTGTGCCGAGTTCGGAATGCGGCGTCAGGTTCTCGGTGTCCTCGTCCTCCATGCTTTCGGCGACGCGCACGACTTCGCCCACGGTAATGCGGCGCCGTTCCTTGGCAAGCCGGTATCCGCCGCGCGGCCCGCGCACGCCTTTCAGCACGCCTGCGCGCACGAGCTGCTGCATGACCTGTTCGAGATAGCGTTGCGGCACGCCCTGGCGCGCGGTGATCTCCTTGGCCTGGACCGGCTCGGGGCGCGCGTTGAAGGCGATATCGATCACGGCCTCGAGGGCCAGAAGTGTCTTCCGGGATAGCTTGAGCATTCTTTCGGTTCCGTCGTCTCCCGCGCGGCCGGGCGCCGCGCGAGGCTTTGTCGTTCCTCAGCTGGGGGTTGTCGAAGGATGAGCGAGATGGATTCCGGTCGAGCCGAAGCCGCCTTCGCCGCGCTCGCTGCGTGGCAGCTCGTCCACCTCCTTGAGCGTCACGTGCTTGTAGCGGGCGACCACGAGCTGAGCGACCTTCATCCCCCGGGAAATCCGGAACGGCGCCTCGCCGAGATTGACGAGGATCGCCTTCACCTCGCCGCGGTAGTCGCAGTCGATGGTCCCGGGGGCGTTGAGCAACGTGACGCCATGGTTCAGCGCAAGTCCGGAGCGCGGCCGCACCTGCCCCTCATATCCGTCGGGCATGGCCAGCGCGATGCCGCAGGGCACAGCCTTGCGCGCGCCGGGGGCCAGCACGATGTCGTCCTCGATCGCTGCCAGCAGGTCGAGACCCGCCGAGCCGATCGTCGCATAGGACGGGATGGGCAGATCGCGCGCGTGGGGAAGACGCAGGACCGAGACGCTCATGCCGCCTTGCCCTTCAGTGCCTCGGCGATGCGTGCCGTCAGCCGGATGCCGACCTCTTTCTTGTCCATTTCGGGCCAGTCCTCCGTTCCTTCCGCGGTAATCAGATGCACCGTGTTGCGTTCGCCGCCCATGATTCCGCTGCCGGGGCTCACATCGTTGGCGACAATCCAGTCGCAACCCTTGCGCGCCCGCTTTTCGCGCGCATGGGCGACGACGTTTTCCGTTTCCGCCGCGAAGCCGACGACGAGTTGCGGACGCCGGCCGCCCTGCGAAAGCGTCGCCAGGATGTCCGGATTGGCCGCAAGCGGTACCGAAGGCGGGGCCGCACCGGCGGCCTTCTTGATCTTGCCGTTCGCGATCGTTTCCGGCCGCCAGTCCGCGACCGCAGCCGCGCAAACCGCGATCTCGACCGGGAGCGCGGCCTCGCACGCCGCGAGCATCTCGCGCGCCGTCTCGACGCGCAGCAGCCTCACGCGCGGCGGCGCCGGGATCGCGACCGGACCGGAAACAAGAACGGTGTCCGCGCCGGCATGGGCGAGGGCGCCGGCGATGGCGTAGCCCTGCTTCCCCGACGAGCGGTTGGCGAGAAAGCGCACGGGATCGAGCGGCTCGTGCGTGGGGCCCGCGGTCACGAGCGCTCTCACCCCGGAGAGAGGGCCGGGCGCGGCGAGCGCATTTTCGATCGCGGCCACGATGTTCAGGGGCTCGGCCATACGTCCCGGTCCGAACTCGCCGCAGGCCATTTCGCCGTCGTCCGGCCCGACGAAGATCGTGCCGTCGGCTTCGAGCGTCTTCCGATTTCGCTGTGTCGCGGGATGGTTCCACATGCGCACATTCATCGCAGGCGCCATCAGCACGCGCTTGTCGGTCGCGAGCAGCGCGGTCGAGGCGAGATCGTTGGCATGACCGTTCGCGAGCCTGGCCATGAGATCGGCGGTCGCCGGCGCCACGACGACGAGATCGGCGGAGCGCGAGAGCTGGATGTGTCCCATCTCCGCCTCGTCGGTCAGGCTGAAGAGGTCTTGCCAGACCTTCTCGCCGGAAAGCGACGCAACGGAAAGCGGTGTGATGAATTCGGCGCCTGCGCGCGTAAGGATCGTTCGAACGGCGATTCCGCGCTCCTTCAGTCTGCGAATGAGTTCGAGAGACTTGTAGGCGGCGATGCCGCCGCCGATGATGAGCAACACGCTATTTCCGCGCATGCGGACGTTCCTGGTACGGGCGACGGAAAAATACCGCGCTTCTGCCGGGATATAAAGAGAATAACGACGCCGGGCTGTGGTTCGCGCGAAGGGAGCTAACACAATGAATCTACAGGTGAAAAATTCAGGCCTTCCCCCGTTCAAGCCGCTTCCCATGCGGCCCCCCGCCATCGAAACGGTGCGCAAGCCGGACGGGACGGTCTATCTGAAGTCGCGGCATCCGCTGGGGGAGATGCACCGCTCGATCGCGCATCTTCTGGAAGCGCGCGCGGCGGCCCACCCGGAACGGAATTTCATTGCGGAGCGCACGCCGCTGCCCGAGGGCGGAACCGGCGACTGGCGCTTCATCACCTATGGCGAGATGAACGCAAGGGCGAACGCGATCGCCCAGGCGCTGATTGCGCGCGGGCTGGGGCCCGAGGCGCCTCTGATGGTGCTGTCGGGAAATTCCATCGCCCACGGCTCCATGATGTTGGGGGCAATGAAGGCGCGCGTGCCCGTGGCGCCGGTGTCGGTCGCCTACTCCATCATGTCGGGCGATCACGGAAAGCTGCGCCACGTCTTCGCAACGACAAAGCCCAGGATGATCTTTGCGGAACAGGGACCGATGTACGCGCGGGCACTGTCCGCTCTGGATCTTGACGGCGTGGAGGTCGTGACGGTCGTGCCGGCGCCGGATCGCGCGACCACCGCATACGAAAACCTGCTCCGGACAAGCGCAGGTCCCGCCGTCGCGGAATCGATGGAAAGGGTCGATCACGATACCGTCGCGAAGTATCTCTTCACCTCCGGTTCGACGGGAATGCCGAAGGGCGTGATCCAGACCCACCGCATGATGTGCGCGGTCGTGGCCGCGCAGGAGGCGCTGCGAGCCGATGCGCCCGACCCCGCGGAGATTCCGGAAAGTCTCGAGTGGATGCCGTGGAACCACATTTCCGCCGGCAACATCGGATTCAACAACGCATTGAATGCGGGAGGCACGATCTATCTCGACGCCGGCAAGCCTCTGCCGGGGATGTTCGAGGAAACGATCCGCAATCTGCGCGAAATCCAGCCGCTCGGCTTCGGCTCCGCGCCGATCGCTTTCGGCTGGCTTGCCGATGCGATGGAGCGCGATCCCCTTTTGCGCGACAATTTCTTCGCGCGCCTGCGCATCGTCGCCTACGGCGGCGCAACGCTCAGCCAGGATATCTACGAGCGCATCCAGGCGCTCTCCATTGCCTCCACCGGATACCGTATCCCGCTGACGACGATGTACGGCGCGACCGAAACGCAGGGCATCACCGTGGTGCACTGGATCAGCGAGCGCGTGGGCCTCATCGGATTGCCCTTGCCCGGGATCACTCTGAAGCTCGTGCCCAACGGCACGAAGCTCGAAGTGCGCGTGAAGGGCCCCACGGTTACCCCGGGCTATCTCGGCCGCGAGGACCTGACCCGGGCAGCGTTCGACGAGGAAGGCTTCTATTCGCTGGGCGACGCCGCAAAATTCGTCGACGAGGCCGACCCGGAGAAGGGCCTGATTTTCGACGGCCGCGTGACCGAGGATTTCAAGCTCGACAGCGGCACATGGGTGTCGGTCGGCACGCTGCGCGCGCAGGCGGTAGCCGCTGCATCGCCGCTGATCTTCGACTGCGTGGTGTGCGGACACGACAAGCCTTTCGTCGGTCTGCTTCTGTGGCCCAACATGCAGGCGGCGATGCAGTTCACGGGCAAGAGCAATTTCGACGAGGTTCTCGCGGATCCTGGGCTCGCCGCGTTCCTCCGCGAGAAGTTCGCGGCGCACAACAAGGCCCAGCCGGGGACTTCATCGCGGATCGGACGCGTTCTTCTGATGGCCGAGCCGCCTTCTATCGACGGCCACGAGATCACCGACAAGGGTTATATCAACCAGCGCGCCGCTCTCGAGCGGCGAAAGGCGCTGGTCCACAGGCTGTTTGCAGGCGCCCCCGATGTCATTGAAATCTCCTGACGAAATTTCCTTAACGGAATCATTACCATGTTCTGCTGTGATGGATCCTCCAGGGGACTATCATGCAGTTCAACGCCGGAGACATGTGCCGCCTTGCCGCCGATCTCGCGGCGGAGCATGGCCATTCGGCATGCGACTACGCGCGCCGCGCCGTCGCCTCGTTCGAATCCGAAGGCGCGCCCGACCGTGCGCAGTTCTGGTTCATGCTCTCGGTGCTGCTGGACGACATCATGCTCCAGAGGCTCGACCCGGAAGCCCCGATCACGATCCACTGAAGTCTCGAGCCCGCTCCCGGGCTGCCGCCCGGCGCACTCCACGATGAACCGGGCGCGAGCCCGCCGGCATTCCCGCGCGGCGGCGGCGCCCCCCGGCCGGTGACGGCTTGCCCTTGCCGCGCCGATCCGTACACACTTGCCACAGACAACCCGCGAGTTCTCCATGCCGCTCGATCCAGTCCTGAAAGGCTTTCTCGACCAGATGGCGGCCTTGCCCGGCCCGAAGATGTACGAACTCGGGCCTGGCGAAGGGCGGGCGCTTTTCCTTGGGATGATGCAGGCGGTCGGTCCGCAGAACGTTCCGATCGGCAAGGTCGAATCCCTGTCGGTGCCGGGTCCGCTCGGCGACATTCCGGTGCGCGTCTATACTCCGGTGGCGGCGGGCGCCGAGCCGCTTCCCGTACTCGTCTATTTCCACGGCGGCGGGTTCGTCATAGGCAATCTCGATACGCACGACGGGATTTGCCGCGAATTCGCCAACGAAGGCGGCATGCGCGTGATTTCCGTCGACTATCGCCTTGCGCCGGAACACAAGTTCCCCGCCGCGCTCGACGATGCCTTCGCGGCCGTCCAGTGGATCGAAACGAACGCCTCCGATCTGGGCGTCGATGCGAACAGGATCGCGGTAGGCGGGGATTCGGCCGGCGGCGCGCTTGCCGCGGAAGTCGCGCAACTCGCGAGGAAAAAGGGAAGCCCGAAGATCGCGTTTCAGCTCCTCATGTTTCCGGTGACGCAGGTCGGCGCGGAGACTGCTTCGCTGCGCGAGTTTGCCGTCGGCTATTTCCTCGACAAGCCCACGCTCGATTGGTTTTTCGGGCACTATGTCCCGGCCGGCGCCGACCGGTCGGATCCGCGCCTCTCGCCGCTGAATGCGGAGGATTTCAAGGGGCTGCCCCCGGCCTATGTCATGCTCGGCGGCTTCGACCCCCTGCACGACGAAGGCCTCGCCTATGCCCGCAAATTGCGCGATGCCGGCGTGAAGGTCGATATCGCCGACTATCCCGACATGGTGCATTGTTTCATCTACATGCAGGCGCTGCTGCCGCAGGGATTGACGGCCGTGTCGGCCGCAGCCAGGGCGGTACGCTCCGGCCTCGGAGGCGAATGATGTCGCTCGATGTCAACGTCAAGGCCCTGCTCGACCAATTGAAGGCGGCGGCGCTTCCGAAACTGTGGGAGGTGGGACCCCAGGCAGCCCGCGCGGCGGCGAGGGCGGGAATCTTTCGCGGCGGCGACGCACCGATCGGACGGTCCGAGGACCGTTCCATCCCCGGCCCCGGCGGTGAGATCCGCGTGCGCGTCTATACGCCCGTCGGCGCAGGCGGCACGCTTCTGCCCGGAATGGTCTTCTTCCACGGCGGCGGATTCGTCATCGGCGATCTCGAAACGCATGACGATCTTTGCCGGTGCCTTTCGAACGCAAGCCAATGCCGTGTCGTTTCGGTGGACTACAGGCTGGCACCGGAACACCGTTTTCCCGCCGCTGTCGAGGATTGCTTCGCGGCTACGAAATACGTGTCCGCCCACGCGGGGGAATTCGGCATCGACTCGGCGCGGCTCACCGTGGGCGGAGACTCCGCCGGCGGCAATCTGGCCGCTGTGGTGGCCCAGCTCGCGAAGACCGAAGGTCCCAGGATCGGCTTTCAGCTTCTCATCTATCCGGTCACGCGGCTCGGCGGTCCGGATACGCCGTCCATGCGTGAGAACGCGAAGGGCTACTTCCTGGAACGCGAGGGAATGGTGTGGTTCACGCGCATGTATTGTCCCGATGCCGCGCAGAGAAACGACCCGCGCCTGTCTCCCCTGCTCGCGAGCGATGTAAGCGGTCTGCCCCCCGCCTATGTCGTGACCGCCGGATTCGATCCGCTGCGGGACGAGGGCAAGGCCTATGCGGACAGGCTTGCCGAAGCCGGCGTGCCGGTCACCTATGTGAACTATCCGAACATGATCCACGGTTTCTTCAGTATGCGGAGCGTCATCCGCAAGGCCCGCGACGCGGTGGACGTCGCGGCGGCGGCGCTGCGCGCGGGGCTCAGCCCGGAATGAGCTTGCCGGGGTTGAGGATTCCCGTCGGATCGAGCGTCCTCTTGACGGCCCGGAGCACCTCGATGCCGAGCGCGCCCTTCTCCTGCATCATCCAGGGCAGATGGTCCTCGCCCACTCCGTGATGATGGCTGATCGTGCCGCCGTGTCCGACGATGGCGTCGGAGGCTGCCTGCTTTATCAGGCGCCACTGCTCGATCTCGGAGTCGAGCGCGCGCGGAAAGATGTAAGTGAAGTAGAGGCTCGCACCGTCAGGATAGGAATGGCTGATATGGCAGAGCACGATGCCGTGGGCCCCCGCGCGCGGCGCGGTCTCCCGCATGGCTGCGTTGAGCGCGCTGCCCACCGCGGTATAGAGCGAATCGATGTTCGACCAGCTCGTCGCCGTTTCGAGCGTGTCCACTCCGAGCCCTCTGTCCATCATCGGATCGCGCAGATAGGGCCCGTGAAACCGCCCATCCAGCCAGCGCCGGCCCTGACCTTCGCCGATATCCATGCCGCCGAGCTTTCCGGCGAGCGCACCGAAGCGGTGCAGCGACATCCGGACGGTCTGCGGATCGCCCTCGAAGCCTGCAACGAGGGCCGCCATGCCTGAGCCGAATCCGCGCCCGCGGAGATAGATCTCGGTGAGCCTGTCGCCCATCGTGCGCTCGCGCCCGAGCCTGCCGAAAGCCCGGAAGAAGCGGGTCTCCTCCGGATCGGACAGGCGCAGCATCGCGGTCTCCACTCCGTCCTGCTCTGCGGCGCGGATCGCGGAAATGCCGCTGGCGAAATCGCGAAAGAGGTATCCGCGATAGCTTTTCGCGGCCGGTGCCTTCCGGACACGTACGGTAGCGTCAGCGACGATGCCGAATATGCCCTCTGAGCCGAGCACCAGGTCCTTCAATTGCGGTCCGGCGGACGACGCCGGAAACGTTCCGGTATCGAGAAGGCCGCGGGGCGTGGCCAGCCTTGCTCCGATCAGCCAGTCCTTTGCCGACCCATAGCGGTCCGATGCCTGGCCGGCACCGCGATGGGCGATCCAGCCGCCGAGCGTAGAGAATTCGAAGGACTGCGGAAAATGGCCGAGCGTCAGGCCCTTTGCATTGAGAGCCGTCTCCAGCGCAGGACCGTAGATACCTCCTTCCACCGTCGCCACGCAGGCCGCGCCGTCGATGCGGATGACGCGATTCATGCCGGAAAGATCGAGGGTCAAGACGGTGTGAAACGGCCCATGCCGCGCGTTGACGCCGCCGACGACGCTGGTGCCCCCGCCATAGGGAACGATCGCAATCCCGCGCTCGCTCGCAAAGGCGAGCAGGGCCAGAACCTCTTCGGTTCCGCGCGGATACAGGACCGCGTCGGGCGCCATCGGAATGTCTCCCGAACGCAGGCGAAGAAGGTCATGGTAGGAACGGCCGAGCGCGTGGAACGCGCGTTCGTAGGCGTCGTCGCGCACGCGATCGGCTCCAAGCACCGCGGCGAGCGCGGCCCTGGTGTTCTTGTCGAGGCGGGACTCGGGAAGCCTGACGTCCTCCAAAGCACGCGCCGGTGTCGCCAGCAGGGAGGGCATCCCGACTTCGGTTGCAAGCCAGGCCCAGACATCCTCGCGCGATGCGACAGCATCCGCGTGGGCGGCCCAGCCCCAGCCGTTCCAACGAATCTTGCTCCGGTCGACGCTCATCCCAACCCCGCGGCGCTAGCATCGCAGATTGAGAGCCTTTGGCAAAATCTCGAACGTGGCGGGCAGGCGGCCCGTGCTTTCGCCATCCGTCTCGATCAGCACCGCCCGTCCTCGCGTTTCCGCGACCGGCACGGCCACGACCTTGCGTCCCCGGAGCACCCGGACATTCGGGCTCGCCGTGTGTTCGCCTGTGTAGAGCAGTTGCAGGTCCGACAGCATCCTTTTTTTCGGCGCGGCCCCCATGATGACGACATCGAAGGCGCCGTCGTCCGCGAGCGCGGAGGGGGCCACACGCATGCCGCCGCCGAAATACTGGCCGTTGGCGACCGCCACTGTGGAGACCGGCGCGATCTCGTCGTACTCGTTGTCCACAATGATGCGTACCACGCGCTCCCGATAGGTGAGCATGTCGACCGCGCTGTGAAAGGCGAAGGCGAATTGTCCCCCGAACAGCTTGGCGATCCGCGCCCGGTTTACCGAATCGACCACCTTCCCCGAGAGGCCGAACGAGGCGATGTTGGCGAAAAACCTCACATGGGGCTCGCCGTCGCGCGTGAGGCAGGAAACCCGGCCGACGTCGATCGAACGAACATGAGCCGCCCTGAGATGCGCGATCGCAGCGTCCGTGCCTTCCGCGATCCCGAAGGTCTTGCGGAAATCGCCCCCCGTGCCGCTGGTCACGTAGCCGAACACGGCGTCGGGTGCGATCGGGCCGGTGCTGTCGAAGAAGCCGTTGACGGCTTCGTTTATGGTGCCGTCGCCCCCGATCGCGATGATCTCGTGGTGCCCTTCGCGCAAGGCATTGCGAACGAGCGCCGTGGCCTCGCGCCTCATGCGTGTGAAGGCCACGGACATGTGCGGATAGGTCTGGCGCAGGGCGCGCTCGATAGCGCGCCACTCGCGGCCGGTGCGGCCGTTTCCGGAGCGCGGGTTGACGACGACGAAGGCGGTCATGGATCCTCGCGCGTGGTGAACCACTTGTCGAGTGAGGCGATCTCCCGCGTGCGCCGCTCCTCGCTCCAGTCGAGAAGTCCTGCCATCTGAAGCGAGACGGACTCGAGGATTTCCGGCGAAGGCCTGCCGAATTGCCCGATGCCGGTTCGGCGCATTGCCACGTCCTCGAGCGTCAGGGCCATTTCCTCGCGCACGGAATGGCAAACCTCGCCAGCCAGGTCGCGGCAGGGCTTCGACTCCGGCAGCAAAGCCGAGCCCGTGTCGCACTTGCGCGCCTTGATTCCGAGTTTTTCGAGCAGGCGATCCACTACCGTCTCCGCCAGATGGCGCGAGGTCGTCCATTTTCCACCGATGGCGGAGAACAGTCCATCGAGTTTGTCGTCCCTGCCGTGATCGACCAGCTCCGATCTCCGGCTCGCTCCGTAGGTATCGCCGGCCCCGTCCGCAACGAGCGGCCTGAGGCCGGCATAGAAATGCTCAACCTGGTCGCGACGAAGCGCGGCGTTCGGGAGGTGCGCGTTGATGAACGCGAAAAAGTCCGCGATGTCACGCTCGCTGACGCCGACATCGTCCGGGTTTCCGGTGAAGGCGGTATCGGTCGTCCCGAGCAGGGTATGGCCGCGCCAGGGCAGGACGAAGAAGTGGCCGTGAGGCGTCGCGACCGTGAGCGCAAACGCGCGGGTAATTGCCGGCACCAGCACGTGAATCCCCTTCGACCGCAGCAATCTGTGCGAAGGAGGCTTGCCGAGCGCCTTCTCCAGGAAGAGGTCCGCCCACGGTCCGGCCGCAAGGAGCGTGACGCGGGCGCGGATGTCGAACCCGTCCTGAGACAAGGCATCGCGGGCGCTGCAGCCCTCCACCTTTCCATCGCGAATGAGCAGCCGGTCGGCTTCGACATGGTTGGCAATGCAGGCACCATGTATATCCGCATCGATCAGGCATTGGAGCGCGAGGCGCTCGGGAGAGAGCATCTGCGTGTCGTAGTACAGGAACGCACCTTCCAGCGACGGCCGGTCGAGAACGGGTTCGCGATCGCGGGCCTCCCGTGAATCGAGCCAGCTATGCCCGGGCAGGCGCTGCCGGGCATCGTCCAGCCATCCGCGATCGAAGGACAGTATGTCATAGAGCGCGAGGCCGGCCGAGAGTGTGGCGCGCGCTTTCCATCCTCCTCCGTAGATGGGCACCAGAAAGGGCAGGGGGCGCACTGCCTTCGGCGCGATGCGCTGCCATATTCGCCGTTCGCGCAGGGACTCGCGCACGAGACCGATCTCGAAATTTCGCAGGTAGCGAAGTCCGCCATGAATGAGCTTGGAATTGTGTGCGCTCGTCGCGCCCGCGAAATCGACGCGCTCGATCAGCGCCGTCTTCAGTCCGCGCCGGCTCGCGTCGCGCGCGACGCAGGCTCCGGTGATTCCGCCGCCGATGACAAGTATGTCGAAGAATTCGTTGTCAAGGCGGTCGGTCGCGCGGCGCATGGTCCTTCCGGCCGTTGGGGAAGCTAAGCTTCCGGTACGCTGACATCTTGTCAAGGCGCGGCGAAAGCCTGCTAATCTCCCGCCAGGAACCGGAGGACTCCATGCCGCAAATCCGCGCAAACGGGCTCGATATCGAATACGACAGTTTCGGCCGCGATGCCGATCCGGCGGTTCTGCTGATCATGGGCTTCTCGGCCCAGATGACCATGTGGCCGAGAGCGTTCTGCGAAGGGCTGGCGGGGACGGGATTTCGCGTCATCCGCTTCGACAATCGGGACATCGGTCTTTCCACGCATTTGTCGCATCTGGGCGTGCCCAACATGCAGGAGGCGATGGCGAAGCGCTTTTCCGGGCAGCCGGTCGAGGCACCCTATCTTCTCGAGGACATGGCGGCGGATGCAGCCGGCGTGCTCGACGCACTGAACGTCGAAAGGGCGCATATCGTCGGCGCGTCAATGGGCGGAATGATCGCGCAGGAATTCGCCGCGAGGTATCCGCAGAAGACGAAATCTCTCGTGTCCATCATGTCGACGACGGGCAGGCAGGATCTGCCGCAGGGCAAGCCCGAGGCGCTCGCTGCGATCACGATGCCGCCGGCGAGCAACTCGCGGGAGGATCGGATCGCGGCGGGCATGCAGGTCTGGCGCGTCATCGGTAGCCCCGGCTACCCGGCGACCGAGGACGAGCTGCGCGCCATCGTGGAGGACGCCATGGACCGGGCGCCATACGATCCGGCCGGCATCGCGCGGCAGATGGTTGCCATCATGGCGTCGCCCGCGCGAAACGATATTTTGAAGAACGTCCGGTGCCCGGCGCTGGTGTTGCACGGCGCCGACGACCCGCTCGTGCCGCTCGAAGGCGGCAAGGACACTGCGGCCAGTATTGCCGGGTGCCAGCTCGTTGTTGTTCCCGGAATGGCCCATGATTTCACCAACGCATTGGTCCCGGTCTATCTGAAGCATGTCGGCGGCTTCGTTTCGGCGGTCGAGGCGCGCGCAGCATGAGCCGGATTCAGGCCAACGGGATCACGTTGGAGTACGACGAAACGGGGCCTCGCGACGGCGCGCCGTTCCTGTTCATAAACGGCTTCGGCTCCCAGATGACGAGCTGGCCGGACGAATTCCGCCACGGCATGGCGGAGTCGGGCTTCCGGTTTATCCGCTTCGACAACCGCGATGTCGGCCTGTCGCAGAAATGGGACGGCATCGTGCCAGACATCAGGGCCGTATCCGCCGCGCTGCGTGCGGGGCAAAGGCCCGACATTCCCTATACGCTTGCGGATATGGCAGCGGACGCGGCAGGGCTGCTGGATGCTCTGGGCATCGCGGACGCCCACATCGCCGGCTGCTCGATGGGCGGGATGATCGCACAGCTGGTCGCACTCGACCATCCGGAGAGGGCACGCTCGCTCATCTCGATCTTCTCCACGACCGGCGATCCCTCGCTGCCGCCGTCCTCGCCGGAAGCCCAGGCGGCGCTGACCACCCGTCCCGCATCGAACGATCGTGCGGCGGTCGTCGCGCACAGCCTGAAGGGACGGCGCACCTACGCCTCCACGCGCTGGCCGTTCGACGAGGAACGCCTGGAAAGGCTCGTCGGCGCAAGCTACGACCGGTGCTACTATCCCGAAGGCACCGTGCGGCAATGGGCGGCGATTCTCGCCGGCCCTCCGCGTACGGAACGTCTCAAGTCACTCGGCGTGCCGGCGCTGGTGCTCCACGGAACGGCTGATACGCTCATCCGTCCGGAGGCGGGCCGGCACACGGCCGCGTGCATTCCCGGTGCGCAGTATCACGAGATCGAGGGCTGGGGCCACGACATGCCGCTGCCGGCGATACCTGTCGTGCAGGGATTCATTGTGCCGTTTGCGAGAAAGGTCGATGCGCTGCGCGCGGCGCGGAGCGCGGCCGAATAGGCAAGGCTACTTGATCTTGCCTTCCTTGAATTCGACATGCTTGCGCAGCACCGGATCGTATTTCCGGACCGTGAACTTTTCCGTCATCGTGCGCGTGTTCTTCTTGGTGACGTAAAAGAAGCCCGAGCCGCTCTCGCTGTTGAGCCGGATCTTGGCCGTTGTGGGCTTCGCCATGAGAAGAACTCCAAGTCTGTGCCGAAGGGCCGGTAACCTAGCCACCGGCCCCTTGAAGTCAAGCCGTCTAAAGCTCCGTTTGGACGGTCTTTCCCCGCAAAAACCGGAAAAAAGGGGCAGGACGCCCGGGATCCGGACCGTCGGCGAGCCTGGCCTCGACCTCGTCGAGCACCCGGCGGGTGATGTTGGGCAAATCGAGCGCCCGGGCCTCGGCCAGCGTCAGCCAGGACGGGGTAAGCAGCTCTTCATGAGTGGCGGCATCGAGGACGTGGGCGATGGCGCCGGCATCCGCCATGAAGAATCGGGCATCGAAGCGGCGCGTCCGGTTGGGAGGCGTGATCGCGCGGGCGATGAAATCCAGAGAATCCAAACGCGGCGTCACGCCATGCGCAAAGAACCTCGACCATGCGGGCGATCGTGTACGCGGTGTGGGGCCGCGTTCGCCGACCAGCACACCTGCCTCCTCGAAGGTCTCGCGAATGGCAGCCAGCGCCAGACCCCTCGCGCGGACCGGCGTGATGCCTTTCGAGAGGCGGGACATCACCTGTGGACGCAGATCCGCCGCGACGGCGATCCTCTGATCTCCCGGATCCATGCGGCCTCCCGGAAAGACGTATTTGTTTGCCATGAACGCCATGCCGGACGGGCGGCACCCCATCAGGACGCGGGGTCCCTCTTTATCCCGCCGAACGAGCACCAGCGTCGCCGCGTCCTTCGGACGAAGTGTGCCCGGAACGATGTCCTCGCTGTCGTTCATCACCATGTCCTCAGCGCCTGCGCCGCATTTTCGAGCGCGTAAAGCGGGGTTTCGCCGGGGCCGGGGGTGGCTCGACGAGTTCGAACCGCATTCCGCCGGTGAGCGGCGCGGCTTCGACGAGCCTGACCGAAACCGTGTCGCCGAGCCTGTAAGCCGTTCCGGTGCGGTCCCCGATCAGCGCGTGTCTTTTTTCGTCGTGGCGAAAGTATTCCGAAGCAAGCGCACGAACGGGAAGGAGACCTTCCGCGCCGGTATCCGCGAGCCGCACGAAGAGTCCGAAGCGAGTGACGCCGGTGATGCGTGCCTCGAACGTCGCGCCGATCCGGTCTTGCATGAAGGCGGCCACGTAGCGGTCGACCGAATCCCGCTCGGCGGCCATGGACCGGCGCTCGGTCATCGAGATGTGCTCGGCTATCTCCGCCATCCTGCCCATCTCGCGATCGCTGAGTCCGTCTGCCCCCAGCTTGAGGGCGCGGATCAGTGCACGGTGGACGAACAGATCGGCGTACCGGCGAATGGGAGAAGTGAAATGCGCGTAGCGCTGGAGGTTGAGGCCGAAGTGACCCACATTTTCCGGGTGATAGACCGCCTGCGCCTGCGTGCGCAGCACGACATCGTTCATGATCAGCTCGTGAGGGCCCCCCTTGGCGTTGGCAAGGACCCGGTTGAACGAGCCCGGCTTGACGACCTGACCTTTCGCAAAGGAAAGGCCGATCGTGCGCAGGAAGTCGGAGAACGAATAGAGCTTCTCCTGCGAAGGGTGCTCGTGTACGCGATAGACGAGCGGCATGCGCGCCTTCTCGAGAGATTCCGCCGCCGCGACATTCGCGAGGATCATGAATTCCTCGATAAGCCGCATGGACTCTAGGCGCTGCCGGAAAGCGATGGACTCCACCTTTCCGTCGCTGCCGATAATAATCCGCCGCTCGGGGAGGTCGAGATCGAGAGGGTCGCGTTCCTCGCGCGCCGCGACGAGCGATTGGTACGCGGCCCAAAGGCCGGCCAGCGCTCGCTGCACCTTTTCGGGCATGCCTGAACCGGTACGCCCTTCGATGGCGTCCTGTGCGTGCCTGTATGTCAGGCTCGCGGCCGAGCGCATCACGGCCCGCAGAAATTCGTGGCGCCTTTTGCGGCCCCTGCCGTCGAATACCATGCGAACGGCGAGGCAGGGCCGGTCCACGCCCTCCACGAGAGAGCAAAGGTCTCCCGAAAGCCGTTCCGGGAGCATCGGAACGACCCGGTCCGGAAAGTATGTGGAATTGCCGCGCTTGTAGGCTTCCCGGTCGAGCGGCGAGCCTGGCCTCACATAGTGCGCCACGTCGGCGATGGCCACGATGACGACATGGCCGCCCGGATTTGCAGGATCTTCGTCCGGACCCGCCCAAACGGCGTCGTCGTGGTCCCGCGCATCCTCCGGATCGATGGTAAGGAGGGGGATGCGACGCAGGTCCGTTCTGCCGTGGGGGTCGGCCGGCAGAGCGCCATCGGCCTCGTCCAGCGCATCCTTCGGGAACTCCACCGGAATGCCGTGGGCATGAATGGCGATAAGGCTGACCGCCTTCGGCGCATTCATGCTGCCGAGGCGCTCTATGATCCTTGCCCGCGGCAGCCCGGAGGCGCGTCCGGCAATGGGCTCCGCAAGGACGAGCTCGTTGTTCTGCGCACCGCTGCGGTCCCGGGCGTCGATCGTGAATTCCGAGCGGCTTTTCCGGTCGATCGGTGCGATGCGCAGTCCCGTCGAACTCACATGCACAACGCCCAGAACGCGATGCGCGCTCGCGCCGAGCCGCTTGATCACCCGCGCCTCGTAACCGTCGCGAGATTCCGACAGGCGGGCCAGTACGCGTTCGCCGCGCCCCAATGCGGGGCCGCGGTCGTCGCGCGCCGGGATGACGATGATCTGCGGCGGCTCCTCGTTCGATTCCCATTTTTGCGGGCGTGCGAGCAATTCGCCGTCCGGGTCCTGGCCGGAAATCTCGAGGACGGCGACTTCGGGCAGCGCGCCGGGCCTCTCATAGCCGCGTTTTCTGCTGCCCTTCAACGCGCCTTCTTCGGTGAGTTCCCTGAGAATTCTTTTGAGCGCAATACGGTCGGAGCCTTTGACCCCGAGCTCGCGGGCGATATCCCGCTTTGTGGCGCCCGGATCCTTCGCGAGCGTTTCCATAACGCGCGCCTTGTCGAGCGACGGCGCGACGGAGCGCGCACCCTTATTCGGAGACTTACTCCGCGGGTTCGGGTGTTTTCCGCTTTGTTGCTTTCTTTTTGGCAGGTTTCTTTTCCGTTTCGGTTTTTGGTTTCTTGCCGGATTTTGCGGGCGCTGCGGACTTCGCCGCCTTCCTTTTCTTCTTGCCGCCCCCCTTGGCCGCGCGATCGGCAATCAGCTGGGTGGCTTGTTCCAGCGTGATCGATTGCGGGTCCGCGCCCGCCGGAATTGTGGCATTGACGGTTCCGTCGGTGACATAGGGACCGTAACGCCCCTTCATGACCTTTATGATTTCGCCGCTGACGGGGTCTGCGCCGAGTTCTTTCAGCGGCTCCGGACCCCGCCGCCGGAATCCCCTGGCTTTTCGCTCGGCGAGGAGCGTGACGGCCCGGTTGATCCCGACCGTGAATACTTCCTCCGGTGAATCGAGCGACGCATATTCTTTTCCATGCTGCACATAGGGCCCGAACCGTCCGAAATTGGCCGTGATCGGCTCGCCGGTCTCCGGATGCCTGCCCACTTCGCGCGGTAGCGAAAGTAGCTTGATGCCCAGATCGAGATCGACATTCGCGGCATCGGTCCCCTTTGGAATGCTCGCCCGCTTGGGCTTTTCGCCGTCGCCCAGCTGAACATAGGGCCCGAAGCGGCCGGAACGGAGCGTAATCATTTCGCCGCTCGCCGGGTCGGTGCCGAGTTCCACCGGCTGACCGCCGCCTTCGCCGTTCTTCTGGCCGATCTGACGGGTGTATTTGCAGTTCGGATAGTTCGTGCATCCGACGAAGGCGCCGAACCGGCCAAGCTTCAGGTTGAGCCGGCCGTCGCCGCAGAGCGGACAGCGGCGCGGATCGACGCCGGGTTCGGTGACCGGAAAGATGTGGGGGCCGAGGATGTCGTCGAGCTCGTTGATGACATCGGCGATCTTCAGGTTCTTGGTTTCGCCCACCGCAGCCGAGAAGTCCCGCCAGAAATCGCGCAACAGCTGCTTCCAGTTCAAATCGCCGGCCGAAACCTCGTCGAGCTTCTCCTCGAGATCGGCGGTAAATCCATATTCGACATAACGTTTGAAAAACGAGGTCAAAAACGCCGTTACGAGACGCCCCTTGTCTTCGGGGATGAACCGGCCGCGATCCATCCGGACATAGGCGCGGTCGCGCAACACCGAAAGGATCGAGGCGTAGGTGGAAGGGCGCCCGATGCCCAGCTCTTCCAGCTTGCGCACAAGGCTTGCCTCGGAATAGCGCGGTGGAGGGTCGGTGAAATGCTGTTCGGGCCTGATGTTCTCGACCGCGGCCTGTTCGCCGGCAGCGACCTTGGGAAGGCGCGAACCGTCTTCATCGGCCTCGTCGTCCTTTCCCTCCTGATAGAGAGTGAGAAAGCCGTCGAACAGGGTCACGGAGCCGCTTGCACGAAACCCCGCCTGGCCGTCTTCGGACAAAACGTCGATCGTCGTGCGTTCGAGTTCGGCGCTCTCCATCTGGCTGGCGGCGGCGCGCTTCCAGATGAGTTCGTACAGTCTCAACTGATCGGTATCCAGGAACCGCGAGATTTCCTCCGGCACCCGGTCGAAGCTGGTTGGCCGTATGGCCTCGTGGGCCTCCTGCGCATTCTTCGCCTTGCTTGTATAGACCCGCGGCGCGTTGGGCACATAATTCTTGCCGTAGCGGCCCGCGATCATGGCTCGCGCCTGGGCAATCGCTTCACCGGCCATCGTCAGGCCGTCGGTACGCATGTAGGTGATGAGACCGACGGTCTCGCCGCCGACGTTTACGCCCTCGTAGAGGTGTTGCGCGATTTGCATTGTGCGCTTGGCGGGAAACCCCAGCTTGCGGGCTGCCTCCTGCTGGAGAGTCGATGTGATGAACGGTGGAGCGGGATGACGCTTGACCGGTTTGCTCTCGACGCTGTCGATCCTGAAACGGCGTGCCGTGATGGCATCCACGGCGCGGTCTGCGTCGGCCTTGCTCTTGAGCGAAAGCTTTTCGAGTTTGCGGCCGTCCAGTTGCGTGAGGCGGGCAGGGAAGCTGCCGGCGGCGACATGCAGATCGGCATCGATCGACCAGTATTCTTCCGATTTGAACGCCTCGATTTCGGCTTCGCGCTCGACGACGAGGCGCAGCGCGACGGACTGCACCCGCCCGGCCGAGCGCGCGCCCGGCAGCTTGCGCCACAGCACCGGCGAGAGCGTAAATCCGACGAGGTAGTCGAGTGCGCGGCGCGCGAGATAGGCGTCGACGAGTTCCCCGTTTATCTCCCGCGGATGCTGGATCGCTTCGAGAACCGCGTTTTTGGTGACCGCGTTGAAGACCACGCGCTCGACGGGCTTGCCCTTCAGCGCGTGACGCTGGTTCAGGACCTGCAGGACGTGCCAGGAGATCGCCTCGCCTTCGCGGTCCGGATCGGTCGCGAGGATCAGCTTGTCCGCCCTCTTTACCGCTTCGGCGATGTCCTTGATCCGCTTCTGCGCCCGGTCGTCGACCTCCCAGGTCATGGCGAAATCGTGGTCGGGCTGGACCGAGCCGTCCTTGGAGGGCAGGTCGCGAATATGTCCGAAGCTGGCCATCACATGGTAGTCGGAGCCCAGATACTTGCTGATGGCTTTGATTTTACCGGGCGATTCGACGATCAGAACATTCATGTGGAACAAAATTACTCAGGATTCCGGGCGCGGCGGCGCCCGCAAGCCGAAAACGCGCCGATTTCGGGGGTGGCTCCTGGGCGGGCCGGACACTGATCGAAGCAAGTAAGGCGTGTCAACGCGGATGCAAGGTGTTATACATACTTCTAGTTGCATATCGCTGGAAATCGGGCCGAATATGTGACTAAGAGTTGTATCCACGTGACCGACTCGCCACATGTCCGGGAGGCTGGAACGCACTCATGCCTAGAAACAATGTCGCACGCGAGCCGGGCCTGGACGGGCTCACGCCCTCCGAGACCGCCCGCTATACGGAAGAACTTCTTGAATCGCTTAGAAAAATTGCGGTCCGGCAGGGCCAGTCACTGCTCGCGCAGATGCTCGCGCTGGCCAAGCTGGAGGCCCACGCCCAGGCGGGGGCTCAAGCCCAGGACACCCGGTTCCCCGAGTGACGTTTAAGCCGGCCGGCCAGTTCGAGTTCCAGCAAAACAGTAAGAACCGCGCCTGCAGGTACCCGGCAAAGCCGGATGAGATCGTCCACGTCCACAGGGGCCGGACCCAGGGCTTCCTCGATCTGCGAGCGGATCCGGTCCGCTTCCGCGTCCCAGTGTCCGGCCTGGTCCGCCCTACCGGACGAGGAGGGACCTGCAGGTTCGTCGAAATCCCGGCCGAGAATCGGCCGGAGTGTCGCAATGACATCGTCGGCGCTTTCGACAAGGGTTGCCCCCTGGCGGATCAGCCGGTTCGTTCCGCGGGCTCGCGGATCGAGCGGCGAACCCGGCACGGCAAAAATCTCCCGGTTCTGCTCGAGGGCATAGTTGGCGGTGATGAGCGAACCCGATCCTTCGGCCGCCTCGACAACGACAACCCCGCGCGAAAGGCCGGAGATCAGCCGGTTGCGACGGGGAAAGTGGCGGGCCTGCGGCGTCTGCCCCATGGCCATTTCCGAGACGATGACGCCCTGATTCCGGATGCGTTCGTAGAGGTCCGTGTTTTCCGGTGGATAGACGACATCGATCCCGCCGGCGACGACCGCGCAAGTGCCGGTGGCAAGTGAACTCTCGTGTGCGGCAGTGTCGATACCACGAGCCAGGCCGGAGGTTACGACGAATCCCGCAGCGCCCAGATCGGCGGAAAGGCCGGCTGCAAACTTGCGTCCCAGTGCGGAGGCATTGCGTGCTCCCACGATCGCGACCATCTCGCGCCGGAGAAGCTGGACGTGGCCCAGAACGGCGATGATCGGCGGCGGAGGGTCGAGTGCCGCCAGGCCGCGGGGAAATTCCGGTTCCGCGTCGGCAATGAATCTTCCGCCGAGCGCAGTGAGCCGTTCGATCTCGCGAGCTGCGTCCGCGTCGGACGCGATGCGGATGGCATCGCCGCCGCCGCGGCGTGCCAGCCTCGGCAATTCCGCCAGAGCCGCGCCAGCCGAGCCGAAGCGCAAGATCAGTTGCGCAAAGGTCGCGGGACCGACGTTCTGGGTTCGCGCCAGCCTAAGCCATGCGCGACGTTCGGTTTCGGACAATGTTCGGGTCACGATGCAGCGCTTCTGGAGCCGACCTTCGGTTCTTCCCCCCGCAGCAGGCGGCGGATGTTCTCGCGATGAGAGATGAAGACGAGTATCGCAAGCAATACGGCCAGGACCGTTTCGTGCGGACGGTGGAACAGGAACATGAAAATTGGGGTGGCGACGGCCGCAACCAGGGCGGAGAGGGAGGAAATGCGGAACGCGGCGAGCATGGCAATCCAGGCTGCGAGGGACAGCAGCGCCACCGGCCAATAGACCGTCAGAAGGATGCCCAGCGATACCGCTACTCCCTTGCCGCCCCTGAATCCGAGCCAGACCGGAAAGAGATGCCCAAGAAACGCGCCCAACCCTGCAAACAGCGCGGCATCCGCGTTGAGCCAGCGTTGCGCGACAAGCACCGCCGCGGCGCCCTTCGCGGCGTCGAAAAGGAGCGTGAGTGCAGCGGCCGTCCGCTTGCCGGTCCGCAACACGTTCGTGGCGCCGATGCTGCCCGAGCCGATCTTTCGCACGTCGCCGGCGCCCGCGAGCCGTGTGAAAATCAGCCCGAAGGGGATCGATCCCAGGAGATACCCGCCGACGAGGCCGATCGCGATTGCCTGCCAGCTCATTGTCGAATCCATGCTCATGTTGATGCTGCCCCTGCCCAGGAACTTACGTTAGCAGGGCAGCCTCGTCGTTGGGTACCCTATCCACCGGCCGCCGTGCCGGCCGTTGCATAGCCGGCCTTTGCCGCCGAATGGCCGTTCGCGAAATAGGCAAGCTCGCCATTCCTCGATCCGGCCACGACGTTCTCGAGATCGGATTCGCAGTAGAAACAGCGAAGACGGGTTCCGCCGATCTGCACGACATAGAATCTGTTGCCCGCATAGCCTCCGTCATGCTCGTCGTGGGTGATGCAATTCGAATTGGGACAAACAAGGCCCAGCGCACGCGGCTGTTCGTGCACGGGATAGGGCTGAGGACCGAAACCATCATGGAATCTCCCGAGTGTGGCGCCACCGTCGAGATCCAGCAGCGCCGCGATCAGCGCCATGCGCACCGGGACGCCGAAGGCCGCCTGGCGGAAATATGCAGCACGCGGCATCTGGTCCAGATCCATGTCCATTTCCCCGACCCTCGGCAACGGATGCAGGACGCTGGCGTGCCGGTATCTCTCTTCGTCGAGGAAACGCTTGTCGATCCTCATGTAGTCGTTGCGTTGGCCGTCCACCCATCGCTCCTTCTGGAACCGGGTCATGTAGAAGATGTCGACTTCGTCCTTCAGGGGAATGAGCGCCAGCTGATGCGGCTGATCGGCGGTCTTGTAAACGGCGTCGACGCCGCTTGTGCTCTCTGCGATCGAGCCCGTTTTCGGCACCGGATGCGAATGGAATTCGTTGCGCAGGCGCCAGTCCACGTCGGAGGGCAGCTGCATTCCCCTGCCGCCGGGCATGAGCATAATGTTTGCCTGAAACCGCGCCAGCGCATAGACAAAGGAATGGATGGTGCGGCTTCCGTGAAGATCGCCCGAGATTACCACGTTCAGGTCCTTCAGCTTTCCCTTTTCGCGCTGAAGAGTGAACAGATCGCATAGCGTCTGGGTGGGATGCTCGTGACTTCCGTCTCCGCCATTGATGACAGGGACTTCCGCATATTCCGCCGCGAGCCGGGCCGCGCCGTCGCGAGGATGCCGAATGACAAGGGCATCGGCGTAGCTCGAAATGACGCGCACGGTGTCCGCCAGGCTCTCGCCCTTGGCTGCGGAGCTCGTCGCAGGGTCTGCGCTGCTGATGTTTCGCCCACCCAGCCGCAGCATGGCGCTTTCGAAGGACAAGCGCGTGCGCGTGCTGGGCTCGTAGAACAGCGTTGCGAGCACCTGGCCGGACGCGGCCTCCACGCTTCGCGAAATGCGATAGGGCGTGGCCGGATTGCTAAGCCGCTCGAGAAAATCCGCCGCCGAACTGAAGATGCGTTCGATCTCGGTGTTGCTGAGATCGTTGATCGAAATCACGTGCCGGAGCGGCGGCAGGTCTTTGGCCATCGAGGCCGGACTTATAGGAGCGCCATACCGCGAGGGCAAGCGTCACACCTTCTGCTCCGGGGCGATATCCTCGAGCACGCGCCGCGCCGGCTCCGGCAGGAACAGAACCGCCGCGGCGGCGAGGGGCATTGCCGCAAGTGGCAGGGAGATCGCCGGTCCGTGTGCGCCGAACAGGTCGTAGAGCCTGCCTTCCAGCAAGAGACCCATGGCGCCGCCCACGATGGTGAATAGATAGCGAAGTCCGCCCATGGTCGCGCGGTAGGAGGTCGGGAAGAGCTCGACAGCCATTCCGGCCATCAGGGCGTCGGCGGAAAAATAGCCGAACATCGCGACGATCCAGACCGCGGGCAGGAGTGCGCCGTCGTAACCGCTGAAGAATATTGCGAAAAACGCCGCCGTGACCAGCATGCCCCCAACGATGACGGATTTTCTCCCCACCCTGTCGGAAACCCGGCCCGCGAGAATGTTTCCGACCACGGCAACAAATCCGCCTGTCACGAACAGCAGCCCCACGCCCCCGGGTGTGTAGTGGCGGCTCTGCTGAAGAAATTTCGACATCAGGACCGTCGAGGGCGCGATGGCGAGTCCGAATGCGAACAGGGAGACGAGGAGGATCGCAAGCCGTCCCGGATATTCGAGCATCAGTCGGCGCAGGGTATCGGCACCGGCTCGAATGCGCGACTGCATGGCCTCCACTTCCTGGCGGCGTATCTCGAAGCGTCTTGTCTCCGGCAGGAGACGGCGGAAATAGGCGAGGACCAGAAGCGCACCGCCTCCGATGAGGTAGAGCGCGCGCCAGCCGAAGGGCAGATAGTTCACCGTCGTAAATACGAGGGCCGCGACTCCTGCGCCTGTCGAACCCATTGCGCCGATGACGCCGGTCGCCCAGCCGCGCACGCGCGCGTCGATCTCCTCGGCGATGACTACGATGCAAAGCATCTCCTCGGCGTAGCCGAATACGCGTGTCGCCGTCTGGATGAGCACGAAATCGTGGCGGGTCTGAACGAATGCGGTCGCGGCGGTGAGGATGGCTTCCAGGAATACGGTGACGAGAAGCAGGCGCCGGCGGCCGAATATGTCGGCGCCCAGCGCGAAGAGCAGCGCACCAACGGCGGCCAGCCGGAACTGCGCGACGATGGGCGCAATGGCGTTCTCCGGAATGTGCAGCGACTGCTGGATCTGGGGGATCGCCATCCCATAGATGTTGAGATCGTAGCCGCTGAACAGGAATGTCGTTCCCACCAGGAGGAACACGGTTTCCTGTCTTTTCGGGAGAGACACCGGCGGGCGGGCGCCCGGTGGCAGCCAGAGAAATCTGCTCAAAGCCTCGTTGGCCACGGCGTCCCCATCTGCCGAATCCTGTCGAGCACGCCCTGAAGTATGTACGCAGCCGCCATCTTGTCGACGACTTCCGATCTGCGCCGGCGCGAGGCATCCGCGTCCAGAAGGGTCCGGGTCACAGCCATAGTGGACAACCGCTCGTCCCAGAGAACGATCGGGACAGGGATGCGTCCCGCCAGGTTTCGGGCGAAGGCGCGGGCCGATTGGGCCGAAGGTCCTTCGGATCCGTCCATGTTGAGCGGCAGTCCGACCACGACTCCCGCCACATCGTGCGCTGCGATGATTTTTTCGAGCCTCGCTGCGTCGGTGGAGAATTTGGCGCGCGCCAGCGTCTCCATCGGCGTCGCCACGGAGCGCATTGTATCGGAGAGCGCGATGCCGATCGTCTTTTCGCCGAGATCCAGCCCGATCAGCCGCGCATTCGGCCTGAGTGCTGCGGCAAAGGCGGGAAGCTCGAGGATGCTCAACAGGTCACCGGTGTCCGATTTCGATGCGATTGCCTGCCGGATCGCGCACAAAGAAGCGGCTGAGCCCCTCCGCCCGGCTTTCCTCCTCGATCGCCACGCCCTGGGACAGGATCGCGGCCTTGGCCGCCGCAAGATCGTGTACCAGGAGACAGATATGCCGTTTGCTCCTGGGACTGGCGTCCGGGTCGAGACCGACGTGCATTTGCAGGGCGCCGACCTGAAACCAGGCGCCCCCGCGAGCCTTCAGTTCCTGCGGCTTCTCGATTTCCGGAAGCGCGAGCACCTCGCGGTAAAACCTCAGGCATTGGTCTTCCAGGGCCCTCGGCACGGCGATCTGAACATGGTCTATTCCGGTAATTCCGAGCGACAAGAATACCTCCAGCCTTCGCTTGCCAGTCCGGCCCGCGGTTGCTAGCAAGACCGTCTATCCTAGCACAATGGCCAACCCATGTCCGTCGACAAGGACACCGTCAGGCATATCGCCAAACTCGCCCGCATCGCTCTCGATGAAGGCCGCGTCGCCCCCATGGCTGCCGAACTCAACGGTATCATGGCCTGGGTGGAGCAGCTCAACGAGGTCGACGTCGCCGGGGTGGCTCCGATGACAAGTGTCGCCGGCCACGCGCTGCGCATGCGCGAGGATGTTGTCACGGATGGCGGTGCCGCGGACCAGCTGATGGCCAATGCGCCGGCCGGAGAAGATCACTTTTTCGTGGTGCCGAAGGTCGTCGAATAAAAATGGCAAACCTCCCTGACTTTACGCTGGCCCAGGCCCGGGACGCGGTGCGAGCCCGGAAGGTTTCCGCGGTGGAGCTGACGGTAGCGCTCATCCGCGCCATGGAGGCGGCACGACCGCTCAATGCGTTCGTCACGGAGACGCCGGAGCGCGCGCTTCAAATGGCTCGCGCTTCCGACGCGCGGATCGCCGCGGGCGAGGGTGGTCCGCTGGAAGGATTGCCGCTGGCGATCAAGGACCTCTTCTGCACCAGCGGCGTACGCACCACGGCGGGCAGCAATATCCTCTCCAACTTCGTGCCGCCCTATGAATCGACCGTGACGCGAAACCTTTGGTCCGCCGGCGCCGTGATGCTCGGCAAGACCAACATGGACGAGTTCGCGATGGGCTCCTCGAACGAGAACAGCCATTTCGGTCCTGTCGCCAATCCGTGGCGGTCGCGAAACTCGAATGCAACGCTCGTTCCCGGCGGATCGTCGGGCGGGTCGGCGGCGGCGGTGGCTGCCCGTGCCTGTCTGGCTGCGACCGGAACCGATACGGGCGGATCGATCCGCCAGCCGGCCGCGCTTGCGGGAATTGTCGGTTTCAAGCCGACCTACGGCCGGTGTTCGCGCTACGGGATCGTGGCCTTTGCGTCGTCGCTGGACCAGGCGGGTCCGATGACCCGCACGGTGCGCGATGCCGCCCTGATGCTACGGGTCATGGCGGGGACGGACGAAAGGGATTCGACCAGCGTCGATGTTCCCGTTCCCGACTACGAGGCGGGGCTGGAGGATGGGGTAAAGGGGCTTCGGGTCGGGATCCCGAGAGAGTACCGCCTTGACGGCATGATGCCGGAAATCGGCGAACTCTGGGAAAGGGGAGCCGAATGGCTCCGGTCCCAGGGCGCCGAAATTGTGGAAGTCAGCCTGCCCCACACCAAATATGCGCTGCCGGCCTATTATATTGTCGCGCCCGCGGAGGCCTCTTCGAATCTTGCACGCTACGACGGCGTGCGATTTGGACGCCGGGCCGCGCAGGTTCATGACATCGTGCAACTGTACGAGCGCAGCCGCGCGGAGGGATTTGGGCCCGAGGTCCAGCGCCGGATCCTGATCGGAACCTATGTGCTGTCGTCAGGCTACTACGATGCCTACTATCTCAAGGCCCAGAAGGTGCGCAGCCTGATCGCACGGGACTTCACCGAGGCCTACAAGCGGTGCGATGTTCTGCTCACTCCTGCCACTCCGGGCCCTGCATTCGAAATAGGCGCCAAGACGAACGATCCCGTGGCCATGTACCTCAATGACGTCTTCACCGTAACGGTAAACCTGGCGGGGTTGCCAGCGATTGCTGTGCCGGCGGGCCTTACCGCCGATGGTTTGCCTTTGGGTTTGCAGATCATCGGCAAGGCGTTCGACGAGGCAACCGTGCTGCGGGCCGCCCGCGCCGTGGAGCAAGCCGCGGCTTTCGAGGCCACCCCGTCGGAATGGTGGAGTGCGGCATGAGCGCTCGATCCTCGCGATTGCTGAAGGGGGAGACCGGCGATTGGGAAGTCGTCATCGGCATGGAGGTTCATGCCCAGGTGCTTTCGAAGGCGAAGCTGTTCTCGGGCGCGTCGACGGCCTTCGGTGCCGAGCCCAACAGCCAGGTAAGTTTCGTGGACGCGGCGATGCCTGGCATGCTGCCCGTCATCAACCGGAAATGCGTCGAGCAAGCGGTGCGGACCGGTCTCGGCCTGAAGGCGAGGATCAACCCGGTCTCGGTCTTCGACCGGAAGAACTATTTTTACCCCGACCTTCCCGCTGGCTATCAGATATCCCAGTACAAGCACCCGATCGTGGGCGAGGGCGAGGTGACGATCGACCTCGCCGGCGGCGAGACGGTGCGCGTCGGCATCGAACGGCTGCATCTTGAGCAGGACGCCGGCAAAAGCCTGCACGACCAGCACCCCGACCACTCCTATGTCGATCTCAACAGGGCCGGGGTGGCGCTGATGGAAATCGTCACCAGGCCGGACATGCGCTCGAGCGAGGAAGCGGCCGCGTTCCTTCGCAAACTGCGCGCCATCGTCCGGTACCTCGGCACCTGTGACGGCAACATGGACGAGGGATCCATGCGGGCAGATGTGAACGTGTCCGTACGAAGACCGGGGGCACCTCTAGGCACGCGTTGCGAGATCAAGAATGTGAACTCGATCCGCTTCATCTCCCAGGCTGTTGAATTCGAAGCGCGGCGCCAGATCGGGATCATCGAGGGCGGCGGAACAATCGGTCAGGAAACCCGGCTGTTCGACGCCCGCGCCGGCGAAACGCGCTCCATGCGGTCGAAAGAGGAAGCGCACGACTACCGCTATTTTCCGGACCCGGACCTGCTGCCTCTGGTGATCGAGGAGGCCTGGATCAGGGAGATCGCGGATTCGCTTCCCGAACTTCCTGACGAGAAGAAGGCGCGTTTCGTCCAGCTCGGGCTCTCGGCCTACGACGCGTCGGTGCTGGTGGCGGAGCGGGAGGTTGCCGACTATTTCGAGGCGATGCTGGCGGCGGGGGCGGATGCCAAGGCGGCGGCAAACTGGCTCAACAACGAATATTTCGGGCGGCTGAACAAGGCGGGCCTCACAATCGTCACCGGACCGATTTCCGCGCAGGCAAACAGCGCCATCGTCCAGATGATCTCATCGAATGTGATCAGCGGAAAGATCGCCAAGGACCTGTGCGACATCGTGTGGAACGAGGGTGGCGATCCGCGCGCGATCGTGGAGGCGCGCGGATTGCGCCAGGTCACGGATTCGAATGCAATCGAGAAGGCCGTCGAGGCGGTGATTGCCGCGCATCCCGACAAGGTCGAGGAAGTGAAGGCGAAACCGAAACTCGCGGGGTGGTTCGTCGGACAGGTGATGAAGCAGACCGGTGGAAAAGCGAATCCGCAGGCCGTGAATGCGATCCTCAAGGCACGACTCGGTTTGCCCGAAGAGGGGTGATTCGCGCATTTACAGGGATTTCAGGCCGGTGCAAGCGAAAACCGCAAATAAACATCCGTACACTGACGAATGACAAATAAGATTGAAAAATAAGGCTTAAACGTCATTCGCAAAAAACGGCAACGCGCGCAAATCGCGGCCAGTATTGCAAATTTCGGCGCAACCTACTCATATTAATAGCGTTTTGGGGGATGCGATTCGCACGACCCGAACAAACGTTAGAGGAGTCGTTACTCATGCCAATGACAGCGAAGAGAAAGAAAGCGAAGAAGGCCCCTGCGAAGAAGAAGGCCAAGAAGACGAAGCGTAAGAAGAAATAGGGCTGCGTTGACACGTTCAACGTAGACGTTCACGGTTCTCCCGGTTCTGTGAATTGGGGTTACCGATGAAGAAGGCAAAGGCCGCGGCTTCCCGGCGCGCAAGCGCAAAAAGGAAGGCCGCGGCCAAGCCCATTTTGGGGAAGGCGGCGGCACGAAACCCCGCACCCCGCTCCAGGCAGACCGCGATCGATCTCTATTACTGGCCGACGCCCAACGGCTGGAAGATCAGCATCATGCTGGAGGAATGCCGGCTCCCCTACCGAATGGTTCCAGTCAATATCGGCAAGGGGGAACAGTTTTCTCCGGAATTCCTTCGGATATCCCCCAACAACCGCATGCCGGCAATCGTGGATCCGGACGGGCCGGGCGGCAGGCCGATCTCCGTCTTCGAGTCCGGCGCGATCCTCCAGTACCTCGGACGCAAGACCGGCAAATTCTATCCGAGTGACGAGCGCAGGCGCGTCGCGGTGGACGAATGGCTGTTCTGGCAGATGGCCGGGCTCGGACCCATGACGGGGCAGGCGAACCACTTTCTGAACTACGCCAGGGAAGGCAACGACTATGCGCGAAAGCGATATGTCGATGAGGTCCACCGCCTGCTTGGCGTCATGAACAAGCAGCTGGCGAGCCGCGATTTTCTCGCCGGCGCCTATTCCATCGCCGACATGGCATGCTGGGGGTGGGTCATCGGCGCCTCGCGGATGCACGATCTCGGGGCGGAATTCCCCGCCGTCAAGGCCTGGCGCGACCGCATCGGAAAGCGACCGGCGGTCGAACGCGGATTCGCGCTGGGGAGGGCATTGCGCGAAGCGCAGAACAGCGATCCGAAGGCTCAGGAGGAAGCTCGAAAGATCCTGTTTGGGCAGCGTGCGCGGCCCTGACCTGCCGTCGGCGGCGTTTACGTTGCATTAACCCCCACATCGGGTTCGTTAACTGTGCCTTAGCTAATCGCGGCTCACGATCCCAGTGCGCGAAGAACTGTCGCGTGCATTGAATGGGGGTCGGGCGATGGCGTGCATAGATGTCGATGCGCTGGCGCAATATGAGAGCGATGCCAAGTTGGGACGCGCGGACGCGCTCTACAATCTCGGACTCGCCTATTCCACGGGACAGGGCGTCGGGATCGACCTGATCGCCGCCCACAAGTGGTTCAATCTCGCGGCGGTTCGCGGCATCGACGCGGCGAAGCGCTGGCGTGCCCAGATTTCGAGCGAAATGAGCGGCTCGCAGATTGCCGAGGCACAGCGCCTTGCGCGCGAGTGGCTTTCGATCTCGCGCTGAGAACTATTTCTCTCCCAGAATGGCCGTTCGGGGTTTTGGCTCGGGCACCGGCGCCGAAGACGGCACCGGCGGAGGAGCATGGTCGAGAACCTTCGTTTCGGGCGTGTTCGGATAGTACAGATCGGCCAGAATGCCGAGCGGCTGCGCGCGCCCTGCCAGACGGCTGCGGTAAACTTGCGTATTCTCGATGACCCGCATGACGTAGTTTCGCGTTTCGCGATACGGAATCTCCTCGATCCAATCGATCGGATCGCAAGCGGGACTTCGTGGATCGCCGTTGTTGTTCAGCCATTTCCTGGCATTGGTGGGCCCCGCGTTGTAGGCGGCGGCAGCAATCACCAGCGATCCACCCCAGCTGTTCAGGTTGCCGCCGAACTCGGTCATGCCGAGCTGCATATTGTAGCGAATGTCGGTGAGCAAATCGCCGGGGCGGTAAGGAAGACCCGCGTCGGCCGCCGCCTTCCTCGCGCTAGCCGGCATGAGCTGCATGATGCCTTGCGCGCCCGGTCCGCTTGTTGCGGAAGGATCGAATTCCGTTTCCTGGCGGATGAGAGCCAGGACCATGGCAGGTTCGGGCCCTGCTCCCTTTCCGAGGTAGGGAGGAACGGGAAGAACCGGATAGCTATAAGAGCCGAAGAATGTCCCTGCGTAGCCGGCCTGCTTGGCGACGCGCAGTGCGACGTCGCGAAAACCCATCTCGACCAGCGCCCGGCATAGCGATGCATAATGCTGCCGATCGGGATTTAGCTCGACATCCCGCAGGGCAAAGGTCCTCAGCAGGCTCACCTCGCCGAGATCGGCCAGGACGCGCATGACCGGAACCAGATCGTCCCCATCGAGCGCATCCCTGGTGCCCACCGCATCGACCGGCGACTCCACAAGGCGCAGGACCGGTGCGGCTTCAATCCGCGTGAGCGCCAGCTGGCCATAGAACGTCGTCGGGTGTTTCGCCGCTAGATGGTATTGCTCCCAGGCGTTGGCGGTGTCACCGAGCGCCTCGTAGGCGCGGCCCTCCCAGTAGTGAGCGCGCGCCAGGCTGATCGGG
Organism: Rhizomicrobium sp.; assembly: GCA_035549575.1. Taxonomy (GTDB): domain Bacteria; phylum Pseudomonadota; class Alphaproteobacteria; order Micropepsales; family Micropepsaceae; genus Rhizomicrobium. The sequence goes on from DASZQP010000002.1 coordinate 75,648, forward strand.
CGGGACACTCCGGCTTCGAGTTTCCGGAAATGGGGTTGCGCGAGTTTGGCGTCCTTGAGGAATCGCAGAGCGATCCAGCCCGCCATGAATTCCGCATCGGCCATCTCGTCGCCGGTGGCAAAATTCGCATCCGCGACGAGCCGGTAGGCCGTCCGGTAATCCGCCGATTTCAGGGCCTCGCGCGCCAGAATCTCGCATTCGAGCCAGAGCCTGGCGGCATGGCTGCGGTCGCCGGTTGCGGAAAGATGGCGAAGCAGAAGGGCCTCGCCCTGATCGTATTTCCCGGCGCGCCGCGCGGCTCGCGCACGATCGAACAGCAGATCGGGATCGGATGCCAGATCGGATGGGAGACCGGCCGCCTTCGCCTCGCCCGTGGCCGGGCTGGAACGCAGCAGAAGCCGTATATTGCCCAGCCGCTGGTCCCTGTCGCCGACGCGTGCCAGCTCGCGTCTGGCTCCGCCCGTGTCGTCGCGCCAGAGTAGATTGTTGAGCCGCTTCCGGTCGATGTCCGGGGTGAGCAGGGCCCCGTCCTTCTGGACGATCGCGAGTTCCTGGTCGGGTTCGAAACCGTTCGATATCCAGGCGTCGCGGATCAGGTCGCGGCCCTCGTTGACCCGGCCGGCAGCCATCAGCGCCTCGCCGAGCCTGATCTTCCCCATACCGCTCGCAGGCTTGCGCGATCCGAACCAGGCGATGATCCTGGCGGCCGGCAGGTTGGGGTCCATCGCAGTTTCGGCGCGCACGAAGAGCGTGTCGCGCAGCGGCCAGTCCGGATTGGACCTGAGGAACGCCTCTATTTCGTCGAAATTGGCGCCGCTTTCCTTATCGAGCAGGTAGCGCCACTCGACGATCTTGCGGGCGGTCTCGCTGCGGCCCTGAGCGGCCAGCGTGCGCGCCGTCGTCCAGTCACCCCGCTTTGCCGCGTCCAGCGCGCGGACGAATATTCCTCGGTCGGTGTCGCTCAGAACCCGAATTTGCCCGGCACGCCGCTCGCGCCCGTCGGGGCTGCCATTGTCCGTGCCCTGAAAATCCTGGATCGGCCGCATCATGATCGTGCCGCCCGTTTGCGTAAGGCCGGGGGGCAGAGGCGGTGTCTGGGCAAGCGCCGCAGCAACTCCCAAAAGGAAGGCCGCAAATCCGAGCAAGGCGCCGCGATTGGTCATGGTTCCCGATTCTGTGCCGGATTGGTGCTTCGCGCGCGAAGCTGCTCGGCCAACCTTAGTCTCGAAGATTCGGGGACGCCACAAAGGATGTTCAGGATGAGGCCGCTTTCCGCCTGGGCCGCGGCACGAGTTCTCCGCCGCAGTTCGGGCAAGTGTTCTGCATGCCTGCTGCGCAAGATGCGCAGAACGTGCATTCGAAGCTGCAAATACGGGCCTCGGCCGCGTCGGATGCCAACCGTGTGCCGCAACCCTCGCATTTTTCCCGCATTTCGAGTGTCATCGCGAATCTCCTTCTGCCGGCCGTTGCATCCTTGCCGCGGCGGTTGCCTCGCATGTAGGTTCGGCGATCATCGAATGGAACCGGAAAAATGTCTGCCGTCCGCGAACGCATAAGAGGGTCGATTCCAGCGCTCATCACGCCCCTGAAGGACGGGAAGGTCGACGAGCAGGCATTCCGCAGGCTTGTGAACTGGCAAATCGAGGAAGGTTCCCAGGGCCTCGTTCCTTGCGGGACGACCGGCGAGTCGCCCACGCTCAGCCACCAGGAGCACATGCGTGTGGTCGAAATCTGTGTCGAGGAGGCGCGCGGTCGGGTGCCTGTAATCGCAGGCGCCGGATCGAACTCCACGGAAGAGGCAATCGCGCTAACCCGGCATGCAAGATCGGTCGGCGCCGATGCCGTGCTCTCGGTGACCGGCTATTACAACAAGCCATCGCAGGAGGGTCTCTATCGCCACTACGCGGCGATTGCCGGAGCCGTCGACATTCCGATCCTGGTCTACAACATACCGGCGCGGGCTATCGTGGAGATTTCCGTTGAAACAATGGCCCGGCTCTCCCGGCTGCCGAATGTCATCGGGGTAAAGGACGCCACCGCCAATCTCGCACGGCCGGTGCGGGAACGCATCGCTTGCGGCCGCGGCTGGCGGCTCCTTTCGGGCGAGGACGCGACCACCCTCGGCTATATGGTCCAGGGGGGGCACGGGTGCATTTCCGTAACGGCGAACATCGCGCCGCGCCTTTGCGCCGATTTTCAGGCAGCTTGCGCGCAAGGCGACTATGACAGGGCTCTGGCGCTGCAGGAGAGGCTGATGCCGCTGCACGATGCGATGTTTGTCGAGCCCAGCCCCGCTCCGGTGAAATATGCGGCCTCCCTCCTGGGCTTGTGTTCGGATGAGGTACGGCTGCCCCTGATTCCCGCCACGGCCGCGGCAAGAGAAACAGTGAGTGCCGCGATGGCGGGCGCCGGACTTATTCGGACGGTCAGCCCTGCAGGCGCCTAGCTTGCCTTGCGCGCCTGCAGCTCGATGTTGACGACGACCCGATGGGCGACCGGCTTTTCGCCTGCCCATTCGCCCGTCCCCAGGCCGAAATCCGTGCGCAGGATTTCCGCGCCGCCAGTCATGCGGGCCCCGTCACCACCGAGAAGCAGTCGAAAGTTCAGTGTCACGGGCCTCGTGACGCCCTTGATCGTGAGCTTGCCTTCCGCGCGGTAGATGCTGCCTTCGACCTGGCTGATTTTCGTCGTCTCGAACGTCGCGGTCGGAAATTTGGAAACCTGAAACCCTTCCGCTCCCTGCATGCCATCGTCATTGTCGGGGAAATCGGAAGTCTCGCTGGCCAGATCGATCGTGACGCGGGCGTGCGAATGCGCGAGGTCCTTCGGATCGAAGTCGATATCGGCTTTCCAGTTCTTGAATCGGGCAGCCAGCGGCTCGCCGCTCCATTCGACCGTGAAGCCAAGTCGGCTCTTCGCGTAGTCGACGTTCCATTTTGCGGCCGTGGCCGGGTTCGCGGCCGCCCAAAAAACGAGGGCGGTGAGCAGCAACTTCCTCATGCCCCGGTACCCAGCGTCGAGCCCGGAATCATGCGCTTCAACACGTCGTCGCGACGCAGCAGTCCGTGGTAGAGGGCACCGCCAAGATGAAGCGGAATGAGAACAATGGCCGACCAAGCCAGGAACACATGCACCGTCTCGAAGGTTTCATGCCAGGGGTGGATTTCCGCGCGGGACAGTCCGGCGAAAAACGGCAGATTGGGCCAATCGAAGAGGAAGAAGAACTGGGTTGGATTCCCCAGCGGCGACGCAGAAACCATGATCCATCCCGTGAGGGGAATGAGAACGATCAGGGCATAGAGCAGGACGTGCGTGGCGCGCGCAAGGAATGCAAGGGCGGGGTTCATTCCCGCGGGAAGCGGCGGCACCGGATTCACCAGGCGCCAGCCCAGACGCAGGACGCTAAGCACCAGCACCGTAAGGCCTACCGATTTGTGAAGCTGGAACAGCTGGAACTTCATCGGGTCGCTGCGCGGAAGGTCGCCCATGTAGAGCCCCAGACAGATGTTTACGACGACGAGTGCGGCGATGACCCAATGAAACGTCATCGCCACGCTTCCATAACGCAGCTCGGTGTTGCTCAGAGGCATGCCTACTTTTCCTTTGAGTGCTGGAACATCGCTTCGATGACAAGCTTAACATCGTCCCCGACAAGCTGCTCCCATACCATGCCGGTCAGCCCGAAATCCGTGCGCTTGATCGTGGTCGTGGCGTGGAATCCGATATCGTCGGCGCCCGAAAACGGGTCGGTCGTGAGACCGCCGAAGGTGACCTGCAGCGTCACGGGCTTGGTTACCCCATGAAGCGTGAGATCGCCCTTGATCGTTCCCTTGGTCCGTCCGGTGCGAACGACCGACGTGGATTTGAACGTGGCAGTGGGAAATGCCGCGGTATTGAAGACTCCAGGTGTCATCAACTCGCCGACCAGCTCGTGACTGGGGACATCGATGCTGGTCATGTCGACGGTAATGGAGGTCGAGCTCTTTTCCGGCGCACCGGAATTGAAGTTGAGGCTTCCGGTCACCTTGTCGAAGCGGCCGTAGTAGTCCGTGATGCCGAGGTGGGGAATCGAAAACAGGATCTGGCTATGGCGCGGATCCAGCGAGTAAGTGCCGGTTGGTGCGTGCATCGGGTCGGTGCTGGTCTCGCAATTCGCCGGACCGGCAAGTGCCGCAAGGGCAAATATTGTGGCGAAGGCAATGCGCATGGGTCCTCCAAATTCTGGCCTCCGAGCTGGCCCCCGAATCCCTTAGATCATTCCGGCACGAATACTGCCATCCCGCGTCCGAAATGTGGCCGTCAAACTTGACGGCGTAAGCGGAGTCTTCATAGTCGATTGTTGCTGTTGCGAAAGGTTGTACGTGGTGGCGACGGAGACCGCAGTCCGCCCGGGCAGGAATCTCGAGTATCCGTTCGCGGCGCGGCCCGAACTCGGCCAGAGCATTGCCATTGCCCCGGGCGTCCATTGGGTGCGCATGCGCCTGCCCATGCAGCTCAATCATATCAATCTGTGGCTGCTGGAGGACGACGGGGGCTGGACCGTTGTCGACAGCGGAATCAAGAATTCGGAAACGACGGCGGCCTGGGAGCAGCTGTTCGCCGGGCCGATGCAGGGCCGCCCGGTCCGGCGTGTGATCGTCACGCACATGCATCCCGACCACATCGGCCTGGCGGGATGGCTGGTGCGAAAGTTCGACGTCGAACTCTGGATCACGCGCACGGAATTCCTGATGTGCCGGAATCTCTGCGCCGACACGGGACAGGAGGCTCCTCCGGAGGGCGTGCGCTTCTACCGCGCCGCGGGCTTCCCCGAGGATCTGATCGAGAACTACAAGGCGCGCTTCGGCGGGTTCGGCCACGGAGTCTACAAACTCCCGAACTCCTACCGGCGCATTGGCGAAGGCAGCGAGATCGACATCGGCGGGCGCCGCTGGCTTGTCATTACCGGAAATGGTCACTCCCCGGAGCATGCCTGCCTGTGGTGTCCCGAGCTGAATGTCGCGATCTCCGGTGACCAGCTTCTGCCCCGCATCTCGTCGAACGTTTCGGTTCATCCGACGGAGCCGGAAGCAAATCCGCTGCAGGACTGGCTGGACAGCTGCAGAAAGCTGAAGGGGGCACTGCCCGCGGATGTGCTTGTCCTGCCCTCCCACAATGAGCCATTCAGAGGCGCCCATCTGCGCCTGACAGAGCTGATCGACGGTCACGAGCAGAACATGGAGGCGCTCCATCGGCTGTGCGCCGCGCCCAAACGCGCTGTCGATGTTTTCCCGGCGCTGTTCCGGACCAAGATCACGCAAGGCGTTTACGGCATGGCAACGGGCGAAAGCATCGCGCATTTGAATTGCCTGCGATTCCGCGGTCTCGTTCGCCGCGAGGCGGATACCGAGGGTGTGGAATGGTACCAGAGCATTTGACTTCCTCCCTTGTAGGGAAAGCGGGGTAAGGCGCAGCATGAATTGTGTGAGAGGTAACGCCCGGTGCGGCATCCTCCGCCTGGTCCGCCCGCGGGCCGACTTCCCAACCAAGGGGGGGTGAAAGGAACCCCATGTCTCTTGCAGGAAAGACTCTCTTCATCACCGGGGCATCGCGAGGGATAGGCCTTGCGATCGCGCTCAGGGTGGCGAGGGACGGCGCCAACATTGCGATCGCGGCAAAGACCGCCGAACCCCATCCCCGTCTCCCGGGCACGATCTACACCGCTGCCGAGGAGATCGAGCAGGCCGGCGGCAAGGCCCTTCCGCTCGTCTGCGACATCCGATTCGAAGAGCAGGTGCAGTCCGCAGTAGACCGGACGGTTGCGCGCTTCGGCGGTATTGACATCTGTGTCAACAATGTCAGCGCGATCTCGCTCACCGGCACGCTTCAGACCGACATGAAGCGCTACGACCTGATGAACGGAATCAACGCGCGGGGGACCTATCTCACTGCGCGCTGCTGCATCCCGTATCTGATGCGCGCCGAAAATCCGCACGTGCTGATGCTTTCGCCGCCGCTCGACATGAGCGCGAAATGGTTCCGCAATCACACTGCCTATACCATGGCCAAATTCGGCATGAGCATGTGCGTCCTGGGCATGGCGGCCGAGTTCGCCGACGAGGGCATCGCCTTCAACGCGCTATGGCCCCGCACCGGCATCGCCACGGCGGCCATCCGCAATGCGCTCGCCGGAGACGAAGGGATGAAGCATTGCCGCACGGCGGACATCCTGGCCGATGCTGCTCACGCCATCTTCAACAAGCGTGCGCGCGAATTCACCGGGAATTTCCTCATCGACGACACGTTTCTGGCGGGCGAGGGCGTGACCGATTTCGACCGGTACCGCGTCGACCCGACGAAGGACCTGATGCCCGATTTCTTCGTTCCCGACTCGATCCCTCCGCCGAAGGGTGTCAGCCTTGCCGCCGCAGGCGGGCGCTAGGCGGCCGCGCTCATCTCCGCGCCGAAGCTCTGGGAGAAATCCAGCAGAATCGTCAGCAGTTCCTCCGCGTGCACAGTCTTGCGCGCGCGCGAGGGGAATCGATATTGCCAAAAGCTCGTGACATGCGACATCGCCCCTAGCTTTTCGCCCATGTCGAGGAAAAGCCTGGGCGCATCGAGCAGGAATTCGCGGAACATTTTCGGATCGCGCTTCTCGATAAGACTGGCATAGGCCTTGTCGTAGACGGCGATAATCCGCCGCACGTTTTCATTGTGGCGCTTGACGCCGTGGATGATCGTGCGCTTGGCATCCTCGATCTGGACCGCCTCGTCAGGCGTGGCCTTGCCCGTGGGCTTGATCGTCTTGAGTTCCTTGAGGACGGCGATGAGGCTTGGCCAGAATTCCTCGAGGCTCCACTTGTAGTATAGAAATCCGCGCCAGCTGAAAATTCCCTCGTTAAACTCCGATGGATCGAGATTGAGCGTAGCGCGAAGGGGATCGAGCCGGTCGTTGACCTCATTCGAGAGGAGCGCCGAGACCATTCTGTTGGTCGGGACGATCTGTGCGCCGTCCCCGCCGCCCACTGCCAGCACCATGAGCCGCCGCACCTCGTTGGCCGCATAGTGGAACATGCGTTCCTGGTCCGCGTCGGAAATCGCGAAATAGCACTCCGCCGCAGTGACGCCGTTCGCACGCAAATGTTCGCGAAGGAGGAATGGATCGAGCGAGGGGAGTTCGTCCACGAGACGAAGAACCTCCGCGTCGCGGTGCAGGGCTTCGTTGCTGGTGTAGTTGCCGACGCTCGCGAGCAGCCCCTCGAATCCTCTCTGGCCCACAAAGAAGGATCGGCCGCCCACGCGCAAGTCCGATTTCTCGAAGGGAATGATGATCTTGGTTGCCACCGAACGTCTGCCCTTGAAGACGTCCGTTTCGTCCCCCCGGAGACGGTGCTTGAGTATGATGGATTCGTTGATGACCGGCGACAGGAAGAAGGGCGCCGTCCGATAGGCGGGCTTTTCCCCTTCGCTTGCCGATATGGCGGCGAGATTTAGCACGCGGCTGGAAGATGCGCTGCCAAGTCCGATAAGGCTGCGCGTTGCGCGGTCCACGGTGAATTCCTGAATGAATGGGCTGGCCTCAGTTTGCCGCCGAAGGTCTTAACGGCGAATTTATCGGCTTGATTGCCGCGCCCGCCCTTGCAGGTCCGGCGGGTATTCCGGTGGAATCCCGGACGGGGGAGGAATGGATGGCAATTCGTTTTTGGGCGTGCCTGGTCATGGCCGTTGCAGTGCCGGGAATCGCGTCGGCGCTTCCGGCCTGTGCCGGTGCGCCGGAGTCGGGCAGTGCGCAGGTCGAGCGGATCGATCGCTCAAACGGCGTGCTGCTGCTGAAAGATGGTCGGCGGCTTCGTCTCGAAGGCATCCGGCTGCCGAATGCCGAGGCGGATCGGGCGCCGGCTACGGTTTCGGATCATGCGCTTGCCGAGCTGGGCGCGCTGTTGGCCTCGCGCGCCTTCAAGGTGGCCTCAACACCGCCGAAGGCGGATCGATACGGCCGTGTTCGCGGTCAGCTGTTCGGCCCCGACGGCTGGGTGCAGCTTGTGCTCCTCGAGCGCGGCATGGCCCGTGTGGATCTGGCGCCCGATCGGGCGGACTGTGCGCGGGAATTTTATGCCGCCGAGCGGAAGGCGCGCTCCGCGGGAATGGGGCTGTGGCGTGTCGCCGACTATCGGATCCGCTCCCCGGACGAGCTGGAGAGCGACATCGACACGTTTCAGGTGGTGGAAGGGCGAGTTCTGACCGCGCAGGTGCGCGGCGGCCGTGCCTATCTCGATTTCGGTCGGGACTACAGAACCGATTTTACCGTAACGATCTCACCCGGCGATTTGGCCAATTTCCGCCGCCACGACGTCGATCCCCGAAGCTATGCCGGCAAGACCGTCCGCGTGCGCGGAATCGTGCAGGAATATCACGGGCCGGAGATCGAGATCGCAACTCCGGAACAGATCGAGCTCCTCCAATAGGAAAGGCCCGGAGTGACGTCTCCGGGCCCTTTCCCTTCGATTTCGTGTGCTTCCTACGCGGCTTTCTTCGTCAGCATCGTTTCCACGCGCTTGACTGCGGTGGGCTCGTCCGTGCGCTCCACAGCCGCGACTTCGCGAGCCATGCGGGCCAGCGCCGCTTCATAGAGCTGGCGCTCGGAGTAGGACTGTTCCGGCTGGCCGCTCGCGCGGTGCAGATCGCGCACGACCTCTGCAATCGAAACCAGATCGCCCGAATTGATCTTCGCTTCGTATTCCTGTGCCCGGCGCGACCACATGGTACGCTTGATGCGGGCGCGACCCTTGAGCGTATTGAGCGCATTGTTGACCACGTCCGGAGAGGAGAGCTTGCGCATGCCCACCGCCTTTGCCTTCGCGGTCGGAACGCGCAGCGTCATCTTGTCCTTGTCGAAGGTGATGACGAAGAGCTCGAGCTTCATGCCCGCCACCTCCTGCTCTTCCACCTTGACGATCCTGCCGACGCCGTGAGTGGGGTACACGACGTGGTCGTTCGCCTTGAATTCCAGCTTCCGGTTGGAGTTGGCGGGAATCTTCTTGTCCTTGGGGGTTGCTACAGTTGCGGTCTTCGCTGTCGTCATTTCCGTTTCCATCTGGCGCGCCCGAACCCGTGCCGCCGAAGGGAGGCGACCGCATTGCCTTGCACTGCAACGAATGCGACGCCGGCCGGATCGTCTCAAATCCGGGTGGGGGAGCGCCTTTCGAACCAATAGAGATCGGCATTTTTATAACACTGAAATGAACAAAAAGGAAGGCTGGAATCGCCAAACCGTTGAAATCGCGTCAGTTATTTCAAATGCTGGTGGAAATAATCTCTATTTCTGCAGTACAAGTCTGCCATTTTTTGCTATTTACGCAGAGATTCGTGGAGTTTTAAAATAATTTACGATCCGGTGCCCGGCTTTTCGCTGAAATATTTCTCGAACTTGTCCGGGACACCCTCCCACTCCTTTCCGTCCGCCGGCGGGGTGCCCTTCACGGTGATATTTGGCCACTTTTTGGCATATTCGGCGTTCAGGCCAAGCCAGCGCTCCAAGCCAGGCTCGGTATCGGCCTTGATGGCTTCGGCAGGGCATTCCGGCTCGCATACCCCACAGTCGATGCATTCGTCGGGGTGGATAACCAGCATGTTTTCGCCCTCATAGAAGCAATCCACCGGACACACCTCGACGCAGTCGAGGTATTTGCACTTGATGCAGGCTTCCGTGACGACGTAGGTCATGAACGACTCCAGATGGCGGTGCCGTCAATTAAGACCGTCGTGGACCGGGATCAAGCACACTGTCGTCGAGGATTTGGTAGAGCGCCTGTGCCTCTCTGGCGGGGCCCCGGCGGGTTCCACACGCCACGATACGGACAACAAGCGTATCGCGCCCCCGGCCGAGCGTGAGGATATCGCCCGGCCTGACCTCGAGGGCGGCTTTCTCGACCCGGGCGTCGTTGCGCCGGATGCGGCCGGAAATTGCCGCGTCCTGGGCCAGCGAGCGCGTCTTGTAGAAACGCGCATGCCAGAGCCATTTATCGATGCGGATGCAGCCGTCGCTCATTTGCGGGAAAATCGTGCCGCAAGTTCGGCCAGAGATGCCGTCGTCGGACGAGCGGTCTTGGGTTCGGGCCGGGATTCACGATTGCGCCGGCTGCGCCGATGGGCGCTGCGCCGCCACACGGTGCGGACGCCAGCGCCGGCGTCTGACACTTCGACGACGCGCCATCCAAGGCGATCCAGGATAGCGCGCAGCTGATCGTTGCCGCATCCAAGCAGGGACACGAGCCTTGGCAGCAGCGCATCGGCGGTCTGCCCGGATGCCGCACCCTTTTCAAGCTCGTCCTCGAGACGCTCGAGCATGTCGAACCGGATAGCCCGTCCGGCGACGACCCGAAAGCCGCACGCCGCGAGAAAGGCGTCGGGCGCGCCCCGATCGACATTGAAGGAGGTCAAGCCCGGTTGAGGATGCGGCGGAATGCGCTCGCGTTTCTGCCACACGCCCCAAAGCAGCCCGAGAAGCGAGGCCGCCTCCGGACGCAGCAGCTTCGGCAGATAGATTACTCGGCGTCCAATCCATACCCCGTAGTTCTTCAGCGCCCGGATATGGTTGCCGATCCTGTCCGGCAGGTGCAGCTCCGTCCGGTCGAGCGAGCCGAAGTTTTCCGTGAGCTGATGCGCGACTCCGCGCACAAAGCCCGGAAGCGAGCCTGCTGTTCCCGCTTTCGCGTCGGCGGCCTCCCGGATGGCAAGCAGCGGCCGGAGCAGGTTCCCGATCCGTCCCTCGACCCAGGCATCGAGCCTGCGCTGCATGGTCTGGCGCAGGTCCGTCGGCAGATGGTCGTCCGCCACTAGCGCAACGACAGGGGCGTAAGGGGAGTGCCCGGCGACGAGCTGCCCCACGATCGCGCCCTCCCACCAGATGCGCCCGTGCTCTGTCAGCGCGAATTCCTTGTCCTCTGCCGCGGCAAGACGGTTCGCTCGGGCGGCAATTTCACCCTCGAGTCCCCTCACGGCCGCCGCGCGCAGCGTTTTGCCGTGGATGCCTTCGGCCCTGGGGTCGGCTGCAAAACGAAATCCTTCCAGCTTGCCCACCGCCTCGCCGCGGATGAACACGCCGCCGGAATCGTCCAGACTCATGTCCATGACGTCGTCCTCGCGCAAATGCTTCAGCAGCACCGAGGTCCGGCGGTCGATGAAACGCTGGGTGAGCTGCTCGTGCAGCGCATCGGAAAGCCGATCTTCCACGGCGCGAGTCACACCCTGCCAATAGCTGCTGTCGCGGAGCCATCCGGGCCGGTGCGACGCGTAGGTCCACGTGCGGATTTGCGCGAGCCTTCCGGACAGGGTCGCGACGTCCCCCTCCGTAACGTCAAGACGCGCGATTTGCCGCGCCATCCAATCGTCCGGCAGAACGCCGTCATTCCCGATCAGGAACAGGAAGATCGTGTGCACCAGGCGGGTATGCTCTTCGTCGTTGAGCTTGCGGAAGTCCGGCAACTGGCAGGCGTCCCAAAGCCTGCGCACGCCTGCCGGCGCCCGCGTCACCTCACGTACGTCTGGGCTATTGGCAAGATGGCGCAGGGCGAGCAGGTCGCTCGACGGGCGTGCCTTCAGCATGCCTTTGGCGGGCGGCATCTCGTCCAGGCTGGCGATCAGACCGTCGAGCGAGTGGAAATCGAGCGCGGAGTTGCGCCACTGGAGAAGCCGCACGGGATCGTAGCGATGCCCTTCGACACGGCTGACGACCTCTTCGTCCAGAGGCTCAGCCTCTCCCGTAACGCCGAATGTCCCGTCATTCATGTGCCGACCGGCGCGGCCCGCTATCTGCCCCACTTCCTCCGGCCTGAGCGGCCGCATGGAGGTTCCATCGAATTTATCGAGGGCGGCAAAGGCGACGTGGTCGACATCCATGTTGAGACCCATGCCGATGGCGTCCGTCGCGACGAGAAAATCGACATCGCCATTCTGGTAGAGCGCGACCTGCGCGTTGCGCGTCCGCGGCGACAGCGCACCCAGCACGACCGCCGCACCGCCTCGCTGCCGCCGGATCAGCTCCGCGATGCCGTAGACATCTTCCGCGGAAAAGCCCACCACGGCCGAACGGCGGGGGAGGCGCGTGAGCTTTTTGACGCCAGTGTAGGCAAGGTCGGAGAAACGCGCGCGAGATAGAAAGTACGTTCTCGGAACGAAACGCTGGATCGCCCCCCGCATGGTATCCGCCCCGAGAAAAACCGTCTCCTCCTCGCCGCGCGCGTTCAGGAGACGGTCGGTGAAGACGTGCCCCCGCTCCGGATCGGCGCAAAGCTGGATTTCGTCGACGGCAAGAAATGCCGGCCGGAGATCCAGCGGCATCGCCTCCACGGTACAGACGAAATACCGCGCCTGCGGCGGCACGATCTTTTCTTCGCCCGTGATGAGCGCCGCCTGGCCTTCTCCTCGCGATCGTACGACGCGGTCATATACCTCCCGCGCGAGCAGTCGCAGCGGCAGGCCGATCATTCCCGATTTGTGCGCGAGCATCCGCTCGATCGCGAAATGCGTCTTGCCGGTGTTGGTGGGACCGAGAATCGCCGTGACGCGCGCGGCGCCGGACGCTTCATTCGTCAATCGGGTGTTCATGCCCGAACGAAGATGGGTCCTTTGGCCGCTCGCATCAACGGCAATTGTCGATGGATGAGGAATTAGCGCGCGAAGCGAATGCCGGCCCGGGTCTCCGCAATGGCGCTATCGACGTAGCCCATGGCCTTCACGCGATGACCGCCCTTGTCGGCCGCCGCGGCCTGAAGCTCGGAACGGGCGCGCTGCAAGGCGTCCAGCGCGTTCTGCATATGCGGCTGGTCGGCGGTGGCCTGTCCGACGGCGACGCCGATGGCCAAACCTCCCGTCAGCGCAACCGCCGCAATTGACGCAGGATTGAAAATTCGCATTTCCGGATGTCCTTCCCGTTTCTCTCCTCGCGCCCCGCGCGCGAGGACACGTTCTCGGGATGGTGCATTTTTCTGCAACGATTTCATGGAAAAGTGTTTGTTAACCGAGTGGAACAGTAAGAAAACAAAGCCGGTCCGAATCACTAACCAATTCAATATCAGCCTTTGTTCTCATACTATTAGCTGATTCCATTGATGGAGAAATCCCCACATATGGATGTTGCTGCGACCCATGGAGCCACGCAGGGTTATCCACGGAATACTCCGTAGGCGGATAAATCTCGGTCCTGCTGCGGCGTTCCGGAATCGATCGAAAGTCGTGCTCCTTCCGTGCAATTAAATTCCGTTTTCTGTGGCGTAGGAGAAACGAACAGGCGACAGCATGGAGCGTGAGCTTCCGGGCTCGGAAACTCCGGCGGTTTGCGAGGCGTGAGGCGGATTTCGGCACCAAATCAAGGTCCTATCGGCGGACGCGTACACGTTCCCCGCCAACGAGCGTTTGACCGGCTTTTCGCACCTGCGATACTCGCCCCGCTGGAGGAAGGCATGACGGACAGGACGCCATCGGATTGGGCAAAGCTTGCGGCGAAGGAATTGAAGGACAGGCCGTTCGACAGCCTGACCTGGGCATCGCCGGAAGGCATTGCCATCAAGCCGCTCTACACGGCCGCCGATCTTGAAGGGATCGAGGCAGCGAACACCATTCCCGGGCTCGCGCCCTATCTGCGGGGCGTGCGGGCGACCATGTATGCGGGCCGGCCGTGGACGATCCGTCAGTATGCGGGCTTCTCGACGGCGGAAGAATCAAACGCCTTCTATCGCAAGAATCTGGCCGCCGGCCAGATGGGTTTGTCCGTCGCATTCGACCTGGCGACTCATCGCGGCTACGACAGTGACCACCCGCGCGTGGCGGGCGACGTTGGCAAGGCTGGCGTGGCCATCGACAGCGTGGAGGACATGAAGATCCTCTTCGCCGGAATTCCGCTCGACAAGATGAGCGTGTCGATGACCATGAACGGCGCGGTCATCCCGGTGCTTGCGAACTTCATCGTTGCGGGCGAGGAGCAGGGGGTGCCGCCGGAGAAGCTGTCCGGCACCATTCAAAACGACATCCTGAAGGAATTCATGGTGCGGAACACCTACATCTATCCGCCCGAGCCTTCGATGCGCATCGTGGCAGACATCATCGAATATACGGCGAAGAAGATGCCGAAATTCAATTCGATCTCGATCTCGGGCTATCACATGCACGAGGCCGGCGCGACCGCGGTGCAGGAGCTCGCATATACGCTCGCCGACGGGATCGAATATGTGCGCGCAGCGCGCGGCAAGGGGCTGGACGTGGACAGGTTTGCACCGCGCCTGTCGTTCTTCTTCGGCATCGGCATGAATTTCTTCATGGAAGCGGCCAAGCTCCGTGCCGCGCGTCTGCTGTGGTCGAATATCATGACGGGGTTCGGCGCAAGGAACCCCGAGAGCCTGATGCTGCGCACGCACTGCCAGACCTCGGGCGTGTCGCTGACCGAGCAGGATCCCTACAATAACATCGTGCGCACCGCCTACGAGGCGCTTGCGGCGGTGCTAGGCGGCACGCAATCGCTTCACACCAACTCCTTCGACGAGGCGATCGCGCTGCCGACGGAGTTCTCGGCCCGCATCGCGCGCAACACCCAACTCATTCTTCAGAACGAGACGCAGGTCACCCGCGTGGTCGATCCGCTCGGCGGCTCCTACTACGTCGAGGCGCTGACGCATGCGCTTTGCGTTCATGCACGGGCGGTCATCGACGAGGTTGAGGCGATGGGCGGCATGACCAAGGCCGTAGAAGCGGGAATCCCGAAGCTCCGCATCGAGGAAGCGGCCGCGCGGAAGCAGGCCCGGATCGACAGGGGCGAAGACGTGATCGTCGGCGTCAACAGGTTCGAGCCGGAGCACCCCGACCACGTCGAAGTCCGCGACATCGACAATGCGGCGGTACGGGAGGCGCAGATAGAACGGCTCGGCAAGGTGAAGGCCGGACGCGATCCCAAGAAGCTCGAAATCGCGCTCGATGCCCTGCGCAAGGGCGCGGCGAGCGACGGCAATCTGCTCGAGCTCGCGGTAGAAGCGGCGCGCGCGCGGGCGACTGTGGGCGAAATCTCGGATACCATGGAGAAGAGCTTCGGCCGCCACAGGGCCGAAATCCGCTCCATCAGCGGCGTCTATGGCGGAGCCTATGAGGGCGACAACGAGTTCGCGGCGATTCGCGGCGAGGTGGAGAACTTTGCCCGGGAAGAAGGGCGCCGCCCCCGCATGCTCGTCGCCAAGATGGGGCAGGACGGCCACGACCGCGGAGCCAAGATCATCGCCACGGCTTTCGCCGATCTCGGCTTCGACGTCGACATCGGTGCGCTGTTCCAGACGCCGGACGAGGTGGCGCAGGATGCAGTCGACGCGGATGTTCATGTCGTCGGCGTCTCGAGCCAGGCGGCGGGGCACAAGACGCTCGTGCCGGAACTGATGGAGGCGCTGAAGAAACGCAAGGCTGACGACATTCTGGTGGTGGTGGGCGGCGTGATCCCGGCGCAGGACTACGCGTTTCTGGAGAAGGCGGGGGTCGCGGCGGTGTTTGGCCCGGGCACCAACATTCCCGAGGCGGCGAAGAAAGTCCTCGCACTTATCCGTACCCGGGCAAAGGCAGCTGCTGCCTAGTGTCCGATGTACTTGTTCAGGAAGGCCTCCGTCTCTTTCAGGAACCGGATGCGCGTGTCGGCCAAATTGAAGTAGTGGTCTTCGTCCGGGAATCTTATGAACTCGACCTGCTTCCCGGCGCGTCTCATCGCGTCCGCCATGATCTCGCTCTGTTCGATCTGAACCGTGGTGTCGCCCTCGCCATGCATGAGCAGCACCGGGCACTTGATCCGGTCCGCCTGACGCGCGGGCGAAGTTGCGGCGAGCTGCTCCGAGTCGTCGTACGTGCTGCCGATGCGGGAAATCCAAAATGACACGCGCGCAGAATCCTTTCCATAGCGCACCCGCTCCTCGCTGATCATTTTGGGGAGATCGGAAACACCGGCGAAGCTCACCGCGCAGGCATAAACGTTCGGCGTAAGTGCAGCGCCAGCGAGCGCCGCGTATCCGCCATAGCTAGCGCCGACGATGCAAACGCGCTTGGGATCGACAAAACCGTCCGAGACGAGTTTGGTCACGCCGTCCGTGAGGTCGTCCTCCATCTTCAGGCCCCATTGATGCAATCCGGCCTGGGTGAATTTGCGGCCATATCCCCAAGAGCCGCGATAGTTCGGCTGCAGCACCGCGTAGCCTCTGTTGGCGAAGAATTGTGCCATCCAGTCGAAACCGATGCTGTCGCGAGCGTCGGGTCCGCCATGCGGCAATACGATCAATGGCAGGCCGCTTAGAGGCTTTCCCGGTGGCAGCGTGAGATAGGCGGGGATGTCCAGGCCATCGCGCGCCTTGTAGGGATAGAATTGCACCGACCCCAGATCGGGTGCGTGAAGGCCGGGATAGGCCGAGCCGATCTTTGTGGCGGCATGCGTAGCGCGATCCAGATAGTAGTAGTCGAATGGTCTCCTGGGGCCGTCGACCTCGACAATGACCTTGTCCAACTTCGTCGTCCAGGAAACCGCTCTAACCGCCACATCCGGAAATGCCGCTTCCAAGCCTTTTTGCAGCGCCTGGAGATTTGGATCGAAGTACTGAAACTCGGTCTTGTCGTCCATGTAGGTGGTGCCGATTATGCGATCGGTCCAAGGATCGTATATCGGTTCGCCAGCGTCATATTTCGGATTTGCATACAGCGTGGACTCAGCGCCGGTTTTCAGATCCATGCGCGTCAACATGTCGGTACTGCCGGAATTGGTCACATAGCGCACCAGTGCCAAGCCGTCGTCCGAAGTGCCGAGAATATTCGCTCCCTTGTCTTCCGTGGCGTCGTAATCCGCGAGCGGACGCCAAGTATCGCCATCCAGGGCCAGAATGTGATCGCGGAGCGGGTTTTTCGTGCGATCCATGCGGGCGAGCAAATGCCCTCGACCATCCATGTACCATTCCCGAGTATCGTAGGTTCCCGTCATCACCCGGGATTGTTTTCCTGTTCGCGCATCCACCTTGTAAAGAACGGGTCGTGTCAGGTTCCTGTTCGCGTGCCCGTTTTTCGAATCGGTGGCCTGCTCTCCGGGGCTTCGCATGTCCGCATATTCAAGAAGCGACATGAAAACGGTCGCAGGATCGTCCAGATCGCGATCCACGAGATAGCTCGTGCTCGTGTTGTTGTTGAAATCTACCGTGTTTTTGAGAAGCAGGATGTCATCGCCTCCGGTGGTATCGACGGAGACGGCTCTGTACCAAGTGTACATGATATTGGACTCGTCGCCGATTTTCTTGCTCATCTTGATGATGACGGCCAGGCGATCGGATTTGAGCCATTTTATGCCGGCTATGATCCACTGTGTCGGCGCGATGACATAAGGCTTTTCCTCGGGGCCGGCGTTGACGGTGTAGATCACCGCCGCCGGTCGGCCGTTCAGGGACTGCAGGACCGCAAAGTGCTTACCGTCCGGTGAGATTTGAGGTGCCTTCATAAACGGCAAGCTGCCAAACGCTTCGGCGGGAGGCTGGCTTAGGGCCATCTGCGCCCAAAGAACGACACAGGCGCCGATGGCAAGTGCGCCTCCCTTCGACAGACTATGCATGACGCAATTACCCCCCGATCCGGACTCAGCCTAGCAGGCCAACCGGCGGACGACCATGAAATTCGCTGCAGGGTTGTTCTCAGCTTTTCGGCCGCGCGCCGTCGATCTTCAGCGAGGTTGCCACTGCGGCGACAATTCCATAGGGCGTATCGGCCCAGACGCGGAGCGGGACCACGTAGTCGCGACTTGCAATCGCGCTCGGGAACGTCGCGATCCACGCGTTGATCTTCGGAAACTTCTCGTTCTCCTTGATGATCTTCGGCTTGAAGCCGGCCAGCTGCTTGTATTTCATCTCGCAGAGCAGGGCCTTGCCCTTGTAGAGGCCGTTGTCCATCCGGACATTCGTGTCCTTCACCTTCGCGATCTCGATGTTGTAGCGCCGCCGTCCGTCGAATACGGGCGCAGTTACGCCGCAGGGGTTTCCCGATTCCGCCCCCACTCCGGAGGCGATGTAGATCACGGCACTCAGCGGATCGAGGGTGCCCTTCTGCTGTTCGGGCTTCACCTCGTAGCCGTTGGTGGGAAATTTCGGATCGGCGTACATGCGGATCGGGGCACCGTTCTCGTAGGTGAGCGAAACCTCCTGCTTCTTTCCGGAATGATTGGTGTCGAAGGAGTCGTAGAGCGACGGCAAAAGCGTGTTCCGTGTTATCCTGCCGTTCGAGGTCGCCTGAATCTGTGCCTGCCAGAACGCATTGACGACCCCGCTCGTCTGCAGGTCGGAAACGACGTGATATTGCTCTCCCCGGATCGTGGCGTTCATGTCGACCTTGCCCAGCGGGATGCCGCCGGCATAGAGGGTCATGGCAAGACCGAGTTCGGACGCCGGTGCGACGGGCGCATCCGCACCCTGCCCGCCGGCGGCCCAGGCGGAGCTGGACAGTACGAGCGCGAGGACGGCGGAGCCCGCAGAACGATTGACCATAGGCGATACCCGGAAAGAACGGTCGCAACCATAGTCGGGCACACCGATATGGTGCAAATTCGGCGCAGGGTTCCCCCATGTCACGATCCGATCCTCCGTCTACGGTTGATGTTCCGTCGCTGCTTGCGGGCGACCGCAGGGCGCTAGCGCGGGCGATTACGCTGGCCGAATCCACGCGGCGCGACGATCGGGAGCGGTCCGAAGCGCTGCTCGGCGAAATCCTGCCCCGGACCGGGGGCTCGATGCGCCTCGGCGTTTCGGGGGCGCCTGGAGTTGGAAAGTCCACGTTCATCGAATCCTTCGGGCTGCACCTCACCACGCTCGGCATGAAAGTCGCCGTGCTGGCCATAGACCCCTCTTCGCGGCGTGGAGGCGGTTCCATCCTCGGCGACAAGACGCGCATGGAACGGCTTTCGCGCGATCCGCGCGCGTTCATCCGTCCGTCGCCCTCGGGTTCCGTTCCGGGTGGGGTTGCCCGCCGCACGCGGGAATGTCTGCTTCTGGCCGAGGCGGCCGGATTCGATGTCGTCGTGGTGGAAACGGTTGGGGTGGGTCAGGCAGAAACGGCCGTGGCCGACATGACGGACCTCTTTGTCCTGCTGGCAAATCCGGGTGGCGGTGACGACCTTCAGGGGA
Organism: Rhizomicrobium sp.; assembly: GCA_035549575.1. Lineage (GTDB taxonomy): Bacteria > Pseudomonadota > Alphaproteobacteria > Micropepsales > Micropepsaceae > Rhizomicrobium. Next base: position 94,793 of record DASZQP010000002.1, read on the forward strand.
TCAAGCGTGGGGTGATGGAGCTCGCCGACCTGCTCATCGTGACCAAGGCGGATGGAGACTTGCTACCGGCCGCGCGGCGCGCGGTCTCCGACTACGGTTCCGCGCTTCATCTGATGCGCCCGAAGCATGAGGGTCTGAGCCCAAAGGTGCTGGCGGTATCGTCGATCTCGGGCTCCGGAATTGCCGAGGTGTGGGCAGAGCTGCTCGCAATTCACAAAGCCCTGTCGTCAGGCTCCCGCCTCCGGCGACTGAGGGCGGAGCAGGGGCGGCGGTGGTTCTGGAGCGAGGTGCAGGCGGTCCTGAGCGAGGCCATTCTTGCCGACCGAAACCTCGCCAGAAGGGCGGCCGAACTGGAAACCGAGGTGGCAGAAGGGGTGGCTTTGCCCTATCCGGCGGCTCGGAGCCTCCTCGCCGGCTTCCGCCCGGCTTGACCGGGCCGCCAGAGGCCCTTAAGAGACCGCCTCTTCGACCCGAATCCAAAGAGAACGCCATGTCGCGCCGCTGTGAATTGACCGGGAAAGGGCTGTTGGTCGGCCACAATGTGAGCCATGCCAACAATAAGACCAAGCGCATCTACCGGCCCAACCTGCAGACTCTGTCTCTGGCCAGCGAAGCCCTTGGCAATTCGTACAAGTTGCGGATTTCGATGAATGCGCTGCGTTCGTTGGACCGGCAGGGGGGACTCGATCCGTTCCTAATGAACGCAAAGGACAGTGTGCTTTCCGAGCGGGCGCTCAGGCTGAAGCGCGCCATTGCGAAGAAGCTGGCGTCCCGGGCCGCCTGACCCCGCCCGCAGTCCTCTACCTTGCAGCAATATGGGGGTGGCGCTCGTGGCGCACGCGTGCCAGTCGCGTGGGCGTTCCCTGGCGGCCATGGTCGCGCTCCTCGGCGAACAGGCCGATGAGTTGCTCGGTCATGGCGCCGCCAAGCTGCTCGGCGTCCACAATGGTCACGGCCTTGCGGTAGTACCGCGTCACGTCGTGGCCAATTCCGATCGCGTTCAGCTCGACACTCGATTTGTCCTCGATCTCCTCGATCACATGACGCAGGTGGCGTTCGAGATAGTTGCCGGCGTTAACCGAGAGCGTTGAGTCGTCCACGGGCGCGCCATCGCTGATCACCATCAGGATCCGTCGCTGTTCCGGTCTGCCGATGAGGCGATTGTGTGCCCACATCAAGGCTTCCCCGTCGATATTTTCCTTCAGAAGGCCTTCGCGCATCATCAGGCCGAGATTGCGCCGCGCCCGGCGCCACGGCTCGTCGGCCGCCTTGTACACGATGTGGCGCAGGTCGTTGAGCCGCCCGGGGTGCGGCGGCTTGCCGTCCGCGATCCACTTTTCACGGGATTGGCCGCCCTTCCAGGCACGAGTGGTGAAACCCAGGATTTCCGTTTTGACGGCACAGCGCTCCAGCGTGCGCGCCAGAATGTCGGCGCACATCGCGGCCACCATGATCGGGCGTCCCCGCATCGAACCGGAATTGTCGAGCAGAAGCGTTACCACGGTGTCGCGGAAAGTCATGTCCTTCTCGCGCTTGAACGACAGCGGGTACATCGGATCGATGATGATTCGGGGCAGGCGCGACGTGTCGAGCATGCCTTCCTCGAGGTCGAACTCCCATGTGCGGTTCTGCTGTGCCATGAGCAGACGCTGAAGCTTGTTGGCGAGACGCGAAACGACACCCTGCATGGCGGATAGCTGCTGATCGAGAAAGGTGCGCAGCCGTGCGAGTTCCTCGGCATCGCACAGGTCCTCCGCCGCAACGACCTCGTCGAACTGCGCAGTGTGGACCTTGTATCCCCATTCGCCGGCGTGGGCGAACGGCGGCTCCGGGCGCCAGGGCTTCGCGCCGTCCTCCGGCTCCGGAGCGTCCCCCATTTCCTCGGTCTGCTCGGCGCGCATTTCCGCGTCCGCGTCGGCGCTGTCGTCGCCTTCGGTCTCCTGCATGTCGGTTTCGGATGTCTCGCCTTCGGCGGCGGCTTCCTCGCCCTCGTTCCCCTCCTGGTTCTCGGAATTCTCGCTGTCTTCTCCCGCTTCCTCGGCCTCCGAATCCAGGTCGGCATCTTCGCCGAAATTCAGATCGCGCAGGATGGTGCGCGTAAGTTTCGCGAACGCCTTCTGGTCTCGCAGCGCGAGGCCGAGCCTGTCGAGATCCTTGCCCGCACGCTGCTCGATCCAGTCGCGCCAGAGTTCGAGCGCTTTTTGTCCGGATTGGGGTGGGGGCTCGCCCGTAAGCTTTTCCCTAACCATGAGACCGAGCGCATCGGCGATCGGCACATCCGCGCGGACCCGCGCCCTTCCCAGGCCGCGTGCGCTGAGCCTCTGCTCCAGGTTTGCGGCGAGATTCCCCGCCACACCCTTCATGGCCAGCGACCCGATCGCCTCCACGCGCGCCTGCTCGGCCGCCTCGAACATCGCCGCTCCGTCCTGCGATTGGGGGCGATACTGATCGTGCAGCTTGTCCTCGTGATAGGCGCGGCGCAGAGCGTAGGCATCGCCGGCTCCCCGAACGACAGCCACCTCATGGGGCGGCAGGTTGCGGGAGGGCAGGGGAAGGCGCGCGTTCAGACCCTTCAGCGCGGGCGGTTCCGCGCTGAAATTGACTTCAAGCTCGGGCTCGCCGGCAAGAGAGCGTACCGCGATCGCGACGGCGCGCTTGAAGGGTTCGCTTGGGTTGTCGGGCTTCACGGCTCGATGCGTTCGCGCGAACGGCTATCGGCAAGGAACGATTTGTTCCGTGGCCTTTTCGTTCGGGTACCGCAGCCCCGGGTTCCCATCGTCGAGATCATGCGACGAGAACCTTGGCGGCGCTTTCCGGGAGTTCCTCGCCGAAGGCGCGCTGATAGAATTCGGCGACCGATGCGCGCTCCAGCTCGTCGCACTTGTTCAGAAAGGTGAGGCGGAACGCGAAACCGATATCGTCGTAGATCTCCGCGTTCTCGGCCCAGGTGATCACGGTACGCGGGCTCATCACGGTCGAAAGGTCGCCGTTAATGAAGGCGTTGCGCGTCATGTCGGCAACGCGGACCATCGCGGAAATCTGCTTTTTCTTCTCCGCCGTATTGTAGGACGGGACCTTCGCCAGCACGATGTCGACCTCGGAATCGTGCGGCAGGTAATTGAGCGTCGCCACGATGCTCCAGCGGTCCATCTGGCCCTGGTTGATCTGCTGGGTGCCATGATAGAGCCCCGTCGTGTCGCCCAGGCCGATGGTGTTGGTCGTCGAGAACAGGCGAAACGCCGGATGGGCGCGGATGACCTTGTTCTGATCGAGCAGCGTGAGCTTGCCAGACACTTCGAGCACGCGCTGGATCACGAACATGACGTCGGGCCGTCCGGCATCGTATTCGTCGAACACGAGCGCGACGGGACGCTGAAGCGCCCATGGGAGAAGACCTTCGCGGAACTCCGTGATCTGCTGGCCGTCCTTGAGAACGATAGCGTCCTTGCCGATGAGATCGATACGGCTGATATGGCTGTCGAGATTGATGCGGATGCACGGCCAGTTGAGGCGCGACGCCACCTGCTCGATATGCGTCGATTTCCCCGTGCCGTGATAGCCCTGGATCATTACGCGACGGTTGAAGGCGAAGCCGGCGAGAATTGCCAGGGTTGTTTCCCGGTCGAAGCGGTAGGCGTCGTCGCGATCCGGAACGTATTCGTTCGGGGACTTGAAGGCGGGTACCTTCATCCTGGCATCAAAGCCGAACACCTTTGAAACGTCGACCGTGGTGTCGGGCATCAATGCGGGGTCGAGTCCGCCCTTGGTATCGCTCATGTCATCTGGATCCGGCTCAAACTCTTAGGCGGGGAGCCGCCGCGTGAGGTGAGGGCGCCAACGATCGCGCCTCTGTTAGGTCAGCCCGGAGGCGCGCAATACGCCGTAGGCCTTGATAACCTGCTTAAGACGCTCTTCAGCGCCCCGATCGCCGCCATTCGCGTCGGGATGGAACCGCTTCACGAGTTCCTTATACCGCGCCTTGATCTCGTTCAAGGTGGCCGATGGTTCCAGATTCAGCGTGTCGAAAGCGCTCAGCTGCAAGCGAGTGACCTGCCGTTCCGGACGGCGGGGCGTATCGGGCTCTTTTCGCTTCTCCGATCCGCCGAAGGCGGCATCGAAGTCGAAGCCGGTGAACGGATTGTGCATACGTGCCGCGCGTTTGCCGAGCGGCCAGGTAGGTCTGTGGCCGGTAACCGCTTCGTTACGGAAGGTTTCAATCTCCTTTTCACTCATGCCCTTGAAATAGTCCCACGACTCATTATGCGCCCGGGCGTGGGGGAGGCAGAACCACAGGTGCCTGTTGAGCTCCGTGCGGCTCTTGGGAACGCGGTAGGCGCCTTCGTCCTTGCACCCCGGCTCCGCGCAGGGGCGAACGTCGACGGCGGCGGCTGACAGCGCTCCCTCGTCCCGCTTGATCCGTATGCTGTCGCGAAGCCGCGAATTGCCGCGTTCTTTGACCATGCCGGAATTATGGGATCGGAAGGTGAAAAAACAAGAAAACGTATCTCTTGACATCGACCGGGTACGCGCCGAACGCTCGGCCATGACAATGGCGGAAACGATGCACGCGAAGCTGGTGGCGGCTTTCGCCCCGACCGAACTCGAGGTCGTGGACGAAAGCGCGAGGCACGAAGGTCATGCCGGTTCTCGTCCTGGCGGCGAAACGCATTTTCACGTGCGCATAGTGTCTTCCGCATTCGAAGGCGCGACGCGAATCGAGCGGCAGCGCCGCGTCTATGCCGCACTGGCGGAGGAGCTCAAGGCGCGGGTACACGCGCTTTCCCTGACCGTTCTGACTCCCGCCGAGTCCTGGAGCGAACACTAGCCCTCCGGCACGGTGTCCCGGTTCGGTGGCGGAGTGATGCGCAAGGCGGTGATCTGATTGCGCTGGCGCCGCAGGATTTCGAACTTGTAGCCATAGAAAGCGAAACGCTGGCCGACTTCGGGAATCGTCCGCGCTTCATGTATGACGAGACCCGCGATGGTTGTTGCCTCTTCGTCGGGAAGGGTCCAGTCCAGATCGCGGTTCAGGTCGCGCACCGTGACACTGCCATCGACGAGGTAGGAACCGTCGGGCTTGCGGCGCACGTCCGGGCGGGACAAGGCCTCGCGTTCGTCGGGAAGGTCGCCGAAGATTTCGTCGAGGATGTCCTCGAGCGTGACAAGACCCTGGAGCGCGCCATATTCGTCGACAACAAGCGCGAAACGCGCCCGGCGATGACGAAACGCCTCGAGCTGCTCCTCTGCGGTCGTAGTGTCGGGCACGAACCATGGCTCCGTCGCGAGCGCGGCCACGTCTATGCCCTCGTAGGAGCCCTTGTTGCTCAGGATGGCGCGCACCGCGTCGCGGGCGTGCAGAATTCCGACGATGTTTTCCGCCTGGTCGCGCCACAGCGGGACGCGCGAGTGACCGGAGTCGATGACTTCGGCGATCAGGTTTTGAGGCGGCTCGTCTGCATTGGCCGTGACCATGTTCTTGCGGTGGACCATCACTTCCCCAACTGTCAATTCGCGCAGATTGAGGATACCGCCGATCATGTCGCGATGCTCCCGCTCCACCGCGCCCTCCTTGTGATGGAGGTCGAGAGCGCCGCGGATTTCCTCGTGCGCGGGCACGATCGAACCGCTTTCTTCCTGCCTCACTCCGACGAGTCCGAGCAGCCGCCATACGAGGTACTGCACGGCCGAAACGACGGGACCAAGAATCGCGACCGCCTTGCGGACCGGCCATGCGACGGCAAGGGCAAAACGGTCCGTGCGTGCAATGCCAAGCGTCTTTGGCAGAACTTCGCAGAATACCAGGATCACGAATGTCATGATGGCCGTCGCGACCGCGACGGCGCGCTGGCCGAAGGAGACTTCCAGCAGCCAGGTCGCGATTGACGACGCAAGGATGTTGACGAAGGTGTTCGCCAGCAGCAACGCGCCGATCAGGCGCTCCCTGTCCGAAACCAGGGCGTTTACGTTTGCCGCCGCGCGCGACCCCTCCTTTTCGAGCTGATGCATCTTGCCGCGAGAGACTGCCGTCAGGGCCGTTTCGGAACCCGCGAAGAATGCGGACACGACAAGCAGAATGGCGATTGCGCCAATCCAGAACGCCAATGAAGAAACGTCCATGTCGAACCTCAAATGTGGCCCGCCAGTATAGCGCATGGGCAGCAGGCTCATAATTGTGTAACCTCGCCGGGCGACGAAGGGTAATTGCATGCTCAGACCGTTTTGGCTTGCCGGCGCTCTTGCGCTGGTAGTTTCGAGTGCCGCGACCGGCGCGCCCTACTACCCCGCAAACGGTGCCGACTTTCTCGTCCCCGTGGACGAACTCGACGCCGTCGCGGTCGGGGAGGCAGCCAATCGCGCCGGCTTCTATCCCGTTCCCGAAACCGACCCCAACCTGAAGGCCCTGCGGACGGCTTCGGATCCGGTTTACGAGATCTGGCGTCTCCCGAGTGGAAAGGTCGCCAAGATCACGCTGACGAGAATGAGCAAGACCAACCGGTTTGCGCTGGAATTCGTCGCCCTGGATCCTTCGAGGCACAACGATCCGCTCTCGGGCGAGGCGTGCAGGAAATGGCTGGCCTTTTCGAATGCACTGCGGAGCGAATTCCGGAACAATCTCACCAAATTCCGCTTCCGCAGGCCGCAGTGCACTCCCTAACCGAGGAGTTCCACGACCAGTTCCGCAGGCACATCGTCCGTGACGAACGCTCGCCCGATGCCGCGCAGGAGAACGAAGTTGATCCTGCCCTTCTTCGCCTTCTTGTCGTGGAGCATGTGACCTAGAAGGGTTTCAGCGGATGGGCGAGGGCCTGGCACCTCGGAAATGGATACGGGCAATCCAACCGACGCAAGATGGCCGATGAAGCGTTCGCTCTCCTGGCCACCGCATAGTCCCAGCTTGACGGAAAGCCTGAATGCGAGGGCCATGCCGATCGCAACGCCTTCTCCGTGCAGCAGCCTGCCGGAATAGCCGGTTGCCGCCTCCAGCGCGTGCCCGAAGGTGTGGCCAAGATTGAGCAGAGCCCGCTCTCCGGTTTCGCGTTCGTCGCGCGAGACGATTTCGGCCTTCATGCGGCAGGAGGTCGCGACGGCGTACACCACTGCCGCGCCGTCCCCATCGAGCGCCTTGCGCCCGTTCGATTCCAGCCAGTCGAAGAAACGTGCGTCACCCAAAGCGGCATATTTTGCGACTTCGGCATAGCCGCCGAGCATTTCTCGGCGCGGCAGCGTCGAAAGCGTGTCCGTATCGGCCAGTACCATGCGGGGCTGGTGGAACACACCGACGAGATTCTTGCCCTCCGGCGTATTGATTGCGGTCTTTCCCCCGACGGATGAATCGACTTGTGCCAGCAGTGTGGTGGGCAGCTGGGCAAACGCGATTCCGCGCTTGAGAATTGCAGCGGCGAATCCCGTGAGATCGCCGACAACTCCCCCACCCAGTGCCACGATCAGACCACCGCGATCCACACCCGTTCCAATGAGTGCACTCGTCAGGTTTTCGAGTCCCGCGAAGCTCTTCGAGTCTTCGCCCGCCGCGAGAACGATCGGATATGGTTCGAGGTGAGCACCGCGAAGGGACGCTACCACACGATCGAGATGCAAATCGGCGACATGAGTATCCGTCACGATGGGGATCGGTCCGCGCGCGATAGGCGCCAGCATTTCGCCGCAGCGGTCGAGCAATCCGGCCCCGACGTTTACGTCGTAGCTTCTTTCGCCGAGCTGCAGGGTGATCGTCTCGATCATGCACTCTCGCATATCCGGCGCGCCTTGAGCGCCGCGACGATGTGTTCGACCGCGGTCGCGTGAGGTCCATCGTCGCTTTCGACCGTGATGTCGGCCTGCGAATAGATCGGAGCGCGCTCTTCCAGCAGCTTCTCCAGCGTCGCCCGCGGGTTCTGGGTCCTGAGAAGCGGGCGCGTGTCGCGGCGCTGCACCCTACTCATCAGGACGTCGACCGGAGCCTTGATCCACACGGTCAGAGCCCTTTCCTTCATCCGCGCCCGCGTTTCGGGGTCCATGAATGCGCCGCCACCGGTAGCGAGAACATGCGGTGATTCGGCCAGGAGCCTCGCGATCACCCTGCGCTCGCCGTCGCGAAAGGCCTGCTCGCCGTAGCGCTCGAATATGGCCGACACGGGGCATCCGGCCGCTAGCTCGATTTCGCTGTCTGCATCGCGAAAGGGCACGCCCAGCCGCGCCGCCAGCCTGCGCCCGACCGAGCTCTTTCCCGCTCCCATCATGCCTACCAGCGCAACTGTTCGGCTCAACCTCATGGTACTTCGATTACATCACTTTAAGCCGCAGGTGCCAGCGGGACTTGCAGGAAGGACTGCAATTCCGCCACAAAGAGCGGGCAAGGACATGTCATGCGATCGAAGAGAACCCTGAGTGGAGAAGGTTCGGGCTGGGCGGCGTGGTTCGTAGCTGCAATCGCCGGTCTGATCGTGGCGGCCGCCGTCGGCCTTGCGATTTATGGCGGCCGGGTCAGCCCTGTCACCCGCCATTACGAGCAGGCTGTGCCCGATGACCGGTTGCCGCACTAGCGCCGCTACAGCCGCCTTCATCCTTGCGGCGTTCGCTGCGCTCGCGCAGGACAGCAACAGTGACCGCGCAACGGCCCCGCCCCGCAGGCTTGGGGATCCGGGAGCCTCAGTCCAGCCGCCGGCGTCGCCGGAAACGGCCGAAGATCGCTCCGGCCAGCCGGAGCCTGACTACGGCGAATCGCAGGACTCCGCGTCAGACCTGGACGAAAACTCGCCGGAGGTTTCGACGGACGATCTCCTTGACGATGTTCCCGAGGACGAGCGCTCGCATGCCCAAACGGCGGCACCGGCCGCATCGGCGCCGCGAGACCTGCCTCCTGCAGCGGAAATCGCCCCGGGGCCGGCCCTGCCAAAACCGCCAGCGGTGCAGGTTGCGCCCCTCGGCAGGATAGATGGGGCGCCGGTCGGCTTGCTCGATTCCGACAACGGCGGCTTCCAGCCCAATATGTGGAACGGCTCGTCGCGCGAACAGATCGAGGACCTTCTCGTGCGAGTCCCGGCAGTATCCAGCGATTACGCGATACGCGCCCTTGCGCGCAGTGTGATTCTCACCAGATCGGACGCGCCCGGCGGCATCGTTCACCGCGCACTGATAACGCTACGGATCGAGAAGCTGCTGGGTGCGGGCATGATCGACGAGGCCGGCGCGCTTGCCGCCATAGCGAATCTCGACAACGATCTCGACTTTTCCCGAACACAGGCGACGGCGCTGCTCTATGCGAACCGGGCCAAGGAGGTCTGCAGCGACCTGACCAGTCCCCGCCAGACCCAGGACGATCTCTTCTGGCTGCAATTGCGGATCTATTGTGCTGCGGCGGGCGGCGATACCTCCACGGCGGATCTTACGCGCGGGATTCTCGAGGCGCGCGGTGAAACCGATTCTGCCTTCAATATCTTGCTCGAAGATGCACTGAAGGGCGCGAAAAAGCCGCCGGGAAAGATCGCCAAACCGAGCGCGATCCACGTTTTTCTTATGAGACAGGCGGGTCTTTCCATCGGCAACGAGATGGCTGCCCAGTTGGGTACTCCCGCCACCGTCCTGGCGATGCGCGACACGCGCAATCCCCCAGCGGCGCGCCTTGCGGCAGCCGACCGCGCCGTGAGGGTGGGGGCGGCCTCATTGGCGGAGCTCAAATCCGTTGCGGATGCTCAGGATATGCCGGCATCGCAGCTGGGATCCGCTTCGGAGACCGCTCAGCGGCTTTCGTTCCTCGGCGGGCAATTTCTGCTGCATCTGGCGGCCCGATCCGAAACCCGCCCCGCCGCCAAAGCGGGATTGCTTCACACCGCGCTCCTCCTAGGCGAAAAGGCGGGCCTATTTGCCCTCGCGTCGAAATTGCAGGCCGATGTTGCGATGTCGGTAGACGCTGCGGCAGTTCCAGCCGATCGCAGGCCGCTCATCGGTTGGTCCCTGATCCTCGCGGGAAAGACCGAAGCCGCGGCCCGCTGGATCGGAAATGCGTCTGCTCCGCATGCGGTCCTTGCCCTGGCGATGGAGAAGGACGAGAACGCGCAGGCCGATCTGAGCGATCTCGCGCGCGACCTGAACGCGGATCCAAAACCCGTCAATTCCAACCAACCGTTCGAGGCGCTGGTCCTGGGCTTGTATGATGCGTTGGGACGCACCATACCGGACGATGCGAAAAGTGCCGCCGAAACGGCCAGTGCCACGCGCTGGCCTGGGCGCAGGCCGGACGGCGACACCATGAAAAAGCTGATGCAAGCCGTTTCCGCAGCCGACCGCAGGGGTGAGGCTGTGCTGCGCATCCTCGATATCATCGGCCCCAAGGGGCTTGGCGACCTTGCTCCCGATGTGACCATCGAATTGGTGCGCGCCCTGGAGGAAATGGGAGTTCGGGACTCGGCGCGGGCCTTTGCGCTCCATGCACTCCTCCTGTATAGGCCCGGAACGCCATGAAGCGGGGAAGCTCCGCGCTGATCGAGTCGTTTCTGGACATGATGAGTGCCGAGCGCGGTGCGAGTATCAACACCATTTCCGCCTATAGGCGCGATCTGCTGGACTTTTGCGCAAGAGCGGAAGCCCGGGAAGCGACTCGCGAAGACGTGAAGCGTTTTCTGGCATCGCTTTCGAAATCCGGGATCGCCGGCTCGTCACAGGCGCGAAAGCTTTCGGCGCTCCGTCAATTCTTCGGATTTCTCTATACCGAGGGATTTCGCAAGGACGATCCGACGTCGGCGATAGAGGCTCCCAAGCGGCAAAGGCCGCTCCCGCGCATTCTGACGCGTAAAGACGTGGAATGTCTGATTGCACAGGCGCGACGGCAGTCGGAAGGGGGACCGGAAGGCGTCCGGCTCCTGTGCATCGTCGAGATTTTGTATGCGGCGGGCTTGAGGATCAGCGAGCTGGCCGGTTTGCCGCGTACATCCGTCAACGACAGGAGCGGCTTTCTGCTGGTCCGGGGGAAGGGAGGCAAGGAGCGTCTGGCGCCGCTGAATTCCGGCGCCAGACAGGCGATTCGCGACTACCTGTCCGTACGGGATATGTTTCTTCCGACGGGCGCTGGCAGGCCGGCGGCGGAAAAATACCTATTCCCGTCCCGGGCCGGCGAGGGACACCTGACGCGCCGCCGATGCCATCAGATGCTCAAGGAATTGGCCATGGCCGCAAACATCGATCCGGACAAGCTGTCTCCTCACGTCCTGCGACATGCCTTCGCTACCCATCTGGTTGAAGGGGGTGCGGACCTGCGCAGCGTACAGACGCTGTTGGGCCACGCCGACATCGGTACGACCCAGATCTACACCCATGTCGCGCGCGACCGGTTGGCCTCGGTCGTGGAAGCGGCACATCCCCTTGCAAGGAGAAGGCGGTCATGAGCTTCAGCGTGGTCGAATCAGGCGCGCCGGTGCGGCTCTATCGTTCAAAGCTCTTCGTTCCCGGTTCCCGGCCTGTGCTTTTCGAGAAGGCGGCAGCCAGCGCGGCGGATGTCGTCTGCCTCGATCTCGAGGATGCCGTCGCACCTTCGGACAAGGACGCAGCGCGCGAGAACGTCGTCCGGGCGCTGAATGGCATCGATTGGGGGCAGAAGACCGTTACTGTACGCATCAATGGCCTCGACACAAATTTTTGCTATCGGGACGTCATCGCGCTTGTCGAACTGGGCGGCGAGCGGCTCGATGCGATCATGGTACCCAAAGTAGGCTGCGCGTCCGACGTGTACGCCGTAGATATGCTGGTCACGCAGGCATCGGACTTTTCGGGTCGCAAGAAGCGCATCGGTCTCGAAGTCATCATCGAGACCGTGCTGGGCCTGACCAACATCGACGAAATCGCCGCAAGCTCGAAAAGGCTGGAGAGCCTTCACTTCGGTTCGGCCGACTACGCTGCATCGCAGCGGATGCGGACGACTAATATCGGCGGTGGCAACAGCGACTACGTGATGCTGACCGACAGGCAGCCTGGCGCCGCGCGGGATCGGCACTGGAACGATCTTTGGCACTACCCGCTGTTTCGAATGGTTCAGGCTGCGCGCGCGCATGGTTTGATGGCGATCGACGGCCCCTTCGGCGATTACGGCGATGCGGACGGATTTCGGGTGCAGGCCATGCGCACGGCCATACTCGGCTGCGAGGGCAAATGGGCGATCCATCCGAGCCAGATAGCCCTCGCGAACGAAATCTACACGCCTCCCAAAAAGGAAGTCGAACGCGCCAGGGCCATCCTCGCGGCCATGAAGGAAGCGCAGGCGAGTGGCATGGGCGCGGTGTCGCTCGATGGTGTGCTGATCGATGCGGCCTCGATCCGTCAGGCAGAGGCGATCGTCAGGCAGATGACGATGATCCGTGGGCTGACGGGCGGTTGATCGCTCGCCAGCCGATGTCGCGGCGGTAAAATCCTTCTGGCCAATCAATCGCTTGCACCGCGTCATAGGCGCGTTGCTTTGCCTCGGCGAGAGTCGCGCCGGTGGCGGTCACATTCAGAACTCGACCGCCGTTTGCGAAAAGTCTGCCTTCCCTGCGCGATGTTCCCGCGTGAAAGATCCTGACGCGATCCAGCGCCAGCGCATTTTCAAGGCCGCGAATTTCGCTTCCCTTCGGATAGTCTCCCGGGTAGCCCCGAGTGGCCATTACCACCGTCATGGCGGCGTCATTGCTCCAGCGCAGGTCGACCCGGTCGAGCCGCCCTTCGCGCATTGCGATCAGTGCGCCGAGAAGATCGCTTTCCAGCCGCATCATGAGAACCTGGCATTCGGGGTCGCCGAAGCGGCAGTTGTATTCCACAAGCTTCGGCCCGTCTTTCGTGATCATCAGTCCGAGATACATCACGCCCTGATACAATCGTCCCCGTTCCGCCATTGCCGCCATGGTCGGCGTCAGGAATTTTTCCATCGCGATTCGTTCGAGCGCAGGCGGGAGCACCGGCGCAGGCGAATAGGCACCCATGCCGCCCGTATTGGGGCCGCGATCGCCGTCGAAGGCTCGCTTGTGGTCTTGGGCGCCCGCAAGCGGAACGATGTTTCTTCCGTCGCTGAGGGCAAAGAAACTCGCCTCTTCTCCGGACATAAATTCTTCCACGACGATTTCGCGTCCGCTGTCGCCGAATCCGCCTTCGAACATGAAGTCGATGGCCTTGACGACATCGGCCCTGGTTTCGGCGACGATGACGCCCTTGCCGAGCGCGAGCCCGTCGGCCTTGATCACGACGGGAAGATCGAGCGTATCGGCAAAGGATTTCGCGGCGGCCGCTTCGCGAAACCGCCGATACGCGGCCGTCGGGATACCGATTTCGCGGCAGAGATCCTTCACGAATCCTTTGGAACCTTCGAGAATCGCGCCTGCCTTGCTGGGTCCGCTGGCACGGATGCCCGCCGCTTCGAACGTGTCCCAGAGGCCCCCAACCAGCGGATTGTCGGGAGCGATGACGGCAAAATCGATGTTCCTTTCATGCGCGAACGCGACAAGCCCGTCGAAGTCCATGGCCTGGATCGGGACGCATTGCGCGAATTCCTCGATGCCGGCATTGCCGGGCGCGCAGTAGAGCTTTGAGAGAAGAGGGCTTCCGGCGATCTTCCATGCCAGGGCATGCTCGCGGCCGCCGGAACCGATAAGAAGGACGTTCAAGATTTACCCCACAAGTCTCCGGCGTGCTGTATCATCGGCAGGGCCATGAGTGAAGCGCCAACCCAGGCCAATCTGCCGGAATACAGCGTCAGCGAGATCGCGGCTGCGCTGAAGCGCACGGTAGAGGACAGCTTCCCTTTTGTACGGGTTCGCGGCGAGATCGGCGGTCTCAAATCCGCTTCCTCGGGGCACATCTATTTCGACCTCAAGGACGACAAGGCCGTACTCAACGCCATCATATGGAAGCAGACCGCCCGTACGTTCAGGCTGAAGCCGGAGCAGGGTCTTGAGGTCGTATGCACCGGCCGGATCACGACCTATCCGGGCTCGTCCCGCTATCAGATCATCGTGGAGCAAATGGAGCTGGCGGGCGCGGGTGCGCTTATGGCGATGCTCGAGGAGCGAAGGAAAAAGCTCGCTGCCGAAGGCCTCTTCGACGCTGCCCGGAAAAAGCCCCTGCCGTTCCTGCCGGATGTCATCGGCGTGATCTCATCGCCGACAGGTGCCGTGATACGCGACATCATGCACCGGTTGAATGACCGGTTTCCCCGGCGCGTGCTGCTGTGGCCGGTTGCGGTGCAGGGGGACAGAGCTGCAGCGGAAATCGCCGGTGCGATCGAGGGGTTCAACGCCCTGGGGGCGGCAGGCCGCCTGTCCCGGCCCGACGTTGTGATCGTCGCGCGCGGGGGAGGGTCGCTAGAGGATCTAATGGCGTTCAACGACGAAAGAGTTGTACGTGCTGCCGCCGCAAGCGCCATCCCTCTCATTTCGGCAGTGGGTCACGAGACCGACACCACCCTAATCGATTTTGCCTCGGACCGCCGCGCGCCCACCCCGACCGCCGCCGCCGAGATGGCGGTCCCATTGCGCAGCGAACTTATCGCGCAGACCCTCGATTTCGATCGCAGGCTCTTGCGAGCCTTCGCACGGGGTCTGGAGGACCGAAAACGGCACCTCGCGCAGCTCGCCCGCATTTTACCAAGGGCCGACCAGATGTTCGCAAGCCCGCGACAGCGGTTCGATCGCGCGTCGGAAAGTCTGTCCCATGCCCTGCGCCGCAATCTTCAGGAACATCGCCGCGCTTTCGCGGAGACAGCCGCTCTTTTGCGTGCGAAGCCGATATCCGTTCGTGCGGCCAACTACGGGGAAAAAGCGGAGGCACTGGGACAGCGTCTCGAACGGGTATTGGCGATCCGGCTGGCGAATCTGAGGCGTCACATCGACTCAGCGGGTAGACTCCTCGAAGGAGTCTCGTATCGTGGTGCGCTCGAGCGCGGATTTGCGCTTGTACGCGGCCGGGACGGTTCAATCAGGCGCCGTGCCATGAGCATTTCCAACTGCGAGCCGCTTGCCCTCGTATTTGCCGATGGAAGCGTGAACGCCGTTGCCGGCACATCTTCGACAGCTGGCAAGTCTAGGCCGCGATCGAAACCATCGTCGGGAACACAGGGTTCCCTTCTCTAGGGGGACTGCGGCCATGCGAAATCTCTTCGGGTCGTGTGATACCGCAATCTTTAGCGGGATGGCCGGGAGAGTTTGCCTTTGGCCCTGACGGCCTTTGCCAGAATCTGTTCGAGGACGCCGCAGTCCACGTCCGCCAGCTTTTTTATGTAGAGACAGCCCTTTCCCATCGTGTATCTGCCGAGCCTTTCGAGCTGGGCCCCTGCGGCGCCGGAGCCTATGGCTCCATAAATCACGAGGGCGGATTTGCGCGGCGAAAATCCGATTACGGGCATATCGCCCTCCCGGCCCGTTTCGTAAACGTAGTGGTGAGTCCCGAATCCCACGATGGAGGGCCCCCACATGACGGGTTTCTCACCCGAGGCTTTCCGCATGAGCTTGAGGAGCGTTTCCGCGTCGCTGCGCCGGGTCCTGTCCGCGATGCCCGCCAAGAACGTTGCGACACTTTGTCTGGTCGGTACGGTCTTGTTTCCCGCCATGGTCGCTCCCGATTCAGTCGGCAATGGAATTTCGACAAATATCCTCTAGACTGGACCGATGAACAAGATGGACCGCGACTTCAAGCCCGACGGCCTCGCAGAACTCGAGTACCTCGACGGCGAGTATCATGTCGTCCGGCCCGGCTCATTCGTCGTTTGTGCGGTCTCGGGGGTGCGAATTCCGCTGGACGCGTTGCGCTACTGGAGCGTGGACCTGCAGGAGGCTTATGCGACGCCCGCCATCGCGCTCAAACGCATGCAGGAGACGGGCCGCACGCCCAAATGATTGCACGCCGCGGTTTCCTGTTGGCTGGTTCGGCCTTTGCCGTTCAGCTCCGTCACGTCCTGGCCGGGGACGTTTCCCGGCTGGCATTCGGTGGTGCGTTGAAGCAGGGTGGTCTTGTCATAGGGACCGCGAGGGGCGCATCGGTCAAGGTTGACGGCGTCGAAGTCGACGTTTCGCCGGCGGGGGTGTTCGCATTCGGCCTTGGCTACGATCAAACCAGACCGACCTCGGTGGAAGTGAAATTCCCGGATGGAAAAATCGCGTTGCGCGAAGTTTTGCCGGGCGTACGAAAATACGACGTTCAGCGGGTTGACGGCCTTCCTCAGGATTCGGTCACGCCCCCACCGGAAACAAGGCGGCGCATCGAACGGGAGAATGCGATGGTGGCCGCGGCACGGATGCGCAGCACCGCCGCGACGGACTTCGTGAGACCCTTCGACTGGCCGGTAAAAGGTATCGTCAGTGGATGGTACGGCAGCCAGCGGATCGACAACGGTACACCGATGTCGCCCCATTTCGGAATTGACATCGCCGCTCCGGCGAATTCCCCCATCCATGCGCCTGCCGACGGAGTGATCTCGCTCGCCGAGCCGGATTTCTATCTGACGGGCGGCACCACGGTGATCGATCACGGGCACGGCGTATCGACCGTCTATATCCACCAGAACGAACTCAAGGTCGCGGTTGGCGCCTCTGTGAAGCGCGGCGAATTGATAGGGCTGGTGGGAATGAAGGGCAGGGCAACAGGGCCGCATCTGCACTGGGGCATGAACTGGTTTCAGATGAGGCTCGACCCCTCGCTTTCGACGGCGACACCCACTCCGGACAAGGCTTGAGCATTCCTGCGGAGATGTTTCGATTCGTCCCTGGACGTTTTCCAGCGCCTATGAATCCAAAGCCATTGCGAAGGTCTTTTTCGCACGCACTGTTCCACCGCCGCATTTATTTTGGCCGTTAGCGCCACAACATCGGCATCGTGATCGCCCGTCGGCGCGAATTCGATCGGCGGATGAATGGTCATCCGGAAGCGCGCGCCGCCGAGCCGTTCATTCGATGCAGGCAGCAGTACGGAACCGAGTTTCAGCGCCAGCGCGGCCGGTGCCGGAGTGGTGGGGGCGTCCCGGCCGAAGAACGGCGCATTGACTCCCTGCTCGGTTTTCTGGTCGACCAGCAGAAGGATCGCCAGTCCCCGGCGCAATAGCGTGAATATCTTCCGAGTGCCCTGCGCGCCCTTGCTGATCTGGATTTTCGGACCCGCGCTTGCCCGCTTTCTCGATATATAGCCGTCCACATAGGGATTGTTGGGCGGCCGGTACACAAGACCGCCCTCGTAGCCGAGCCGGGTGGCCATCACAGGCATGGCCTCCCAATTCGCGAAATGGCCCGAGATGAACATAACACCCTTGCCGGCGGCAATCGCCGCTTCGGCGTGTTCGGTGCCGGTAACCTCCAGCCGAGCGTCCGGTCCGCCATGCGCCAGGCTTTCCAGATGCGGATATTCGGCGACCGTGCGTCCGAGATTGTCGCACATCTCGCGAATGACGGACTCCATCTCGGATCGCGGCATGTCGGGATAGGCGGCGCGCAGATTCTCCCGGGCGCGGTCGACGACCGGCCGGATGCGATAGAATATGTGCCGCCCGATCAAGCCTCCCAGCGCCGACGCCTTGTCGATACCGAGCAGGCGAAAGACACCCATGAAAAAAAAGAAGGGCGCAGCTTCCGCAAGATAGCGCAGGCGTTCTCCGGCCGACAGGGATTTGCCCGCTTCGATGTTCGTCATGCAAGTGGCGCGCTAACCCTTTGGTGGCAGCCTGTCAAGCAAGCGTTCCACGGCAGAGCGGTCCTCGAAAGCCGCGTTCAGCGGAATGGCCCGGATTCCCTCCCGTTCCGAAGCTGTGAGCCGAACGAAGTCCTTTTCGGTCGTAACGAGTTCCGCATTGTGCGCCCGTGCCTTTGCCCGCAGCCGCGCGATCTCGCCGGCAGAATAAACGTGATGGTCCGGGAAACCCTGTACCGCGGCGAGAATCGCGCCTTGCGCGCGAAGGGCCTCAAAGAACTTTTCCGGACGCCCGATTCCTGCGAATGCGACCATTGCGCGGCCTTCGATGTCCGGCCCCTCGATCGTCAATGCGACTCTCAGGACGGGAATCCTGCAGGCGCCGAGCGGAGGCAGACCCGAGCCGGTCGCGAACACTGCGTCTGCGCGAGCGAGTCCCCGGGCGACAGGCTCGCGGAGCGGGCCGGCGGGTATCATCCTGCCATTTCCGAAGCCCGTGTCGCCGTCGACGACGACCAGCGACAGGTCCTTTGCCAACGCGAAATTCTGGTGACCGTCGTCCATCACGATGACCGTAGCACCCTTGCCGACGGCGAGATTCGCGCCTGCGAGACGGTCGCGCGCGACGATCACAGGCGCCGCTCGCGCGAGGAGGAGCGGCTCGTCTCCGACGTCGGCGGCCCTGCTCCATTCCGTTACTTCCACCGGGCCGCGAAGGCGCCCTCCGTATCCCCGCGACAGGAACCAGGGCTGATGGCCCTGGGCGATCAGGATTTCCGCAAGCGCGATCGCGACGGGCGTTTTCCCCGTGCCGCCGGCTGTCAGATTCCCGACGCACACTACAGGGACAGGCGGCCGAATTGGTTTTGCGCGTGCGGCGTTCCAGGCAACGCTGGCGCCATAAATCCAGCCCGCCGGCGCAAGCAAGCGCGAGCGCCAGTCGTCCGACGTCCAGAAGTCAGGCGCTCGCATCGCGTGCCAGAAGCCGCTCGACCGCCCCAACCGTCTTCTCCGCCGCGCCCCCAAGAGAAGCGGCGGCCAGAGCCGCTGCGGCGCCCAGTGCTCTTGCCTCTTGCGGAGCTGTCAGGAAGCGGCCTGCGGCGGCGGCGATTTCCGTACTGGATCGTACCAGACCCAGTCCCTGTGCTGCGAATATCGCCCGGTAGGACGACGTGAAGTTTTCCGTGTGCGGTCCGGCAAGCACGGCACAGCCCAATCGGGCGGGTTCAAGCGGATTCTGTCCCCCATGGCGCACAAGGCTGCCGCCGACGAAGGCGAATAGCGCAAGACGATAGAACAATCCGAGCTCGCCCATGGTGTCGGCGATGTAGACTGCCGTTTCCGCGCCGGGCAGTTCGCCAAGCGAGCGGCGCCGTGCCGGGCGGGTCCCGCAGAGCATGGCGATCTCCGGCGCTCTGTTCATGTGGCGTGGCACAATAACGGTTAGCAGATCGGGGTGCGCCTTTCTGAGCAAATCGTGCACGGGGAGGATGGTTTCGTCCTCTCCGGGATGGGTCTGTGCGGCCAGGAGAAGAGGCCGATCCTCGATCGAGCCTTTGAGACGCTCCAACGCGAGCGGGTCGGCTGCCAAGGGCGCGGCATCGGCCTTGAGGCTTCCGACGGCGGACACGTTGCAGGCTCCCAGCGAACGAAAGCGGGCGGCGGACTCATCGTCTTGCGCCAGGCAAGCGTCAAAGGCGGAAAGAAGTGCGGCCGCGCTTTTCGGCGCCCAGCGCCATCCGGAGAACGAATGCTCCGAAATACGGGCGTTTACGAGCGCAAGCCTGATGCCCCGCTTTCTCGCGCCCAATATCAGATTCGGCCAGATGTCGGAATCCACGAAAAGGCCGACATCCGGTCGCCAGTTGTCGAGAAAGCGTGCCGTCGCGAACGGCGTGTCCAATGGAATGAACTGATGCAGCGCGCCGGGAGGCAACCGCTCCCGCATCAGCTTCGCCGAGGTTACCGTACCGCTCGTAACAAGCACGCTCCGTCCGGGGGACTTCAACAAGGTGTCGACCAGGGGCAACGCCGCCAAGCATTCGCCCACGCTTGCACCGTGAATCCAGATCAGGGTGCCGTCGGGACGCGGGCACAAGCTTCTGCCCAGGCGCTCGTTGAGTCGAGCGAGATCTTCCTTGCCTCGCCGGGCTCGTTCCCGCAGGAGCAGCGGCCCGGCCGCTGCGAAGGCCGCGGTGGCTGCGCGATAGAGGGAAAGGCCGACCGGTGCGCGCGCCATCGGCATCTAGTCCGCGACCGCCATGGCCTGGTGCTTGGCGCCTTCGGCAAAATCGTGCTGATAGAGCCTCGTATAGAGTCCGCCATGGGCCATCAGCTCGGCGTGCGTGCCGAATTCCGCGATGCGGCCGCGGTCCAGAACATAGATCCGGTCCGCGTCGAGCACAGTGGTCAGCCTGTGGGCGATGACGATGGTGGTTCGGCTCCTCATCAGCGTGTTCAAGGCTTCCTGCACCTGGCGCTCGCTTTCGGTGTCCAGCGAGGACGTAGCCTCGTCAAGCAGAAGAATCGGCGCGTTGCGCAACATGGCGCGTGCGATCGCAATTCGCTGACGCTGGCCCCCCGAGAGTTTCAACCCTCCTTCACCGACATTCGTGTCGTATCCTTCCGGCAGCTGCACGATGAATTCGTGGGCCGCCGCGGCACGCGCAGCCTCCTCGATTTCGGAGCGGGTCGCGCCAAGCCTGCCAAGAGCAATATTGTCCGCGACGCTTTCGTCGAAGAGTACCGGCTCCTGTGTGACCAGCGCGACATGGGCTCGCAGCGATTTCAGGGTCAGTTCGCGGATATCCTTGCCGTCGATTTCGATTCGGCCGGAATCGATCTCATAGAACCTCAGGAGCAGATTGAATATCGTCGTCTTGCCCGATCCGGACGGCCCGACGAGAGCGACCTTTTGGGCTGGAGCGGCATCAAGGCTGATGTTGTCGATTGCGGGCTCTCCGGCGTCGGGTCGATAGGAAAAGGCGACATTGCTGAAGCGGATTGCGCCTCCTGCCGGCGGGGCGCATATCGATAGCGGCGAAGCGCCGGACGCATCCACCACCTTCGGGCGGGCGTCGATGACCGCAAGGACGCGCGCGGCTGCTGCCGTGCCGCTCGACAGCAGCGGCCAGAACTGGCTCAGATTCCGGACCGGCGCCTGGGCGAGCAGCATCGCCGCGATGAAGGCAGCGAAGCGATTGATGTCGAGCTGGTGATGCAGGGTCTGATATCCCGCAAAAAAAATCGTCGCGGCGAGCACGAACCCGACGAAAACATCCGTCGTCGGCACCGCCGCGGCCCGGCGCCGCACAACCTTCAGCAGGGTCCTAAGCCTGAGCTCGATGCGGGCGTGAGCGCGCTCCGAAGCATGGCTCTCCAGGCCATAGGCTTTGATGATCCGGCGGCCGTCGAGCGCTTCGGACAATGCCGTGGACAGCCCGCCCGTCTGCTCCATTCCCTTCAGCGACGCGCGCCGCATCGAACCGCCTATGCGCTCCATGGCCCAGGCGACTCCGGGAAGTGCCAGGATCGAGATAAGCGCCAGCTGCCAGTCCTGATAGAACATCACGGCGGCGAAGAACAAAAGCTGCATGGATTCAAGCGCGACCGCCGAAATTCCTTGCGCGATCGCGTCCCGCATCTGGGTCGTATCGTAGATGAACCCCGACACCAGCTGGCCGGAATGCACCGCGTTCAGCGAAGCCAGGTCTCTCGCCATCAGACTGTCGAACATATCCCTCTGACAGGCGGCCACCACGCGTTCGCCTATGGAGTCGATCAGGGATTTCTGGCCGAACCACGACGCTGCCCGCAGGATCATGATTCCCATCACTGCCAGGGTGATGGGCCACAGCATGTCTCCGCGCCTTTGCTCGAAGAGGAATTTGGTCGTGTACTTTATGAGGAGCGGAATCGTACCGCTTGCCGCCGCGGTGATCAGCATGCAGGCGACCGCCGCTGCGACCCAGATCCATTGTGGGGCGACGTAGTCCCTGAACAGGCGTGCGGCGATGGGCAGGACGCGGCCCGCGCCTGCGGGCATAGCCGGGCTGTTGGGGGCCTTGGTCATGAGCATCTCGTGTAGCACGGGTTCCGGCGACCCGCGAGATCAGATCTCGACGTCCGGCTCCATGAGCCGGTGGATGTGGACGACGAAATACCGCATCTGCGCATTGTCGACGGTCGTTTGCGCCTTGCCCCGCCATGCCGCCAGCGCGGATTTGTAGTCGGGAAAAATCCCCACGATGTCGAGCTTGGATAGATCCTTGAACTCAAGGTTGCTGGGGGATGTGAGCTCTCCCCCGAACACGAGGTGAAGCAGTTGTCTTGGAGCGTGATCGGCCATCAGTGGTCCTGTCGTCGTGGCAATTCGATATGCGAGAGCCGTTCCAGCAGTCGGGCATGCAATGCGGGGCCCGCGGATATGATGGAACGTTGAAGGGCTTCCGGCCGATTGTACAACAAGATCGCGCCGTCGTGGGATGTGGCCTTTCCTCCGGCCTCGCCGACGATGATATCGGCCGCGGCCAAATCCCAGTCGCGTTTCGCCGACAGGGCGAGCATGGCATCGAATTCGCCCTTGGCAACGAGAGCCATCCGGTAGGCAATCGAGTTGCGGGTTTCGATATGCATGTGCGGCCAGGTCGAATTCGGCGGCTCTCTCCAGGAGGGATGCGAAAGCATGCTTTTGTCCGCAAGCATCCGGCAATCCTCCACCAGAGCCGAAGGACTCACGTGAATCCGGATACCGTTGCAATAGGCTCCGTCACCCTCTCGGGCGGTGAAGCATTCCTCCGTGATGGGGTTGTACACCACGCCCGCGCGGGGACGGCCACCGTGCACGACAGCGGCGCAAATCGCGAAGTGCGGGCGATGTTTCATGAACGCAATCGTTCCGTCGATCGGATCGACGACGAATGTCGTATCCGCAGTCAGCCTTGCCGGATTGTCTTCCGTTTCTTCGGATAGCCAGCCATATTCCGGACGGCTGCCGCGCAGCTGCTCGAACAGGAATCGATCGACCGCTAGATCGCACTCCGTAACCGGGCTTCCATGCGCTTTGCTCCAGCGCCGGAAGTCCCCGCCGTAGAACCTGCGCGCAATGGTGCCGGCCTCGCGCACGGCCGATTCGAGGAGAGCGAGATCGGAAGCAGTGTCAGGCGCCGGCAACCGTCATGCCCTCAATGCGCAGCGTCGGCGCGTTTGTGCCGAAGCGGAAAACCAGGTCGTCGGCCGGTGTGCAATGGAGAAACATGTCCTTCAGGTTTCCCGCGATGGTGAGTTCGGCGACGGGATAGGCGAGCACCCCGTTCTCGATCCAGAATCCGGATGCACCCCGGCTATAGTCCCCTGTGACGCCATTCACGCCCATCCCCATCAGCTCGGTGACGTATAGTCCCGATCTGATGTCGCCAATGAGCTCGGACGGGGAAACCGTCCCGGCCTCCATGTAGAGATTTGTCGCAGCGGGCGAAGGCGGCCCGCCAGTGCTCCGCGCGGCATGACCGGTCGTCTCCAGTCCCAGTTGCCGCGCGCTCGCGCAGTCGAGGATCCAGGTCGTGAGCCTGCCGTCGTCGATCAGGGCGCGGCGGGAATTGGCGACTCCTTCCGCGTCGAACGGCTTGGACCGCAACCCGCGCAGCCGGTGTGGGTCGTCGACGATCCGGGTGCCGGACGGGAACACTTCCCGATCCATCCGGTCCTTCAGGAAGCTCACTCCGCGCGCTATCGATGTACCAGAGATTGCAGCTGCAAAATGTCCGATGAGGCCGTTGGAAACGCGCGGGTCGTATACGACTGGCACAGCCTGGGATTTTACCTTTCGCGGATTTAGCCGCGCCACGGCGCGTTCGCCGGCACGCCTTCCGACCGCCTCCGCCTGCTCGAGATCCTCGGCGTGCCTGGCGCTGGCGCTGTCGTGATCCATCTGCATGGACACGCCCTCGCCGGCGAGAACGGCGACACCGATGCCGTGGTGCGTGCCTGCATAGGTTCCGAAAAAGCCGTTGCTAGTGGCGAGCGACACGGAATTTCGGCCGAAACTCGCTCCGCCCCCTTCGGAGTTGGTCACGCCGGATACTGCAAGCGCAGCTTCTTCGGCGGATCGCGCGCGCTCAATCAGGGTATCGGGCGTCGGTTCGCTCTTGTCTTCGATGTCCAATTCGATCGCGCCTTTCGCCAGGCGGTCCGCGGGCGCCAGACAGGCGAATCTGTCCTCCGGCGCCAGTTTTGCCATCGCCACCGCGCGCGACGGCAGGGCTTCGAGCGAGTCGGGGGACAAATCGGTCGAGGAAACGAATGCCACGCGCTGGCCCACAAAAACGCGCAGTCCGAGATCGGTTGATTCCGCCCGTTCGACCTCCTCTGGCTTTCCCAAACGATACGACACCTGGGAGGAGACGCTTTCAACGAGGAGCGCGTCCGCCGCGCTCGCGCCGGAGTCCATTGCGCGCCGGATCAGGCGATCGAGAATTTCCCGAGAGCTTGGCATTGTCATGGCGGCGTATTTGGACTGCCGCCCGTCCGGGCGCAAGGGCGATCGTCGCCTAACGTCCTTGCAATGTCAGGGGGTTTGGCCGCTCCCTCCGGATCTGGCCTTTCACCGCCGCGGGCTGATCGTCGGCCTTTGTCGGTTCCATCGAAAGAGTCACGGGGGAAGGCGCCAGATACACCATTTCCTCGTTGTACGCGATGTAAATGTGCCACTGCCGAAGGATGTTCATCCCCAGAATCAGGTCTCCGAAACCCGGTTTCGCCGAGGTCTTCGGAATGCGCGTGCCGCCGTTCAGACTGTCGCCCGGATCGCCCATCTTGGTGCGCATAAGATCGGGTATCACGCGAACGGTGGGATTTGAGATTGCGATGCCCTGCATCGACAGAAGATTGAACCGGTGAAAATAGGTCTTCGATTCCGGTGACCTCAAGAGCCGGCCGACTTCGGGTGTGTCTGCGTCACCCGGTTTCAACCCGAAATCGCGCTGAGCGATCTCGAGATTGAGCACCGTATGGATGGCGCCGGTATCGAGAATCGCGGTCATCTTCTTTTCGTCGAGGACAACGGGGATCGCGATGTGGTCGTTTTCGTCGAGACTCATCGGCACGGCGCTAACGGTGTTCGCGGGCCAGGGCACGGCTTTGCCGTAGCAGTGATCCTGGGAATAGAGGCTGAATTTCATGTTTGCGAAGTCGATGTCGACATCGAACTTGTGCAGGAGATTGGGAGCAAGAATTCCCGCGACGCCCGGAACATCGTCGGCGAATCCGCCTGCGTCGGGTGCTACCATGAAGTCCGCTGGATCGGCGTGGAGCGTTCCCAGGTCGAAGGTCGCCCGCGTGGCGATGTTGGTCGTATCGCCGGCGACGCCAACGAGCTCGAACTTGGTGTGGCGCTGGGGAAGATGCAGCTCCCGCGCAATGTCGGAATTGATGACGCTGAAAAAACCGCCGGTGTCGACCATCATCGATTTCGGCGACTGGTTGAGGCGCACGGGGACGTAGATCCGCCCGTCGTTGCCGATCTGCATGTCCACGGACGCAATGCGCTGTGCGGGAGGGCAAATCTCCTCCGCGTTTGCGGTCGCGATTGCGCCGGCTCCCAAAGCCAAAATGCCCAGCAACTTCAACGTGTGCATCGTGCCAGAGCGACCCCGGTATTGGGGCAATTCTATAGCGGGCTTTCCCGATTGCAAACGCCAGATTAAATCGGAATTAGGGTTCCGGGCCTCCCGGAAGGCCGAGTCGCGGCCATTTCTCCGTCACCGTGCGCACGATTTCCTGGTCCATCCTGATCAAGCGGCCCCACGGCCGGTTGGTTTCCGGCGGAATTTTGTCCGTTGCATCCAGCCCGATCTTTGAGCCGAGCCCGCTCTCCGGCGACGCGAAATCGAGGTAATCGATGGGTGTATTCCGAACCAGCGTGATGTCCCTTGCCGGATCCATCCGCGTGGAGATCGCCCACATCACGTCCTTCCAGTTGCGGACGTCTATGTCTGCATCGACGACAATGATCCATTTTGTATACATGAATTGCCTGAGATAGGACCATACGGCCATCATGATCCGCTTGGCGTGGCCGGGGTAAGCCTTCTTCATGGAGACGACGGCGATGCGATAGGAGCATCCCTCGGGCGGGAGCCAGAAATCGACAATCTCCGGAAATTGCTGCCGCAGGAGCGGAACGAAGACATCGTTCAGTGCCTCTCCGAGAATGGAGGGCTCGTCGGGCGGGCGGCCTGTGTAAGTCGAAAGATAGATCGGCTTCTTTCGCATGGTCACCGCCGTCGCGGTAAATACCGGAAACCGCTCGACCGAGTTGTAGTACCCCGTGTGGTCGCCGTAAGGACCTTCGTCCCTGTAGTCCGTCAGCGACACTTCGCCTTCGATCACGATTTCCGCTTCCGCCGGCACCTTCAGCGGCTGCGTGATGCAATCGGCGAGTTCGACGCGCTGGCCCCGCAATAGTCCCGCGAACTGGTATTCGGACAACGTGTCGGGCACGGGCGTTACGGCGGCGAGGATACTCCCCGGATCGGCGCCGATTACCACTGCGGCGGGCAGGGGAACGGCCTTTTCCTTCGCCCAGCGTGCGTGATGCTGCGCTCCGCCCCGGTGCCGGAGCCAGCGCATGATGGTCTGCCGGCCATTGAGGAGTTGCATGCGGTAGATGCCGAGGTTGAAGTTGTCCTCGCGGCTCCCAGACGGTCCTTTGGTCACAACCAAGGGCCAGGTGATCAGCGCCGCCGGCTCGCCGGGCCAGCAGGTTTGCACGGGAAGGGCGTTCAGATCGATATCCGCGCCCTTGAGCACGATTTCCTGGCAAGCCGCCCGCGACACGGTCTTGGGCTTCATGGCCATGACCGTTCGAGCGACCGGCAGCAGATCGAGCGCCTCGCCGAAGCTGCGCGGCGGCTCGGGTTGGCGCAGCATGGCCAACAACTCGCCCACTTCGCGCAGAGCATTCGCGTCGGACCGCTCCCTGCCGCCCATCGTGACGCCCATCGCGACGCGTTTCACGGTACCGAACAGATTTACAATGACGGGGATCGCGGAGAGTGATCCATCCGCCTTCAACGGTTGTTCGAACAGGATCGCAGGACCGCCGCGGGCGATCATGCGGCGCTGAATTTCCGTCATTTCGAGGACGGTCGATACCGGCTCCCGCACGCGCACGAGTTCGCCGGACGCCTCCAGCTTTGCGATGAAATCCCTCAGCGAGCGATAGGTCATGGCCGAAAGCTATCAGCTTTCGTTCTTGACCTTCCACTTCGACGGCGCCGCGTGGTGCATGCCATAGGCCAGGAAAATGACGAAACCCAAGGCGGTCCAGATCACTAGCCGGGCCCAGGTCGCCCAACCGAGGCTGAACATCATGACGCCGCAGATCGCAATGCCGGCCGGGGCCGTGAACCAGACATAGGGCGTGCGGAACTGGCGCCGGGCCAGGGGCGCCTGGATCCGGAGCACGAGAATGCCCACGCACACGGCGATGAAGGCCGCAAGGGTACCGATGGACACGAGGTCCGCAAGCACGTCGAACGGAAACAGCGCCGCCAGAACGGCTGCAAAGACACCGACGATGATGGTGCCGCGGTGCGGTGTCTTGAACCGCCCGTGCACGGCGGAAAATGCCGGCGGCATGAACCCGTCGCGCGCCATGCAATAGAAAATCCTCGACTGGCCGTAGAGCGCGATGAACACCACCGAGGCGAGGCCGACGACGGCGCCGAGGTCGATGGGGACGACCAGCCAGCTGAGCTGGGCGATCTTCGACACGGCGAACGAAACCGGGCTGGCGACGTCGAGGGTGCGCCAGTCGGTGATACCGGTCAGAACGAGCGACATCAGCATGTAGAGGACGGTGCAAATGCCGAGCGAGCCCAGAATCCCGATGGGGAGATCGCGACGCGGGTTGCGCGCCTCCTGGGCGGCGACGGAAACGGCCTCGAAGCCGATGTAGGCAAAGAACGCGATGCTCGAAGCGGCGAGGATACCGCTGATACCGAATTTTCCGAATTGACCCTGGTTGGGCGGAATGAAGGGTTCGAGGTTGTCCATGCGAACGAAGGACAGTCCGAACACGATGACTGCAAGAACGATGGAGACCTTGATGGCAACCATCAGCCCGTTGAAGCGGGCCGATTCGCTCACTCCGATGACAAGAAAGGTCGTAAGCACGACGATCAGCGCCACCGCCGGAAGATTGAACAGCGCTCCCGTCACATGGATATTGTCGAAACCGTTTCCCGCGAATGGCGCGCTTGTGAGGGCTGCGGGAAGATGAATGCCGAAGTCGTTGAGCAGACTGACAAGGTAGCCCGACCAGCCCGCGCTCACACCGGCGGCGGATACTAGGTACTCGAGCACCATGTTCCAGCCGATGAACCACGCCATGGTCCGGCCCATCGTTGCGTAGGCATAGGTGTAGGCGCTTCCCGATTCCGGAATCATGGAAGCGAACTCGGCATAGCAAAGGCCGGCGAACAGGCATCCGAAACCGGCAATGACGAACGAGAGCATCACCGCCGGGCCGGCATGCTGGGCAGCCGCCGTGCCCGTATAGACGAATATGCCCGAGCCGATGATGGCACCGATGCCGATCATGATGAGGTTGATGGGCCCGAGCGATCTTTTGAGCTCGTTGTTTTCGACAAGAAGGGGGTTCGGCTCGCGGAGCGCTGCGTCGGTCATTGGCCTGTCTTTACTGCGCGGTGTTGGATGCGTCTTCGAGTTTCCAGCGCGGCGGCCTTGCGTGCCGGGCGCTGTAGAGCCCGTAGATGATCAGGCCGATAACCGTCCAGCCGGCAAGCCGCAGCCAGGTGTCGAGCGGCAGAAACACCATCATGAATCCGCACATGAAGATGCCGAGGGGGCCGACCACCCAGATCAGCGGAGCCCGGAATGGGCGTTTCACGTGCGGCCGCTGGACACGCAGGATCATCACCCCCGCGCAGACGATGACGAAGGCGAGAAGCGTTCCGATCGAAACAAGCTCGCCCAGGATGTCGAGCGGAAGCACACCGGCGCCGAGCGCGCAAAACGAGCCGGTAATGAGCGAACCTCGCCAGGGCGTCTTGAAGCGCGGATGGATCTCGCAAAACACCGGCGGAATCATGCCGTCCTTTGCCATGGCGTAGAAGATTCGCGACTGTCCGAGGAGAAGCACCAGCACCACCGAGGCCAGCCCGACCACGGCGCCGACGTTTACGTAGGGCGCGAGCCACGCGGTATCGGGTATTGCTTCGACCGCCTGCGAAACCGGATGTGCCACGTTCAATGTCTGATAGGGAGCAATTCCCGTTACCACCCACGACATCAGCATGTAGAGCAACGTGCAGATCGCCAGCGACCCCAATATTCCCAGGGGTATGTCCCTTTGGGGATTTCTCGCCTCCTGGGCCGCGACGCTCACCGCATCGAACCCGATGTAGGCAAAGAAAATGACCCCTGTCGCGCGGAAGACGCCGGTCCAGCCGAACTGCCCGAAAGTCCCCGTGTTTTCGGGAATGAACGGAACGTGGTTGGCCGGAACGATGTGGTTGAAGCCCACGAAAATAACGACCAGGACGATCGTCAGCTTGATGGCAACCATGAGATTGTTGAAGTTCGCGCTCATGTTGACGCCGACAATGAGTACGAACGTCACGAGTGCCACCAGGGCGACGGCCGGAAGATTGAAATAGGCGCCGGTCGCCACGAGATGGTGAAAACCCTCGAGCTTGAAGGGCGCGCCGTCGAACGCCGCGGGAATGGGCATGCCGAGCTGTTTTGCCATGAAGTCGCTGAAATAGCCCGACCAGCCCACTGCGACCGTCGATCCCGCGGCAAGATATTCGAGAACGAGATTCCAGCCGATGATCCAGGCCAGGAAACGTCCCATGGTCGCGTAGGTGTAGGTATAGGCGCTGCCCGCGACCGGGATCATCGCGGCATATTCGGCATAGCAAAGGCCCGCGAACAGGCAGCCTAGCCCCGCGATCGCGAATGAGAAGACCACGCCGGAGCCCGCGTACGAGGCGGCAGCATGGCCGGTCAGCACGAATATGCCCGCTCCGATGATCGCCCCGATCCCCAGCGCGATGAGGTGTACGGGACCCAGCGCGCGCTTCAGATCGTGAACCTCGGCAACAGGATCTTCCGGAATGCCGGCCATGAATGCTTCCCCCTGAACGATTTTGGCCTGCGGCGCAGGCCCCTTCTGCGTCCACTCTGGCACGGCGGCGTGCGTCCGCCAAACCCCACCCGGATCAACAGGTTGTGCAGAACTTGCGGCAGAAAATGCCGCTCCCTGGGTCCTCAGCCCGATTTACTCCATATGGCAATCTCATTGCCGTTGGGATCGCAAAAACGGGCGCGCCGGCCACCCAGAAATTCGTGTAGCGAAAGTATTTCCACGCCCCGACCTCAAAGGTCGCCTCCACATTCCCGAGATCGGCCGTGTACAGAACGATCCGCGGGCCGCCGCCCCATGCGACTTTGCGCCCCGAATTGAACCCGCCCTCGCGCCCGGTGGTCTCGAAGGCCATGCATTCGGGGCTGTAGTCCGCAAACCGCCACTCGAAGAGCGACGAGTAGAAATGCCCGGTGGCGGGAATGTCCGGGGTGGGCAGTTCGATATGGTCGAGAGAGTGATCGGACGGAATTGCACCCACCTTTTGTTCCTGAGTTGTTCTTTGTTCCGTTTGCGTCAGCCGGAATCCGGTAGTTACAGCAAAATCATCTTGCAAAGTTTGCGCAGTTATTGACATTAACCTATTTCTGTGGATATTAATGTTTTATTAACCAAAACTCTTGCGCGGCGGGATTCATAAGCCGCGACAAGGGAGGGGCGTGGGGCACCGGACAGGGAAGCAGAGTCGCAATCCGAAAGGATCTCGCCATGTGTCCCAACGTGCTTCCGGAACTGGCCGCTCCGGCCGATGCCCTGATCGCTGACGCCAGCGCCCTGACTTCCAAATTCCTCCGCCTTACGGAAGAGCATCATGATCTTGACTACATGATCGCGACGCTCGCGTCCGTGGCCGGCTGCGACGAGCTTCTCGTCGCGCGGCTCAAAAAACGGAAACTGCGCCTCAAGGACGAAATCATGCGTCTGGCCGACAACCTGCATCGCCTGGGAGACGCCACCGCCCACCCGTAGCGCAGTCTCTTGTCCAGGGGGAGGCTAGGATGATCATGGCCGGATTGACCGCGGGATGGGACAGGTCGGTCGCGAGATGGCATCGCGTGCCGGGCGATCTGATCCGCTCGATTCACCTCCAGATCGCAATCGGCGCGACCGCGTGGGCGAGCCTCGTGTTCCTGGTCGTCCGCTTCGGCGAAATGCCATAGCGAGCACTACAGCAAGCGATACACGCCCGTCTGACGGATTTCGCGGTCTTCGAGCTCGCGTGTCGTCGGTACGCTGTATGTCGCCAGTTTCTCGATTCCGGACTTCGGAAAATAGGAACGCCCGGGATCGCCAAGCAGCACGAGCATCCCTTGGCTCGCGCAGGTGCGCAACCAGGCGAGTAGCTGTTCGGCCAGCGGGCGTTCATAGCACATGTCGCCGACAAGCAGCGTTTGCCAGCCGCCGTCGCGCCCGATCAGGTTGTCGCTCGTCACCGAAACGAGGGCTCCGTTCGCGGCCGCATTGGTCCTGACCGCTGCCGCCGCAAAGTGGTCCGTGTCGCAGGCTTCCACCCGGCCGGCGCCGGCGAGCGCGGCCGCGATCGCGACAAGGCCCGACCCGGTGCCGAAATCGAGAACATGCCGGCCGCGCACCGCATCGGGATGATCGATGACGTAGCGCGCAAGGGCCTGGCCGCCTGCCCAGGCAAAAGCCCAGAACGGCGGCGGCACGCCCTCGGCTTCGAGCTCTTCCTCGGTTTTTTGCCACAGCGGCACGACCTCGGTGGCGAGATGGAGCCTGATCTCCGGCACAAGCGGCGGCGCCAGGAGGGACGTGTTCGCCAAAATGAAATCGGTCGGATCGATCACGCGGCCTGTGCGCCGGGCTCTTGCGGCTTCGAGATGGCGAGCGAAAGAATCTCGGAATAGCTCTTCTTGATTTCCATGCGCGGCCCGAAACCCTTCGCCAGAAGCAATGCATGGAGTTTCGGCAGGTTGTAGCAAGGCACGTAGAACAACAGATGATGGTCGACGTGGTAGTTCACCCAATAGGGCGCGACCAGGGCACGTACCCACCATGAGGCATACGTCGTCCGCGCATTGCGGAATACGTCGTTGTTGTCCGGGACCACAGCATGCTCGGCGATGTTGCGGATCCTGGTTATCACCATCTGCCAGGTGATGTTGGGAAGCAGCCAGAACATCGGATAGTAGTGCGGTTTGCCGAAGGCGCTCATGACAGCGAGCAGCAGGAGATTGGCGGTCAGTACGCCGCCCAGCTTGCTCCAGAAACTCGCAAGGTGCTGTGGAAAGCTGAGCTCGCCCCCGCCCCACGCACGACGGAACTGCTCGCGACGCTGCTTGAACCCGGTTTGTCCGGAGATGTCGCGGATGAGTTTTCGCCGATAGCTCGCACGCGTGATCGGAAAGGGCGCCGAAAGCCCGAGGTCGGGATCGTCCGGCTGCTGCGTGGAGCGGTGGTGCTTCAGGTGATAGTGCCGGTACGAAATCATGTCGGCGCCGACCGGGTAGGCGCACAGCCATTGTCCCAGCCACTCGTTCAGCGAGCGTGTCTTCATCAATACGCCATGCGCCGCATCGTGCATGAGGATTGCCAATCCGAGTTGCCGGCTACCCACCAGCAGTATCGCGGCGGCGAAGGTGAGAGGATTGGGCCAGATCGCGTAGAGCGCGATCGAAAGTCCGATCACCAGCCACGCGTGCGCTATGCAAAGCAGGCCCGTAACATCGGAGCGCGCCCGGACGGCGGCCATTTCCTCGGCCGAAAAGCTGGTCGTCGGGTCGAAACGCGCCACATTCATGGGGCGGCAAAAATACTCCGCTTTGCAGCGATCGCGAAACGCATCCGCGCATGGTCCGTTGGGGAAACTTCGGATGTTTGCCGGCTTCGCCTCGAAACAGCGGACGGCCGGCCGTGCGCCACTGCCTGGCAACCGGCGGATTTTTCGGCGGCGCCCGACAGACTTCCGGGCTTTTTTGTGCCAAACGGGATTCTCAAAGGGTTTTGGGGGCCCGGCAGGAACATGCGTGAGTTCGAGAACATTGCGTATATCGATTTCCAGAAAACGGGAACGACGACGATTGTGCACGCCCTTTGCGAATTGCTCGACGAGCGGGAAGTTTACAAGGACGTCCATGGTCCGGTCCCGCGCAGCTTTGGGCGGGGGAAGCCATGCTTCATCTCGGTGCGCGAGCCGCTTTCGATCTATATCTCGCTGTTCAATTTCGCCACCGGCCATCAGAGGGGCGGACTCTACGAATTGCTGCGCAAGAAGGGATTCGGGGACTTTTACCGGCCCGATCTCGGGTCGTTCGAGCGGTGGCTGGAGTTCATGCTCGATCCGAAAAGCGCGCCAAACTTCAGCCGCAAATACGGCGAGGCGTCGCCCTTCGAACATGTCGGCTTTCTGACGGTCCGCCTGCTCTACATGAGCCTGCCGCGTTTCGAGAAGCGGTCCGAGAAACAAAAGCTGAGATCGCAGGCGGACGTTCGGGATTTATTCCGCCGGAAGCGTATCTTCGACGACTATGTGCGCACGGAGAACCTGACGGATGATCTGTTCGCCTTTCTGAGCCAGCACGCCGGGCGTATCCGGTTGCGCCAGCCGCTCCACTCATCCGGGGATGTGCCGAGCGGGGTCGAGGTAAGGAACCGCAGCCGAAAAATTCGGGAACTGGTTCCCCAGAACGTCTCCGCAGCTCTCAAGGAACGCGTTCGCGAGCGGGAATGGCTGTTCTATGAATCCTTCGGCTATGACCTCGACGCGTCGGGAAGGCCGCCGAAGTCCCTTGCGAAGTGCCTGAGCGCGGCGGGGGCCGGCGAGGCGTCCGCCGCCCTGGCTAGCTGACCCAGGTCGCAATGAGGAAGGCGGCCGCAATCAGTGCGCCAGTGTCGCGATTGGCGCGGAACAGCCTCAGGCAGCACTCGGGACTGGCGATGTCCAGCATGCGCACCTGCCAGAGCATATGGGCGCCCGCCGCAAGCATGAGAATTCCAAACGGCCATCCTGCGTGTTCCGTGAAGCCGGACGCCAGCACGAGCGTGAAGCTCACGGCATAGAAGCCGAGAATCCAGCTGCGCGAGCTTTCGCCGAACAGCCTGGCCGTGGATTTCACTCCTATGAGTGCATCGTCGTCCTTGTCCTGGTGCGCGTAGATCGTGTCGTAGCCGAGTGTCCAGAAGAACAGCCCCGCGTACAGCATGAGCGCGCCGGTATCGAGACCTCCCGTCTCGGCCGCGAATCCGAGCAACGCACCCCAGTTGAAGGTCAAGCCAAGCCAGGCCTGCGGCCACCAGGTGATCCGTTTCATGAAGGGGTAGGCTGCAACGAGCAAAAGCGATGCCGCCCCGAGGGCGATGGAATAGAGGTTCAATTGCAGAAGAATCGCCAACCCGGCCAGGCATTGGGCGGCCACGAACATCCACGCACGCGGGACGGACACGGCCCCCGAGGGAATGGGCCGCCCGCGCGTGCGCGCGACCTGCGCATCGATTGCGCGATCCACAATGTCATTGTAGGTGCAGCCCGCGCCGCGCATGACTATGCTTCCCGCGGCGAACAGAACGACGAGCCACCAGTCATGCACGCTCGAGAACGGCCGGTCGCCGGCCGTTGCGCCCAGCGCGAGCCCCAGCACGCAAGGCCAGAACAAAAGCCAGGTTCCGATCGGGCGATCGAGCCGCATCAGCCTCAGATAGGGCCGGGCCCGCGGCGGCATCCGGTCCACCCAATCTTGCGATTCGGCGTCGGCCGGCTTGGAAATCTTCGGTTCCGGATTCATTGCGGATCGAGTGTGTCATGCCGCAGGATCTGACGGAACCCGGCGGCGGCGTTCGCCTGCATGTGGATGCCCCGCTGCTGGAAAAGGCTCCGATAACGCCCAGCGACGGGCAATCGCACTATCTCCTCAACGTGATGCGCGCAAGGCTGGGCGACCGGCTCCGTCTCTTCAATGGGCGCGACGGCGAATGGCAGGCCCGCGTAGTCGAAATAGGCAAGCGGCGCTGCCGCCTCGAATGCGAGCGCCAGACGGCCGCGCAGCGCGAAGTTCCGGACATCTGGCTGGTGTTCGCGCCGATCAAGAAGACACCCGCCGACTATCTCGCGCAAAAGGCCACGGAGCTCGGAACGAGAATGCTCCAGCCCATGATTACCCGCCGATCCATCGTCCGCCGCGTAAACACTGCTCGCATCGAAGCCAACGCGGTGGAGGCGGCCGAGCAGTCGGGGCGCCTCACCGTGCCCGATGTGCGCGAACCAAAAGCCTTCGAAGCGCTGATTGCGGATTGGCCCGCGAACCGGCAAATCGTCTTTTGCGACGAGGGCGGGGATGCGCCCCCGATCGCGCAAGCGCTTGGTACCGCAGGCGCCGCGCCCTGCGCCATTTTCACGGGTCCGGAAGGCGGTTTCGATCCGGCGGAGAGGAGAGCGCTGCGCGAACTGCCGCAAGTTCTTCCGGTTTCGCTGGGGGAACGTATCTTGCGCGCGGACACAGCGGCCCTTGCCGCGCTCGCCGTGTGGCAGGCCATCAGGGGCGACTGGTCGCGGCCCTAGTTCGTGGGTGGCGGTGCTGCCTGCGCGGATTGGGGCAACCGGAATTGCAGCTTCACCGTCGTCCAGGCCGACGCCGTGTCGCCGTTCTCCACCGCCGGAATGAAGCGCCAGTTCGCCACGGTCTCTACCGCCGCGCTGTCGAGATCGGCGAATCCGCTCGAAGTGTTGATGCGGATTTTCCGCGGCTTGCCGCTTGTGCTCACCAGCACATCGACCGTCACATCCCCTTGCTCGCCCGCAAGCTGTGCGCCCTGGGGATAGCTGGGTTGAGGCGTTGGGTAGGAACGATCTATCTGTGGTGGAGAATCTGCGGCCGCAGGCGCGATAACCGCGAGAAGCAGTACTCCGGCACCCGCCGCGAGGCAGCGCCGGATCGTTGAAAACAAAAAACCCTTCATGTCATTCTCCGCGCCGCCCCGCAGGACAATATCAGTTTCGCGCGCGGGCGGAATCGATGTTTTCACACTCAACCGAATGTGATGAAGGCTTCGGCGGCCGCAATGGTCAGACAGGATTTCGAGCCGAACGCGCTTTCGGGGCACGCCTTGCTCTGACGGGTACGCCGCACTACATGCCTGAAAGTTGAACGCGGAATTCAAGATTTACAATAAGCCTTTGCGATTTCCGCGAGGGATGGAGGGGAGGGGTTCGCAATGTCGATACCGCAATCCGCTGGTGGACCGATCGCATCCCGCGACGATCTGGTGCGCTACCTCGCGGATGGTGCAAAGCCGAAAGCCGAGTGGCGCATCGGAACCGAGCACGAGAAGTTCGTCTATGACGTTCGCTCGCGAAAACCGCTCCCTTACGAGGGCAATCCGGGAATTCGGTCGCTCTTAGAAGGGATGCGCCGTTTCGGGTGGGAAGACGTCAACGAAGGCGAGAACATCATCGGGCTGACCCAGAACGGAGCGTCCCTGAGCCTTGAACCTGGCGGACAGTTCGAGCTTTCCGGCGCGCCACTCAGGACTGTCCACGAGACCTGCGCCGAGGTGAACACCCATCTCGAGCAGGTGCGCGCAGTCGCCGCGGCAATAGGTGCCGGCGTCATCGGACTGGGCTTTGCGCCGACCTGGTCGATGCTTGAGACCCATCAAATGCCCAAGGGCCGCTATCGCATCATGCGCGCCTACATGCCGAAAGTCGGCGGGTATGGGGAGGAGATGATGTTTCGGACCTGCACCGTGCAGGTCAACCTGGACTTCGGCTCCGAAGCCGACATGGTCAGGAAATTCCGTGTCGGCCTGGCATTGCAGCCTGTAGCCACCGCGCTGTTCGCCAATTCGCCGTTTCGCGAAGGCAAGCCGAACGGCTTCCTATCCTACCGGTCGCAGGTCTGGACCGACGTCGACAACGACCGGGCGGGCATGCTGCCGTGGGTGTTCGAGGACGGCATGTCGTTCGAACGCTATGTGGACTACGCTCTCGATGTCCCGATGTATTTCGTCTATCGCGACGGAAGATACATCGATGTAGCCGGCAGGAGCTTCCGCGACTTTCTGGCCCACGACATTCCGGAGATCCGGCACATCGATCCGCAGATGTCGGACTGGGCCGACCATCTCACAACGATATTCCCCGAGGTTCGCCTGAAGCGGTTTCTGGAGATGCGCGGGGCGGATGGCGGAAGCTGGCGCCGAATTTGCGGTCTGCCTGCGCTATGGACGGGCATCTACTACGATCAGTCGGCGCTGGATGCCGCCTGGGACCTTGTCAAGGACTGGACGGCGGAGGAGCGCCAGGCGATGCGCA
Organism: Rhizomicrobium sp.; assembly: GCA_035549575.1. Classification (GTDB taxonomy): domain Bacteria; phylum Pseudomonadota; class Alphaproteobacteria; order Micropepsales; family Micropepsaceae; genus Rhizomicrobium. The sequence continues at coordinate 131,860 of DASZQP010000002.1, forward strand.
GTTCCGTGCCTGTGCTCGGTTTTCGGACTCCGTTCCGCAACACCAATGTCGGCGCGTTGGCAAAGCGGATGCTCGAAATCTCGTCGGAGGGCCTGAAGCGGCGCGCGGCGGAAGACTCGGCGGGCGCCACGGAGGACGGCTTTCTCAATCCCCTGCGCGAGCTCGCGGACCGTGGCTATACGCGCGCAGAGGAGCTGCTGAGGCGCTACCACGGCGAATGGCGCAAGGATCTCGCGCCGTTGTTTATCGAGTATAATTTCCTGTGAGGTTCGCGAGATCCAAGCCTTGCCGACGGAACGGCCGGAATTGCATGTCAGACTGGCGGGAACGCGCGACCGCCGCTCCATCGCGGAATGCGATCCGCTGGTCGCGCCTGATATCCGCCGCCGCGAGGTGATCGACGCGGCCATCGCCGCGCGCCGTTGCTGGATCGCCGAGCGCAGCGGCGCGATCGAAGGCTACGGCGTGCTCACCTCGGGCTTCTTCGGACGCGATTTTCTGGAGCTGCTCTTCGTTGCGGAGGCCGCGCGTCGCCAGGGCGTGGGGAATGCGATATTGGACGCGATCGAGCGCGCGCGCGGCGGCTTTCAGCTCTTTGCCCTGGCGGGAGAAGCGAACGAAGCCATGCGCAGCCTGCTCGAGAGGCGTGGATACCTCCCGAGCGGCAAGATCCAGAACCTGGTTCCCGGCGGGACAGAGCTTGTGTACTTGAAACTTCCCGATGAGCCTACCGCCGGGAATACCAGATAAGTCCGATACCGATGACAGCCGTTGCGATTCCGTAGTAGCCCCATCTCGGATCGCCGAGCATGAAGCTGGACTGTGGCCATTGGATATAACCATATCCCTGGCCGATCCACAGAAGTCCGACGGCCAGCGCGGCGATACCGACGATCAACATCAGATTTTTCATGCAAGGCCCTCCCGCGAGTCGCGGGATTCTAGCACCTACTTCGGCTGCGGAACACGCTCCGCTCCCTGCCGCGCCAGCATCCAGCCGGGGTATTCCGGCGGCAGGGCGCTTACCTCGTCGAGCGTCTTCAGCTCGTCTGCGTTCAGCGTCAGCGTCGCCGCCTCGAGATTGTCCTTGAGCTGGTCGATGGTCTTTGCACCGATGATGACGGTCGTCACGAATGGCTTGGACAGCACATAGGCGAGGGCGACGCGGGCGACGGAGACCCCTCTTGCATCGCCTATCGCGCGCATGGCGTCGATGCACTTCCAGGCACGTTCCTTGTCCACAGGCGGGAAATCGAAGGCAACCCGCCGTGCGCCTTCCGGACCGTTGCCGCCGGGACCGTACTTGCCCGAGAGCAGTCCTCCCGCGAGAGGGCTCCAGACCATGAGCCCCATCTTCTGGTCGTCCAGCAATGGGACAATCTCGCGCTCGAGGTCCCTGCCCGCAATCGAATAGTAGGCCTGAAGGGTCTCGAAACGTCCCCAGCCATGCTGCTCGCAGATGCATTGCGCCTTCATGATCTTCCACGCCTGCCAGTTCGAAACGCCGGCGTAGCGCACCATGCCCTGCCGCATGAGGTCGTTAAGGGCCCGCATCGTCTCTTCGACCGGCGTGACCCGGTCGTTCGCGTGGATCTGGTAGAGATCGATGTGGTCGGTCCCCAGCCGTTCCAGGCTGCGCGAGACCGAATCCATGATGTGTCCGCGCGAAGCGCCGATGTCGTTCGGTCCCGGCCCCATGCGGCCATAGCATTTGGTCGCGATAACGATATCCGACCGCTTCACGCCGATCTCCTTCAGCGCCTGGCCGGTGATCTGCTCCGACAGCCCCAGAGAGTAGACGTCGGCGGTATCAATGAAATTGACACCGGCTTCGAGCGACCGCGATACGATTTCGGTCGCTTCTTTCTGCTGCACCGCGCCGACAACCTTGAAATAGCCGGCGCCCCCGAAGGTCATGGTGCCGAGACAGATGTCGGAAACGAAAAGGCCGGTGTTTCCGAGTTGGTTGTACCTCATTTTGCTCTCCATTGTTGTTCTGGCAGGATCGTGTGTGCGCTTCGCTGCGTCCCGCATCTACCCGAGGGGGCATGCGATGCGCGGACGCCTCGGGGCTGGTGGATTTCGCATGGCATACGTGACGCTTGTCGGACTGGTCGCAGGGTTTCTCACGACCGTCTCGTTCCTTCCGCAGGTCGTTCGCACCTGGAAAACAGGATCCACGAAGGACATCTCGCTCGGGACCTATGTGATCTACGTCACCGGCATTTTACTCTGGCTGATCTACGGATTGATGCTGCGCGACGTCGCACTCATCTGCTCCAACGCCGTCACGCTCGTGCTTGCAGCGACGATACTGGTGCTCAAGCTGAGACACGGCTAGTCGGGAAGAGGGATGAATTCCCTGTCGTCGTCAGGGATTATTGAGAACCGGCGCGCCTTCCAATCGCTCTTCGCCTTTTCGATGCGGTCGCGCGAGCTGGAGACAAAGTTCCACCACACATGACGGGGCCCATCCAGCGGTGCCCCTCCCAATAGCATCACGCGCGCGCCGCCTTCCGCCGCAATTGCGGCCTTCTCACCCTTGTCGAACAGGAGCATCGCGCCGTCGCCATATGAAATGCCGCCGGTCGCGACCGTTCCGCCGACCACCATTGCTCCGCGTTCCTCGTACTCGTCCGGAAGGCTCAAGATGCTGCCGTGCGACATCTGCACATCGACATAGAAGATTTCCATCGGAACCCGCACGGGAGATGAAAGGCCGAACGCCCGGCCCACAGCGACCCTGATGCGCATGCCGTCCCTTTCGATGGATGGCAGGCTATCCCTTGCCGCGTGCTGGAAGCCGGGTTCGTCCTCCTCGTTGGCGGATGGCAGGCCGACCCAGCTCTGGATGCCGTGCATGCGATGGCCGCGCGCGCGCACATCGGTTCCGGTGCGCTCCGAATGGACGATGCCGCGTCCGGCCGTCATCCAGTTCACATCGCCAGGGACGATCTCCTGCACATTGCCGAGGCTGTCGCGGTGGATCTGCGAACCTTCGAACAGATAGGTCACGGTGGCCAGACCGATATGCGGATGCGGGCGGACGTCGATGCCCTTCCCGGGAGCGAAATCGACGGGACCGAAATAGTCGAAAAACACGAAAGGCCCGATTGTGCGCTGGTGAGGGTTCGGCAGCACGCGGGCCACACTGAAACCGTCGCCCAACTGCCGCCTTTCTCCGGTAAGATCGCGCATGTCAGGCCGCCGTTCCGCCGACGGTGAGACCGTCGAGTCGCAGCGTCGGCTGACCTACGCCCACCGGAACCGATTGGCCGTTCTTGCCGCAGACGCCGATACCCGGATCCAGCTTCATGTCGTTTCCGATCATCGACACGCGGGTGAGCGCGTCGGGCCCGTTGCCGATCAGGGTCGCACCCTTGATGGCCGGCCCCACCTTCCCGTTTTCGACGAGATAGGCTTCGGTGCAGGAAAACACGAATTTGCCGCTCGTGATGTCGACCTGTCCGCCGCCGAAATTGGTCGCGTAGATCCCTTTCTTCACGCTCGCCAGTATCTCGCCGGGATCCCTGTCGCCCGCAAGCATGTAGGTGTTGGTCATGCGCGGCATCACCGCTGCCGAATGGGATTCGCGCCGGCCGTTGCCAGTGGGCGCGACGCCCATGAGCCGAGCGTTCTGACGGTCCTGCATGTATCCCTTGAGGATTCCATCCTCGATCAGCACGGTACGGGAGGAGGGCGTCCCTTCGTCGTCGATCGTGAGGGAGCCGCGCCGCCCCCCGATCGTGCCGTCGTCCACGACGGTAACGCCAGGAGCTGCCACGCGCTGGCCGAGGAGTCCGGCGAAGGCGCTGGTCCTTTTCCTGTTGAAGTCTCCCTCCAGTCCATGGCCGATGGCTTCGTGGAGCAGAATCCCCGGCCAGCCGGGCCCCAGCACTACCGTCATCTCGCCCGCCGGGGCGGGGATCGATGCCAGATTGACCAGAGCCTGCCGCAGAGCCTCGTCGACGGCCGCCTGCCAATAGCCGGCCGTCAAATAGGTTTCGTAGCCGCCACGTCCGCCGCCACCGAAACTGCCCGCCTCCTGACGCCCGTCCTGCTCCACCACGACCGAAACGCCCAGGCGCACAAGCGGACGCACGTCATGATAGGTTTCCCCGCCAGGACGCACGATCTCGATATTCTGCCACTCTCCGGCAAGCGAGCAGGACACCTGCCGGACGCGCGGATCCCGTGCGCGCGCATAGGAGTTCATTTCCTCGAGCAGCTTCACCTTCGCTTCGAACTGCGCCGAGCCAAGCGGATCGATATCGGAATAGAGATGTCTGTTGGTCCGCGCCGGCGATGCGGCCAGCGTTCCCGAATGCCCGCGCGCCACCGCACGCACAGTCTCCGCCGCGCGCCGTATCGCGTCCTCCGACAGTTCGGAAGCGTGAGCATAGCCCATGGCTTCCCCCGACACGGCGCGCAGTCCGAAACCCTGCGTCGTATCGAAGGTTGCCGCCTTGAGGCGTCCGTCGTCGAAGGCGAACGATTCGCTCTGGCGGTACTCCAGGTAAAGCTCCCCGTCGTCGGCACCCTTGAGGGCACTGTCGACCGTGGACTGGACGCGGCCGCGATCCATTCCGGTGCGGGCGAAAAAGAGATCGTTGGACTGGCTCATGAATGCTCCGGTTTCGGCCTGGACCGTCACAGATATAGGCATTTCCTGGCCCCGTGCCATAAGGTCGCAATGACTTTGGGGGCTTGGGCCCTCTAAATCCGTTGCAGGAATCTGGGGAAAGCGCCAAGCCGGCGCGCCCGACGGAACATTTGCGAGGTCGCCTCATGTCCTTGAGAAAATTCGCCTTCGGCGCTGGGGTCGCAGCGGTGCTGGCGACCTGGGCCGGTGCCGCGATGGCGCTACCCCAGGATTGGGGCCTGGGCTTTCAGCCGGCGGCGTCGCCCGTGATGGAAAACATCGAAGATTTTCATCGCATGCTCCTCTACATCATCACTGCGATCTGCCTGTTTGTGCTGATCCTGCTCGTGATCGTGATGCTTCGCTTCAACCAGCGCGCCAATCCGGTTCCGAGCAAGGTGCACCACAACACGCTTCTCGAAGTGGTGTGGACCGTCATTCCCGTCGTCATCCTCGTGGTCATCGCCATTCCTTCCTTCCGGCTGCTCTATCTGGAGGCCGGCGTTCCGAAACCGGACGTGACCATCAAGGCGATCGGCAAGCAGTGGTTCTGGACCTATGAATACCCCGCGGCGAAGTTCCAGTTCGACTCCCTTGGCCTTTCGGATGCGGATGCCAAGGCGAAAAACGAACCTCGGCTGCTCGGCGTCGACAACGCCGTAGTGGTACCGGTCAACCGCGTGATCGCGGTGCAGACGACAGGCGCCGACGTGATCCATTCCTGGGCGCTGCCGCAGATGGGCGTGAAGATGGACGCCGTACCTGGCCGCATCAACGAAACCTGGTTCAAGGCGACGAAGACCGGAACCTATTATGGCGAGTGCTCGGAACTTTGCGGCGCGCGCCATGCCTTCATGCCGATCGAGGTCAAGGTCGTGAGCGATGCGGAATATGCGGCCTGGCTTGAGACTGCGAAGAAGAAATTCGCTGCCATCGACGGCACCGACGAATCGCGCCTGGCCGCGAAATAACGAGGACGAGCGACATGGCTGAAATTGCCCACGCCCACGAAGAGCATCCCCACGGCTGGCGGCGCTTCGTCTATTCGACGAACCACAAGGACATCGGAACGATGTACCTGGTGTTTGCGATCTGCGCCGGGCTCATCGGCGGGTTCCTGTCGATGATGATGCGCGCGGAGTTGATGTATCCCGGCCTTCAGATCTTTCCCAGCCCGCACGAATTCAACGTCTTCGTGACCGGCCACGGCCTGATCATGGTGTTTTTCATGATCATGCCCGCCATGATCGGCGGATTCGGAAACTGGCTCGTGCCGCTCATGATCGGTGCGCCGGACATGGCGTTTCCGCGAATGAACAACATCTCCTTCTGGCTGCTTCCGGTTTCCTTCACCTTCCTCATCCTTTCCATGTTCGTGGAAGGCGACTCCGGCGGGCAGGGTGTGGGAGGCGGGTGGACGCTCTACGCGCCGCTTTCGACCTACGGCTCACCAGGTCCGGCCATGGACTTTGCCATCTTCTCCCTTCACGTGGCCGGCGCATCCTCCATTCTCGGTGCGATCAATTTCATCACCACGATCCTGAACATGCGCGCGCCGGGCATGACGCTGCACAAGATGCCGTTGTTCGTGTGGTCGATCCTCGTTACGGCCTTCCTCTTGCTGCTGTCGCTGCCGGTTCTCGCCGGGGCGATCACGATGCTGCTGACGGACCGTCACTTCGGCACCGCCTTTTTCAACGCTTCTGGCGGGGGCGATCCGATCCTTTACCAGCATCTGTTCTGGTTCTTCGGCCATCCCGAGGTCTACATCCTGATCCTGCCGGGGTTCGGCATGATCAGCCATATCGTCGCCACATTTTCCAAGCGTCCCGTATTCGGCTATCTCGGCATGGCCTACGCGATGGTTTCGATAGGATTCATCGGCTTCTTGGTGTGGGCGCACCACATGTACACCGTCGGCCTGACCGTCGACACGAAAGCCTATTTCGTGGTGGCGACGATGGTCATCGCCGTTCCGACCGGCATCAAGGTATTCAGCTGGATTGCGACGATGTGGGGCGGCAGCCTCGAATTCAAGACGCCGATGCTCTGGGCGATCGGATTCATATTCCTGTTTACCGTCGGCGGAGTGACAGGCGTTGTGCTGGCCAATGCGGGCGTCGACGTGTCACTGCAGGATACCTACTATGTAGTGGCGCATTTCCATTACGTCCTGTCGCTGGGCGCCGTCTTCACGATTTTCGCGGGATGGTATTTCTGGTTCCCGAAAATCACCGGCTACATGTACAACGAGTTCCTCGCCAAGCTTCACTTCTGGATCACCTTCGTCGGGGTCAACGTGGCGTTTTTCCCGATGCATTTCCTCGGGCTGCAGGGAATGCCGCGCCGCTATGCGGACTATCCCGATGCGTTCGCGGGCTGGAACTATGTCTCCTCGATCGGAGCCTTCATCGCCGGTGCGGGCGTTCTTGTCTTCCTCGCGACGATGGCGGAAGCGTTTCTTGCCAAGCGCCGCGCGGCGGACAATCCGTGGGGCGTAGGCGCCACGACGCTGGAATGGACCCTGTCGTCCCCACCGCCGTTCCATACCTATAACGACCTTCCCAAGGTGGTCTGAGGAGAATCATGGCGACCGCCGCTGTCCTAGCCATCCGCCAGACCGCCACGGTGGGCGATTTCTTCGCGCTCCTGAAGCCGCGCGTCATGTCGCTCGTGGTGTTCACGGCGCTGGCCGGAATTGTCGCGGCTCCCGGCGGTCTGCACCCCCTGACCGCGTTCACGGCGCTGCTGTGCATAGCGGTGGGCGCCGGCGCGTCGGGTGCACTCAACATGGCCTATGACAGCGACATCGACGCGCTCATGTCGCGCACGGCGGCACGCCCCATTCCGATGGGCCGCCTCACGCGGGAGGAGGCGCTGGGCTTCGGCTACACGCTCGCGGTTGGGGCGGTGGCGCTGATGGGTCTGTTCGTCAACTTCCTCGCAGCGGGCCTCCTGGCGTTCACGATCTTCTTCTACGTCGGCGTCTATACGCTCTGGCTCAAGCGGCGCACGCCGCAGAACATCGTGATCGGTGGATTGGCGGGTGCTCTGCCGCCGGCCATCGGCTGGGCCGCCGTGACGGGTACGCTCTCGCTCGCACCGCTGGTGCTGGTGGCGATCATTTTTCTCTGGACGCCGCCTCATTTCTGGGCACTTGCCCTGTTTCGCTCGGCAGACTACGTGCGGGCCGGCGTTCCAATGCTCCCCGTCGTAAGCGGCAAACGCACGACGCGCAGGAACATTTTCGCCTACACTCTCGTCCTCGTGCCGGCCGGGCTGTTGCCCGCGACGATCGGGCTGGGCGGACCGCTCTATCTGGCTTGCGCCGCCCTGCTTGGTGCATGGTTTCTCTTGAGGAGCATTGCGGTGCTCCGGGAGACGGACGAAATCCGCGAGACCGCCGCGCGCAAGCTGTTCCTGGTATCGCTGGTCTATCTGTTCGCGCTTTTCGCTGCCCTGATCGGGGAACGGCTCGCGCATATCGCTCCTTTGGGGAGCCTGGCGTAATGCAATGGAGAACGGCAACGAAGACCGGGAAAGACGCAGGCGCAGCATCGCGCTCGCGCTGGTTCTCGGCGCGCTGGTCGTTCTGGTGTTTCTGATGTCGGTTGTGAAGTGGGGCGGGTTCCACTGACACCGGGAAGAGATGACAAGGGGCTGAAAGTCCATGGCGCATAGCGAAGTCCATCACGATTATCACCTCGTCGATCCGAGCCCGTGGCCGATCGTCGGGTCCCTGGCCGCGCTCGCGATGCTTGGCGGCACCGTCCTGTGGATGAACAAGGATTATGCGGCCTTTGCCCCGCTGAACGGTCAGCCGTGGGTGTTCGTTGTGGGGGCGCTGCTGCTTGCCTTCACTTTCGTGGGCTGGTGGCGCGATGTCATTCAGGAGTCCGTCGTCCGCGGAAACCATACGCCGGTGGTCAAATTGCACCTGCGCTTCGGCATGGTGCTGTTCATCGCCTCGGAAGTGATGTTCTTCGTCGCGTGGTTCTGGGCCTATTTCAATTCCGCATTCTTTCCCCATGACGTCTCCATCGGCCAGTGGCCTCCGTCGGGAATCGTGACGCTCGATCCGTGGCACTTCCCGCTCCTGAACACGCTCATCCTGCTCACCTCCGCGACAACCGTAACCTGGGCCCATCACGCCCTTCAGCACGGAGACCGCAAGGGTGCGATTCAAGGACTGCTGCTCACGGTACTGCTCGGCATGTCGTTCACCGGAATCCAGGCGTACGAATACGCGCATGCACCCTTCACCTTCGGCTTCAACGGCGCGGCGCTTCAGCCGTTCACCGATCCCGCGCATGCCGATCTGGCCACTGGCGTCGGCAACCTGGGGGCCATCTACGGATCGACATTTTTCATGGCGACCGGGTTTCACGGCTTTCACGTGATCGTGGGCACGATATTCCTGATCGTCTGCCTCGGGCGCGCGATCGCCGGCCAGTTCACGCCAACGCGCCACTTCGGATTTGAAGCGGCTGCTTGGTATTGGCACTTCGTCGATGTCGTCTGGCTGTTCCTCTTCGCCTGGATCTATGTCTGGGGCGCCTCGGCGGTCACGGGTTGAACGCGACGGAGCCGTCAGTCGTCGTCGCGTCGGTACTCGGGCGCTGTCCGCGCTGCGGAAAAGGCTCCCTTTTCGGGGGGTATCTCAAGGTCGCGCCCCGCTGCGGAGCCTGCGGTCTCGACTTTTCGATGTTCGATGCCGGCGACGGACCGGCCGTGTTCGTCATTCTGATCGTCGGCGGCATCGTCGCGGGTTCGGCGCTGTTCGTCGAGGTGCGGTATCAGCCGCCCTATTGGGTACACGCGGCGATCTGGATCCCCACCATTCTGATCCTTTCGGCCGCGATGCTCCGCTTCGCCAAATCGCTTCTGCTCGTGCTGCAGTACCGTCACAAGGCGGGAGAGGGCCGTCTCAAGGGGTAGTTCGGCGATGTTGCGCTTCAGGCCGCTGTGGAAACTGACCATCGCCGCGGCAATTCTGTTCGCAAGTCTCGTTGCACTCGGCTTCTGGCAACTCGACCGCCTTCAATGGAAGCTGAACCTGATCGCTCAGGTGAACCGCAATATGGCTGCCCCACCCATCACCCTTGGGGAGGCGCGTGTCCTGGGTTCGGCTGCGGACTACCACCGCGTTGCGATCGACGGAGCTTTCGACAACACAAAAGAGGCATATGTCTTCGGCACGGGAGCCGACGGCGCCGCAGTCTATCATGTGATCGTTCCCTTCACGACGCGTACAGGCGAAACCCTGCTTGTCGATCGGGGTATCGTGCCGAAGGAGTGGCTCGATCCCGCCACCCGCCGCGCGGGCCAGCCCGCCGGCAGGCGGCACATCGTCGGCGTATGGCGCACGCCCGAACGGCCGGGCTGGTTCACGCCGCAGCCGGATCTGGAGCACAGGGTCTGGTATGCGCGCGATCCGGCGTCCATCGCCCATGCGCTGCACGTCCGGCTCGCCGGGCTCGCGATAGTCGAGGCAGACGGAACGCCAAATCCCGGTGGGTGGCCCAAGGGCGGGCAAACCGCGGTTCGGTTCCGCAACGAGCACCTTCAGTACGCCGTCACCTGGTTTGCGCTCGCCCTCGTTCTGCTGGCCGTCTACGTCGCGTACCACGTCTCCCGCGGGCGCCTGGAGATGGGGCCCTGATGCCGGGTTCCCGTGCTGCGGGCGCGGCCGCCGGCGTTAAATTGCCCCAATTTCCCCGTAGCTTACGGACCACCTTGACCCTGTTCGAAAAAAGGGGGTTTTAGGCGTTCCCCCCGTCTTGGTTCGGACAGGTCTCCCCCGCTAGAGTGTCACCCGATGGATATCGAAATATCTCGTCTTCCCAATGGGTTGACGATCGTCACCGACCCGATGCCCCAACTCGAGAGCGCCGCGCTCGGCGTGTGGGTGAATTGCGGCGCCCGCCATGAGGTCCGGCCGCTCATGGGCATTTCGCACATGCTGGAACACATGGCGTTCAAGGGAACCGAGGGACGTTCCGCGCGTGACATCGCCGAACAGATCGAAGCTGTCGGCGGTTTTCTCAACGCCTATACCAGCCGCGAGCAGACGGCTTTCCACGCGCGCGTGCTCAAGTCGGACGTTTCGTTGGCTCTCGGTCTGCTCGGCGACATTCTCACACGCCCGATCTTCGACCAGGTCGAGCTGGACAGGGAACGCCAGGTCGTGCTGCAGGAAATCGGTCAGGCGCGAGACACGCCCGACGACATCATTTTCGACCACCTGCAATCGACAATCTATCCGGGACAGCCGATGGGCTGGCCGATCCTGGGAGACAGCGAAACGGTGTCGGCGTTCACCCGCGAGGCGTTGCGCGGCTACATGCAGGAAAACTACCTCGCCGGCGGGATGACGCTGGTCGCCTCCGGTGCCGTGACGCATGCGCAAATCGCAGATCTCGCCGGGGAGATGTTCGGCAGTTTGCCAGGCGGCTCGCCGCGCCACCCTTCTACGGCGCAATGGGTAGGCGGCGACCTTCGGGAAGACGACGATCTCGAGCAAACGCATATGGCCTTTGCCTTGCCAGGCGTCGCTCAAACGGACCCCCAATTCTACGCCGCGCAGGTCTTCGTCACTGCGCTGGGGGGCGGAATGTCGTCGCGGCTGTTTCAGGAGGTCCGCGAGAAGCGGGGTCTGTGCTACTCGATCTATGCCTTTGCGCAATCCGCCGAGGACGGCGGCGTCATCGGCATCTATGCCGGTACCGGCGAGTCCGAGGCCGTGCAGATTCCGCCGGTCGTTGCCGGCGAGATGGCGGCCCTGGCCGCAGGGGCAAGCGAGGCCGAGGTGGCCCGCGCAAAGGCTCAGCTCAAATCCGGCCTGCTGATGGGACTGGAACGGCCAATGTCGCGGGCCGAGCAGATTGCCGGGCAATTGTTCGCCCATGGACGCGTGCTGGGCCTGGGCGAAATGATCGCGAGGCTGGACGAGGTCGATGCGGCGGCAGTGCGCCGCTTCGGTACGCGGCTGCTTTCTTCCGGCCGGCCCGCCATGGCCATGCTGGGACCGGCAGGCGCGGTGGAGAACTATGACACGTTCGCTGCCAGGTTCGGCAGACCCATTGAAATGCGCGCGGCGGAATGAACACAGGTCCAATGGCTTTCATGCGCGGCCTGACATTTCCAGGCGGCCAGCAGCCGGTCATCCATGGAAAGGACGTCTATCTGCGCTATCCGCGCATGAGCGACTATGCGGGCTGGGCCGCGGTGAGAAGCGAGAGCCGGGCATTTCTTTCGCCGTGGGAACCGACCTGGGCGAGCGACGAGCTGAGCAAGGGGGCATTTCGGCGGCGGATCAAGCGCTACCAGAAGGAGACGCGCCTGGACACGGCATATGCCTTTTTCGTCTTCCGCAAGGACGACGAGTCGCTGATGGGTGGTTGCACGCTGTCGAATGTGCGCCGCGGCGTCACGCAGTGCTGCGCGCTCGGATACTGGATCGGCGAGAAGTTTGCCCGGCAGGGCTATATGTTCGATGCCGTACGGGCGCTTGTGCCCTTCATATTCTCGACGCTCGGGCTGCATCGAATCGAGGCCGCGTGCCTGCCGTCCAACGAACCGTCCAGGAGCCTGCTGACGAAGGCCGGTTTCCGCCAGGAGGGACTGGCCCGCGGCTATCTGCAAATTAGCGGCGAATGGCGCGACCACGCCCTATTCGCTTTGCTCGCCGATGATGCGCCTGTAGGTTAGCGCGCCCTTGGCTTTCCAGTCCGGATTCCGGCGCAATGAACAGACTTTCCCTCGCGGTCGTGCTCGGCGTCTTGCTTCTCGCAAGCGTGACGGCCTTTGCCGCCAACGACCCCGGGAAGGACGCGAAAGGTATCAATATCGACGGAAAGGAAGCGGTCATCGAGCTTCGCGATGCCGTAGCCCGGTTTCAGATGCCGGCTCGTGCCACCGCCCGCGCATCCGGATGGTATACGTTCACAGGCACCAATGACTCATCGCGGCCGGTGACGCGCGTACTGCTTGCCGGCCAGCCTGCAAGTGTCGCGTTGCGCATCGTACCCCGCTCGACGCGACCGGCGATCACAAGCGTCGCCAGTTCGGAGCCGAGCGTTTCGATCGTCCGCGCGCGCGCTTTCGGCCGCAACGCGTGGCAGGTCACGATTCCGCCCGCAACCAAGGCCGCAATCGCAATCGAGATTGCCAACGCGCAATCGCCGCCGTCGCTCCTCGCGTGGACGGAGCCGGCTCTGGCGGCCCACAACAGACAGCTGGGCATTTTCATTGCGGCGGTCGCAGGCCTGATCTTTGCCGCGGCGGCGATAACCGGCGGACTCGCTGTGATGTCGGGGCATGCCGCCCCGCTGTGGGCCGCGATCACCCTGTTCCTCGTGCTTCTGATGCGACTGGCGGGCGCGGGACTCTTCGACGCCAGCCTCGCCACGCAGGTGGGCGGACCCTACGGCTTGACCGCCTTTTTTGCAGGCCTGGCCCTTGCGGCGGGCGCGCGGCTCGCGGACACGATCGTGCCGGTGCGATCGACCTGGCCGGGGGCGGAGCGCTGGGTCTATTGGACAGTCCTGGCCGTCACGGGCATATCGGTTCTGGCGTATCTCGGAATGCCTGGCGCGGTCGTTCTTGCCTATGCCTGTGTGGTTCTGGGGACGGGTGCCATCACCGCGTATCTGGTGCACAGCGGAAGGCAGGGGTCCCGGTCCGCGCGCATGCTGGCGCCTGCCACCGCCATTTTTGCGCTCGTCGCCGTGGCTGCAACGCTATCGTCGCTCGGCTACATCGGAGAGACGACCATCGCTCCCGACATCGCTGGCGGATTTGCTGCTGCCGGTGCGGTGCTGCTGGCGCTGGCCATTGTGGCGGGCGAAGGGATCGTGACCCTCCCTGGCGCCATGCGCTTGACCAGTGAGGTCCAGCCTGCCGCGCTGAGGGCAATCGGTGCATCCCGCCAGGGCATTTTCGACCTCGATTTTCAACGCGGCGAGGTGCTGCTTTCCCGCGAGGCCGCGGCGCTCCTGGGTCTTAGCGAGGCGGCGGGCCGGATGGCGCACCAGGCCTGGGTCAACCGAATCCATGACGATGACCGTGCGGTCTACGAACAGGCGCTGACGAACTATCGTGCCCGTTCCGGCCTGTCCTTCCGCATCGAGTTCCGACTGCGCGACGAGCGGGGCCGCTATCCGTGGTTCGAGCTTCGCGCCACCATGATGGGACCCGGCGAGCGCGCCAGCCGCTGCCTCGGGCTGATCGCGGACATCACCTCGCGCAAGGAGCTGGAGGCGGCAGCCGCCAATCCCGCGCTGAACGACACGTTGACCGGAATCGGAAATCGCGCGGCGCTGATGATCGCATTCGAGCAGCTGGGAGACGGATTTCTCGACGCAACGGTGGCGTTCCTCGACATCGACCGCTTCAAGGCCATCCATGGCAGCCTTGGAGATGCCGACGCGGACGCGCTTCTCGTGCTGATCGCGCGCCGGCTCGAGAAGCGGTTCGGAGGGGAGGGCGAGGTATTTCGCGTCGGCGGGGATTCGTTTGCGGTCCTGTTCCGCCACCCGTCCGTCGGTGCGGCAACGCTCGGCGCCGAAGTGGCGGAAGCCTGCGCAGGGGCATACACACAAGGCGGGCGGAGCATCTTTGCGCCGGCGAGCATCGGGGTGAGCGTCGGCCGCGACGCGCGCGATGCCCAGGATCTGGTCAAGAATGCCGAGCTGGCCCTGATGCGCGCCAAGCAGGACGGCGGCGGATGCGCGCGGGTCTATGCGCGCACGATGAATGTCGAGGCGCCCGCAGATTCGGTCGCCCTGGAGGTGGAGCTTCGCGCCGCGCTCGAGAACGATCAACTGGAAGTGTTCTATCAGCCGATCATGCGCCTTTCCGACAATGCCGTTGCCGGTTTCGAGGCCCTGATACGCTGGCGTCATCCCGAAAAAGGGCTCATTTCGCCCGACGACTTCATTGCCCACTGCGAGGAGACCGGATTTATCGTGAACCTCGGCCGGTTCGCGCTCGAGCGGGCGGCAGCAGACTTGTCGCAGTGGCAGCGGTTCTTTCCGATCGTGCCGCCCCTGTTTGCGAGCGTCAACCTGTCTCGCCGCCAGCTGCGCGATCCCGCATTCGAACTTTTTCTCAAACAGATACTGGAGGAAAGTGGAATCCTGCCTGGCACGCTCAAGCTCGAGGTCACGGAAAGCGCCGCCGCTTCGAACGCGCAATCCATCCTGCGCCGCATCCGCGCGCTGGGTGCGGGTCTTGCGATCGACGATTTCGGGATCGGCCAGTCCAGCCTCAGCCAGCTCAAGGATATTCCCTTCGACACGGTGAAGATCGACAAGAGCTTTCTTTCGCGCCACGGCGGAACGCACAGCGAGTCGGACAGCATTGTCGTGCTCAGTTCCATCGTGACGCTGGCGCACGACCTCAAGCGCGATGTGGTGGTGGAAGGGGTGGAAACGGAGGAGGAGGTCCGCCGCCTCAGGGAGATCGGCTGCGAATTCGTGCAGGGATTCTTTTTTTCGCAGCCGCTGCCGCTGGCGGACACGCTGAACTACATCGCGCGTCACTATCAGCCGCAGCAGCAAGGAAAATCCGAATCAGGCCCGTCCGGCCTCGGCGGACAGGCCTGAGATGTCCGCGCCCAGACTGTTCAGGGCCGCCCGCCATTTGTTGCCGTGATCCATGTCGAACACGATCGCACGCTGCGAATCGCAGTGGATCCAGCCGTTGGCGGACAGTTCGCTTTCGATCTGTCCCGGCCCCCACCCGGCGTATCCCAGCGCAAACAGCGATTTCTCCGGTCCCCGGCCTTCCGCTATGGCACGGAGAATGTCGATGGATGCGGTTAGCGAAATTTCCGACGTCACGGGCATGGTCGCGCCCCCGCTTCCGAACTCGGAGGTGTGCAGGACAAACCCCTGGCCGGTGCCTACGGGCCCACCGAAAAGGATAGGAGGGTCGGGCATGTCGCTCGCGACCTTGACGTCGAGCCGCTCGACCAGGTCGCGAAACGACAGGCCCTCGAACGGCTTGTTGACGATGATGCCCATGGCACCCTCGTCGGAATGGGCGCACATGAAGATCACGCTCTTCTCGAAACGCGGGTCAGGCATTCCGGGCAGGGCTATCAGCAGCTTCCCGAGCAGAAAGCCGTCGTTTTTCCTTTCGGACAGGTCCGGCGCCATCTGGGCATCCTAACACGCTCCCGGCGCGCGGTCGCAAATGCTTTGCGGGCGCGGGGACGCTGCGCTACAAACCGCCCCGGTCAAACATCATGGAGAAAACATGACGATCAAGGTAGGCGACAGAATTCCGTCGGCGGTGCTGATGGAGAAGCAGGACGGCGGTCCGAAGCCGGTCAAGACGGACGACCTTTTTGCCGGCAAGAAGGTCGTTCTCTTCGCGCTTCCCGGGGCCTTTACACCCACATGCTCGGCAAAACATCTGCCCGGATTCATCCAGAATTCGGAAGCGATCAGGCAAAAGGGCGTCGACACCGTCGCCTGCCTGTCGGTCAACGACGCCTTCGTCATGGGCGCCTGGGGCGAGCAGCAGGGCGCCACCGGAAAGGTGACGATGCTTGCCGACGGAAACGGCGAGTTCACTCGGGCGCTGGGACTGGAAATGGATGCGACTCGCTTTGGGATGGGCGAACGCAGCAAACGCTATTCGATGCTGGTCGAGGATGGAGTCGTCAAGGAGCTCAACATCGAGGAACCGGGCGCATTTTCCGTCTCCAGCGCCGAACACATCCTGAAGCAGCTCTAAATGCCGCGTGTGGCCCAATGCTGCTGCGGCTCGCTGAAGGCAGAGGCCCAAGGCGAGCCCGCGGTCGTTTCGCTATGCAACTGCACGGAATGCCAGCGCCGCACGGGATCCGCCTTCGGCATCGGCGCCTATTATGACGCTGCTCAAATCCAGGTTTCGGGCCCTGCCAATGTGTACGAGCGGCAGGTGGAGGGGCGCTGGCTCAAGTTCTATTTCTGCCCGCGCTGCGGTTCCACGGTCTATTGGCAAACCGCCCTTCACCCCGGACGCTATGGCGTGGCCGTAGGCGCGTTCGCCGATCCGCAGTTCCCGAAGCCCGCGCGCTCCGTGTTCGAGCGCAGCCGGCACGCCTGGCTGCGCATGCCCGAGGACATTCCGGGTTTCGTGGCGGGGAGGGACAGTCCGCCCTCGCGTTAGTGGGGGATCGCCGCCCGCGCCAGCGCGTCCGCGCGCGCGTTTTCGACGTGATCGGAATGACCTTTTACCCAGCGCCACTTGACGTCATGCCTGGCCGCGGCTTCTTCGAGCTCGCGCCAGAGATCGCCATTCTTGACCGGCTTGCGGTCCGAGGTCTTCCAGCCGTTTGATTTCCATTTTTTCATCCACATGGTGACGCCGTCCATGAGGTATCTGGAATCCGTGTGGATTGTGACCGCTGACGGCTTTCTCAGGGACTGCAGGGCACGGATGGCCGCCGTCATTTCCATGCGGTTGTTCGTCGTCGCCGGGTCGCCGCCGGAGATTTCCTTTTCGTGCGCGCCATAGCGAAGAATGGCCGCCCAGCCGCCGGGGCCCGGATTGCCCGAGCAGGCGCCGTCGGTAAAAATTTCGACGCGAGTCGTCATGTCAATTCAGTCGCATTCTTCGCGATGCGATGGAAGCCGGGAAGGGCTTGCGCCATTTGATACCGGCCGCCGGCCAGACACGTTGCGGCCGCGACATCGGGCAAGGCCGCCCGCTTGCGGACGATCCTTTCCATGCTACGGTCGCTTGAGTAATGTCCGGCAAGGCAACGAACGGCGATACGGGCCGCCGCGCGCCCGGAATTCCGTTGCGACCTCTATGCCAGATCAACCCGATCAGCAAGGCACTCCGTTGATGCGAATTGCGATTTCAGTGATGCTTGCCGCGCTGGTGCTGGGCGCATGCACCAGCGATGCCGACAAGGGCCTGTGTCCCGTCGCCGCCGTTCTGGCGCCCACCTCCGCCCTTACCGTGTTTCGAGACAATGCCCCGGAAGACCCCTCGGGCGAACTGTACACGGCATGGATGACTGATGTCGCGGCAGGATGCGATTTCGACAAGGAAAAAAAGACAACGGACTCCAGGCTGACGATCAAATTCGTCGCCAAGCGTGCCGCCGGCGGGGGGGCGGCCTCCTATCGCGTGCCGTATTTCGTCGCGGTAACGCACGATGGCAACAAGATCATGAACAAGAAGATATTTCTGGCGCCGCTCGTCTTCACCGCCGGCGAAACGCAGGTCGCCTTCGAGCAGGAGGTGGAATCGACGGTTATCAAGTTCGATCGGGGCGCCAATGTCGGCGACTACCAGATTGTCGTCGGCTTCCAGCTCACGCAAAAACAGGTCGAGTTCAACAAGCAGACCAACCGCTACGTGCCATGACCGGTCTCGTTCAGGAACTCAGCGCGATCGCGGAGGCCGCGTTCGCGGCAGAGGGAATCCCGGAATCCTTCGGTCAGGTTCAGGTTTCCGACCGCCCGGACCTTGCGCAGTTTCAGTGCAACGGCGCCCTCGCGGCGGCACGGCAGGTCAAGGCCAATCCGCGGCAGATCGCGGAAAAAATCGCCGCGCGCCTGAGGGACAATCCGATTTTCGCCAAAGTCGAGATTGCGGGACCAGGCTTCATAAATCTCGATGTTGCGGACGCGGCGCTTGTTGAGCGGGTTTCGCGGCCGAAATCCGCGGTTCCGCCGAACGGAAGATCGATGGTGATCGATTTCGGCGGTCCGAACATCGCCAAGCCGATGCATGTGGGGCATTTGAGATCGGCGATCATCGGAGATTCGCTGCAACGGCTTTTTCGCGCCAACGGCTGGCGGGTCACCAGCGATGTGCATCTTGGCGACTGGGGGCTGCAAATGGGTCAGCTCATCAGCGAGATCGGCCGGCGTGGCCTGGCGCCTATCTATTTCGACGCCGCGTTCAGCGGGCCCTATCCGGAGCAGTCGCCCGTCACCATGGACGATCTGGAGGAAATCTATCCGGCGGCGTCGGCGGCCTGCAAGGCCGACCCGGCGCGGCTCGAAGAGGCAAGGCGCGCCACGGCGGAGCTCCAGTCGGGCCGGCCCGGCTACCGTGCTCTCTGGCAGCATTTCTTCAATGTCTCCGAGCGCGGTCTGGTGCGCGAATACGACAGTCTCGGCGTGCATTTCGATCTCTGGAAGGGTGAGGCCAGCGTCGATGCGCTCATTCCGCCGCTGATCGATACGCTCAAGCGAGGAGGGCTCGCGCGGGAAAGCGAGGGCGCGTTGATCGTTGACGTCGCCGAGCCGGACGACAAGAAGGAAGTTCCTCCCGTCATACTCGTGAAGTCCGACGGCGCGGTGAACTACGCCACGACGGATCTGGCGACAATCGTCGATCGTGTCGCCGAACAGGACCCCGACCTGATTCTCTACGTCGTGGATCAGCGCCAGCATTTGCATTTCGAGCAGGTCTTTCGCGCGGCGCGCAAGGCACATCTCAATGGCAAGGCAGTGCTGGAACACGCCGGCTTCGGCACGATGAACGGCACGGATGGCAAGCCGTTCAAAACGCGCGCCGGCGGGGTAATGAAATTGTACGATCTCATTTCCACCATGGCCGCGGAAGCGAAGAAGCGGTTGGCCGAGCAGGGACTGGCGAACGACTATCCCGAATCCGAGCACGCCGAGATCGCAAGGAAAGTCGGCATAGGAGCGCTCAAGTTCGCGGACCTCTCGAATTTCCGCCTGACGGACTACGTCTTCGATCTCGAGCGATTTACCCGTTTCGAAGGCAAGACAGGGCCTTATCTGCAGTATGCCGCCGTGCGGATCCAATCGATTCTGCGCAAGGCGGCGGACGAAGGGCACGAATCGTCACCACCCGTGATCCGCTCGCCTGAGGAACGTGCGCTCATCCTCCATCTGCTCGCGCTTCCGGAGAAGATGCGCGCGGCGGAAGACAACCGCGCCCCCAACATTCTTTGCGAATACGCTTTCGAACTCGCGCAAAAGTTCAGCCGCTTCTATTCGGAACACCACATCCTTTCGGAATCCGACGCCGCGCTCCGGGCCGCGCGCCTGGGACTCTGCGAATCGACCCTCTCGGCGCTGGGCGCCGTCCTGGACATATTGGGCATCGAAATCCCCGAAAGGATGTAGGACGCCCCTGCTCAGGGGGCCGGTTCCGCCGATTCCTTGCGCCTGGCGATACCGAGGGCCACGAGCGCGCATATCCCGGCGAGGATGAACACGATCCAGGTCAGGAACATGTCGCCATGCGGATTGGGCCGAATCATGAAGGTAAGCCCGTTCAGGGCCGCCACGGCGGCGATGAGCAGGCTGGGCCCCGGCCGCCCGCTCACGGCGGTCCGAAGCGCCACGAACAGGGCAAAAGCCGCCAGAAAGATTTCCAGATCGAAGTCCATTTCGCTGCCTTCAACGGGCGAGTTCCGCTATCCCGTCACTCTCTGAGGCCATTTCGTTGACTCTGCAACCTCTCTCCCTATGATGCCGGCCCGACGGGCATATCCGCCGAGAGGCGCATCGGTCCGGCCATACACTCGATCCCTCGCGGGAGAGACCTGCATCAGGCGCCGAAGGAGCAACCGCCCCGGAAACTCTCAGGCAAAAGGACCGCGAAGGAGATGAACTTCTGGAAAGCGTGGCCGCGCAGGCGGTCTCCACCGAAGGGGTAATCCGGACCGGAACGGTTCGGGGAAATCTCTCAGGTCCGATGACAGAGGGGTGCGGTTCCGCGTCGTGCGGTTCGCGCCTCCGCAATTTTTGTCTGGACCGAGATGACAGAGACAATCGAAACGCTCCGCAAGACGCCGCTTCACGGGCTCCACCTGGAACTCGGCGCAAAGATGGTGCCGTTTGCCGGCTACGACATGCCCGTGCAGTACCCGGCCGGTGTCCTGAAGGAGCATCTGCATACGCGCGAGAAGGCCGGGCTATTCGACGTTTCGCACATGGGCCAGGGGTTCCTCTCCGGTGCCGATCCGGCCAGGGCGCTCGAGCGCGTTACGCCCGCCGACGTGATCGGGCTCAAACCCGGAATGCAACGCTACGGACTGCTGCTCAACGACCTGGGCACGATCAAGGACGACTTCATGTTCACCAGGCTCGCGGGCGAGGAGGACATGTATCTCGTGGTCAATGCCGGGACAAAGGAAGGCGATTTCGAATACATCTCGGAAAGGCTGAAGGGTACGGCCACGCTGACCCCGCGCTTCGATCGTGCCTTGCTGGCACTGCAGGGACCAATGGCCGGCACCGTGCTCGAACGCCATTCACCCGGTATCGACAATCTTACGTTCATGAAGGTGGTGCGGGCGGAGGTGGCGGGCTGTCCGGCCATTGTCAGCCGTTCGGGCTACACCGGCGAAGACGGCTTCGAGATTTCACTGGAAGGCGGCGAGGGCGAGCGGGTCGCGAGAGCCCTATTGGACGAATCCGAAGTGTTGCCCATCGGCCTTGGCGCGCGGGACTCGCTGCGCCTCGAGGCGGGCCTGTGTCTATACGGCCACGACATCGACGAGACTGTGAATCCGGTCGAGGCCAACCTCGTCTGGTCCATAGGCAAGCGTCGCAAGATGGACAGGGATTTTCCGGCCGCGGAAAAGATCATGGACGGGGTCTTCAATGGCGTTGCGAAGAAACGCGTCGGGATTCTCCCGGTCGGCAAGGCGCCGGCCCGCGAGCATACGCAGATTGCCGACAAGGCCGGCCGCATCATCGGAGAGATTACCTCAGGCGGATTCGGGCCGAGCCTGAACGGGCCGGTGGCCATGGGCTATGTCGAAACGGCTTTTTCGGATGACGGAACCGAGGTCGATCTCATCGTGCGCGGCAGATCTATGCCCGCGCGCGTCGCGCCGATGCCGTTCGTTCCGCATCGCTACAAAAGGACAGTTTGAACAAGGGAGTCGGGGAGATGAGCGAGACACGGTTCACGGATCAGCATGAGTGGGTGCGAATCGACGGCGGCGAGGCCACTGTCGGAATCACGCGATATGCCGCCGAGCAGTTGGGCGACGTCGTGTTCGTCGAATTGCCGGAGGCGGGGCGCAAGGTGGGAAGTGGCGGCGAGGCCGCCGTGGTCGAAAGCGTCAAGGCCGCAAGCGAGGTTTACGCGCCCGTAGGCGGCGAGGTCACTGCCTCGAATTCCGCCCTGACCGACGATCCGGCAAAGGTCAACGCCGATCCGGAGGGCGAGGCCTGGTTTTTCAAGCTCAAGGGAGTCGATGCCGGCGAGTTCGGCAAGCTGATGACGCGCGAGCAGTACGACGAATTCTTAAAGGGCCTCTGATGCGATACCATCCCCTTACACCGGAAGATCGGGCAGCGATGCTCTCCCGCATCGGCGCGGCAAGCGTGGACGCACTGTTCCGCGATGTGCCCGAATCGGCGGTAGTTCCGCTCTCGGCCTTCGATCTCCCGGATACCAAGGGCGAGCTGGAGGTCGACCGGCTCATGTCGAAGCTGGCGGCGCAGAGCACGGCGGCAGGAAGCGTACCGTTCTTTTGCGGCGCCGGCGCCTACCGTCACCATGTCCCCGCGGCGGTGGATCACCTCATCCAGCGCTCCGAATTTCTCACCTCCTACACGCCGTACCAGCCCGAGATCGCCCAGGGCACGCTGCAGTACATGTTCGAATTCCAGACGCAGGTGGCGCTTCTGACCGGCATGGAGGTGGCCAATGCCTCGCTCTATGACGGTTCGACGGCGACGGCCGAGGCTGTCCTGATGGCGCAGCGTGTGACCAAACGCCCGAAGGCGATTCTGTCGGGCGGCGTGCACCCGCACTACGCCGAAACGGTGGAAACCGTCGCAAATCTCCACGGTCAGGTCCTGCGTGCTCCGGTGACACCGGGGAGGGTGGAGGACCTTGCGGGGATGATCGATGCCGACACGGCCTGCATCGTGGTGCAGAGCCCGGACGTCTTCGGCCTGATCAGGGACATCGGGCCTCTTGCCGACGCCGCCCATGCCAAGGGTGCGCTGCTGATCGCGGTCGTAACGGAGGCCGTATCGCTCGGCCTTTTGGAGCCGCCGGGCCATCAGGGTGCCGATATCGTCGCCTGCGAGGGACAGTCGATCGGCAATGGGCTAAACTTCGGCGGGCCTTACGTGGGCCTCTTCGCAACCCGGGATAAGTTCATCCGTCAGATGCCTGGGCGGCTCTGCGGCGAAACGGTCGACGCCGCAGGAAAGCGCGGCTTCGTGCTGACGCTGTCAACACGGGAGCAGCACATACGCCGCGACAAGGCCACAAGCAATATCTGCACGAATTCAGGGCTTTGCTGTCTGGCCTTCACAATTCACCTGAGCCTCTTGGGCGAGGAGGGGCTGACCCGGCTCGCTCGGCTCAATCATACGAGGGCGGCGGGTTTGGCCGACCGACTCGCGCATGTGGCCGGTGTTAACGTCCTCACGCCGAGCTTCTTCAACGAATTCACGATCCGGCTCCCGAAGCCGGCAGCGGCCGTCGTCGATGCGCTCGCGGAGAAGGGCATCCTTGCCGGCGTTCCCGCTTCCCGGCTCCTGCCTCATGACACTGGCGTGCGCGACCTTCTCATCGTGGCTGCAACGGAAACTTGCGCGGACGAGGATTGTGACGCCTTCGCCGGGGCGCTTTCGGAGGTGCTGTCATGACGATGAGCAGCCAGGGCCGCCCGACCGCACCGGGCACGATCGAGGCGAACGAACTGCCGACCATCTCGGGCGACCGGGGCCTCGACCACGAAGAAGCTCTGATCTTCGAGCTTGGCCGCAGGGGCATGACCGGCGTGGACATCCCCGAGGTGCAGATGAGCGAGACCCGCCTGGGTGGCCAGCGCCGCAAGGGCCCTGTCGGTCTTCCCGGCCTCTCCGAGCCGGAGGTGATCAGGCACTATGTTCGCCTGTCGCGCATGAACTATGCGATCGATTCCGGCCTGTATCCGCTCGGCTCCTGCACCATGAAGCACAATCC
Source organism: Rhizomicrobium sp. (assembly GCA_035549575.1). Taxonomy (GTDB): domain Bacteria; phylum Pseudomonadota; class Alphaproteobacteria; order Micropepsales; family Micropepsaceae; genus Rhizomicrobium. Next base: position 155,432 of record DASZQP010000002.1, read on the forward strand.
GCGCCTCAACGAGAAAATGGCGCGCCTGCCCGGCTTCGGGGATATCCATCCGCTGCAGCCGCAGGAGACCGTTCAGGGTGCCCTCGAACTGATCGCCGAGCTCATGAAATGGCTCACGCGGCTGACCGGAATGCCGGCGGTCGCCATGTCGCCCAAGGCCGGCGCGCATGGGGAGTTGTGCGGGTTGCTGGCAATCCGCGCCGCGATCGAGGCGCGCGGCGAGAACCGGCGGCGCATCCTGGTTCCCGAATCCGCCCACGGCACCAACCCCGCCACCGCGGCCTTTGCGGGGTTCGTGGTTGACGAGGTTCCCGCAACGCAGGGCGGCCATGTCGATGCCGATGCGCTCGAGGCCAAACTCGGTCCGGATGTCTGCGCGATCATGCTGACCAACCCGAACACCTGCGGCCTGTTCGAGCCGCGCATCATCGAGATGGCGAATGCGGTGCACAAGGCCGGTGCCTATTTCTATTGCGATGGCGCGAATTTCAACGCCATTGCCGGCCGCGTGCGTCCGGGCGACCTCGGCATCGACGCCATGCATATCAACCTGCACAAGACCTTCTCGACGCCTCATGGAGGCGGGGGTCCGGGCGCGGGCCCCGTGGTACTGTCGGAACGGCTGGCACCATTCGCGCCCCTGCCTCTGCTTGTGCACGATGCGCAGGGATTCCGGCTCATCGAGGACCGGGCTGCAGTGCCGGAAGGGGCCAAACCGTTCGGCCGCATGTGTGCCTTCCATGGACAGATGGGCATGTTCACCCGTGCTCTGGCCTATATGCTCAGCCACGGCCGCGACGGTGTGCGTCAGGCAAGCGAGGACGCGGTGCTCTCGGCCAACTACATCCTCGCCTCATTGAAGGACGTGATGAGCGCTCCTTTCGGCGAAGGCCCCTGCATGCACGAGGCACTGTTCGATGACAGCTTCCTTGAGGGCACCGGCGTCACCACGCTCGATTTCGCCAAGGCGATGATCGACGAGGGCTACCATCCGATGACGATGTATTTCCCGCTGGTGGTCCACGGCGCGATGCTGATCGAGCCGACGGAGTCGGAATCGAAGGAGTCGCTCGACCGCTTCATCCATGTGATGCGGACCATGGCGCTGGAGGCGAAGGCGGGAAAGCGCACGCGCTTCGAGGGCGCCCCGCGTCTCGCCCCCCGCCGCCGTCTGGATGAGACCGCCGCCGCGCGCAAACCCGTGCTACGCTGGAAGCCGAAGGAGTTGCCGCAAGCGGCGGAGTAATCCGAAGATGCCTCATCTCCTGGATGAGGGAGGGAATGGAAAAAAAAGACCACGGGCGGTACATCCGCGCCCGGGGCCAAGTGAGCGTCTTCCGGAGGCTAACCGAAACGCTTAACTGCAAACATGGACGGTGAGGCCGGAGGGGACTTTCGTCTCCGCGTCGCCGCAGGCCGCATCGAGCTGTGCCTGGGTCAGGCCCTTCGTGCGCGTCAGATCCGTGCCCTTGAATGAGGTGATGGTGGTGATGGCGCCGGTCACATCGGCGCCGTCGAGATCAGCGTGGGCCAGGTTGGCGCCGGAAAGGTCGGCGCCGCGGAAGGTCGCGCCCGAAAAATTCGCATAGGACATGCACATCAGCACCGCCTTGGCGCCATCGAAATTCGCGCCGTGGAGGTCGTGTTCCTTCACGCAGGTGTTGGAGAGGTCGGAACCGGCCAGCTGGCATCCGACGCAGTCCACAATCCCGCCATGGATGCGCGCCACGGCGGCCGGATCCGCGGCAGGCCCGGCGGCCGCGGAAAAAGCGGCGCCGAGCGTTGCTGCAATAACGAACCCTAGGACAAAGCGGAGCATGGGGCCTGTTCCGGTTTGAAACGTGTCCAAAGACTAGTCGCAAGCAGCGTGCCGTTACTCACCCCCCTCAGGGGGTGGAAAGCGGGCGCAAGAACCGGGTCGAAGGCGGCGGGTATATAGGGGATAACGGCAGTACCTTCCTTGGAGAGCACCAATGACATTTCGAGCCACCGGCCTGTCCCGGTCCAAATTCGAGACACTGTTCGCCCTGAGCGACGGCGAACTCGCCGCCCGCGGCATGCAGCGCATGATCGCCGACGAGAAGCCGGGCTTTCCCTGCCGGGTGACGCTGGAGGATGCGGAGCCTGGCGAGAGAGTGATCCTGCTCCCGTTCGAGCATCAGCCCGCCGCTTCGCCCTACCGCGCCTCGGGACCGATCTTCGTGAGAGAGGCCGTGCGGGAGGCATTCGATGCGGTCGGCGTCGTTCCACCCGTGCTCCGCGGGCGGCAGCTTTCGATGCGTGGCTATGACGATGCCGGCTGCATGATCGAGGCCGACGTGGTGCAGGGGGATGCGGTGGAAGACGCAATCGCGCGATTCTTCACGAATGTGAACGTGTCCTACATTCACGTCCACAACGCCAAGCGGGGTTGCTACGCCTGCCGGATTGACCGGGCCTGATCTACCGCACGCAGCGGGCGCGGAGGTGGACGTGTTCCTTCTCCGCGACGATGCCGTCGCGCTCGGCGAATACGAGCGCGACTTCCTCATATTCGGCATCGATGCAACCCGCGTGTTCGAGCGCGACCGTGTAGCTGCGCAGGACGTGGCCGTCGCGGCCGATCACTTCGACGACTTGCTTTGCCATCTTGAACTCCCGGGGGCCACGGACCGGCGCCGCAGCCCTCATCCGCGCTCCCCTACGAGCACCCGCTCGTGCTTCCACAGGTGTTGCACTTCATGCAGGTACCGTTGCGCACTAGCGTGAAGTTGCCGCATGAGCCGCAGGCATCACCCTCGTAGCCCTTCATGCGGGCTTCCGCTGCGCGCCGTGCCTGCGTGTCGCGCGAACTGCCGGACGCCCGTGCCGTGGCCGAGCTACCCTCGCCGAGGCCGGCGCCGATTGCGGCGACGAGGTCTCCGACGGGGTTCGATGCGGCCTCCAGCACAGAGCTGCGGATTTCGCTCAGATCGACCGCGACGGTTTCATCGTCGTCGTCCTCCAGCGCCTCGTGAACGGTGTTTTCGTGGAGATGGTCCATCTCCTCCATCATCCGCGGTGCGGCGCCTCCGCGAACAATTCCGATATTTCCGAACCGGCCTCTCACGAAACCGTTCGATGCCACCCTGCGAACGATCTCCTTGGCGGGTCCGCGGGGATTTCCGTCGATTCCGTCGCCTATGTCCTCGTCCTGGCCGGGTGGAACATGCGCGAGGTCGTAGCGGCCGAGATAGGAAATGGCGAGTTCGCGGAAGATGTAGTCGAGGACGCTGGTTGCGTTCTTGATGGAGTCGTTGCCCTGAACCAGTCCGGCGGGCTCGAATCTTGTAAAGGTGAACGCCTCGACGAATTCCTCGAGCGGCACGCCGTATTGCAGGCCCATCGATATCGCGATGGCGAAACCATCCATGAGCGAGCGGAACGCCGCACCGTCCTTGTGCATGTCGATGAAGATCTCACCGATCCGGCCGTCCTCGTATTCGCCCGTGCGCAGGTACACCTTGTGGCCGCCCACGACAGCTTTCTGCGTGTATCCCTTGCGGCGGTGGGGAAGGCGCTCGCGCTCCTTTGCACGCACGCGTTCGACGACGCGCTCCACGACCCTTTCGGTGACGATGGCGGTGCGGGCCGCCATCGGAACGTCCTCGATCTCGTCCTCATCGTCGTCGATCTGAAGGACCGAAGATGCCAGCGGCTGCGAAAGCTTGGAGCCGTCGCGATAGAGCGCATTGGCCTTGAGGCCGAGTTTCCAGGAGAGCATGTAGCTTTCGCCGCATTCCTTCACCGTCGCGGTGTTGGGCATGTTGATCGTCTTGGAGATGGCACCGGAGATGAACGGCTGGACTGCCGCCATCATGCGGATGTGGCTCTCGACGGAAAGTGCGCGCCTGCCAATGCGCCCGCAGGGATTGGCGCAGTCGAAGACCGGCAGGTGCTCTTCCCTCAGATGCGGAGCGCCTTCGAGCGTCATGGCCCCGCAGACGTGAAGGTTTGCGGCGTCGATCTCGGTCCGGCTGAATCCGAGCGATTTCAGCAGGTCGAAATCCGGCAGGTCCATCAGGGCGCCGTCTAGCTTGAGCACGTCGCGGCAGAATTCCTCGCCCAGCGTCCACTTGTTGAAGACAAAACGGATGTCGAAGGCGGACTCGAGCGAAGCCTCGATCGCACTTATCTGGTCCTCGCCGAAACCCTTGGCGCGCAGCGCATCGTGGCTGATCGCCTTGCAGTCCTCGAGCGTTCCGTGTCCTACGGCGTAGGCGATTATGTCGTCGATCTGCCGCTCCGTGTAGCCTAGCGTGGTAAGCGCCTCGGGCACGCAGCGGTTGATGATCTTGAAGTATCCGCCGCCCGCCAGCTTCTTGAACTTGACCAGCGCGAAATCCGGCTCAACGCCTGTCGTGTCGCAGTCCATCACGAGCCCGATGGTGCCGGTCGGCGCAATGACGGTCGCCTGGGCGTTGCGGAATCCGAACGCCTCCCCCATGGCAAGCGCGTCGTCCCAGGCCCGCTTCGCCGCCCAGGCCAGATCGGATTGTTTCACCGCGTCGAGGTCGAGGGGTACGGGACTGGTGGCCAGCGCCTCATAGCCCTCCGTTTCGCCATGCGCGGCGCGGCGGTGGTTGCGGATCACGCGCAGCATTGCGTCGCGATTGGCCGCGAATTCGGAAAAGGGCCCCAGCTCGCCGGCCATTTCGGCGGAGGTTGCATAGGATACCCCTGTCATGACCGCGGAGATCGCGCTCGCGATCGCACGTCCCTCGCGCGAATCGTAGGGAATCCCCCCTGCCATCAACAAGCCGCCGATATTTGCAAATCCGAGCCCCAGCGTGCGGTAGTCGTAGGACAGCTGCGCAATTTCGCGGCTCGGGAATTGCGCCATCAGGACAGAGATTTCCAGGACGATGGTCCACAGTCTGACGGCGTGCTCGAAGGCGGGAACGTCGAACGTCTTGATGCCCTCTCCCTTGCGGAACTGCATCAGGTTCAGAGAAGCGAGGTTGCACGCCGTATCGTCCAGAAACATGTATTCGGAACACGGATTCGACGCACGGATCGGCCCGCCGGCGGGACAGGTGTGCCAGTCGTTCACCGTGGTGTGGAACTGGATTCCGGGATCGGCGCAGGCCCACGCGGCATAGGAGATCTTTTCCCAGAGCTCGCGTGCCTTCACCGTTTTGACCACCTTGCCGCTGACGCGCTGGGTCAGGTTCCAGTCGGCGTCCGTCAGCACGGCGCGCAGGAATTCGTCCGTCACGCGGACGGAATTGTTGGAATTCTGACCGGAGACGGACAGATAGGCCTCCGAATCCCAATCGGTGTCGTAGGTCTTGAAGTCGATATCCTGATAGCCCTGCTTCGCGAAGCTGATCACGCGCTCGATGAAGTTGTCGGGGATCATCGCCTTGCGCGCGGACTTGATCTCGCGGCGAAGCGCCGGGTTCTTCTTCGGGTCGAAGCAATCGTCTCCCGAACCCTCGCAGTTCACGCAGGCCTTCATGACCAGCTTGAGATGCTTCTCGGCGAGCTTGGAGCCCGCGACCATCGCGGCAACCTTCTGCTCCTCGATCACCTTCCAGTCGATGAAATCCTCGATGTCCGGATGGTCGACGTCCACGATGACCATCTTGGCCGCCCGGCGCGTCGTGCCGCCGGACTTGATCGCACCGGCGGCACGATCCCCGATTTTAAGGAAGCTCATCAGGCCGGAGGATTTTCCGCCGCCGGAGAGCTTTTCGTTCTCTCCGCGCAGCGACGAAAAATTGGTTCCCGTTCCCGAGCCGTATTTGAACAGGCGCGCCTCGCGCGTCCACAGGTCCATGATGCCGCCCTCGTTGACGAGGTCGTCCTTCACGCTCTGGATGAAGCAGGCGTGCGGCTGCGGATGCTCGTAGGAACTCGCCGACCGCGTCAGGCGGCCGGTGACGTGATCCACATAGTAGTGGCCCTGGCTCGGTCCATCGATCCCATAGGCCCAGTGCAGGCCCGTGTTGAACCATTGAGGGGAATTCGGCGCCGCCTTCTGGGTCGCCAGCATGTGGCACAATTCGTCATAAAACGCCCGGGCGTCGGCTTCGCCGGCGAAATAGCCGCCCATCCAGCCCCAAAAGGTCCAAGCTCCTGCGAGGCGGTCGAACACCTGCTTTGCGGAGTGTTCACCCGTTGTCTCGGGTCCGTCGGCCTGCTTGCGCCACAGGAACTGCGGCACGCCATCCTCCGCCACGGGCTGCAACCGGGTGGGGATGCCTGCCTTGCGGAAATACTTCTGTGCCAGCACATCGCAGGCGACCTGGCTCCAGCTTTCGGGGACTTCGATGTCCGTCTGGCGGAAGACCACCGAACCGTCCGGGTTCCGGATCTCGCTCGAGGCCATCACGAAAGATATGCCGTCGTACGGGTCCCGCCCTTCAACCGTAAACTGACGCCGAATACGCATGTCACTCCCCCAGGGTTAAGCCGTTTCCGCCCCGCCTCCGCTCACCGCTTTGGGGACAGTTCGCCTGTCGCCGGGACGATGCTTGCGTGGCATGGTCTCCGGCGGTTCGGTGATTTCGGTCCGCCAAGATTTGGTGTCGCGAACGGCGACAGACGCAAAGTATGGACTTAGCGCTCCTGCCTTCGCAAGGCCTAAGTGGTTAATCAAACCTTGCATACCATATGTGGGGGTTTAACGACCGGAGGGAAAACCCGCGAGTCAAGCGGGGTTGCGGAATCGGCCGGAAAATTTTTTCAACCCGGTGACATTCACAGGCTAAAAGTTGTTGGGGAGCGATTGTGGATTCTTCTTTCGCGACATTCGTTTTTGCGGGTCGAGTCGCGGTGCGGGCGGCGTAGCGGGCCTCTATGGAGACCGCCGGACGGCGGTAGGGCGCCATAGCGGCTGCCGATGCACCCGGAATGAGGGGTGCTATTGCACCAGCGCCACGCCGTGGCAGCGCACCCCGTCCACCCACAAATCGGCCTGACCCAAGCCTACGCCCAGCAAGCCCTCCAGCCCGTTCAGGACGCCGTCGAGCGGTTGCGCAACCGATGCAAGTGTGTTTCTCACGCCCGAGGCGACCGCCGGAACGCTGAGCGACAGCCCCAGGACATGGACATCGAGCGTCAGCTTGCCCAGAAGGCTCGACGTCGCCGCGGTGACCGCGTCGTTTGTGGAGACGGTTTTCACGGCGTGGCCTTCGATTTCGCCGGCGTCGAACGCCACATTCTGCCAGGCCTCTCCCCCGAGGTCGATTTGGGCCATGCCGGTCGCCTTTACGGCGAGAGTATCGACGAATTTGGCCGGCGAGACCGTCAGACCGTCGTTGAAGTCGTCGAGCTCCGACGTGTTGACGCTTCCGATGGCAGTCGTGCCGATGCTGGGCGCCACGTTCAGCGAGACCGCGGGCTCCGCACCGCACGCCATTCCGGAAAGTCGCGCCTTTGCGGAGGCGAGTTCGGTGTAGAGGGGCAGATCGACCGAAGCGACCCCGGCGAGGCCAAGCGGGACGACCTGCGCATCGAGGTAGAGCCGCGCCTGCGCCGTCCGCACCTCGACCGTATCGTTATCCGTGATGGTGAGCCATGCCGAGTGGGCGGGTCGCTCTCCAATGGCGAGCCAGGCGGATATTCCGGCAACGCCGGGAATCAGGCCATTGAGTCTCAGTCGAACCTGGCGGCCCCCCTGCGCGAGTTGCACTACGGCATTTGCGAGGTCCAGGGCATTGACCGAAAACCCCGAAGGGCCCTGGAGGTTGACGTAGTCCTGCCCTCCATAGGGACCGAGATCGAGGAGCTGGCCAAGCGATATCGGTGTCGAATTGGCAGCATGCGCGATCTGCCCTACCGCGGAGGCCGCCGCGAAATCGCCCGCGGCATTGAGCACATCCACGATCGCCTGCAACGCTTCGCTCGTTGCGATCTGGCTCGACAAGGTCCGATCGAAAGAGACCGCATTGACGTCGAGGTGCGTTTTCAACGCGTCGACATATTGGAACAAGTCCACCCGCGCGCCGGCGAGCGCGTTGTAGTCCATCACCGAGAGGCTGACACTGCTGCCCGTCAGTGCGCTCAGCAATGCATTTGCGACACCGCCATTCAGCGCGGCAAGGCGCGTCCCGATCGAGAAGCTGGCAAGCTGGCCTTGTGCCGCCGTTGCGGTGCGCGAGATCTGAATATTCGGCCTGCCCAACAGTATCTGCGAGAAGAACAGGTCGGCGGTGCCGGTCAATGTCACCCGCGCCGCGTTCTGCGGCGTGCCGCCCGGGGTGAAGCGCGCATCCGGGGGCAGGGATGGCAGCGGCTGATAGGATCCTGTGACGACCGCCGCCGTGACCGGAGCGGACCAGGCGTTCGAATCCGCCGTGGCCTGGGCTGCCTGCTGGGCATTGGCCATATTGGTTGCGGCAGCCATGGCCGCGAGGTCGGCCATGCCCTGTAGCTGGCGGCTCTTGGCAAACACATAGCCGAAGTCGATGGCAGCGGCCGAAAAGGCTATGAACATGAAGAGGCTGACCGCGGTGAGCACCGAAACGGAGCCCTTCCGGTTGCGGAAAAATCGTTGCATCAGAAGCCTCCCAGCCTGATTGACGCGGAACGCTGAATGGTCGTCGGCGGCATCGGCAGGAGATCCCTGGCCACCCAGAACGGCGTGGTCGAGGCATCGTAGGAGACATCGACCGTGAAATACTGCGAGTCGCCGCTATAGGTGACGGTGGCGAGCGACGGCTCGAGCACCTCGTATTTGGCAATCTCGTCGGCCACGGTCGTTTGCGCGAGGTTCTGCCGTTCCTCGTCGGTCAGTCCGGCAATCGCGGCGCGCGCCGCGTCATTGGCAAGCTCCTGAATGTTGTGCGCCATCCAGAAATAGCCGCCATAGCAGACGATGCCGAACGTGAGCAGCAGGAGGAGAGGAAAGAGCAGCGCGAATTCGATCGCCGCGTTGCCGCGGTTGTCCGAAAACGCTGCACTCCTGCAATGTTCGCCCGCCCGATCCTTCGCCCCCGATTCTCCGGAGACCAGTCGATATGAATTCATTGCACCAAGCCCTCTTCGACCCCGGAAGGAGAGCGAACGAAGCCGTTTGGTGCAACTTCTAGTTACATCATCCGTTAATTGTGCGTTACAGTAGTAATATCGGTCGGGAGCGCGCTACCATATCCGCAGAACAATTTTCTTGCTCAGGGGTGGCCCCGCGCAGGAGGATGAGCGGGACCAAAACCGAAGTTTCACTATACAATCTCCCTGCGGCGCTGCATTTCGTGGCGCACGGGGGCTGCGGCTTCTATAGTCGCCGCCGATTCCGAAATGGTGGGATATGCCTTTCTTTTCCATGATCTTTGCCTGGTGGAAGTCCGCCACCTACGGAACGCTCCTGACGACCTGGTTCTCGGGCCGGAAAGTCGGAACCGACAGGTACGGCAACCGCTACTATCAGACCCGGGACGGCAAGCGCCGCTGGGTGCTCTACGCGGGCACTGTGGAGGCCTCGCGCGTGCCCCCGGACTGGCATGGCTGGCTGCACCATACTTTCAAGGAACCGCCGACCGTCGATCCGCTCAAGGCTAGGCCGTGGGAAGCCGATCACAGGCCGAATCCCACCGGCACGCCCGGCGCCTATCACCCGGAGGGCAGCCTGGCTGCGTCCGGTGTGCGCGCCCCCGCCACGGGCGATTACCAGGCCTGGAAGCCGGAGTAGCAGCGGCAGATGCAGAACAACACGGTTGAAACCCTGATCGGCGCGATCGTCGTCGTCGTGGCGGCATGGTTCCTGTATTTCGCCTATTCCAGCACCAACGCGGCCGGCTTCGGAGGCTATGAGGTCCAGGCCAAATTCCAGCGCGTGGACGGGCTGAACGTGGGGACCGATGTGAGGCTTTCCGGCATCAAGATCGGAAATGTGTCGTCGCTGACCCTTGACCCCAAGACGTACCAGGCGACGGTGCATCTCAATATCCGCGACGATATCAAGTTGCCCGAGGATTCCTCGATCATGGTCACGAACACCGGACTGATCGGGAATTCCTATCTCTCGATTTCACCGGGCGGCAGCGACGACATGATCAAGCCCGGAGGGTTCATCACGAATACCCAGGGCTCTGTCGATCTGATGAGCCTGATCGGCCGCTTCGCGACCGGCGGAACGGCAAGTCCGCCGCAGCAGGGAAAGCCGGCGCCGGTGCCGGAAGACCATCCATGAGATCCTTCGCCGCGTCGATTGCGGTGTTCCTGTGTGCCGCCGCGGGCGCACTCGCGCAGCCCACGCCGAATCCCGAAGTCGTCAAGCGGCCGGCCACCACGGCGCCAGCGCGGCCGTCGCTCATGATGCGCGGTCTGGACAAGATCACCGGCCGCGCCTTCGACATTGCCGCGCCGCTCAACGTGCCGGTGAAATTCGCGACCCTGACCATCACCGCGCGCTACTGCTACTCGACTCCGCCGAGCGAGACGCCGGAAACTGCAGCCTTCGTCCAGATCGACGACCAGCGTCCAGACCAGAAGCTGAAGCACGTCTTCTCCGGCTGGATGTACGCGTCAAGCCCTGGGCTGAACGGCATGCAACACCCGCTCTACGACGTCTGGGTGATCTTCTGCAGAACATCGGCTCCGTCTTCGAGTCCGGTCGTGGCCTCACGCGCGCCGGTCAAGGTCAAGTCTCCTGACTCCACGGACAACGAGGGGCTTGCTCCCCTGCCCGAGGGCGCCGACCAGTAGGCCTGCTTCGCGAGCGCCTGTCTGAGGCGCCTCAAATACTCCTCGCGCGATATTTCGACAGTGCCGAACCGGGCGAGATGCGCAGTGATGAATTGCGTGTCCAGAAGTTCGTACCTTCCTTCAATCAGGCGCGCAACGAGGTGGACGAGGGCAACCTTGCTGGCGTCGCGCTCGCGGCTGAACATGCTTTCGCCGAAGAACGCCGCACCGAGCGAAACTCCGTAGAGGCCGCCGGCGAGCCTGCCATCCCGCCAGCATTCGACCGAGTGCGCGCGACCGCTCGCGTGCAGGGCCGTGTACAGGCGCAGGATTTCGTCGTTGATCCAGGTCTGTTCGCGATCCGCTGCAGGTTCCGCGCACGCGTGCATCACCGCGGTGAAGGCGAGATCCGTGGTCACCGCGAAGCGGTTGCTCCGTACCGTTCGGGCGAGGCGCTTGGGGACGTGAAATCCATCCAGCGGAATGATCCCGCGCCGCTCGGGGGAAACCCAATAGAGCTCGTGCGCGTCGCGGCGCTCGGCCATGGGGAATACGCCCTCCGCATAGGCGCGAAGCAGGATATCCGGTGTGAGCGAAGGCGATCCGTGCATCTTGCGAGCATAGTCGAAAGCGGCGCGCTGTTGCAGGTCTTTCGCATTGGAGTTCCATTTCCTATTCTGGAATGCCAAAGGAGGCACGCTTTGACCGGCGGCGGAGAATACAGGCGACACTGGAGCGATACGGCCTTCGCCCTCGCGGCATTGTTTGTCTCCGCAGTGTCGCTCTGGGTGGGCATCCGCACCGAGGACGCGAACGAGAAGCTCGTGGCGGCGAGCACCTGGCCATATCTTCAGGTGGAATCGAGCAATGCCGACTCGAGCGGACGGCGTGTGATTTTGATGGATGTGGTAAACGGCGGCGTGGGGCCGGCAAAGGTCGAGGCCTTCGAAGTCTTCTGGAAGGGAAAGCCCTACCGGTCCGGCATCGATCTGGTTCGGGATTGCTGCGGCTACAAGCCCTTCAATTTCGCCGATGTCGCTGTCGACCGGCCGGACAGGACTCCGGTGATTATGGGCGGCGTCCAGGGCACCGTGATCCGCGCCGGGGAAACCCGGACGTTCGTGACGGTACCCCTCGCCGACGACAACCAGGCCGTATGGCGCGCTCTGAATATAGCCCGTGGAAAGCTAGAATTCAGGATCTGCTATTGCTCGGTACTCAATGAATGCTGGCGGAGCACGTTCGGCGGCATCAGGCCCTTGGCCTCACAACTGCATCCGGAGCATTTGACCGCCTGTCCGGTCCCGAAGGTCGCCTTCGTCCAGTAGCGTTTCAGGATTTCCTTGCCGCGAGCCACTGTTCCAGCCAATGGATGTGGTAGTCACCGTCAAGGATGTCGTGTTCCCGCACGAGCTCCTGAAACAGGGGAATGGTGGTCTCGATGCCGCCGACGACGAGCTCGTCCAGCGCGCGTCGGAGCCGCATCAGGCATTCGTTACGATTGCGACCATGGACAATGAGCTTTCCCGCGAGACTGTCGTAGTAGGGCGGGATCTTGTAGCCGTCGTAAATCGCCGAATCAAAGCGCACACCAAGCCCGCCAGGCGAATGAAATTGCGCTATCAGTCCGGGCGACGGCTGGAAGGTGAACGGATTTTCGGCGTTGACGCGGCATTCGATGGCGTGACCGGAAAACGTCACATCGCTCTGGCTCATTTCGAGCGCGCCGCCGGCGGCAATGCGAATTTGTTCACGTACGATATCGATGCCGGTGATGGCCTCGGTCACCGGATGTTCGACCTGCAGGCGCGTGTTCATTTCGATAAAGTAGAACCGCCCGTCCTCGAAAAGGAATTCGATCGTGCCTGCCCCGAGATAGCCGATCTTCGCAAGCGCCGAAGTCACGACAGTGCCGATCTCCTCGCGCTGCGCGGCGTTGAGGGCAGGGGACCCGGCCTCCTCCCAGACTTTCTGATGCCGGCGCTGCAGCGAGCAATCGCGCTCTCCGAGGTGGATGACATTGCCGTGGCGGTCGGCAAGGACCTGGATTTCGATATGTCTCGGCTTGCTCAGATATTTTTCCATATACACCTGGTCGTTGCCGAACGCGGCCTTGGCCTCGGTGCGCGCCGTCGACAGAGCCAGCGCAAGCTCTTCGGGCGACTTGGCGACCTTCATGCCGCGTCCGCCGCCGCCCGCGGTCGCCTTGATGAGTACGGGATATCCGATTTCCCGGGCAACCGCGGGCGCATCCGCGTCCGACACGCCACCGTCCGAGCCCGGCACAACGGGAATTCCTGCAGCCTTCACCGCCTGCTTCGCGGTGATCTTGTCGCCCATCATGCGGATGTGGTCGGGTTCCGGCCCGATGAATGTGATCTTGTGCTCCCTGACGATCTCGGCAAACCGCGCATTCTCGGACAGGAAACCGTAGCCGGGGTGAATCGCCTCCGCACCCGTGATCTCGCAGGCGGATATGATGGCGGGAATGTTGAGGTAGGACTGCGATGCCGCGGGCGGCCCGATGCAGACACTTTCGTCCGCGAGACGTACGTGCATCGCTTCCGCATCCGCAGTGGAGTGCACTGCGACGGTGGCGATTCCCATTTCCTTGCAGGCGCGATTGATGCGCAGGGCGATCTCGCCGCGATTGGCGATGAGGATCTTGTCGAACATCAGGCGATAACGAGCAGCGTCTGGCCGAATTCCACCGGCTGCGCATCCTCAACGCAGATTTCGGTGATCTTTCCCGCGCGAGGAGCAACGATCGGGTTCATGGTCTTCATTGCTTCGACGATGAAGAGAGTATCTCCTTCCTTGACGGTATCCCCCAGCTTCACAAAGGGTGGCTTGCCGGGCTCCGGCGCGACATAGACCGTGCCGACCATGGGCGAGGGAACTGCGCCGGCCTGAGGGCCCTTCGGCGTCGTTGCGGGCAGCGGATCCGCGGAGGGAACACTTGGAACGGCTACTGCCGGCGCCTGAACCACCGCGGGAACGCCGGAATGCCGCGCCACGCGAATGCGTGCGCCGTTGTGCTCGATCTCTATCTCGCTCAGACCGGTTTCGGCCAAAAGCGCGGCCAGCTCGCGCACGGCGTCGGCGTCCACTCCCGATTTGGATTTCGTCCCGTTTCCAAGGCGAGCGGCTATGGATCGCATGTTTTTCATGGTCATTGATGCCGGTCCTTGAGAAGCTGCGCCAGCGCGTCGACCGCCATAAGGTATCCATGGGCCCCAAAACCGCAAATTACGCCGCTGGCTGCCGCGCTGATAAACGAGCGATGACGGAAAGATTCACGTGCATGGGGATTGGACAGGTGTATCTCCACGATGGGACACGGCAGTGTCCGGCATGCGTCATATAGTGCCACGGAGGTATGGGTGAGGGCGCCGGCGTTGAGGATGAGTCCGCATCCTTTTGTCCGGCATTCCTGAATCCAGTCGATCAACGCGCCCTCGTGGTTGGATTGCAGGAATACCGTGGCCAACCCATGCCCCTTGGCGAGCGCCGCGACTTTCCGTTCGATCTGCGGAAGCGTGGCGGTTCCGTAGATCTCGGGCTCCCGCTCGCCCAACAGATTGAGATTTGGGCCGTTCAGCACATAGATCGGTAAGGCTTTGGATTTTCTTGGCATTTTGGTCGAAATTCCGGCGCGCGTGGCGGATTCGTCTCTTATAGTCGCTCCCCAAGCGAACGGAAATGTCTATGCGGCCTCTTTGTTGACTTCCCGCAACAACCGGTCACCATCGGCCCTGTCCCAGGGGCGCCCGGATGGGCTGAGATCGTGGAAGCCACGAGTCCCTTCGAACCTGATCCGGTTAATGCCGGCGTAGGAAGCGGATGGCCAAAGCGCCCGCCGCTCCTTCTTTTTGGTGAGGAATGCAATGGCACTGAACATCATGCTCAATGGCGAATCGCGCTCGCTGGGCGGGCGCCTCAGCATTGAGGGATTGCTCGAAACTCTCGGACTGGATTCGGCGAAAGTCGCCGTGGAGCGCAACCTGGAAATTGTGCCCCGCTCCCAATATCGCGCTGTCGTCATCGACGACGGCGACCGGCTGGAAATCGTGCACTTCATAGGCGGCGGGAACGCCCCCCACGCGCCGCCGGCCGACAAGCCTTTCGTCGTCGCCGGACGCACATTCGCGTCGCGCCTGATAGTTGGGACCGGAAAATACAAAACCTATGCCGAAAACGCCGCAGCCGTCGAAGCAAGCGGCGCCGAAATGGTGACCGTCGCCGTGCGCAGGGTCAATCTCACAGACCCCGGCCAGCCCAAGCTCGTCGACTATATCGACCCCGGAAGGTACACCTATCTTCCGAACACGGCAGGATGCTTTACGGGAGAAGAAGCCGTGAGAACCCTGCGGCTGGCGCGCGAAGCCGGTGGCTGGACGCTTGTCAAGCTGGAGGTCCTCGGTGACCGGAAAACGCTCTATCCGGACATGCTGGAGACGCTTCGCGCCACAGAACTCCTGATCCGGGACGGCTTTCAGGTCATGGTCTATTGCAGCGACGATCCGTTGATGGCGAAACGGTTGGAAGAACTGGGCGCAGCCGCGATCATGCCCCTGGCCGCGCCGATAGGCTCTGGGCTTGGCGTGCAGAATCCGGTGAACATCCGGATGATCGTGGAAGAGGCAAAGGTTCCGGTCATCGTGGATGCGGGCGTCGGAACGGCTTCCGACGCGACCGTTGCGATGGAATTGGGCTGCGATGGCGTTTTGATGAATACCGCCATTGCCGAAGCCAGGAATCCGGTAGCCATGGCTCGCGCGATGAGGCTTGCGGTCGAAGCCGGCAGGCTCGCCTATCTCGCCGGCAGGATGCCGAAAAAACGGTATGCCGATCCATCCAGTCCCCTTGCGGGTCTGATATGATCGCAATTCAGCCCTTTGCCAGACGCTCGAGTTCTTCAGCCGTCACTTCACCCTCATGCGGCCTGCCGTTTACGATGAAAAACGGAGTACCGGAAATGCCGATACGTTCGGCAAGTGAGTGAACCGCGGCGAGAGTCTTGTTGAATTCGGGATTTTTGACGTCCTCGGTGAGCTTGTTTAGGTCGAGACCGCTGTTTTCGGCGGCCGCGATGAGCTCGGTCGTGCCGATCGCGCCTTCCGTTTCCATCAGGGCAAAATGGAAGGGAATATATTTGTCCGGTTGAAGGCGCGCGGCGAGCGCCGTGCGCGCGGCGCTTTCCGAGTCCTTCCCGAATATCGGAAATTCCACGAATGCAAATCGGGTGTCGTTCCGGTGTGCGCGGTAGTAGTCCCGGATCGCGGGGAAGGTGTTCCGGCAATGCGGGCAATTGTAGTCGAAAAATTCCACTATCGACCGTTTTGCATGCGCCGGTCCCGTGACGTAAGCGATCTTCGGATTGAAGAAGGTCTTCAGCCCGACCTTTTCAATCGCAGCCCGGATTCGCTCTTTTTCGGCGGCCGCTTCCTGGGCCTGCGCTCTCTGCACCATTTCGATCGCGAGCGAGGGATGCGAAAGCAGGTAGGAGCGCATCTGACGGTCGGATGGAAATGGAAACAGTCCCGCGCCTGCGAAGCCGAACACGGCCAAAACCGCAACGACGGCGCCGACAGCGGCGCCCGCGGTGACAATCTTCCACGGCTGGTTCATCGATCTTTCCGGGTTGGCTTCAACGCCGCTGGTTTTTCAGAAGGGGGGTTACGATTGCCACAATGTCGTTGGCGCGCTGCCACTCGGAGGAGCCCTTTTCCAGGGCCCGTTCGGCACGCTGGGCGAACACCACAGCCCTCGCATCCCCGGCATTGTAATAGCGTTCCGCCGTTGCCAGATCGGCCATCGGCTGATTGCCCAGAGCGCTATATCCCTGTGCCGCCTCGTACCAGGCGAAGGTATCCTGATTGTCCTGCTGCAAGGCGATCTTCAGATTGTCGATAGCGGGTTGGGCGAGCGATTTCTTTTCCGTGGCCAGCTGCGCGGCCGCGAGCGCCACCCTCAGCTCCGGCGCATCGGGAAGGATGTCCACGGACTTCTGATAGGGCGCGATGCCGCGTTCGGGCTGGCTCATTTGGACGTAGATCTGGCCGAGGACTTCGTAGAAATACGGGTTGTTCGGTTCGTCCGCGATGAGGCTGTTGATCTCCGCGAGCGCGGCCTTGAGATTGGGCTGGCGCATATAGGCCATCGCGCGTGCGTACCGGGCGGGCTTGCTCGAATTGGTCGTCGGATAGAGGGTGAGGACATTGTTCACCGGAAACAGAAAGCCGATGACCTTGGCCTTTATCATGTCGAATTCGTGCTGGACCTCGGGGCTGTCCATGACGTTGGCGTAGGGCGACGCCTCGGCGATGGACTGGAGTGTCGCAACGCGGTCGCGGTCGGCGGGATGGTCGGTCGCCAGCGCATCCGGATGGGCGCGAGCGGATTCGTCGGCCATGCGTTCGAAGACGTGGACCATTCCCATTCCCGATTGATGGGTGGCTTTGAGATACTTTTGACCCATCACGTCCGCCGTCGCCTCCTGGGGCCGGCTGAAGGCATTGAATTGCGCTTGCGCGATCTGCTGTCCGCCCTCGAAAATTGCCATTCCGGCGGGACCCGCGCCTGCAATCATCGCCGCGACGCCGACGACCATCGAGAGCAGCATCGGTACGGTTGCCTTTTGAATTGCGGCCGTACTGCGCTCGAGATGGCCTCCCGCTATGTGACCGGTTTCGTGGGCGAGGACGCCGATCAGTTCGTTGGGAGTCTTCAGCTGAATGAACAGACCCGCATTGACGAAAATGTTCTGCCCCTCGGCGGCGAAGGCGTTGATGCTCTGATCGTTCACGATGTACATCTTGACGGCCTGCGGCTCGAGCCCCGCCGCGACCAGAATCGGATCCTCGTACGACCTGAGAGCCCGCTCGGTCTCCGTATCCTGCAGGAGCTGGATGCCCTGAGCCGCGGCGGGAACGACGGTCGAGCAGAATCCTATCGCCACCCCCAACAGGAAACCCGCGATCCGTGGCACGCCGGTGGTATGAACGGGGTTGCAAAACTTCAACGCTTGCACTCTCCTCGTGTGTTGCAGCTCATGGTCCAAGCTGACCGTACGAGTGCGGCCGCATTGCGTCAACGTAAGCGGCTCCGGTGTCCGGTCGCGGAGATTGCAGTTTTTTCATTCCATTCAACGCGATTCTGGGGGGGAGCGCGAGCGCTGGCGTGGAGGTAGTTTGCCCGAATGAAACAATGGCGCGTTTTGGCGGGGGTATGCGGCCTGGTGCTGCTCACGGCCTGTTCGGGCGGGGGACTCGACCTCATCAGGTCCGCACCTGCCGCCCGAAATCTGGCGATAGGCGACGAGCCCAACGCCGTGCTCGCAGGTTCCGCAATTCTCTCCGAAGGGGGCAGTGCGGCCGACGCCGCAACCGCAATCTATTTCGGACTGGCCGTTGCGTATCCGGTTTCTGCGGGACTGGGCGGTGGCGGAATTTGCCTCGTACATGATCCCGCTACCGGCCGCGATGAGGAATTCGACTTCCTCGCACGCGATGCCGGCGGCGGCGGAGCGTTCGCCGTTCCCGGCAACGTTCGCGGCTTCGCAGCCCTGCAGCTTGCCTATGGAAGGCTTTCCTGGCGCAGGGTGATCGCGCAGGCGGAAGGATATGCCGCGGCGGGCTTTCCGATTTCTGGAGCGCTGGCGAAGCGGCTCAGCGCAGCCTCGAATGTCATACGTCTGGATGCGGACCTCTCAGCCGAATTCCTGGACGAATCCGGCCATGTCAAGCCGCCGGGAACCATGGTTTCGAACAGAGGACTAGCCGATACGCTCGCAGCGATCCGGACAGAGGGGGCAGACGCGCTCTATTCGGGATCGCTGGCGGCAAGGATCGCGGACTACGCCGCTTCCGAAGGCGGGACGATTTCCGCCCAGGAACTTGCGGCATATCTCCCCGTGCGCCGCGCGCCCCAAGCCGTTCAATTCGGCGATCGCAAGATCCTTCTGCCGGGCAAGTCGACGGGGGCGGGCGCATTTGCGACCGCGCTGTTCGAAACCCTCGCGCAAATGCAGGCCTCCGCGCCGCAAGGGAGCAACACCGAGGCTGCCGTCGTATCCGCGACAAAGCAGGCCCTCGCAAACTTCGGAGTCGCCAATTTGCCTGCAGATCTGGGCGCGACCGGATTTGCGGCGACGGACAGCAGCGGCCAAGCCGTTGCCTGCGCAGTCACGATGAACGGACCATTCGGATCCGGGCACACAGTCAGGGAGACCGGGGTGACGCTTGCAGCGGCGCCTTCGAAGTCTCCTGCCGGCTTGTCCGCAGCCTTCCTTACGCCGGTGATCGCACTCGACGGCAGCGGAAGCCTGTCCCTTGTCGGCTCCGGGGCAGGAGGGCCGGTGGGAACTGCGTCGATCGCCGATGCTCTGGCCAGGTTGGCGAAAGGGCAGGTTGTTACCCGCCGAGGTAAGCCGGGCGACGGTGTGGCAACCTACGACACGATGAATGCGATACTCTGCACTCTCGAGGCCGGATGCATCGCCTTGCCTGACGCCAGCGGACACGGTCTGGGCGCGTCCACCGCTCCGGTTGGCGGCACCTAATTCTCGGAGCGGAAGGTGCGTTGCCACCAGCCCTTCTTGGGCGGGCCGCTCGGCTTTTCGGGTACCGGTTCGGAAGTGGCGCTAGGCACTTCTGCCACGGGGGCAGGCGTCAGGCTTCCGCTTTGCGTTTCGGAGGCATCTTGGGAAGGCGGTGCCGCCGCTCCACTCGAAAGTGACCAGACTGGTTCCGACGACCCGTTGAGATTTGCGGGTTCCGCGGCCTCGTCTCCGGGTTCCGGGTCGTGCGACGGCTCGACGTAGTGTGGCGTCGTATCTATGTCGTCAGGCGTGCCGAAGCGATCCTGGATATTCGACGGGGAACTCGCGAACCTTGCGTTGTCCGCAGCGCTCTGCGGCGCCGCTCCATGGCCGCCGCCCCGCCGTCCCCGCCGCCGGCGCCGCTTGCGCGGTGCGCCGGACGGAACGGCGGGGGAGCCGGCCTGACCCGCGTCGTGGGGCTGTACCGTGCCTTCTTCCAAATTCGCCGAAACCGGGTTTTCCGCCGCACTCCGCGCGGTCGCGGGCTGCGGCTGAGTATCCGACGACGATTCCGCGGAGGGTGGGTGGGGTTGCTGGCCTTGGTGGGACTGGCGATCGCTTCCCCTGCCGCGACCGCCGCGGCGGCGCCGCCGCCGCTTGGACGGCGAAGGGCTTGGCGGACTGCTTTCGCCGGAAGGCTCGCTCGCCGCGGGCTCCTCGGCTTCGGCGAGGACATCCTCGTGATCCTGGACATCCTCGTCCGGGTCGATCCCGGTCTCCAGTACCGGCTCACTATGCGGCGGACTCGAAAATCTGGCCTGGTCTTCGGCACTCTTCTGGGCGATCCGTTCGATTTCGAATGTGCCGGCCATCAGCCCGTCCTTGGGCGTGAAGGTGACGATCATTCCGTAGTCGCTCTCGATACGGGCAAGTTCGCGTCGCTTCTGATTGAGCGTGTATATCGCAACGTCCGAAGCCACGCGTACGTCGACCGAGGATGCGACCAGCTTCTGGCCCTCCTCCTCCAGACCGCGCAACAGCCGGAGCGCAGTGGACTCCACCGAGCGAACAATTCCCTGTCCGCCGCAATGCGGGCAAGGCACCGTCGAGCCGGCTATGACGCCCGCCCGGAGGCGCTGGCGCGACATCTCCAAGAGCCCGAACTGACTGATCTTGCCGATCTGAACGCGTGCCCGGTCGTTCTTGACTGCCTCGCGAATGCGCCGCTCGACGTCGCGATCGTTCCGGCTGTCCTCCATGTCGATGAAATCGATGACAATCAGTCCCGCGAGGTCGCGAAGCCTCAACTGGCGGCCGATTTCGTCCGCCGCCTCGAGATTGGTCTTGCGAGCGGTATCCTCGATGGAATGCTCGCGCGTGGCGCGGCCCGAATTCACATCGATCGAGACCAGCGCCTCGGTCTGATTGATCACGATGTAGCCGCCCGACTTCAGTGTAACCGTGGGCGAGAACATGGCATCGAGCTGGGCCTCGATATGGTGCCTGTGAAAGAGAGGGGTGGGTTCCTTGTACAGCTTTACGTTCTTGGCATGGCTCGGCATGAGCATGCGCATGAACTCCTTGGCGTTGCGGTAGCCGTCGTCGCCCTCGACGACGATCTCGCCGACATCCTTGTTGTACAGGTCCCGGATCGCCCGCTTGATCAGGTCGCCTTCTTCGTAGACGCAGGCCGGCGCGTTGGATTTCAGGGTCAGTTCGCGTATCGCGTCCCAAGTGCGCAACAGATACTCGTAGTCGCGCTTGATTTCGACCTTGGTGCGGTTCTCGCCCGCCGTGCGAATGATGAGACCCATTCCTTCCGGCAATTCCAGCGCCTGCGCGGCCGATTTCAGCCGCTTGCGGTCGGTGGCGTTCGTGATCTTTCGCGATATCCCGCCGCCGCGCGGAGTATTCGGCATCAACACGCAGTAGCGTCCCGCAAGAGAGAGATAAGTCGTCAATGCGGCGCCCTTGTTTCCGCGCTCTTCCTTGACGACCTGCACCAGGATTATCTGACGCCGCTTGATGACTTCCTGAATCTTGTAGTGCCGCTTGCGGACCCAGCGTTGCGTGGGCTTTTGAGCCTGCAACGGACGCGCAGCCGGCTCGGCAGATCCCGTCTCTTCCTTGATTGCCCCGGTTTCGGCATCTTCGCCAGGGGATACCGGCACTTCCGACATGACTTCGGGGCCGCCGGCACTTTCTTCGTGTTCCTCCAAGGCCGAAGGCGGTGCGACATTGCTCTCCCAGCCCTCACCCTCATGGGATGTATCCGCGACATCGTCCCCGGCGGCGCTAGTCTCGGAGTCCGGTTCGTGCGCGGTCTCGTCGTGACGGGCGTCCGCCCGAGCATCATCTCCGGACTGTTCGTCCGCTTCGTCAGAATCGGGCGCTCCGTCATCGGTATTCGCTTCGGCGTTTTCATCTTCTGCCGGAGCATGCGCCTTCTTGGGGCCGGGGACGATATCGAAGGATTCCACATCGTCATCGGCCCTGCGCCGTGCTTCGGCTTCCTGCTCGGCCAGCAATGCGATGCGGTCGGCAACCGGAATCTGGTAATAGTCCGGGTGGATTTCCGGAAACGCGAGAAAACCCTGCTTGTTGCCGCCATATTCTACGAATGCGGCCTGCAGCGACGGCTCGACACGCGTCACCTTGGCAAGATAGATGTTTCCCTTGAGCGGCCGCTTGCTTGCGGCCTCAAAATCAAATTCCTCGACCTTTTGTCCGTCGAGTACAACCACCCTGGTTTCTTCCCGGTGGCTGGCGTCGATAAGCATGCGTCTGGGCATTGTAATCTCCGTGCACATGCCGGCGTGCCGCGCGTCGTGGCGCCGGTATCGCGGATGTGCGTCTTGTTGGGGACGGGTCGCGCCGTTGCCTGGTCCGCGGCAAGGCCGCTGGATCGGAATGGCAAGCGCAAAACCTGTCGGTCATTGAAAATTCGCAGTCTTTCCGGCAGTGCCGGTTGGGTTCGATGCAAGCGCGATGCGCTTCATCCGGACGCTGGGCCACAATGGACGTCGCCAGCACCCAGTCCGCAAGGGTCTTGCGTGCGGCATCAGAACCACTGCACCTCTGGCCAAATCACTCGCAGCCTCGGGCGGCGCAGCAGGAATCATCTTGTAGGTACCCGCTGCCCCGGGGGCAAGGGCATTGGTCCAAGAAAGGGTTCCGAACTTCAGCCTCCAAGGACCGATCTGAACAAAGGGCCCTGACACGGTGTCGGGTTCCCATTGGGCGAACATGCGGGCATTTTGGTTAATTTCTGGTAACCAACCTGCCATCCTCGCCGGGCGACGGTGCGGCCGGCCGGTGCAACCTTTGATCGTGAATGGAATTCGGTGGCCGCATTCCGACCGAAAGCAAAGGCGCGTTATGCTAACGAATCGTAAATGGTTCGTCGATGAATCTGCGCGCCGCGGAAGGGTAAATGATGCGCCGGCTTCAAACTGCGATTCTCGCGCTGACCGTGTGCGTCTGGTCGGGCGGGACAGGCGCGCAACGTGCCGGTACCGTTCCGGAATCCGTGGAAGACATCATTGCCAAGGTTCTCAAGGATGGGGCCGCACAAACGCCACAATCCGGCGGCGTCAAGCCTGCCGGAGGCATCAGGACAGGTGCCGCGCAGCCCATTGTCATGAGCGCACGTATCGGCGATCACCCCGACCGGACCAGGTTCGTGATCGAATTGTCGGATCCGGTCAGCATGCGCACGTTTACGCTGAACAATCCCAACCGGGTCGTTATCGATATGCCCGCCGTCCAGTGGCATCTCGACGGTCCCCCCAGGCCATCGGGGCACGGTTCCATACGGAGCTATCGCTATGGTCTCTTCAGGCCCGGAAACTCGCGCTTTGTGCTCGACCTCAATCAACCTGTCACCGTTTCGGACGCACTCATCCTGCCCCCGGAAAAAGGGTTCGGCTATCGCGTCGTCATTGATCTTTTTGCGACCTCGCAGGCCAGATTCGACAAGACGGCGGGTTGGCCGGCCGATCTGAAGGCGCGGGAAGCCGCGGCAGAGCGTGTCGCGTCGCTGCCGTCGGAACCCCCTGCCTCGGGCACCAAGAAGATCATAGTCATAGATCCGGGACATGGCGGCATCGATTCCGGAACCAGCGGTGTCAACGGGCTTCTCGAAAGGGACCTTGTTTTGGACGAGGGCATCCGCCTTGCGCGGGTTCTCCGCCGGACTCCGGGCTTATCCGTCTATATGACGCGCGACGCGGACTTGTTCGTCCCGCTGCGGGAGCGGGTCAATTTCTCCCGCGCGCATCACGCGGACCTGTTCGTCTCGCTTCACGCGGATTCGAATCCCGACAGTACGGTGAAGGGGCTGTCCGTCTATACGCTCTCGGAATCCGGCTCGGACAAGGAAGCCGCAGCGCTCGCGCGCAAGGAAAACCAGTCGGACATCATCGCGGGAGTGGATCTGGGCGGCGAGAATTCCGCGGTTGCGCCGATACTCCTCGATCTCGAGCAGCGGGATACGATGAACAAGTCTTCTCGTTTCGCTCAGGGTGTCCTGTCCTCGCTCTCCTCGGCCACCGATATCCTTCCCCGGCAGCCGCACCGGTCGGCCGCCTTCGTCGTGCTCAAGGCGCCGGACGTCCCCTCCGTCCTGATCGAGCTGGGCTATCTGTCCAACGCGGACGACGCGGCCCAAATGAACACCGCGCGTTGGCGCAATGCCGTCGCCGAGGCGATTGCAGCCGCGATTCAGCGGCACTTTGCCCCGGCGCCCGTTGCGAGATCGCCCGCCACCGCCATGGTATCCGAGTGACGT
Organism: Rhizomicrobium sp.; assembly: GCA_035549575.1. GTDB lineage: Bacteria > Pseudomonadota > Alphaproteobacteria > Micropepsales > Micropepsaceae > Rhizomicrobium. The sequence continues at coordinate 179,413 of DASZQP010000002.1, forward strand.
TTCGAGCGCCGCGCGCCATAATCCACGGGATGATCGAGGTTGCCGCAAGCGAAGAACCGTCGCGTTCGGGCGGAAAGTTCCCGCAAGCCGCCGCGGCCGCGCGGGAACCCTGGATGAAGGCTCCTATATGCCAGTTCTAGACCGAGATGTGCGGAAGCCGCCGCCCCGGCGCAGGGTAGCCAGGATCTTCGGCTACCTTGGCCTTGCGGCGATCGCGCTCGCCGCCGTGACTTGCCTGGCGGTGGTATTCTACGTGTATTCGGTGACCCGGGAACTCCCGAGCGTCGAGGCGCTACGGGACTATTCGCCGCCCGTGACTACGAGGGTCTATGCAGGTGACGGAACGTTGCTCGGAGAATATGCGCGCGAAAGGCGCATATTCGTTCCGATCGAATTCGTGCCGAAGCAGGTAATCGATGCCTTCACCTCCGCAGAGGATCGCAATTTTTTCAGCCATCCGGGTATCGATCCGGGAGGAATACTCCGCGCTGCGGTAAAGGACGTCTACAACGTCATCGAGCACAAGCGCCTGGAGGGAGCCTCGACGATCACCCAGCAGGTCGCCAAGAATTTCCTCCTCAACAGCGATGTGAAGTTCTCGCGCAAAATCCGCGAGGCGGTTCTGGCCATCCGAATCGATGCGACCTATTCGAAGCAGAAGATTCTCGAGCTCTACCTCAACGAAATCTATCTCGGAGAGAACTCCTACGGCGTCGCGGCGGCCGCGCTGAACTATTTCGGCAAGTCCCTGGACGAGCTGGACATCTCGGAGGTCGCGTTTCTGGCCGCCCTGCCGAAGGCACCAAGTGCATTCGACCCGGTCCGCAATCCCACGCGGGCCGTTGAACGGCGGAACTGGGTCATCACGCAGATGGCCGACAACGGCTATATCACCGATGCGCAGGCCAAGGCGGCGATAGCGGAACCGCTGGTGACGCACACGCGCCCGCTTGGAAGTCAGGCACAGGACGCCGACTACTATGTGGAGGAGGTGCGCAGGCTCCTCTACGCAAAATACGGAGCCCATCAACTGTACGACGGCGGGCTTCAGATCCGCGCATCGCTGGATACCCGGCTGCAGAACTATGCCGTGAGCGCCCTGCGCAGCGGCCTTGTTCGCTACGACCGCAGACATGGCTGGCGCGGCGCGACCAGCCATATCGGGGACATCGCCGATTGGAAAACGGCGCTTGCCGCCAGACAGAACCAGTCCGGCATCGAGACATGGCGCTTGGCGGTCGTGCTTGGATTCAATCCCGACAAGTCGGTCCATATCGGCCTATCGGGCGGCAGCGAAGGGGCCATACCCTTCAGCGAGCTCGCCTGGGCGCGGAAGCAGATGCCGGGCATGTATGTCGGGCCTGCTCCATCAAGACCGCAGGACGTACTCAAGATCGGAGACCTGATCTACGTCGAAGGGGTCGATCAGCGCGGCAATTTCGGTCTTCGCCAGGTGCCGAAGGTGAACGGCGCGATCGTCGCCCTGGATCCGCATACCGGCCGCGTACTCGCCATGTCCGGCGGGTTCAGCTACGCATCGAGCCAGTTCGACCGCGCCATGCAGGCGATGCGGCAGCCGGGGTCGGCCTTCAAGCCTTTCGTCTATGCGGCCGCGCTGGATGCGGGCTACACACCGGTGAGCCAGGTCCTCGATGCGCCCTTCGTCATCGACCAGGGACCGGGACTGGGCCTGTGGCATCCCTCGAATTTCGGCCACGAATTTCTCGGAGCCGTGACCTTGCGGCGCGCCATCGCGCTTTCGCTCAACAACGCGACGGCGCGGCTGGCACAACAGGTGGGCATGGACAAGGTCGTGCCCTATGCGGAGCGGTTCGGCGTTTACGACCATCTGCCTCCCTATCTCGCCAATGCTCTGGGTTCATACGAGACGACGCTCATCCGCCTTACGACCGGATACGCGGAATTCGTGAACGGCGGAAAGAAGGTCAATGCTTCCCTCATCGACCGCATCCAGGACCGGACGGGCAGGACGATCTGGCGGCACGACGCCAGAAACTGCGAAGGTTGCAACACTCCGGTCTGGAAGGGCCAGCCCGAACCGCTCCTGGCCGATACCCGGGAGCAGCTCATCGACCCGCGCACGGCATATCAGATCGTTTCGCTCCTCGAAGGCGTGGTACAGCGCGGTACCGGAAGGTCGGTACTGGCTGTGGGCAAGCCGCTTGCGGGCAAGACGGGAACGTCCAACGAGTCGAAGGACACCTGGTTTGTTGGCTTCTCGCCGGACCTGGCGTGCGGCGTGTTCGTGGGTTTCGACAATCCGCGCACGCTCGGCAAGTACGAACAGGGGGCGACCGTGGCCGCTCCGATTTTTCGGGATTTCATGAAGGGAGCGCTCGCCGACCAGCCGCCCACGCCGTTTCGTGTCGCGCCAGGAATCGAGCTGATCCCGACGAATGCGAAGACCGGGCAGCCAGCCGCGGCCGGCGATCCGAACATGGTCATGGAAGCGTTCAAGGCCGGGACGGCGCCTGGCGAGCCCAACGCGCCCAGCAATGCCGTCATCGGGCAGGCTGAATCGGCGACACCCGGCACCGGCTCCGGCGGCGAAGTCGGGGAAGGAACCGGCGGGCTCTATTGAACCGCTTTGACGTTGGCAAATGCGTCACCTATATCACCGCCCTACAAGCGAGAGTTCCCATGCGTCCCGAAGTCGAGCGAAAAGTCGAAGATACCAGGCAGGCAATAGACCTGCTGAGGAGGCATCTTTGACTGGGACAAGTCCCAGCGCCGTCTCGACGAGCTGAACGCCAAGGCGGAAGACCCTTCGATCTGGAACGATCCTCAAGCTGCGCAGGCGTTGATGCGGGAACGCCAGCGTCTTGACGAATCCATGTCATCGGTGCGTTCGCTCGAGAACGAGCTGAACGATACCTTGGGCCTGATCGATCTCGCGGAGGGTGAAGGCGACGCCGAGATGGTCGCGGAGGCCGAAAAGACGATCTCTTCGCTTGCGGCCCACGCCGAGAAGTTGCGGCTGCAGTCGATGCTGTCGGGAGAAGCGGACGCGAACGACACCTATCTCGAAATCCACGCCGGGGCGGGGGGGACCGAGAGCCAAGACTGGGCCGAAATGCTGTTTCGCATGTACACGCGCTGGGCGGAAAAGCACGGATACAAGCTGCAGCTCATCGAGGAAAGTGCGGGCGAGGCGGCGGGGATCAAATCGGCGACATTGCTGGTCAAGGGCAAGAACGCCTACGGATGGCTCAAGACGGAAGCGGGTGTTCATCGTCTTGTACGGATTTCACCTTTCGATTCGAACGCGCGCCGGCATACGAGCTTTTCCAGCGTGACGGTCTATCCCGTGGTCGATCAGACGATCGACATCGAAGTCCCCGACAAGGACGTGCGGATCGATGTCTATCGTGCCTCCGGCGCGGGCGGACAGCATGTGAACAAGACCGAAAGCGCGGTTCGAATTACGCATATTCCGACAGGCATTGTTGTTGCCTGCCAGACCGAACGCTCGCAGCATCAGAACCGCGCCGTGTGCTGGGAAATGCTCCGCTCCAAGCTGTACGAGCTGGAATTGGAGAAAAAGCAGGCCGAGACCGGAGCGTATATCGGAGAGAAAAGCGATATCGGCTGGGGCCATCAGATAAGGTCCTACGTGCTGCAGCCCTACCAGCTCGTGAAGGATCTCCGCACGGGCGTGGAGAGCCGGACACCCGACGATGTTCTCGACGGCGACCTCGACGCCTTCATGGCTGCCGCATTGGCGCAGGCCATTGGCGGCAAGACGGCACAACCGGTCGAGGATCTGGAATAGCAACGGCGCCGCGATCGGGCTCCGGCTCAATTGCTCGCGGCGATGGATCCCGGCGCCGCGCCGCCGGGGCGCAGGGCCGCGTCGGCCGGACGGCTACCCTGTCCAAGGGGCGCGACCGGCAATGGCTTGTTCGGGGTCGCGGCCACCGATGCGGGATACGACGAATTCGAGCTTCGCGCTTCGCCGGCGAGCGGATTGTCGGAATGGCGGCAATTCCCCTCAAAGAAGGCCCCGGTCTCCACGGCAAAGGTTTCATGGAGAATGTCGCCTTCGACGTGGCAGGTGGCGGCCAGCAGGATCTTTCGCGCCCGGATGCTTCCCCGGACGCGGCCTCTGACCGTAACGTCTTCCGCTACCACATCTCCCTCGATGCAGGCTTTGTCGCCAATCACAAGGCCATCCGAACGGACGTTGCCTTCGACCTTCCCGTCGATTTGAATGTCGCCGGTGGAAGTCAGCGTGCCCTGGACAACCAGGTCGGCGCTGATGATGGACGGCGCAGACGATGACCGGAGCGGCCGCTTCTGCTGCTGATTTGCCGGCGCCGCTGCAGGCGCGGTGGCCGGCTCCCTGTTCCGGCTAGAGAACATGACGCCCCGCTTCGATAAATCTCCCAGGATTTCTCACCACGTCATTGTACCAGACTTCGTAATGCACATGCGGTCCGGTGCTGCGGCCGGTCGAACCCAGCCTGCCGACGGGAGCCCCTTTCGGCACCCGTGCGCCGACCCGGACGAGAATGGAGGACAGATGCCCATAGCGCGTGTGAATACCCAGGCCATGATCGATTTCGACCATGTTTCCGTAACCGCCGTGTGATCCCGCCCACACCACGGTTCCGGGCGCGGTAGAGCGCACCACGGCGCCCCAGGGGCCGGCGAAGTCCACACCCGGGTGAAAGGCATAGCGTCCGGTAAAGGGGTCGACGCGGGCGCCAAAGCCACTGGTTCGTTCGAACCGGTCTCCACTGACCGGCGTGGTCAGGGGAACATGGCGCATGGCGCCGAGCAGTTCGTCCATTTGGGTCAGCACCGCCGACGCATGAAAATAGGCGTTCTGGAAGGCCTGATCGTCGATTCCCTGAATGCGAACCGACTGGAGCGGCACCTCGGGGCCACCCATGCCATAGGCCGCCTCGTAGGTCCGTTCGAACTTGCTGGAGTCGATCCCGGTCCGCGCCAAAACGCTGCGCACGAGACTTACGCCGTCGGAGAGCTGGACTTCGGCCTGGGTCATCAAACTGGTCTCGTCGCGGCCGATCCTCTTCACGCGCTCGGTCTGCTCGGCCAGCACGCGAAGCGCAGGAGATCGAACGGCGGATCCCACGCTCTGCGGGCTCGCGGACCGCCTGCCGAAAAGGATTCCCGTAATTCTGCCGACCGTACCGCCAAGGTCGAGCAAACCCGCATGTGTCGTCTTTGCGGTCCGGGGTTGCGGTTGTGCCGGCTGCGACATGACCGGCAGCACAGACCCCCCGATTATTTCGTCGTCGGCGGCATCGATATCGTCGGAGCCGGCCGGATGACCAGCCGCGCCTGCCGACCTGCCGGCGCTTCCGGCTGCAACAGGTTCCGCTCCAGCGGCGCCGGGCCGATCCGCATTTGTGCCGGACGGCGTGAGCAGCGCGTCGACCTGCCGCTTTCGATCCAGGAAGCGGGCGATGACGTTTTGCTTGGTCTGCAGCTCATCCGCCGCGGCCTTGAATTTGTCCTCTGCCGAGACCAATGCCCCGTTGAGCTCGTCGAACGATTGCTGAAGTTCGGCCACCCTGTTTTCGTAGGCCGACTGCATTTGCTGGTAGCGATGGTCCTTGGCGGCAATGATGCGATCCTTGAAGATCACGTTCACTGTGGAGAAGGCGACCCAGCCCAGGAAGATCAGCGACAATCCCGCCAGCGTCGCCTGAAGGGTTGGGCCAAAGGTAAAGAACTGCACGCGCCCATCGCTGCGGATGTAAATTTGCCGTTCGGGAAAGGTGTCATGGAGCCACGTCCAAACGCGCTCCAGGAGCGTCTCCGGCATCTCCTACCACCCCTCTTATCGTTCTGGCCGCCCACCCCCGCCGGGTGCCATTTCACCCAATTGTCGCCGTTTCATCAAGCTCTTAGCGCGCCAAGCCTATTCCGAGGTTAACCCAGGGACAACAAGTGTACAGAGTTTCGAAAGTCGCTCAGAGCGCTTTGGCGGCCTCGAGCACGGCCTCGACATGCCCGGGGACTCTCACTTTCCGCCAGATTCCGCGAATTTTCCCCTTGGCGTCGACGAGAAAGGTCGAGCGCTCCATCCCCATGAATTTCCTTCCATAGAGGGATTTCTCGCCCCAAACACCGAAGGCCGTTGCCGTGGCGATGTCGGGATCCGACGCCAGAGCCACCTTTAACGCGTGTTTGGCCCTGAACCTGGCATGGGAGGCGGGATCATCCTTGGAAACGCCTACAACAACGACCCCTAACTTCTCGAATTTCTTGATATTCTTCGAAAAATCCACGGCCTCCCGGGTACAGCCCGGCGTATTGTCCTTAGGGTAGAAATAGATGACGAATGGACGGCCCTTAAGGCTCGCTGGGGAAATGTGGCCGCCGGAATCCGACTCGAGCTTGAAATTTGGCACGGTGTCGCCGCGTTTGAGCTCCATGGCAGCCCGCAATATCTCGCTTCCATTCGAGACCCAAGGCGATACTGGGAAGGGTGATCCCGCGCAAGTGCCTGACCTCAAGCACGCGTTGCGCTCTTTGTGGCAAGCTGTCGGCCCAGTTTAGGCCTCATTCGGCAGTGATAGCATTTGCTGCCGTCAACCCATTGAATCGGAACGCGGGCTTGTTCTTGAGCCGATACATAAAGTCCCACCACATCAGCCGGGCGGCTGTAATCGCTGGCGGGACCGCTGCAGCAATATTGTTTTTCGTTGTGGGCGTCGGAATCAGGCTTCTGGTCGGGCCGGTTTCGCTCGGGCCGCTCGGCAATGCCCTTCCGGATGCCATTGCAAGGGCGCTGCCCGGCATTGCCGTTCAATATGACAGGGCGGCGATCGAGTGGTCCCGCGAGCAGGGTCGGGTCAATCTCGTCATTCTGGGTGCGCGGGTATTCGACGAAGAGGGACGTATCGTCGCCCAGGCACCGGAAGCCGATATCGGCCTTGCTGCGCGTCCGCTGCTCGAAGGCAAGGTGGTGGTCAGAAGGATCACGCTGGTGGGCGTGCAATTGACGCTCGTGCATACCAGGGACAATGGACTGCGCCTAGGGGTCGAGAAGGACAAGAAGCAGCACGACATTCTCAGCCGGCTTTCTGACGCCATCACTCTGCACAGCGACAAGAGTTCGATGCTGGACTCCTTCGCCATTCGCAATGCGCGGCTTGCGTATTTCGACGAACCGACCGGGCTGTTTGTCGTGTCGCCGAATGCGAACCTTCGCATCGCAACCAAGGACGCGAATTTGGCCGGCTACCTGGATGCCGCGGTCGAAATATCCGGACGGCCCGCTCACGTGACAGGCGAGTTCAAGATCCCGGAGAAGGACGGGCCGGTAACAGGGTCCGTGGCGCTGAAGGGTCTCGACCTGCGGGCTCTGGGCGCCAACGCCAAAGCGTTTGCCAGCGTAGGACGATTGGGACTTGTCGCGGATTTGTCGGCGTCCTTTGCCATCGACGATTTTCACCTGCTGAGCGCGGATTTCGGGATCGGCGCGAAAGGCACCCTTGGCATTCCAGGGCTGAAACCGGGCCCGTTGAAGGTGAAGGCTCTCCAGCTGGTCGGGCGTTATGACGGCAAGGCGGGGCGACTGCTGATTGACGATGCCAGCCTCGATGCCGGCGGTGCCGTCGCCCATCTGACCGGACGGGCCGATCTTGTACGCGATCAAACGGGCAGGGTATCGCGCATCGCTTTCGAGACGGCCGCGGACAAGATTTCGTTCGCGATGCCGGGGGTCATGGCAAACGCGGTCTCGCTGCGGACCATATCGGCGAGGGGCGGCTACGATTCCGGAACCGGGAAGATCGTGCTCGATCACCTGGTCGTCAGCGGCGGGCCGCTCTCCGTCCAGATTCATGGAACCGTAGGGCTCGAACGGGGGGCGTCTCCAGCCCTCGATCTCTGGGGACAGATGGCGCCTTTGAGCGTGCGAGACCTTTTGCACTACTGGCCGCTCCACGTGGGGAGCGGCGCCCGCGAGTGGATCGCGGACAACGTTGCGCGCGGATCGCTTGGTACGGTCAATTTCGAGACCCATATGCCGGCCGGAATGCTGGACGCGGACGTCATTCCCGACAGCGCGCTGAAAGTCGACATTCCCCTAAGCAATGTGGAAGCGAATTATCTCACGGGACTGACCCATCTCACACAGCTCAGGGGAACGGCGCTACTGACGGGCGACACGTTCAGCGCCGAAATTCAATCCGGCGCAATCGGTCCCCTGAATGTGTCGCAGGGCCGCGCCGTCATCACCAGCCTTCATATTCCCGAGTCTCCCGGCGCCTTTGCAGCAAAGGTTAGCGGTTCGGTGCCGGATATTCTCGCACTGGTGAATTTGAAGCCGCTGAACTATCCCGCGCGGTTCGGCATCGATGTTGCCGGAACAAAGGGAACGGCCCAGGTCGATTTGTCGTTTCGCGTGCCCATGCGCAAGAATTTGCGTGTCGACGATGTCGGGATCGCGATCAAGGCTGCCGTTACCGGCTTCTCCATTGCCCTTGGCGATCACGCACGGCTTTCGGATGGCGTGCTGGACTTTGCGATCGACAATTCCAGGCTCAAGGGGGCCGGCACGGCCGTGTTGGCGGATTCGAAGCTGGCAATCAGCTGGGACGAGGACTTCAAGACAAGCGATCCGATCACGACCAGGATTACGGCCAAGGGAATGCTGGATAGCGGCGGCCGCGCCGCGCTCAACTTCCATTCTTCCGATTTTCTCGGAGGGGCGTCGGGAATAACCGCTGTGCTGACCGGTCATCGCGGCGCCCTGTTGAACGCCGAAATGACCATGGACCTCACTCCCTCGGTGCTCAGTCTCGATATGGTGGGGCTGAACAAGCCAGCGGGATTTCCCGCCGAGGCCAAGGTTGACGCGACCTTCGGTCCGGCAAGCACAATCAAGTCCGAGACCTTGAGAATTTCAGGCCCGGGGATTGCCGCCAACGGCCATGCCACATTCGACAAGAACGGGCACCTGACCCAACTGGAATTTCCCGCAGTCCATTTCGGAGCGGCCAACGATTTTTCCTTCAACTTGAGGCGTGACGGACCTGCACAGCAGATCACGATCCGTGGCCGTTCGCTCGACGGTTCGAAGCTGGCGAAACAGGGAAAGAGGAACGATGCGCAGGGTGGCGGCGGCGGCGCAGGCAGCTCGATGCTGGAAGGTCCGTTCCAGGTCAGCGCCAAGCTCGACCGTCTGATGCTTCGCGAAGGCGTGAACATCGCCTCGTTCACCCTGGACGCGGCGGGTGCCGGCGACAGGCTTTCGACGCTCAATCTCTCCGGCTCTCTTTCGAAATCGGCGACGATATCGGGAGAGATTGCCGCCGGCGAGAGCGGGCGGCGCATGACCTTCTCGAGCGGCGATGCGGGGCTTCTCGCCAAGGGACTGCTCGGATTTCCGAGCATAAGGGGCGGGCGCATCGACATTGCGGGGACCCTGCCGGGCAAGAGCGGCGAAGGCAGCCAGAAAGATGGCGGCGGACCGGATTTTCAGGGCAAGCTCGTGGCGCGTGACTTCAAGGTTCTCGATCAGCCGTTTCTGGCGCGACTGTTCTCGGCGGGTTCTCTTGGCGGGCTGATCAACCTCATGCAGGACAAGGGCATCGCGGTCGACAAGTTCGAAGTGCCATTCACCTCCAAGAGAGGTGTCATCGATGTGAAGCACGCCCGCGCTACCGGTCCGGCGATCGGATTGACCGCCGACGGCTACATCGACAGGCCCAAAAACGTCATCGCGATGAAGGGAACGCTTGTTCCCCTGTTCGGCATCAACAGCGTGCTTGGCGCCATTCCGATTGTCGGCGACGTGCTCGTGTCCAAGAAGGGCGAGGGTATATTCGGCTTTACATATTCGGTCCGCGGCAATGCCGATCAGCCGGACGTGAGCGTCAATCCGCTTTCCGTTCTCACGCCGGGGATATTTCGCAGAATATTCGAGGGAAAGATGCCGAATGCGGCGCAGGCTCCGACAAATCTGGCCGCGCCGCCGCCCGCATCTCCTTCCGCCGTGCCGCCGCCAAAATCCTAGGCCGGCCTCACCAGCACATGCTTCTTTTTTCCGCTGGACAGCTTCAGGACCCCTTCCGGCGTTAGCGACGACGCGTCGACCTGCAGGCGGGGGTCGTTCACGGTCACGTCGTTGAGGCGCAAGCCGTTGTTTGCGATAAGCTTGCGTGCCTCAGAATTCGACGAGGCGAGGCCGGTCGCCACCGCCAGGTTGAGCACACCATCCGGCAATTTCAGCGAAAACGTGGGCAAGCCTTCTGCAGCCGCGCCTTCTTCGAAGGTTCGGCGCGCGGTTTCCGCCGCGGTGTCGGCGGCTTCCCGCCCGTGCAGAAGGGCGGTCGCTTCCGTCGCCAGTATTTTTTTCGCCTCGTTCAGCTCGGAACCGCCGAGGGCCTCCAGCCGCACGATTTCATCGACAGGAAGGTCCGTGAAGAGGCGAAGAAACCGGCCAACATCCGCGTCCTCGGTATTTCGCCAGAACTGCCAATAGTCGTAGACGCTGAGCATGTCCTTGTTCAGCCAAACGGCTCCGCTTGCCGTCTTCCCCATTTTGGCGCCGGAGGCGGTCGTGATGAGTGGGGTGGTGAGGCCGAAGAGTTGAACATTTTCCATCCGCCGTCCGAGATCGATGCCGGAGACCACATTGCCCCACTGATCGGATCCGCTCGATTGCAGGCGGCACCCGTATCGCCTGTAGAGCTCCACGAAGTCGTAGGCCTGCATGATCGAATAGTTGAACTCGAGAAACGACATCGGCTGCTCGCGATCGAGCCGGATCTTCACGCTGTCCATCGTCAGCATCCGATTGACGGAAAAGTGGCGGCCCACCTCGCGCAGGAACGGAATGTACTCGAGCCTGTCGAGCCATTCCGCGTTGTCCACCATGATCGCGTCGCTGGGTCCGTCGCCGAATTTGAGCAGATGCTGCACGCCGCGCAGCATGCTCCTTTTGTTTTCGGCGATCTGTTCCGGCGAGAGAATGAGTCGCGTCTCGTCCTTTCCCGAGGGGTCGCCCGCCTTCGTCGTCCCCCCACCCATCAGAAGAATTGGCCGGTGTCCGGCTTGTTGCAGCCGGCGCAACGTCATCAGCTGGACGAGGTTGCCGATGTGCATGCTTTTCGCCGTGCAATCGAAGCCGATATACGCCGTCACACGTCCGGCACCGAACAATGCGTCCAGCTCCGCCGGTGCGGAACAGTCGTAGTAGGCGCCCCGCGCGACAAAACTGCGCAGGAATTCTGAGCGGAATTCGTGGATTGCTGCCATGCTATAGTCCGGGTGTGAAGGGCCGGGTGTGTAGCACGGATGCCAGAGATTCTTAAAGCCATCGGGTTGATGAGCGGGACTTCGCTCGACGGGGTCGATGCCGCAATCGTGGAGACCGATGGCGAGAATATTGCCTTGCCGGGACCGGCTCTTACCTTGCCCTACGATGCGGCCATGCGCGAAATGCTGCAGTCCGCCCTCGCTGACGCAAGGGATGTGGCTGGCGGCGGGCCAATACCCTTCTCGATCCGTGAAGCGGAACGCCGGCTTACCGAAATTCATGCCGGCGCGGTATCGGACCTGTTGAATCTGGCCGGTCAGGCGGCGAGCGATATTTCACTGATAGGCTTTCACGGCCAGACCATCCTGCACCGCCCCGGCCAGCGCTGGACTTGGCAGATCGGCGACGGGCCCCTGTTGGCGAGATTGACGGGAATTCCCGTGGTCAACGACTTTCGCAGTTCCGATGTGAAAGCCGGAGGGCAGGGTGCGCCACTGGTGCCGCTCTATCATGCCGCGCTCGTGAGGGAGGCCAAGTCGCTCAAACCGCCCGTGGCGATGATCAATATCGGGGGAGTCGCCAACGTCACCTATGTCGGTACGGATGAAACGATCGCTTTCGACACCGGCCCCGGGAATGCGCCCATTGACGATTGGGCGGGACGTCACACGCGCCTTCACCTCGACAGGGACGGGATCCTCGCACGCAAAGGGCGTGTGAACGACCGGGTTTTGACAGATATGCTGGATCATGCGTTCTTTGAGCGCCCGCCGCCGAAGTCGCTCGACCGGAATGATTTCTCCGTCGATGCCGTCAAGGACCTGAGTCCGGAGGATGGCGCGGCGACTCTGACCGCCTTCACCGCCGCATCCATTGCGCGCGCGCGCGAGCATTTCCCGGAACCGGCGACTAGCTGGATCGTGATGGGCGGCGGCAGGCGCAATCCCAAACTTATGGAGGAATTGCGCGCTCGCATTAACGCCGAAGTGCTTTCGGCCGAAGATGCCGGCTGGCGCGGGGATTTCGTCGAAGCGGAAGCCTTCGCCTATCTGGCCGTGCGCTCCGTCAAGGGTTTGCCCCTAAGCTTGCCGACAACTACGGGAGTGGCACAGCCCGTTACAGGTGGAAGGCTCTACCGGCCCTGAGACGTGCGCGCCGCTTTGGGAGCAGTTCCGGCAGCCGCTGCCATCGGAAGCATCGCGGCGCGAAGCGGCAGTCGATCATCGGCCTACGCGCGGGGAGCTCATCATGCGGGACACATACTCCTTCACGACTTCGACCACTTCCGCCTCGTGCCTGTCGAAAAAATGGTTGGCGCCCTCGATCTTGGTGTAGGTGATCTTGATTCCCTTTTGCGCGGTCAGTCGATCCACCAGCTTCTGAACATCCGCTTCCGGCACCACCTGGTCCTTCGTCCCCGAGACGATCAGCCCGGAGGCGGGACAGGGCGCAAGGAAGGCAAAATCGTACATGCTGGCAGGTGGGGCAATGGATACGAAGCCGGTAATCTCCGGCCGGCGCATAAGCAACTGCATGCCGATCCAGGCTCCGAAGGAAATTCCGCAAACCCAGACACTGGACGGATTGGGATAGAGCGTGTTCATCCAGTCCAGTACCGCGGCAGCGTCGGACAATTCCCCCGCGCCGGAGTCGAACGAGCCCTGGCTTCTGCCGACACCGCGGAAATTGAAACGCACGGTCGTGCAGCCCAGTCCGTGAAACATGTGGAACAGGTCGTAAACCAGCGGATTGTTCATGGTTCCGCCGAACTGAGGGTGCGGGTGCAGCACCAGCGCCATCGGCGCCCCGACCGCCTTCTGACGCTGGTATCGGGCTTCGATTCGACCCGCCGGCCCCGGCAAGATGATGTCAGGCATGAAGGAACGGCCTTCCGCTGGATTCGCAGCTATTCCGCACGGTTTCCAAGGAAATAAGTAGGTTGTTTCCGTGATGGGGTAGCAACAATAAATCCAGTTTTTTCAAGTAAATAACATTCCGATGGGGCATCTCGCGCTCAATACTTGACTATGGTACTCGGTATTTCTACATCCGAGACGAAAGAATGCGTCGCCGGATCGGTGCTTTTACACCAGAGCACCCCTTCCGAAGCAAGGAAAACGCGCCGCCAACCAGGAGATCGAGCCGATGCGGCTAAGCACCAAGGGACGTTACGCGGTGATGGCAATGGCGGATCTTGCCGTGCACGAAGCCGCGTCCAGGCCGGTGTCGCTGGCGGATATCGCACAGCGACAGGAAATATCTCTCTCCTATCTGGAACAGCTCTTCGCCAAATTGCGGCGGGGCGGCCTGGTTACCAGCGTACGCGGTCCGGGCGGCGGATATCGATTGAGCCGTCCCGCCGGAGAGGTCCGGATTGCCGATATCATTCTGGCGGTGGATGAACCCATTACCGCCACGCGTTGTCGTCCCGGCAGCCCCAAGGGATGCACCGGAACCAGCACACGTTGCGTGACACACGATCTGTGGGAAGAGCTTGGCCGGCAGATTCAGGTTTTCCTCTCTTCCGTCACACTTTCCGACGTGGTCGAAAAGCGTGTTCTCGGCCGTACGCGCCCGTGCAGTGCCCAGGTCGCGGACGACAGAGCGGCGGCCTGACGGGAATTTCGGATGCACTACCTGGATCACAATGCGACGTCGCCGTTACGGCCCGAAGCCAGGGCTGCGATGGAAGATGCCCTCGCGATCGCCGGGAACCCGTCCTCCGTGCACGGAGCGGGGCGGGCGGCCCGCGCGCTCATCGAGGATGCGCGCGAGCAGGTCGCCGCGATTGCCGGTGCCAAACCTGAAGACGTTATCTTCACCAGCGGCGGCACGGAGGCGAATTTCACGGCATTGCGCGGCGCCGTGGAAGGGGCGCGCGATTCCGGCCAGCCGGTACGTCGCCTGTTCGTATCGGCGATCGAGCATCAAAGCGTTCTGGCGACCGCGGGATCACTGGCCGAGCAGGTTCCGGGGTTGCGTGTGGAGAGCATTCCAGTAAGCGAGAAGGGCAGGATCGAACTGGCCGCCACCACATTGAAGGAAGGCAAGGGCCGCGCGCTGATCGCCGTGATGGCGGCCAACAACGAAACGGGCGTAGTTCAGCCTGTCGAAGAAATCGACGACCTGCTTTTCGTCGACGCCGTGCAAATGCCGGGTGTGTACGAAAATGCCGCCTACCTGTCGCTTTCCGCGCACAAGCTCGGCGGCCCGCAAGGAGTGGGTGCGCTGATTGTGCGGGATGGTGCGCCATTTGCCCCGCAGTTTCGCGGCGGAGGACAGGAACGCGGTCTTCGAGCCGGGACGGAAAACGTGATCGGCATCGCCGGATTCGGCGCCGCAGCATCCGTTTGGCGCTCGATCGCGCCGACCCTCCGGGATCGCTTCGAGGCAGGCTTGCCGAGGTGTGCAGTCGTATTTGGAAAAGACGTGACACGTCTCGGCCACACGAGTTGCTTCGCGCTGCCGGGAGTTCCCGCGGAGACGGCATTGATGGCTCTCGATCTCGACGGCGTCATGGCGAGTTCCGGGTCGGCCTGTTCCTCGGGAAAGGTGAGCCCGTCTCACGTGCTCAAGGCTATGGGGGTCGATGACGGAATTGCGCGCTGCGCCCTGCGCGTAAGTTTCGGCTGGAATTCCTCGGAGGCCGACGTCGACGCGGCGCTGCGGTCCCTTTCAAAGCTGGTCGAGCGTGTGCGCGCGCGGGAGGCTGCATAGTGGCTGCGATAGAAACCCGCGAAAAGGTTGCCGCGCTCGGCGAAAAGTACAAGTACGGTTTCGTCACGGATATCGAGATGGAACGCGCGCCGAAGGGACTGAGCGCGGACACGGTGCGGTTCATTTCGGCCAGGAAGGGCGAAGCGGATTGGATGCTCGAGTGGCGTCTTGGTGCGTTCCGGCGGTGGACGGAAATGCGCGAACCGGACTGGGCGCGCGTACACTATCCCAAAATCGACTATCAGAACGCGTATTACTACGCGGCGCCGAAGAACACGCCCAAGAAACAGAGCCTCGACGAAGTCGATCCCAGGTTGCTCGAGACGTACAACAAACTCGGCATCCCCTTGTCGGAGCAGAAACTGCTTGCCGGCGTGGCGGTGGATGCGGTGTTCGACTCCGTGTCCGTGGCGACGACGTTCAAGGAGAAGCTGAACGAAGCGGGCGTGATTTTCTGCCCGATCTCGGAGGCCATTCGAGACTATCCGGAACTCGTAAAAAGGTATCTTGGGACGGTCGTGCCCGTTACGGACAATTTCTTCGCGACCTTGAATTCCGCCGTGTTCTCGGACGGCACGTTTGTGTATGTGCCGAAGGGCGTGCGCTGCCCGATGGAACTGTCCACCTATTTCCGCATCAATGCCAGCGAAACGGGGCAGTTCGAGCGCACACTCATCATAGCGGATGAGGGGTCGTACGTTTCCTATCTCGAAGGCTGCACCGCGCCGAAGCGCGACGAGAACCAGTTGCATGCCGCGGTTGTGGAACTGGTGGCACTGGAAGGCGCCGAAATCAAATACTCCACCGTGCAGAACTGGTATCCCGGCGACGAGAACGGCGTCGGCGGCATCTACAATTTCGTCACCAAGCGTGGCGATTGCCGTGGGGCGCGGTCGAAGATTTCGTGGACGCAGGTGGAAACCGGCTCCGCGATCACATGGAAATATCCGAGCTGCATCCTGCGCGGCGACGACAGCGTGGGCGAGTTCTATTCCATCGCCATCGCCAATCATTTCCAGCAGGCCGATACCGGCACCAAGATGATCCATCTGGGCCGGAACACGAAGAGCCGGATCATCTCCAAGGGCATCAGCGCTGGCAAAGCGCAGAACACCTATCGCGGCCTCGTCAGCGTACACCCGCGCGCGGAGAAGGCGCGCAACTATACGCAATGCGACTCGCTGCTCATCGGCAGCGAATGCGGCGCGCACACCGTTCCCTATATCGAGAGCCGCAACAAATCCGCGCGCATCGAGCACGAAGCGACGACGTCGAAGATAGCGGAGGATCAGCTGTTCTATTGCCTGCAACGCGGCATCCCGCAGGACGAAGCGGTGTCGCTCATCGTCAACGGCTTCTGCAAGGAAGTGCTGCAGCAGCTCCCGATGGAATTCGCGGTTGAGGCGCAAAAACTCGTCGGCATCAGTTTGGAAGGCAGCGTTGGTTAGCCATGCTTGAGATCAAGAACCTTCACGCCACGGTCGATGGCAAGGAAATCCTCAAAGGGCTGACGCTCAGAGTCGGTGCGGGCGAGGTGCATGCCATCATGGGGCCGAACGGCTCGGGCAAGTCCACATTGTCTTATGTGTTGGCGGGACGCGCCGGATATGACGTGACGGGCGGCTCGATCACCTACAAGGGCGAAGACCTGACCGCGCTGTCGCCGGATCAGCGTGCGGCGAAGGGCGTGTTCCTCGCCATGCAGTATCCGGTGGAGATTCCCGGCGTCACCACACTCACCTTCCTCAAGACCGCGCTGAACGCGCAGCGCCGTGCGCGCGGCGAAAAGGAGATCGACGCCGTGGGCGTGCTGCGAATGGTGCGCGAAACGGCAAAGACGCTGAATGTCCCCGAGGAGATGCTCAAGCGCGCTCTCAATGTCGGATTCTCCGGTGGCGAGAAAAAACGGCTGGAGATTCTCCAGATGGCGCTGTTCCAGCCTGTGCTCGCCATTCTCGACGAAACCGACTCCGGCCTCGATATTGATGCACTGAAGCTGGTCGCGGAGGGCGTGAATGCGCTGCGGTCGCCGGAGCGCGCGATGGTGGTCATCACGCATTACCAGCGCCTGCTGACCTATATCGTGCCGGATCGGGTGCATGTGCTGGCCAAGGGCCGTATTGTCGCCGAAGGCGGCAAGGAGCTTGCACTCAAGCTTGAGGCGCAAGGTTACGAGCAGATCGTGAAGGATGCGGCATGAACGCCATCGTCCTTCCCCACCGCAAAGTCGAGGACTGGAAATACAGCGATCTGCGCGGCGCGGTAGACGCGGAAGCGGTTTCCATTGCTCCGACCGCCGCGTGGTCGATCGTGGCGGCGAAAGGAGATGCGGATATCGACGATCTGCCGGCGGAGGTGCCGTTCGGCGAGCACGGCGCGATGGCGCCGGTGGCGACCTCGCTTGCGACAGCGGGCCCGTCTGTCCGTGTTCGGGCTGGTGAGAGCGCTGAGATCGAATTTGAGCTGACCGAGCCCGGCCATGGCCGTGCGCTGATCGTGGTCGAAGACCGCGCGTCGCTGACGCTGATCGAGAAGGTGCCGCCATCGGGCTTCTCGAATATCGCGTCCGAGATCGTGATCGGAAAAAATGCGTCGCTGACCCATTTGCGAATCCTGCCCGGCAATGAAGCCGTACGTGTGTCGGACTATGCGATCGCGATTGCGGAGGGCGGCACCTATCGCGCGCATCTGGCCGATTTTGGCGGCACGCTTTCGCGTACCGAACTGCATGTCGCGCTCGAAGGCGAGGGTGCGGAGGCGCATATTTTCGGCGTCGGCGTGATGAGTGACCGCCACGCAGACGTGACCACGCATGTGTCACACGCCAGCGGCAAAACACGGAGTACGCAGCTGTTCAAATGCATAGCGGCGGGCCATGCGCGCGGCGTGTATCAGGGCAAGGTGACGGTTGCGAAAGGCGCGGATGGATCGGACAGCCGCCAGACGGCGAAGGGGATTCTGCTGGAGGACCGCGCGGAGATCGACCTGAAGCCTGAACTGGAGATTTTCGCCGACGACGTCAAATGCGCGCACGGCGCAGCGGTGGGCGATCTGGATGCGGAGTCGCTGTTCTATCTGCGCTCGCGTGGCATCCCGGAGAGCGAGGCGCGGGCGCTGCTGATGCGCGCGTTCATTGGCGACGCCATCGACCAGATCAAGGACGGGAAGCTACGCCAGGCGATCTGGGAAGTGGTTGATCGAACGCTGGAGCGGCTGGCATGACCGCACAGCCCAAAATCATCGCGACCGGGTTCGATCCACTGGCGGCGCGCAGAGATTTCGCGGTCTTTGACAGGGCGGTTTACGGCAAGCCGCTTGTGTACCTCGACAGTGCGGCCTCGGCGCAGAAGCCGCGGCAGGTTCTGGATGCGATGCGCAATTTCGCCGAAAGCGAATATGCGAATGTCCATCGCGGCGTGCACTATCTGTCCGCCACGGCGACCGATCGCTATGAGGCTGCGCGGCGCACGGTGCAGAAGTTCCTGAATGCGAATCATGAAGACGAGATCGTCTTCACCAAGGGCGGCACCGAGGCGATCAACCTAGTCTCATATTCCTTCCTCGCGCCGCGCATCCAGCCGGGCGACGAGATCGTGCTGTCGGTGATGGAGCATCATTCCAACATCGTGCCGTGGCATTTCCTGCGCGAACGGCAGGGCGCGGTGCTCAAATGGGTCGATCTGCGCGACGATGGTTCGCTGGACATCGAAGCCGTCGATGCCGCCATCGGGCCGAAGACCAGGCTTGTCGCCATCACGCATATGTCGAATGTGCTGGGCACGGTCACGCCGCTGAAAGAGATTGTCGCGCGCGCCCATGCCAGGGGCGTCCCTGTTCTGGCGGATGGATGCCAGGGCGCGGTGCACGAGATTGTCGATGTCCTCGATCTGGATATCGATTTCTATGCCGTCACCGGCCACAAGCTGTACGGGCCCACGGGCATCGGCGCGCTCTATGGCAAGCGCGCGCATCTCAAAGCCATGCGGCCGTTCAACGGCGGCGGCGAGATGATCGCCGAAGTGACGCGCGAGAATGTCAGCTACGCTCCGCCGCCGGCCCGGTTCGAAGCCGGCACGCCGCCTATCATCGAGAGCGTGGGTTTGGCAGCTGCGATTGACTACGTCGCTGCGTTCGACCGCCGGGCCATGATAACGCATGAGCACGATCTGCTGGATTACGCTCGCGAGCAGGTGCGGCAGTTCAACTGGCTGCGGGTGATCGGCGATGCGCCGGGCAAGGGCGCAATCCTCTCTTTCGAGACCGAGGGGATGCACGCGCACGATGTCGCTACCATATTGGACAGGGAAGGTGTCGCTGTGCGCGCAGGGCATCACTGCGCCCAACCGCTGATGGAGCGCTTCGGCGTCGCTTCGACGAGCCGGGCTTCATTCGCCATGTACAACACCCGCGCCGACGTAGACGCGCTGATCGCGGCGCTCGCCAGGGCGCGCGAGATTTTGGGTACTCGGTAATGGACGACTCTTTGCGTGAGCTTTACCAGGAAGTGATCCTCGACCACTCGCGGCATCCGCGCCGTTTCGGGCCGCTGGAAGGCGCGACGCACAGGGGCGAGGGTTACAACCCGCTGTGCGGCGACAGGGTGAAGGTCTATCTGACGGTGGACGGCTCGAACCGCATCGCCGACATCATGTTCGAGGGCAAGGGCTGCGCGATCAGCCAGGCTTCCGCGTCGCTGATGGCGGACATGCTGATGGGGCGCACGGTGGACGAGGCCGAAAAACTGATGGGCGGCTTCCTGCAGCTGGTGAAAGGCGAGGAGACGGAGCTGGCCGGCGAGGATCGGGACCGTCTCGAAGTGATGGCCGGCGTTTCGGCCTTTCCGATGCGGGTCAAATGCGCGACGCTTGCCTGGCATACCATGAAATCGGCCATGGAGGGCGGCTCGGCCGCCGACGGCAAATGAACGCCGAACCCGCCAAAGTCGAAGCCAAGGGCGAGGCGCAAGCGCTGGATTCCGCCTTCCTCGAGGCGTTCGCGCAAAAGCTCGTTGCGGCGCTCAAGACCGTGTACGATCCGGAAATTCCGGTGGACATCTACGAACTCGGCCTTATCTACAAGGTGGACGTTGCGGACAACATGGATGTGACCGTGGACATGACGCTGACCGCGCCTGGCTGTCCGGTCGCTGGCGAGATGCCCGGAATGGTGCAGCAGGCGCTTGAAGCCGTCGAAGGCATCGGCAAGGTGACCGTCAACATGACTTTCGACCCGCCATGGACTCCGGAACGCATGAGCGAGGAAGCCAAGCTCGAACTAAACATGTTCTGATGGAAGCGATGACGGCAACAGCAAGTGCGAAACGCGAACGCCCCAAGGCGGTGCGCCTCACGGAGGCCGCGGCGGCGCGCATCCGCGAGATCATGGCGAATGCCGAAGGTAGATATCAAGGCGTGCGCGTCGGCGTGACCAATGGCGGCTGCGCGGGCATGAGCTACACGATGGACTATGCCGAAACCGTCCAGCCCATGGATGAAGTGGTCGAGGACAAGGGCGTGAAGATATTCATCGAGCCCAGGGCCATCCTATTTCTCGTCGGAACCGAGATGGATTTCGTCCGCGAGAAGCTGGGAAGCCGTTTCGTGTTCAACAACCCCAACCAGACGGCAGCCTGCGGCTGCGGCGAAAGCGTCTCGATCGCCCCGGCGAACGCCGACTAGCGGACCGGCCGGAGCCCCCATGCCATCCTGCCGCTTCGACGATCTGTTTGCCGTGTTCGGACCGGTCCGCCTGAAGCGCTTCTTCGGCGGCGAGGGCATCTATGCGGGGGACGTCATGATCGGCATGGTGTTCGAGGACATCGTCTATCTGACAACGAGTGAAGAGACGCGAGGGGCGTTCGTCGCCGAGTGCTGCAAGCCGTTCGAATTCACGAAGCCCAGCACCGGGGAGGTTGTCAGGACGCACTGGTATGCAATCCCCGAAAGACTCTACGACGATCCGGAGGAATTGGCCCTATGGGCGCGGGCGGCGATGACTGTCGCCGCCAACTCCAAGACCGCGAAGAAGAAACGGCGCGGACCGGGGGCAAAGGCGCGGAAGACAGCCTGAGACTGCCTCATCCGCCGACCGGAAAAAAGCGCCGCGGGATTGCCGCGGCGCCGGAGGTCCCTACCAGAGATGCACACGCTGGTCCGGCGGGAGGTAGTATTTGTCGCCGGGCTTCACGTCGAATGCCGCATACCATTCGTCCTGGTTGCGGACCGCGCCTATGGGTCGCCACATTGCCGGGCTGTGCTCGTTGGAGAGCAGTTGCTGGCGCAGTGCTCCGTCCCGCATCTTGCCGCGCCAGATCTGCCCGAAGCCGAGATAGAAGCGCTGGTCGCCGGTAAATCCGTCGATCACCGGCGCCGGCTTGCCGTTCAGCGAGAGGTGATAGGCCTTGAGCGCGATGGCGATGCCGGCGTTGTCGGCAACGTTCTCGCCCATGGTGAACTCGGCGTTGATGTGCAGGCCCGGAAGAGGCTCATAGGTCGCGTACTGGGCACCCAGCGCCTTGGTCTTGGCCTCGAAAGTCTTGCGGTCCTCGGGCGTCCACCAGTTGTTGAACGATCCGTTGGCGTCGAACTTCGAGCCCTGGTCGTCGAAGCCGTGGCTGATCTCGTGGCCGATCACCGCGCCGATTCCGCCGTAGTTCACCGCGTCGTCCGCGTTGAAGTCGAAAAACGGCGGCTGCATGATCGCGGCCGGGAACACGATCTCGTTCCACTGCGAATTGTTGTAGGCGTTCACGGTCGGCGGCGACATGCCCCATTCCGTCTTGTCGGTCGGCTGGTCGATTCGGCGCGCCTCCCGGTTCCACTCGAACTCGTTGGCGCGCTGGATGTTGCCCAGCAGATCGTCGCGCTTGATGACAAGTGCGGAATAGTCGCGCCAGGTGTCCGGATAGCCGATCTTGATCGTGAATTTGTGGATCTTGTCCTCGGCCTTTGCCTTGGTCTCCGCGCTCATCCAGTCGAGCGTCTGGATGTCGGCCTCGTACGCCTTGAGCAGGTTGTGCACGAGCTCGAGCGCCTTGGCCTTGGCCTCCGGCGGAAAATATTTCGCGACATAGAGCTTGCCGAGCGCCTCGCCCATCAGGTTGTCGAGCAGGTGCGCGGCGCGTGCTCCGCGCGGAAGCTGCTGTGCGTTACCCTGGATGACGGTCCCGTAAAATGCGAAATCCTCGTCGTCCACCGCCTTCGGCAGATAGGCCGCATAGGTATGCAGATAGTGCGCCGTCAGATAGTCGCGCCAGGTCGATACCGGCGTCTCGGCGAAGATCGCCGCGAGCTTCGGAATCGCGGACTTCTCGGCCACGATCACCTGGCGCTTGCCGTCCTTCATCGGAATACCGCTCAGCTTGAAGAACGAATCCCACGGGAACTTGGGCGCCATAGCCTTCAGCTCGGCATAGGTCATTGGGTTGTAGATCTTGTCCTCGTCCCTGCGATCGGCATTTGGCCAGTCGGCCTCGGCCATTTTGGCCTCGAGATCGTAGACGCCCTGTGCGCGCTTCTCTCCATCCGAAATTCCCGCGAGCGCGAACATCGCGGCGAGGTGCTTTTTGTAGGCGGCGCGGGTCTTTTCCAGATCGGCGTCGCCCTGACGCAGATAGTAGTCGCGATCGGGCATCCCCAGACCGGATTGATAGATGTTGACCGAATATGCGTTCGGATCCTTGTCGTTGATGCCGATGCCGAAGCTGATCGGGCTCGCGAGCTGCAGTCTGGGATCGCCCATGATTTCGGCCACCGCGCTCGCGGAGTTCAGATGCGCGATCGCGTCCAGATCGTGCTTTGCCGGAGCCATGCCGTTCGCCTCGATCTGCTTCTCGTCCATGAAGGAGTCGTAGAGGTCGTGCAGCTTCTTCTCTTCGGCGGAGAGCTGATCGTAGGGCTTGGCGTCGAGGGACGCGGCGATCTCCTGCATGCGCTTTTCGCTGAGGATGCGCAGGTCCTGGAACGAGCCCGTGGAGGATCGGTCAGGGGGGATGACGGCGGTCTTCGCCCAAGTGCCGTTGACGAACTCGAAATAATCGTCGCCGGGCTTCACCGACTTGTCCATCGCGCTGGTGTCGAATCCCCAGGTACCGTATTGAGTTTTCGGCGCGTCGCCGTAAGCGCTTGTCATTGCAACGCCCGCCAGAAGGCCGAGCGCGATCGCAGTCCGTCGCATCAATGTCTCCGTCAGAACCGGGCGAGCCGACAGCCGGACTCGCATAAAAGGAGACGTATTGGCGACAATAGCCCTGCCGCGCAAGTCACGGCGCCGCGAGGATTCCGGTCCCTGTCGCCCGCGAACGGTTATTTCATGCCGCTACGCGACATCTGTGGATGGAAGATGAATTTCCGTCCACGCCGCAATCTTCTTTCGCGGGCGGTTATTTGCCCTTGAAGGCCGCGGGCCGCTTCTGAAGGAACGCGGTTACCCCCTCGATGAAATCCTCGGTCCGCCCGGCGCGCTGCTGCGCCGTGCGCTCCTGGTCGAGCTGCTGCTCGAACGTGTTGTGGGGGCTGTCCCAGTAGAGCCTGCGCACCAGGGACAGCGAATATGGACCATCCGCCAGCCTCTTCGCCAGCTTCAGCGCCTCGTCCGCAAGCTGGCTGTCGTCCACCACGCGGTTGATGAGGCCCCATTCCAGTGCGGTCTCGGCGGGCAGCTTCTCCGCGAGCAGCGAGAGCTCTCGCGCACGGGCGAGCCCGATCAGACGCGGCAGCAGCCAGGTCGATCCGCCGTCGGGCACGAGGCCGACCCGCGCGAAGGCTTGCAGGAAATAGGCGGAGCGCGCCGCGACGACGAGATCGCCCATCAGGGCGATGCTCATTCCGATGCCGGCGGCGGCGCCGTTGACCGCTGTAACGATCGGCAGCGGAAAATCGCGCAGGCGCCGCAGGAAGGGATGATAGGCGGTTTCCAGGGCGTCGCCCGCCGACGCGGCGGCCGAGCGCCGGGATTCGGCCGCTTCCGAAAGATTGGCGCCGGAACAGAATCCGCGTCCCTCGCCGGTGATCACCAGCGCGCGAAATGCGCTGTCGGGACGGCAGAGCGCGGCGAGCGCCTGGGACGCACCCTGGACCATGGAGACGGCGGCCGCGTTCAGGCTCTCCGGATGGTTCAGCGTGAGAACGGCGACGTTGCCATGGGCTGTGACATAGCAGCGTTCGTAGTCGGTGCGCATGAAGGCCTCGATCTTCAAATCGCGACGAGCATAGCCGGTCCGGCCGGCGATTGAAGCGGGAAGACGCCGTTACGCCGCGTCAATTTGAAAACCGGCGGTCTCGCTCTCGCGAACCACACGGTTTCGGCCACCCTTCTTCGCGCGATAGAGGCAGGCGTCCGCGCGCTGTATGAGCGTGGCGGGAGTGTCGTGGTCGTTCAACTGCGCAGCGCCGATGGAAACGGTGATCGTCCCCAGTATGTCGCCGGTGGATTTCTTCACCAGCTTCTTCCCCTGCACGAAGGCGCGTATCTGATCGGCAAGAGCGGCCGCCGGCTCGAGCGGCGTGCGGCGAAGGACGATGGCGAACTCCTCGCCGCCGAAACGCGCGACGGTATCGCGGCCCTTCACGTTTTCGGACATGCAGCCGGCGACGAGCCGGAGAACCTGGTCGCCGGTCTGATGGCCCCAGGTGTCGTTGAAGCGCTTGAAATGGTCGATGTCGCACATCAGGAGGGAAATGATCTCGCCTTCGTTGCGGGCCTCCTGGATAGCGGAAAGCAGGGCCATGTCGAACGCCTTGCGGTTCGCCACGCCGGTCAGACTGTCCGTCAGGCTCTCGCGCCGCACGTCGTCGAGCTGCGTCCTGAGCTGGCTCACCTGCTGGGAGGAGTGCTGCAGCTCGCGCTCGAGCGTCGCCGTGCGCTCTTCCATCACGCGCGTGGCGGCGACGATGGTATCGACGAATTTGCGCAGCTGCTCGGGCGACTGTCCGTCGGCGAGGGCGCCGGTCGCGCGGGACAGGGTCCTGCCGTAGTCGCCGGCGTCGCGGCCGGCGGTCTCCAGTTTTTCCAGCACGGCGTTGAGCGTCGCCGCGATCCCGGAGGTCGCGTTGTCGAGCGCCTGCGTCGTGCGCGCGCTCGAAAGGCACCGCTTGCGCAGGTCGTCGAGGATTTCGCTCGTGAACGGCTGCCGCGCCGAGATCAGCGCATCCATCGCCGGGCCCAGGCCGGGGTTGCTCCCCGAAGCGTAGGTGTAGAACAGCTCGAAATTGTCCGGCGTCGGCACGACACCGCACTCGCCCAATAGGGCGAGGGCCGTTTTGGCGAGCGCCTGTTCTCTCTCCTGGTGAAGCGAAGTCATGACCGGTTCGGTGCGTCTGGCGGGGCCGCTCCGGCAAGTTTGCCCGCCGGTGCGTAAGAAACGGTTAACTCAGCTTGCCGGTGTGAAATCGCGCTGGTTTAATCGCGCGCGTCCCATGGGGTTCGACCGAATGGAAAACGATCGCACAACGGAAAGACCGGGACTGCCGGAAGCGGAATCGCGGATGCGCGAGGTCCTGGAGCGGCAGAAGCGGGCCCACCTGAAGGACGGCGCACCATCGGCGGAGAAGCGCATCGAATGGATCGATCGCGCCATCGGACTCCTCGTCGGACACAAGGACGCGATCACGGAAGCGCTGCGGGAGGATTTCGGCCATCGCTCCGTGCATGCGAGCCTGTTCACGGACGTTTCCGGCTCGATCGGCCCGTTGAAGCACGCAAAGGCGCATCTGAAGACGTGGATGAAGCGAGAGAAGCGCAAGGTCTCTCCCGCGATCCTCGGCCTGTTCGGCGCGAGGGCGCATGTCGATTACCAGCCGAAGGGCGTCGTCGGCGTCATCAGCCCGTGGAATTTTCCCTTCAACCTGACCTTCACGCCGCTGGCGGGGATATTCGCGGCCGGCAACCGCGCGATGATCAAGCCCAGCGAATTCACGCCGCGATGTTCGGAGCTCATGGCGCGCATGTTCGCGTCCGCCTACGACGAAAGCGAGGTTGCGGTGTTCACCGGCGGACCGGACGTCGGCGCGGCGTTCGCGCGCCTGCCGTTCGACCATCTGCTGTTCACGGGAGCGACGTCGATCGCCTATCATGTGCAGCGCGCGGCCGCCGAAAATCTCGTGCCGACCACGCTGGAGCTGGGCGGCAAATCGCCCGTGATCGTCTCGGAGTCTGCCGACCTGGATATCACCGCCCGGCGCGTGATGATGGGCAAGACGATGAATGCCGGCCAGATCTGTCTTGCGCCCGACTATGTCCTGGCGCCCAAGGCGAAAGCTGGGGACTTCGTGAAGGCCGCAACGGCCGCCGTGACGGCGATGTACCCGACGCTCAAGGAGAACCCGGACTACTCCTCGGTGATCAACCAGCGTCACTACGACCGCCTGCACGGATATCTCGACGATGCGAGCGCGAAGGGCGCGAAGATCGTGGAGATCAATCCGGCCCGCGAGGATTTCCGTCAGCAGCCGTTCCACAAGATCCCGCCGACCCTTGTGCTCGATCCGACGGACGACATGAAGATCATGCAGGACGAGATCTTCGGACCGCTTCTTCCGGTGAAGACCTATGAGGGCCTGGACGAGGCGATCGATTATGTGAACGCGCATCCGCGTCCGCTCGGGCTCTACTATTTCGGCCGCGACGCTGCGGAACAGGAACAGGTGCTCGCCGGCACGACGTCCGGCGGCGTATCCATCAACGATGTGATCATGCATGTGGCGATGGAGGACCTGCCGTTCGGCGGCATCGGGCCTTCCGGCATGGGCGCCTATCACGGCATCGACGGCTTCCGCACGTTCAGCCACGCAAAGGCGGTGTTCCGCCAGGCGAAATCCGACGTCACCGCGATGATGCGTCCGCCCTACGGCGAAAAATTCATGAAGATGGTGAGCGGCGGGATCAAGCCCTGAGGGGCCGGGACTATTTGCGCTTCCGGCTTTTCGCGGCCTTGAGCTTGCGTTCCGCGGCCCTCACGTCCGCGCTGCGTGAGGTCTTGGGCCGGGTCCTGCGGTTGGCGGGCGCCCCGATCGCTCCGGGCGCGAAGGACGGCGCGTCGCTCGCCGGAAAGGAATCCTCGCTCTGATCGTCCACGGAGCCGGGCCTGCTGCGCGGGGGGTAGGCCGCCTTCCGTCCGGATGCTTCCATTTCGCTCGTTCCCGGATTTGCCAGCAGAGAACGCGGGCCGGAGCGGGACGGTTCCGTCCGGTCAGATCTCGCTTGCGTCCTGCTTCTTTCTCGGCCGCGGGGCCTTTTCCGGCGCGGGCGGCAGCTTCACCGGCCGCAGGAGAAAGGCGGGGAGCTGGCTGCGCGTATCGCGCACCTCGTCCTCTTCGCGGCGGCGGGCGGGCTTCGACTGTTGCGGCTTGGGCTGCTGCGGCGGACGCCGATGGTCCTGGCGATGGTCGTGCCGCGCAGCCTGCTGCGCGGGCGCGGAGGCGGGCTGCGGCGCCGCAGGCTCCATCGATGCGACCTGGCCGTGGGGCTTCACCGGATAGGAATGCTGCTTCCGGTCGGAACGTCCGCGCGGCTTGCCGCGGCCGCGCCCCCCGCGGTCGTCGCGGGGCGGACGGGCCTGTGCGGCCTCGGCAAGGCCCTCCAGCGTCCGCGCCTCGATCTTCCTGCCGATCAGCTTCTGGATCTGGTCGACATATTTCTCGTCGCGCGAGGTCACCAGCATGAAGGCGTGGCCGGACCGTCCGGCGCGGCCCGTGCGTCCGATGCGGTGCACGTAGTCGTCGGGATGATAGGGCGCATCGTAGTTGAAGATGTGCCCGACCGAGGGAATGTCGAGTCCGCGGGCGGCCACGTCGCTGGCGACAAGGAGGTCGATGCTCCCGCTGCGGAATCCGTCGAGCGTCCGTGTACGGATGGACTGGTCGAGATCGCCGTGCAGCGGAGCGGCGTTGAAGCCGTGCTTGGAGAGCGATTTCGCGACGATATCGACATCGGTCTTGCGGTTGCAGAACACGATGGCGTTCTTGACGCCGTTGTCGCGGATCAGGCGGCGCAGGGCCTCGCGCTTCGCCCAGTCGTTGCTGGGGACGTGGATGATCTCCTGGGTGATGTTCGTCGCCGTGGTCGCCGGCCGGGCGACTTCCACGCGCACCGGATTGTGCAGGAACCTCTCGGTGAGGCGCTGGATCTCCGGCGGCATCGTGGCCGAGAAGAACAGCGTCTGGCGCGTGAAGGGCAGCTTCTTGCAGATCTCCTCGACGTCGGGAATGAAGCCCATGTCGAGCATGCGGTCGGCCTCGTCGATGACGAGAATCTGGACCTGGCTGAGCATCAGCTTTCCGCGCTGGAAATGGTCCAGCAGGCGCCCCGGCGTCGCAATGAGCACGTCCACGCCGCGGTCGAGCTTGCGGTCCTGGTCGTCGAACGAGGTTCCGCCGATCAGCAGTGCCATCGAGAGCTTGTTGTAGAGGCCGTACTTCTGGAAGCTTTCCGCCACCTGCGCGGCCAGCTCGCGCGTCGGCTCCAGGATGAGCGAACGCGGCATGCGCGCCTTTGCGCGGCCGCGCGCCAGAAGCTCGATCATGGGCAGGGTGAAGCTGGCGGTCTTTCCTGTTCCGGTTTGGGCGATGCCGACGACGTCGCGCCGTTTCAGGACATGGGGGATGCCCTGTGCCTGGATCGGGGTGGGGGTCCTGTATCCGCTCTGCTCGACCGCCCGCAAAAGATCGGGGGAGAGGCCGAGATCCTCGAATCCCGGTCCGCTGGTCCCGCCGGCTGCCGGCTCCTGTTCGACGCCCCCCGGCTCCGGGTCCCGAAACGTGAATTCAATTCCGCTTTCGGGCGGATTTTCCGAATTGTGAGAAGGACTTGCTTCAATACTGCCGGCTTGCGCGCCGGCGCTCGTCACGTTGGTCATGCGCTCCTAAACGGGCGCATGTCACGCGCCCAATCGGCAACCCGGATCGGCGGCCGAATCCTATATCGGCCCGGTATATGGGAGCCGCATGTCGGAAAGTCAACCTTGGACCGGGATTTGCTCTCCACGCATGGACACGTCCGGATACGGGATTTTCGCCATGCGGAATTGGACCATCGCGTTTCTCGCGGCAGTGCTGGCATGCGCGGCGCCGGCTTCGGCCGCCACCTACCGGGTGCTTCACAGCTTCTGCGCCAAGCAGAACTGCACCGACGGCCGGTATCCGGTTTCGGCTCCCGTGCTCGACGCCGGCGGCAATCTCTTCGGCACGACGAGTCTCGGCGGGCTCGCGGACGCGGGCACGATATACAAGATCGACCGAAGCGGCGGCGCCAGTGCCTTTCACCGCATCTACAGCTTCAAGAACTGCAACGGCTGTGCGAGCGGATTCAATCCGCAGGCCCCGGTGATCCTCGACCGCAGCGGCGCGCTCTTCGGCACGGCCTACAATGGCGGCGGCCGCGGCGTGGGCACGCTGTTCAAGCTCGTGCCGGATGCGGCGGATCGCTGGCACCTCCACGTTTCGCATGTCTTCTGCTCGAGTCCCTATTGCTCCGACGGCTCCAATCCCGTCTCGGGCGTCTCCTATCCCGGCGCGCGCGGCGGCACGCCCTACGACGATGTGACCGAGGCCTATGGCGTGACGATCTCTGGCGGACAGAGCCGCTACGGCGTGCTCTATCGCTGGACGCCGAAGCACGGCCAGTACATCGCGCGCTCGTTCTGCGCCGAGGCCAACTGCGCCGACGGCGCGCAGCCCAACGGCGATGTCGCGTTCGACGACGCGGGCTATGCCTGCGGCACGACCCGCACGGGCGGAACGGCCCAGCAGGGCACGCTCTATTGCCTCGCCGACTATGACGACAACTACTGGACATACAGCTTCTGCAGTCAGGCGGATTGCGCCGACGGCGCCTCGCCCCAGGCCGGCGTCACGCCCGACGGCGGCGGCAATCTGCTCGGCACGGCCCGCTACGGCGGCGCGTACGGGCAGGGCGTCGTCTACCGCATTTCGTCGCAGACCCGCTCGCTCGCGGTACTCTACAGCTTCTGCGCCCTGGCCGCGTGCGCCGACGGCAAGAATCCGTCGAGCGCGGTCCTGCTGATGAACGGCGCGATCTACGGCACCACCGCGCGCGGCGGACGATACGACGGCGGAACGGTCTTCAAGATCGACGCGCAGGGCCGCGAGAAAGTGCTTCACGCCTTCTGCAAGAAGGAAGGATGCCCCGACGGCTACGCGCCGCAGGCCGGACTCGTCGGCGACGGCAACGGGCACCTGTACGGCACGACGACCCAGGGCGGGCGCCACAACGGCGGAACCGTTTTCGAGATCGATCTCTAGGGCGTTGACCGCTCCGCCCCGGCGCGCAAACCTGCCCGGCAGGAGAGGCGAGGGCGGGCGGTGGGCAACTACGATTGGAAAGCGGTCGCGCGGATCCTGCTGCTGACGCTCGTGGCGGTCGCGTTCTGGTTCCTGGCGAAATACGGCTATGCCCGCCCCGGCGTCCTCGGGCGCGACGCGCCTGCCGCCGCTTTCTCCGCGGGCCGCGCAGGCGACGTGCTCGCCCGCATTCTCGGCCCGCAGAGACCGCACCCGGTGTCGAGTGCGGAGAATGCGGCCGTGCGCGCGCGCATCCTCGCCGAGTTCGCAAGGCTCGGCATCGAGGCGCGCACCCATACCGCGTTCGCGTGCAATCCCTGGTGGGGTTTCGGGATCGTGTCCTGCGCCACCGTGACCGACATCGTGGCGGACGTCGTGCCGGGCGAGGGAAGGGCGGTCGTGCTGCTGGCGCAC
Organism: Rhizomicrobium sp.; assembly: GCA_035549575.1. GTDB lineage: Bacteria > Pseudomonadota > Alphaproteobacteria > Micropepsales > Micropepsaceae > Rhizomicrobium. The sequence continues at coordinate 210,103 of DASZQP010000002.1, forward strand.
TACGATTCCGTTCCCGCCGGACCGGGCGCCTCCGACGACGGATCCGGAACGGCGATCGTGCTGGAGACCGCGCGCGCTTTGATGGCGCAGGGCGGAAAGGGCCGGCATCCGGTGCTTGCGGTCATTACCGACGGCGAGGAGGCAGGGCTGCTCGGTGCGCAGGCCTTTCTGGAGGACAAGGCGCTCAGGTCCCGCGCCGGCGCCATCGTCAACGTCGAGGCGCGCGGCACGCGCGGGCGCAGCCTTCTCTTCCAGACCAGCCCCGGAGATTCGAAGCTGATCGATCTCTACAGGAACAGCGTTCCCTTCTACGCGACGAGCTCGCTCTACGCCGAGATCTATCGCCTCATGCCCAACGACACCGATCTGACCCTGTTCATCCGCCGGGGATTTCCCTCTTTCAACTTCGCCTTCTCCGAAAACGTCGCGGACTATCACACGCCGCTCGACCGCCGCGAAAACCTCAGCCCGCTCACGCTCCAGCAGCAGGGCGAGAACATGCTCGGCGTCGCGCGCGCGCTCCGGCGGGTTTCCTTCGGCGGGCTGAAGGGACGGGACGACATCTATCTCGATCTTTTCGGCGCCGTCCTGCCGCGCACGGCCGCGAGCTGGGCGCTGCCGCTTTCGATCATGTCGCTTCTGGTGCTTCTCGGCGCGGCGGTGCGCGCGCGGGTCCCGGGCGGAAACCGGCGCGACTGGATCGCCGCGCTCATGATACCGCCGGTCTTCCTGATCGCGTCGGGCCTGGCGGGTTGGGCGCTCCACCTTCTCGCGCAGGCGATTTCCGGCCAGCCCGATCCCTCCTACGCCTATCCGATCGCCCTGCGCGAGGGTCTGGCGTTCGGCGTGCTCGCGATGGCGCTGCTTGCCGCGCGCATGGCCGAAGCGCGGCGTGCGGCGCTTGCCGTATGGCTGTGGTTCGCGGCGTCGAGCGTGGCGGCGGCGGCGCTGGTGCCCGGCTTCAGTCCCTATTTCCTGTTTCCGGCGCTGTTCGCAGCGCTCGCCGGGCTCGTGACGATGATCTGGCCCGCCGCGATGCGCGGCCGGCTGGGGGATTGCGCCTTCCTGCCGGCGGCGCTGCTCGCGCTTTCGATCTGGATGGGACTCGCCGCGGCGGGCGAGGGGCTGATGGGGCTGAAGCTGCACGCCCTGTTCACGATCCCGGCGGCGTTCGCGGCGATGACGCTGCTGCCATTCGCGGATGTCCGGGCAATGGCGCGCGGCACCTGGCGGGATATCTATGTCGCGGCCATTGCCGGCGCGCTGATCGCCACGGTGATCGCCGGGCTGCAGCCCGCCTACAGCAGAACCCAGGCGCAGCGCCTCAGCATCCGCTATGTGGAGAAGGCGGGGGCGAAAGACGCCGTGTGGGCGCTCGATTCCGGCGCGCCGCTGCCCGCGCCGCTGCGCGCGGCCGCGAATTTCGCGTCGCAGCCGGAACGAATCCTGCCGCGGCCGTTCCCGGAATTCTACACCGCGCCGGCGGGCGCGCCCCGCTTCGCGCTTCCGCGTGCCCGCATCGTCTCCGACACGGCCGACGGCGCGGGGCGCCATGTCACGGTTGCGCTGCAGGGATCCGCGGAGGCGTCGAGCATGGCCCTTCTCGTTCCGCCAAGCGCGAAGCTGCGCAGCATCGAAATCCGCGGCACCCGTCTCGCCGTTCCGCGCGAGGCCGCCGGCGATCTCATGCTCGCGTGCGAGTCGCGCGACTGCGCCGGCGCGACCTACTCGCTCACCTTCGCGTCGCGTGGTGCGGTTGTGCTGGACGTGCTGGAGCAGCGCTACGGCCTGCCCGCCTTCGCGAACCGTCTCGCGGGCGCGCGGCCGCGGACCGCGGTGCCGTCGCAGAGCGGCGACCTCGTCCTCCTCGCGGGCAGGGTGGAGATACAGGCGAAATGACCCCGGCAGGGCCGCTCTATTGCGAGACCGGACATCCCTGGCTGTTCATGGCCGAGCCGGTCAACACGCTCACCAACCTGTTCATCCTGCTCGCCGCGATCATGGCGCTGCGCGAAGTCCGGCGCGCCGGGATCGGCCGGCCGCCCGGCATCGCGATACTGCTCGCCCTGCTGTTCGCGACCGCAATCGGCAGCTTCGCCTGGCACGGATTGCGCACGCGCATCGCGCTCGCCTTCGACGCGCTGCCGGGGCTGGCCTTCCTGTTCGTCTTCGCGGGATTGTGGACGGGCGCGCTGTGGGGGCGGCTCGCCGGCTGGCTGGGCGCGCTCGGGCTTCTCGCCGCCTGCGTGGGCGCGCTCTATGTCGGACGAACCTTTCTCGCCGGGGTCGCCGGCCTGCCGCCCGCGTTTTTCCTGATCCCGGCCTATGCGGCGATCGCGATCTTCGGGACGGTGCTTTTCGCCGCGACGCGCCGCCGCCACGATCCCGCCGTCGCCAGGCTGGGCGGCATCGCGGTCGTGTGCGGGATCGCCGCAGCGATCTGCCGATCCGCGGATTTGCCGCTGTGCCGCGCCGTGCCGTTCGGCACGCATTTCCTCTGGCACATTCTCTTGTCGCTCGCGGCCTATCTCGGCATCGTCATGCTGATCCGCCTGAAGACGCCGCGGGCCGGCGCCTAGACATCGACATTCGTCGCGAACCGCGCGTTCTCCTGGATGAAGGCGAAACGCAGCTCCGGCTTCTTGCCCATGAGCCGCTCGACGAGGCTGTCGGTCTTCCGGTGCTCGCCCTCGGCGATCTCGACGCGCACCAGAACGCGGTGGCCCGGCCGCATCGTCGTCTCCTTGAGCTGGGCCGGCATCATTTCGCCGAGGCCCTTGAAGCGCGACACCTCGACTTTCGCGTTCGCCTTGAACGCGGTCTTGAGGAGGCGGTCGCGGTCCTTCTCGTCGCGCGCATAGTGGATCGTGCCGCCGTGGCTGAGCCGGTAGAGCGGAGGCATGGCCAGAAAGAGATGGCCGCCGGCGATGAGCTGCGGCATCTCGCGGTAGAAGAAGGTGAGCAGCAGCGAGGCGATGTGCGCGCCGTCGACGTCCGCGTCGGTCATCACGATCACGCGCTCGTAGCGCAGGTCCTCCTCCCGGTACTTCGCGCCGGTGCCGCAGCCGAGCGCCTGCACGAGATCGGCGAGTTCCTGGTTCTGCTGGAGCTTGCCGGCCGCCGCGCTCGCCACGTTGAGGATCTTTCCGCGCAGCGGCAGCACCGCCTGGGTGGCGCGGTCGCGGGCCTGCTTGGCCGAGCCGCCGGCGCTGTCGCCCTCGACGAGGAATATCTCCGTGCCGTCGCGGCCGTCGCGCGTGCAGTCTGCGAGCTTGCCCGGAAGGCGGAGCCTGCGGGTCGCCGATTTGCGTTGCGTCTCCTTTTCCTGGCGGCGCCTGAGCCGGTCCTCGGCCTGGCCGATCGCGAATTCGAGCAGCTTGTCCGCTTCCTGAGGATTTTCCGCGAGCCAGTGATCGAAATGGTCCTTGACGACATTCTCGACCAGCCGCTGCGCTTCCGGGGTCGAGAGCTTGTCCTTGGTCTGGCCCTGGAACTCCGGCTCGCGGATGAACACGGACAGCACCGCGCAGGCGCCCGACATCACGTCGTCGGCCGCGATCAGCGCGGTCTTGCGATTGCCTTCGCCATGCGCGCGCAGGGCCCGGGTCAGGGCATTGCGCAGACCCTGTTCGTGCGTGCCGCCCTGCGGCGTCGGGATGGTGTTGCAGTAGGAATGGACGAAGGGATCGATCTGCGGCGTCCAGGTCACGGCCCATTCGACCGCGCCCTTGCCGTCGCGGTTTTCGAGACGCCCGGAAAAGAGACGCTGGGTGACGGTCCTGCTGTCGCCGATCTCGCCCTGCAGGAAATCGACGAGGCCGCCGGGAAACTTGAGAATCTCCTCCGCCGGCGTGCCGCCCCTGGCGAGCGCCGGGTCGCATTTCCAGCGCACCTCCACGCCGCGAAAAAGATACGCCTTGGAGCGCGCCATCCGGTACAGCATCGCGGCGGAGAAATTCGTGTCGGTTCCGAAGATCTGCGGATCGGGATGGAAGGTGACGGTCGTGCCGCGGCGATTGACCGCGCCCATGTCCTTCAGCCTGCCAGCCGGCTTGCCGCGCTCGAAACGCATGCTGTGGCCGCGCCGGTCGCGCGCGACCTCGACCTCCAGCCAGTCCGACAGCGCATTGACGACCGAGGCACCGACGCCATGCAGCCCGCCGGACGTGTCGTAAACCTTTCCGCCGAATTTACCACCCGCGTGCAGCGTGGTCATGATGACCTCGAGCGCGGACTTGTTTTTGAACTTCGGATGGGGATCGACGGGCATCCCCCGCCCGTTGTCGCGCACGATCAGCACATTGCCGGCTTCCAGCTCGAGCTCGATGCGGCTGGCATGGCCCGCGACGGCCTCGTCCATCGCATTGTCCAGGATTTCCGCCGCCAGATGATGCATCGCATGCACGTCGGTGCCGCCGATGTACATGCCGGGGCGGCGCCGGACGGGCTCCAGCCCTTCGAGGACCTCGATGTCCTTGGCGGTGTAGCCCTTCGAAGCGGAGGGTGCTTGATCGAACAGGTCGGGTGTTCTGGCCATGGTTCCTTTGGTTATGGGTAGTCGCGATTCCCGGGCGGCTCGAGGTTAACGAAAGCTTGTGCCCCGCGCACCGGGCCGTGTCGGGGACGATCGCGACAGAAGGTCTCCGTTAACAAGCTGCGTGTATACCCGGTTTCGTGGATATGCGCGCACAAGCCATGATACCCGATGCGGAACCTCGCAAGGAAGATTTGCGGGACCTCGACGCGCGCCTGAAACAGATCGTCGCCAGCCTGCCGGCGTCGATCATCTACAACCCCATCATGACGGCCTTCGCGGCGATTCCGTTCCTCGTCGCGCCGGACATGTTCGGCCGCATCTCGCTGGTCGGCATTGCCACGGTCATCGCCATACAGATCGCCACCTCGGTGATGACGCGCTTCGTCTATCTGACCAATCGCGACAAGGTCCGTGACCTGCACGCGACCCAGCGCGAGCTGGTGGCGCAGCAGATCGTCTATTCCGCAGGCAGCGGCCTGATCGGATGGTTCTTCTGGATCGACGGCAACAACGTCAACAACATGTACGTCGTCCTGCTCATGGTGTGCATCGTGTGGGCCGGCGCCTTCACGCGCGCGGCGCACAAGATGATCCTGACGGTCGGGACGGCGACCTCCAGCATCGTCTTCGTGTCGCGCTTCGCCATCGCGCCGGGCTCGATCGCGCATGTGATGACGTTTCTGGCGCCGGCGTGGCTCGCCTACATCCTGGTGATGGGCGCCACCGCGCGCAAGCGGGTGGACGAGATGCTGGCGGTGCGCTTCGCCAACGAGGATCTCACCGACGCGCTGCGCCTGGCCCGCGACGACGCGCTGCGCAAGCGCTTCGAGGCGGAAGCCGCCAACGCCTCCAAGACCATCTTCCTCGCCAACATGAGCCACGAGCTGCGGACGCCGCTCAACGCCATTCTCGGCTTCTCCGACATCATCGCGGAACAGTCCTTCGGTCCGGCGATCGACCGCTACCGCGAATACGCGCGGGACATCCACAATTCGGGCTCGCATCTTCTCAGCCTGATCAACGACCTGCTCGACGTTGCCAAGATCGAGGCGGGCAAGATGGAGATCGAGCCGCGCGAGCTCGATCCGCTGCCGCTGATCGAAAGCGTCCAGCGCCTGATGGGATCGCGCGCCGCGGCCAAGAACCAGACGCTCGAATTCGTCATGGCCGAGCAACTGCCGCAGCTCGTCGCCGATCCGCGGGCGTTCAAGCAGATCGTGCTCAACCTCGTCACCAACGCGGTCAAGTTCACGCCCAAGGGCGGACGCATCAAGGTGTCGTGCGGCGCGTCCACGGGCGGCGGCTTCGTCCTCGCCGTGGAGGACAACGGCCCCGGCATCCCCAAGGAAAAGCTCACGCGCATCTTCAAGCCGTTCAGCCAGGTCGACAACCGCTACGACAGCAACGGCGGCGGCACCGGCCTCGGTCTCGCGCTGGTGCAGGGCCTGGCGCAGCTCCACGGCGGCCTCGCCTCCATCGAGAGCGAGGTCGATCAGGGAACCAAGGTTACCGTGTACTTCCCCTTCGTGGCGCAGGCGCCGGCGCCGGCGCTGCGTTCCGCGGGCTGATCGCGGGGCTTCTTCTCAGCAAATTTTAACCGAGGCCTCCTAGTGTTTGCAGGCGCCTCGGACATCGACAGGGCAAGCGAGGGAATTGGCCGTGGGTTTTGGGAAGCGGTTGCGGGTCCAGCGGAGCGCGGATGTCCGCGTTCTGAAGGCGCAGCTCGACCTCACCGCCGAGACCGTGCGCGCCACGCGCGTCTCCGGACCGCTCTGGGCGCTGGTGATCGCGTTCGTCGCCTCGAGCAGCGTAGGTCTGGTCGGCAACCGCCCGTTCGAGCAGACGATGATCATGCCCGCCATCCTCGCGGCGGCGATGATCCTCGTCGGCCACGTGGTGTCCTTCTATCATCACGACACTTCCGGCAGCGGCGGGCACGAGCGGACGCGGGGATGGTTCACCCGCATCGTGTTCCTGCAGGCGGTCGTCAGCGCGGTCTGGGGACTGATGCCGTGGATATTGTGGGACGGCGCCAGCCAGATCAACCACGTCTTCCTCGCCGCCGTCACCCTGTGCATCCTTGCCGGGCTGGTCGTCAGCCGCGCAAGCCACATGGACATGTTCCTGGCGAGCCTTCTGCCGCTCGCGTCGATGGCGTTTCTGCGCTTTGCGTTCGGCAGCACGGCGCTCGACTACGGCGCCGCGCTTTTCATTCCCCTGGTCGCGCTGCAGCTCTTCTTCGACGGGCGCCGCATCATGCACCGGCTCGACGAGGATTCGCGCCTGCGCTTCCAGGTCGAGGATCTGGCGCGCGAGCTGGAGGAAACCCGCGACGACGCGCTGCGCAAGCGCTTCGAGGCCGAAACCGCGAACGCCTCGAAGACCGCGTTCCTCGCCAACATGAGCCACGAGCTGCGGACGCCGCTGAACGCGATACTGGGCTTCTCGGAAATCATCGCGCAGGAATGCTTCGGGCCGACCGGCTCGCCGCGCTACAAGGAATATGCCGGCGACATCCACGCGTCCGGGGCGCATCTGCTCAGCCTGATCAACGACCTTCTGGACGTGGCGAAGATCGAGGCGGGCAAGATGGAGATCGAGCCGCGGCCGCTGGAGGCGCACCGTACCTTCGATCTCGCCCTCAAGCTCATTTCGGCCAAGGCGCGGGAGAAGCGCCAGACCCTCACCATCGAGGTCGATCCCTCGGCGCCGCCCCTGTTCGCGGACGAGCGTGCGCTCAAGCAGATCCTCATCAATCTCGTTTCCAACGCGGTGAAATTCACGCCCGAGGGCGGCCGCATCCAGGTTCTCGGCAGCGCCGCCCGCGGCGGCGGATTCCAGATCTCGGTGCAGGACAACGGCCCCGGCATCCCGCGCGAGAAGCTCGACCGCATCTTCACGCCGTTCAACCAGGTCGACAATCGCTACGACCGCCAGGCCGGCGGCACGGGGCTCGGCCTTGCGCTCATCCGCGGCCTCGCCGAGCTGCATGGCGGGCGCGCCTGGCTGGAAAGCGAGCCGGGGAGGGGATGCTGCGCCTATGTCGTCCTGCCGACGCAGGACGAGCATCTGCAGGCGCGCAGGGAACTGACTGCTGCCGCGGCCTAGGGATCAGCGCGAAAGCCGGAATACCGTTCCGGCCGCGCTCTTCGGTCCGCCCTGCGCAGTGACCCCGAAAATCCGGCCGTGGGCGTCGCGGAGCAGATTTCCCACCGGCAGCCGGCCGTCGGCGCAACCCTGCTGCGAGCAGAACTGGTAGAGCTGTGTCAGTTTCCCGTCCCGGAAGCGATAGGCGACGCCGCCGCCGATCCCGCCTTCGCCCGTGCCGCCGAGCTGGTTGACGCCATAGACATTGCCGCCGCCGTCGCTTGTGAGCCCGCCGCTGGGGAAATAGCCGTCCGCGCAATCGGTCGCGCAGAAAACGTGCTCCAGGCTTTCCTGCCATTCGCCGCCGCCGGGCGAGAGCCGGAAAATGGCGCCGCCTTCCGCGCCGAGCGCGTTGACGGTTGTGCCGAGTATCTCGCCCTTCGCGGTCATCACCAGCGCTCCGGCCGGTCCCTGGCCGTCAGCGCATTCGTCGGGCGCGCAGAAGGCATGTACGACCTTCTCCGTCATCTGCGCGCCCGGCGCGGTGGGAGAGAGTTCGTACACGACGCCGGCGCCGCCTCCCATCGAGGCATTGCCGAACAGGTTGCCCGCGCCGTCCAGCAGCAGCTCGCCGGACGGTCCGCCGCCGTCCGCGCAGCCGGCAAGCGCGCAGAACGAATAGAGCGTGGTCAGGCTCCACGACTTGCCCGCGGGCGCGAGGGCGAACACGGTGCCGCGCTGATGCGCGCCGCCGCTGGGCGTGGTGCCGTAGAGCGCCGAAACGCCGTCGTAGGGCGCGCCCGCGCTCTTGCCCGCATAGACGAGCGCCGTATCGGGCGAGTTGCCGTCGCCGGCCTGCGTGCAGAAATCGTGCAGCACCGTCAGCCTTGCCTTTCCCGGCGCGAGCCTGAAGACGATGCCGCAATCGTGCGCGCCGCCGCCGAGAGTCGCGCCATAGAGATTGCCCTTGACGTCGATGACGAGCGCCGAGACCGGAAACACGCCATCGCCGCAGCTGAAGCAGAAATCGTGCAGCACCTTCAGCGCGTAACTGCCCTTGCGGCGCTCGAGCTCGAACACGATGCCCTGATTGTGCGCGCCGCCGGTTTCGGTGACGCCGAACAGGTTGCCTTTCGCGTCCGCGACGAGGCCGGAGGTGGGAAGGCTCCCGTCGGCACAGCCGCCCTGCGTGCAGAAATTGTAGAGCAGCGTGTAGGACAGGGGCTTCGCGGCGGTCCCGGCGGAGGCGCCAGCCAGTCCGGCCAGCGCCAGCAAGGCGGCGAGCGCGTGTTTCATGACGTGGGACCCCCGTTGTCTCCGACGGGTCGGTATCACGGTCTTCGTCTTGCGCGCTAGCGCGTCCGCGTCGCGGACAATGTAAAAGGAGCGCGGCGGCCGCCGCGCCCCTTTCGCACGAAACCGGTTCCGTTCGATTTACACCGAATAATACATCTTGAACTCGACCGGGTGAGGCGTGTGCTCGAAGGCATGGACCTCGCCCATCTTGAGCTCGATGTAGCTGTCGATGAAATCGTCGGAGAACACGCCGCCCTTCTTGAGGAAGCCGCGGTCGCGGTCGAGATTCTCCAGCGCCTCGCGCAGGCTTCCGCAGACGGTCGGGATCTCCTTGAGTTCGGCCGGCGGCAGCGCGTAGAGATCCTTGTCCATCGGATCGCCCGGATGGATCTTGTTCTCGATGCCGTCGAGGCCGGCCATCAGCAGGCCGGCGTAGGCGAGGTAGGGGTTCGCGCCGGGATCGGGAAACCGCACCTCGATGCGCTTGCCGTTGGGCGAGGCCGAGAACGGGATGCGGCAGGACGCGGAGCGGTTGCGCGAGGAATAGGCGAGCAGCACCGGCGCCTCGAACCCGGGGATCAGCCGCTTGTAGGAATTCGTCAGCGGATTGGTGAAGGCGTTGAGCGCGCGCGCGTGCTTGATGATGCCGCCGATGTAGTAGAGGCAGGTGTCGGACAGATCCGCGTAGCCGGAGCCCGCGAACAGCGGCTTGCCGCCCTTCCAGATCGACTGGTGGACATGCATGCCCGATCCGTTGTCGCCGTAGATCGGCTTGGGCATGAAGGTCGCGCTCTTGCCGTAGGCGGCGGCGACCTGGTGGATGACGTACTTGTATATCTGCATGTTGTCGCCGCACTTGGTCAGCGTGTTGTACTTGAAGCCGAGCTCGTGCTGCGCGGTCGCCACCTCGTGGTGATGCTTCTCCGGATGGATACCCATGTCGCCCATGATCGCGAGCATCTCGCCGCGCATGTCCTGGGCGGAGTCGACGGGCGGGACCGGAAAATATCCGCCCTTCACCTGCGGCCGGTGGCCGAGATTGCCGCTTTCGTACTCCGTGCCGGTGTTGTACGCGCCCTCGATCGAATCCAGATGGTAGAACGCCCTGTTCATCTGCGTGTCGAAGCGCACGTCGTCGAAGATGAAGAATTCCGCCTCGGGCCCGAAATAGGCGGTGTCGCCCACGCCGGCGGACGCCATGTATTTCTCCGCCGCCTTGGCGATCGAACGCGGGCAGCGGTTGTAGCGCTGGCCCGTGGTCGGCTCGACGATATCGCACACGATCACCAGCGTGGGCTGCGCGAAGAACGGATCGATCACCGCGGTGTCGCAATCGGGCACCAGCGTCATGTCGGATTCGTTGATCGCCTTCCAGCCGGCGATGGAGGAGCCGTCGAACATCGTTCCGTTGGTCAGGAAATCCTCGTCCACCAGCGACAGGTCGAAAGTGACGTGCTGCCACTTGCCGCGCGGATCGGTGAAGCGAAGATCGACGAACTTGATCTCTTTCTCCCTGATGAGGCTGAGGATGGATTCTGCGGTTTTCTTTTCGGCCATGGCGATTCCTTCGACGGTTTTGTCCGGTTGGTTCAGATGGCGTCCGCCCCGGTCTCGCCGGTGCGGATGCGGATGGCTTCCTCGACATTGAGGACGAAGATCTTGCCGTCGCCGATGCGGCCGGTGCGGGCGGCCTTCTGGATCGCGTCGATGCACGCCTCCAGCCGTTCGTCGGGGACGACGACCTCGACTTTCACCTTGGGCAGGAAGTCCACCACATATTCGGCGCCGCGATAGAGTTCGGTGTGCCCTTTTTGCCGCCCGAAACCCTTCGCCTCGGTGACGGTGATGCCCTGGACGCCGACGCCCTGCAGCGCCTCCTTCACCTCATCCAGCTTGAAGGGCTTGATGATGGCTTCGATCTTTTTCATGCGCGTAAGCTCCCGCGGCCGCGGTCTGCGGCGCGCCTCACTAGCGCCGATAGCACGCTGCGTGCCAGAGCCAGGCGAACTATCCACAAGCGAATTCAGCAATTTGCCGCCGCGGACCGGCCGCGGCTGCCCAAATCCTGGGCAGGACGCTTGCGGATTGGGCGGGCGCTCCGCCGCGCTGCATGCAGGTGCCCCCGGCGCAATACCCGACGGACGAGCCCGCGATTGTGCGGCGCAACGGCTACCCGGTGCTGCGGCGCAAACCGTTTCGCGGGTGCGAACCCCGGCATTGGAGCAAATCCGAGACACCCCGGAAAGGTTGATGCGGGAATCCGTTTCGGTCCCGATGCTACAGGATTGTGAAACTTTTCGGACCGTGCTTATGTTTTAGACGGGGGTGCCGAGAACGGAAGTGCAATGGGTAATATTCCATACGGTAAATGGCGTATCGTCGGGCGGGGCTGTCCAAATATGGTGGTCGTGCGCTTGGGCAAGCAGGAGTTCTGCGTGCCGGAGAGCATCTATCGCGCGCGGAGCTACAGCCCGGCATTCGAAGACCTGCCGTGGGACAGCGAAGTGAAGGCCGCGCGGGGCATCGCCGCAACCGCCTGACCGGCTGTTATTCCGAACACGTGTTACGGCAACCGGGAACGGGCGCGTCCGCGTGTCCGCGCCTGTGACGCGCGCGCTGCAGTCGCCGCGCGCATGCGTGCGCAACTCTATCGTGGCGCGCATCGCCGGCCGTGTGTTTCTCCTGCATCACCGCTGTTGCAAAAAAACGCGCGCGTGCGACCGCGCCGGCGAACGAACGCGCGGCCGGCAAACGCATCGAAAGGTGACTCCGATGTCAGCGCGAAATCCCGCTTGCGCGTCTCTAAAACCGGTGTAACGTGCGCGCCGACGACAGGGATAGGTCCTGTCCGAAACCCTAGGGGAGTGTTCATGACAAAGACAGTACTCTTGGCTTCTGCCGCAGTGCTGGCGCTGTCGGTCAGCGATGCTTCGGCGAAGCATGCTGCCCCCGGTGCAGTGGTAAAAAGTGCGAACGTGCATCGCACGGTCTTCAAGACGCCGAAAGGCCTGAAGACGCTCTACGATCAGACCGACAACAACACCGGCATCGGTATCGTCTCCGACGATTTCGACTCCGGCTATTTCGACTCCTATGACGACCAGGGCGCGGACGACTTCACGGTTCCGAGCGGCCATACCTGGGTCGTGAAGGAAATCGACGTTCAGGGCGTCTACTTCAACGGCTACGGCCCGGCGGACGGCGTGAACCTGTACTTCTACTCCGACAACGGCGGCGTGCCCGGCAAGGAAGTGAAGTCCAAGAACAAGGGCTTCACGGACGACGGCTTCGGCAACTTCTCGATCAAGGGCAAGGCCAAGCTGCCGGCTGGCACGTATTGGGTCTCCGTCCAGGCGCAGATGAACTTCGTCGGCGGCGCGGGCGAATGGGGCTGGTACATCAGCGGCACGCAGCACGGCAATGCCGGCATGTGGCAGGATCCGGGCGGCGGGTTCGGCGTGTGCGCCACCTGGGCCCCGGTGCAGAGCTGCATCGGCTACGGTCCGGACTGGGTCTTTACCCTCAAGGGCAAGGACAAGACGTAAGCCGCGACTACGGTTTGCCGCAAGGCAGTCCAGAGTTGGGGAGAGGGCGGCCATCGGCCGCCCTCTTTCTTTTTCCGGGCCTGCGGATTTGTCAGCGCCGGGAGTTTGGTTCTATCAGTGCGCATGCACCAGGACGCCATGGACCGCCCCCGCAATCCGATGCCGCAGCAGAGCCAGACCGCCTATGACGATCCGCCGGAAGAATGGTCGGGCCCGGATTCCTTTGCGCTCGCGATCGCGCGGCTGTCGGCCGGGCGGCCTCTCCGCAACCGGCAGCTCCAGCAGGCGTCGGTCCACATCGACAATGGCCGAATCGCGCTTGCGGAGAAGGAGCTTGGCGCCTATCTCGCGCGGCGCGAGGGCGATCCCGACGCCCTGTTCCTCATGGCCCGCGCGCAGCTGCGCCTCGGACGGCGCAGGGAGGCGGCGGCGCTGCTCGAGACCTGCCTCGAACGCGCGCCGGATTTCGCCGCCGCGCGGTTCAACTACACGGAGCTTCTGCTCCGGCTGAAGGAGTTCGGCGCCGCGCTGAAGCAGATCGACCTGCTCCTCGCCGCCGATCCCGGAAATCCGCTCTTCCGCCAGGCCAAGGCGAACGTCCTCGAGCATCTCGGCGAGAGCGAGCAATCGCTGGCGATCTGCGAGCGGCTCGTCGCGGAGGATCCGGCGCGCACCGAATCCTGGATCAGCTACGGCCACGCGCTCCGCGCGGTGGGCCGGCAGGAGGAAAGCATCGGCGCCTATCGCAGGGCCCTCGAGCAGCGTCCCTCGTCGGGCATGGCCTACTGGAGCCTGGCGAACATGAAGACCGTGCGCTTCGCCGATGCCGACATCGGGTCGATGCTCGCGCAGGTCGCCCGGTCCGACATATCCGCCGACGACCGGATCCGGATCCAGTACGCGCTCGGCAAGGCCTACGAGGATCGCGGCGAATACGAACGCTCCTTCGAGAACTATGCGAAGGCGAACGCCGCCATGCGCCTGCGCATCCCCTACGATCCCGACAACGTGACGCGCCAGGTCGCCGCCAGCAAGGCGATGTTCACTCCGGAATTCTTCGCGGGCCGTGCCGGCGCCGGCAATCCGTCGCGCGACCCCATCTTCGTCGTGAGCATGCCGCGCGCGGGATCCACGCTCGTCGAGCAGATCCTTTCCAGCCACTCGATGATCGAGGGCGCGGGCGAGCTTCCCTACATCACCACGCTCGTCAAGCAGCTCGGCGAGTTTCCGGCGTCGCTTGCGCCGCTGGACACCGGCGCCTTCGCGGCGATGGGCGAGGAATATCTGGAGCTGGCACGCACGCACCGCAAGCTCGGGCGGCCGCATTTCGTGGACAAGAAGCCGCCCAATTTCTTCTACCTCGGCTTCATCCACCTCATCCTTCCCAATGCGAAGATCGTGGACGCGCGGCGCCACCCTGCGGCGTGCTGCCTGTCGAACTTCAAGCAGTACTTCAACAAGCCACGGCCGCGGCAGGCGGAGCTGGGGCGGTTCTACCGCGACTATGTGGAGATGATGGCGCATTACGACCGCGTGCTCCCGGGCAAGGTGCATCGCGTCATCTACGAGGAAATGATCGCTGACCCCGAGGCAGAGACCAGGCGGCTGCTGGAATATCTGGAACTGCCCTTCGAGGAGAACTGCCTCCGGTTCTACGAGACCAGGCGGTCCGTCCGCACGCCGAGTTCCGAGCAGGTGAGGAAACCCATCTCCGGCGAGGCCGTCGATCACTGGCGGAACTACGAGCCCTGGCTCGGGCCGCTGATCCGGAGCCTCGGCGCCGTGTTCACGGATTACCCGTCGGTACCCGAAGAGTTGCGGTGAGGGACGCGCCGAAGCTGGCGGACATCGTCCACTGCGCGGCGGCGCGGGGCGCATCGAACGTGTCCGGCACGCCCGGATAGGCGGCCAGCACGCCGCCGAGCGCGGATTTCAGCGGACCGAGCCAGGGCTCGTAGTTCCGCCACTGCCCGAGCGCGTCCGTGAAGATGGGCTGGCGCACCTGCTCGGCGCTCGGCGTCATCACCGCGCGCCGGGTCTGGTGGAAGTTCAGGCAGGCCTCTTCGAAGGGCAGTTCCAGATATTCCAGCAGCCGCCGGATCTCGGCTTCCGGCCGCTCGACCATGTCCTCGTAGAGCACGCGGTGGACGCTTCCGGGCGCCACGGCGTCGAAATGCGCCATCATCTCCACATAGTCGCGATAGTAGCGGCCGATCTCGCCGAGATCGAAGGCGAAGCCGTGGCGCTGCGGAAAATACTGCCGGAACACCGCGAAGCCGCAGCCGAGCGGATGCCGCCGTGCGTCCACGATCCTCGCGTTCGGAAGGATGAGCCGGATCAGGCCGATGTGGTGGAAATTGCCCGGCGTCTTGTCGATGAAATAGGGGCGGGCGGTGCGGCGGTTCGGCCGCGTGCGGGCAATGTATTCCTCCCCGATCGCGCGCAGCTCGCCGGCGTCCAGTTCGCGCAGCATCTCCGGATAGCGGTCCGTGTGCGTGCGCTCGAAATCGGCGATGCGCTGGGCGATCGCGTTGAGCACCGTCAGTTCCCGCGTTCCCTCCACCATGGAGTGGCTGGAAAGGATCTGCTCGAGCAGGGTGGAACCCGAACGCGGCAGGCCGACGATGAAGACCGGGTCGCGGTCCTGCGCCCCCATCCCCGAACGCGAGGAAAGGAATTCGGCCGTGAACAGCGCTTTCGTGCGGCGCACGAATTTCGAAAACCCCTCCGCGCTGTAGTTGAGCTGGCGGCGGAACAGGGCGTTGGCCTTTTCGTATTGCGCGAACGATTCGGGATATTGCCCCGTATCCTCGAGCGCCTTGCCGAGCGCGAAGCGCATCAGCCAGGTGTTTCTCGCATCCAGCCCGCCTTCATCCAGCGCCTCGCGCATCCGGATGATCTCCTGCGGCGAAAAGCGGTAGGTCTTCAGGTTCGACAGGCTCCAATAGGCTTCCGCCAGCCTGCCGTCGAGTTCGATCGCGTGGCGATGGGCCGCGACGCAGTCCGCTGTCCGTCCCGCCGCGCCGAGCGCGTAGCCGTAGAACATCCAGTTGACCGCTTCCGGATGCTTTTCCACCAGCGTCTCGAAGCACGTCAGCGCGGCGTCCGTGTACCCGAGATTGAGGAGGGTGTGGGCGCGCATGCTGAGGAAGTCGGCATCGCCGGGCGATCCCTCCAGCAGGATATCGAGATGGCCGAGTGCGGATTCCCATTCGTTCGCCTGAACCAGGGTGCAGGCGAGCATCCAGCGCGCGTTGCGGGTTCCGGGCGCGATCTCCAGCACGCGGGTCAGATGCGTCTGCGCTTCGGCAAGGCGCTGCCGCTCGGCGCAGAGGCCGGCGAGCCGCTGCAGCGCCTGGACGTCATCCGGATGCGCCGCGAGGAATTCGCGCAAGCCCGCTTCGTTCTGCGGAAGGCGATCGCCGCTGTTTCCGGGAGATGACATCGCTCGGTCCCGTTGTGTCTTGCCCGAGCTTCACTTGCGGGCGGCTTTGCGGCCTCGACCGGTCGGGTGCGGACGCCGTTCCGGCAGTCAAAACCGAAATCCGCGCAGGCGTCAACCGAGCCCGGATCGCAACGCCGCGGAGCCGTCGCCGCCGCGCTCCCCGCACAAATGCGCGCGATACGCGGCGGCCGCCTCTTCGGTCCGTCCGGCGGCGGCGAGAAGATCGCCAAGGTCGCGCCAGGCGTCGGGATGCATCGGCTCCAGCTCGACGACGCGCGCCAGCGCCGCCAGCGCGCCCGCGCCGTCTCCGCTTTCGGCGAGCAGCAGGCCGAGCTCGTATTGCACGGCGGCGAGATCGGGCTCGGCCCTCGCCATGGCCTGAAGCAGGGTTTTCGCGCCGCCGGCGTCGCCGGCCAGCCGCCGCGACGCGACAAGGAGGAACAGCGCCTGCCGCTGGCCGGGATAGCGCTTCAAAAGCTCCCGCGCCTTCGCGGCGGCGATGCGCGGATCGCCGTTCATCAGCCCGGCGATGGTTCGGAGCGCGGCGAAGACGGGCGCGGATTGCGGGATGGGCGTTGCGGGATCCATCGCTCAATCCGGCTGCGGCGGCGCCGCGGGATAGGCGTCCACGATCCGGCCTAGCGCGTCCCGGAGCGGTCCGAGCCAGGGATCGAACCGGCGCCACTGCTCCAGCGAATCCCGGAAGATGGGGCGGCGGACCTGCTCCGCGCTCGCGGTCAGCACCGGCCGCCTGTTCTCGTGGAAGCGAAGGCACGCCTCGTCGAAGGGCAGGCCGCAATATTCGAGCAGGCGGCGCGCTTCCCGCTCCGGGTCCTCCACCAGGGCTTCGTAGATGACGCGATGAACCCGGCCGGGCAGGACGGCGTCGAAATGGGCCATCGTCTCCACATAGTCGCGATAATAGCTGCCGATGTCGCGCAGGTCGTAGGACCAGGTCTGTCCGTGCGTGAAATGCTGCTTGAAATTCGCGAAGCCGCACGCGAGCGGATGGCGGCGCGCATCGACGATCTTCGCATTGGGCAGGATGAGATGCAGAAGGCCGAGGTGCAGGAAATTGCCCGGCATCTTGTCGATGAAGAACGGGCGCCCCAATGTGCGGTGGACCCGCGTGAGCGCGAGGTACTCCTCTCCGAGCTTCGCGAATTCCCCGCGATCGAGCCGGGCGAGGAGCTCCGGATAGGGGCCGTGCTCTTCCTCGAGCCGCGCGGCAATGGCGTTGACGGCCGGCAGCTCGGCGGTGCCTTCGATGAGCGGATGGCTCGCAAGTATCTGCTCGGCCAGAGTCGAGCCCGAACGCGTCAGCCCGACGATGAAGATCGGATCGGGGGCCAGGCACCCCGCGCCGCGGCGCGCCGAGAAGAACTCTTCCGTGAAAAGCGCCGTCGAACGCCGCACGCGCCCGGCATTCGCCGCCGCATCGTAGCCGGCGCTCCGGCGCCGGACAGCATTGCCTTCGGCATATTCCGCGAATGCAGCGGCGAAGTCGCCGGAATCCTCCAGCGCCTTGCCGAGGGCGAAATGCAGCTGCGCGCGGCTGTCGTCGGCCAGCGCGGGAGCGGAGAGCGCCTTGCGCATCTTCCGGATATCCGGCTGCGCGAAGCGGAAGGTCTTGAGATCGGCAAGCTGCCACCACGCCTCGCCCAGATCGGGCTGCAGCGCGGTGGCCTTCCGGTACGCGGCCACGGCATCCTCGATCCGCCCGACCGTCTTCAATGCGTGGCCGTATCCCACCCAGACGGCAGCCGTTTCGGGATCGGCCGCCAGCAGGCGCTCGTAGGTCGCGATGGCGCGCGCATAGTCGCCGAGATGGACGAGCGACAGCGCCCGCAGATTGAGGCATGCGGCATTGCCGGGATCGGCGTCGAGCAGCCTGTCGAGCTCGCGCAGCGCGTCCGCAACCTTCGTCTGCTTGTGCAGCGCGAGCGCAAGCGTGTATCTGGCCGCCGCAAATCCGGGGGCCCGGCTCAGGATCTCGGCAAGGCGCCGCTCCGCCTCGGCATGGCGTCCCAGCCGGAGCTCGATCTCGGCATACATCAGCGCGATCGTGACGTCCGCGGGATGAACGGCGAGTACGGCGTCCAGTGCCGCGCGCGCCGGGCCGGGACCGGCGGCAATGCCGGCCTCGAGCGATTTCCATTCGCGGGCTCCGAGACGGAAATGCGCCTGATACGCCCTGGCTGCGTCGGCGGTCCGGCCGAGCGCCGCTAGCCCGTCGCCGAGGCGGCGCCAAGCCTGGCGATGCGCGGGATCGAGCGCGACGGTGCGCGCAAAGGCTTCGGCCGCCGTCTCATGGCGTCCGGCGGCGCGTGCGGCGAGGCCGAACTCGAATTGCGCCGCGGCACTGCCGGGATGCGCGCCCGCGATGCGCCCGAACTCTTCCACTGCAGCTTGGGTGTCGCCGGCCAAACGGTGCGCGGCGGCCAGCGCGGCGAGCGCGCCGGGATGAGCGGGCGCGCTTTCGAGAATCCGGCGCGCTTCGCGTCCGGCGGATTCGCGGTCGCCCGCAAGAGCCACGGCAACCCGCGACAGCGCGGCCGCATGCGGATCGGCCGATACGGTTGCGCCTTTTTCCTCCATTTTCGCAATAAGAAGGCAGGCTCCCGCGTTGTCAACGCCGCCGGCTTCGGCAATGGTGAGCCATGCTCGAACGCCGCGCCAATCCCGTTTTTTCCAGCCTTGGCACCACGATCTTCACGCAGATGTCGGCTCTGGCCGTTGAGCACGGCGCCGTCAATCTCGGCCAGGGCTTTCCCGACGAGGACGGGCCGCTAGCGATCCGCGAGGCCGCGTCGCGCGCGCTGGTCGAGGGGCCGAACCAGTATCCGCCGATGCGCGGCCGCATCGAATTGCGCAAGGCCATCGCCGCGCACGCCCGGCGTTTCTACGGCTTCGATCTCGATCCCGATACGCAGGTGGTGGTGACGTCCGGCGCGACGGAAGCGCTCACCTGTTCGATCATGGCCATGGCGGGAGAGGGCGAGGTCGTGCTGATCGAGCCCTACTACGACTCCTACCGGCCCATTGCGGAGGCGATGGGCGCGAAAATCCGTACGCTGAAGCTCCCGGCGCCCGACTGGCGGCTGACGGAGGAGGCGTTGCGCGCCGCCGTCACGCCGGCCACGCGCGCGATCCTCGTCAATTCGCCGCTCAATCCGATCGGCCGCGTGTTCGATCGCGCCGAACTGGAGGCGCTGGCGAATGTGCTGCGCGAGTCCAGCGCCGTGGCGATCTGCGACGAGGTTTACGAGCATCTGGTCTTCGACGGCAAGCCGCACATTCCTCTCGCCTCGCTGCCCGGGATGGGCGGGCGCTGCCTGCGCGTCGGTTCGGCGGGCAAGATGTTCTCGCTGACGGGTTGGAAGGTCGGCTGGGTGACCGGGCCGGCGGAGCTGATGCGGGTGGTCGCCAATGCGCACCAGTTCGTCACCTTCACCACGTCGCCGGCGCTCCAGCTCGGCATCGCCCATGCGCTCGAACACGAGATGGAGTTCACGCTCAATCTGACCAAGACGCTTCAGGCCAATCGCGACGTGCTGCGCACGGGTATCGAGAAGCTCAGGTTCCGTCCGCTCGCCTGCGAGGGCTCCTATTTTCTCACCGCCGACATTCGCGGGCTGACCAACGAAAGCGACCTGGCGTTCTGCCAGCGGCTGGTACGCGAGGCTGGCGTCGCGCTGATCCCGCTCTCCCCGTTCTTCTCCGGCGGCAAGCCGGACAATCTCGTCCGCTTCGCCTTCTGCAAAAGGCGTGACGTCATCGACGCGGCCCTTCTGAGACTTGAGGCTTTCTTCGGGCGCGGCTGAAGGCTACCGTTACCGGAATCCGCAATCTCTTCCGTCGCGTCAATACCATGACAGATTCGATCGATCCCCGTACGCCCGTCCTCGTCGGCGGGGCGCAATTCACGCAGCGAACCGCGCGTGAGGGCAGGGTGAAGGAAAGCCTTTCCCCCATCGCGATGATGGAGAAGGTCGCGCGCGAGGCCTTTGCCGATGCCGGCGTCGCGCCAGAGGCCGATACGGTCGCGGTGGTGCGCTTCACGGCGGATTCGCCCGGCGATCAGGGGCGGCTGCCCAGGCGGATGTTCCGCAACCCGCCGCGGTCCCTGGCGCAGCGGCTGGGGCTTGCGCCGCGGCGCACTTTATATACGGCGACGGGCGGCAACACGCCGCAATGGCTGGTCAACCGTACGGCGGAGGAAATCGCGCGCGGCGAATGCGGCATCGCCCTGCTTGCGGGCGCGGAGTACATCGCTTCCCTGCTCGGCGCGATGAAGCAGGGAGTCGATCTCGGCTGGGCGAGCGGTCCCGACGCCGATCCCGGCAGCGATCCGGAGGAGATCGGCGACCAGCGCCCCGGCACGACGGAGTACGAGCGGCGCTACGGCCTGCACTTTCCGGTCAATGTCTATCCGCTGTTCGAGAATGCCTTGCGCGGTCAGGCGGGCCGCACGCCGAAGGCGCACCTCGAATGGCTGGGGCGGTTCTTCTCGCCCTTCTCGAAAGTGGCCTCGGAGAATCCCTATGCGTGGTTTCCGGCCTATCGCTCGCCGGAGGATATCTCCACGCCATCGGAGAAGAACCGCTTCGTGGGCTATCCGTATACGAAGTATCTCAACGCCGTGATCGAGGTCGATCAGGCCGCCGCCGTGGTGATGACCAGTGTGGGCAAGGCGCGCGAACTCGGCATCGCGGAATCGAAATGGATCTATTTGCACGGCTGCGGCGATGCCAACGACATCTGGCATGTGAGCGAGCGGGTGAACTACTTCTCCTCGCCGGCGATCCGAGAGATCGGCAGGCGCACCTTTGCGATGGCGGGCAAGTCCGCTGCAGACCTTTCCTTCATCGATCTCTATTCCTGTTTCCCCAGCGCGGTGGAGATCGGCTGCAAGGAGCTGGGCATCGCCACAAACGATCCGCGCGGGCTGACGATCACAGGCGGGCTTCCCTATTTCGGCGGTGCGGGCAACGATTACGTCATGCACTCCATCGTCATGATGATGCACAAGCTGCGCGCCAATCCCGGCGCGTTCGGCCTCTGCACCGGCAACGGCTGGTATGTGACCAAACACTCCGCGGGCATCTACTCGACCCGGCCTACAGAAGGCGCATGGCAGCGCGACGATCCGAAATCCTATCAGAAGGACATCGACGCCATGGCGCATCCCGAATTCATCGAGCAGCCATCGGGCCGCGCGACGGTCGAGACCTACACCGTCATCACCGACCGCAAGGGCAAGCGCTTCGGCATCATCATCGGCCGCGACGCGCAGGACCGCCGGTTCCTCGCCAATACGCCGGACGACGATCTGACTCTCGACCGCATGATGCGCGAAGAGATGCTCGGCCGCGCGGGCGAGGTGACGCCGGGTCCAACCAACCTGTTCCGGTTCTAGGAGGCGCAAATGAGTCAGCGTGTATCTCTGGCGCTCGATGATGACGAAGCTTTGGTTTTCTTTGAGCTTGCGCACCGCTTAGCCAAGAAGGGTGATGATATTCATTCTGCCGAACGGGCAGTTTTGGATATTCTGATTGTACAACTGGAGCGCACTCTCACTACTCCGTTTGCAATGGAATATGGCTCTGCGCTCAACGCTGCGCGTTCTCGGGTTGCAGAAAAATGGGGCAGGGCGTGACGCGAATTTACATGGTCCGTCACGGACGCGCGGAAGCGGGATTCGGAGAGTCGATGGACCCGGCGCTCGATGCGCTCGGGCGCGAGCAGGCCGAAGCGGTGGCGCAAAGGCTGTCGGGGATCGGCACGCTTCCCATCCTGTCGAGCCCGCTCCGGCGAACGCGCGAAACGGCGGCGCCGCTGGCGCGCTTGTGGCGGCTCGAGCCGGTCATCGAGGATGCGGTTGCGGAGATTCCGTCGCCCAAGGGAATGACCCTGGAAGAACGCGTGACATGGCTGCGCGGACTGATGGCCGGCTCCTGGCGCGATGCCGGCCGCGACCTCGCCGAATGGCGCGAGGCCTGCATCGCGACGGTAGCGTCCCTTCCGGACGACGCGGTTGTTTTCTCGCACTATGTCGCGATCAACGTCATTGCCGGCGCGGCGACGGGCGACGACCGAGTGGTCGTCTTCTCGCCGGACAATTGCTCGGTGACGGTGTTCGAGACGGATGGGACTTCGCTTCGCCTGGTCGAAAAAGGCAACGAGGCGTCGCTGACGAAGGTGAACTGATGTCCGAACCGCATGAGATGACCGCCGCCGAACTGGCGGCCGCATACGACACGAAGTCGCTGTCGCCGGTCGAGGTGGCGGAGGCGCTGCTCGGCCGGATCGAGGCGCTGGATGCCGGGATCAATGCCTTCTGTCACATCGACGCGGCGGCGACGCTGAAGCAGGCGGAAGACTCCGAAGCGCGCTGGCTGGCGGGTGAGCTCCTCTCGCCGCTCGACGGCGTGCCGGTTGCGGTGAAGGATTTGCTGCTGACCAAAGGCTGGCCGACGCGGCGCGGCTCGCTCACCGTGGACCCGAAAGGTCCGTGGACGGAGGACGCACCGTCGGTCGCGCGGCTGAGGGAGGCCGGCGCCGTTCTCGTCGGCAAGACGACGACACCGGAATTCGGCTGGAAGGGCTCTACTGACTCGCCGCTCACCGGCATCACGCGCAATCCATGGGACACGACGAAGACGCCCGGCGGCTCCTCGGGCGGATCGGCCGCGGCACTCGCGGCGCGGATGTGCCCCCTCGCGCTCGGAACCGACGGCGGCGGCTCGATCCGGATCCCCGCGAGCTTTTCGGGCGTCTTCGGACTGAAGCCGAGCTTCGGCCGCGTGCCCGCCTATCCGCTTTCGCCCTTCGGCACGGTGGCGCATGTGGGCCCCATGAGCCGCACGGTGCGCGACGGCGCGCTGACGATGAACGTCGTCGCGCGGCCCGACGCGCGCGACTGGTTCGCGATCCCCTATGACGGCGCGGACTACACCGCGCGTCTCGGCGAGAGCATGAAGGGCAAGCGCATCGCATACAGCCCGCGTCTGGGCTTCGCCTCGCATGTTCTTCCCGAAGTGGCCGCGCTGGTCGAAGCGGCGGTGAAACGCTTCGAGGCGATGGGCGCGCACGTCGAACAGGCCGATCCGCCCTTCGGCGATCCCGGCGAGATCTTCCGGACGATCTGGTGGTGCGGCGCGGGCTATGTGCTGGGCGGTCTGCCGGAGGAGAAGAAGGCGCTGCTCGATCCCGGCCTGCGCCAGATGGCCGACGAAGGCGTGGCGATGACGAAAAACCGGTTCATGGATGCCAACGCCGCGCGCGGCGTGCTCGGCTCGAAGCTGCGCGTGTTCATGGAGGATTACGATTTCATTCTCACGCCCTCGGTCGCGACGACGGCGTTCGAGGTGGGCCGGGTCTCGCCGCTCAAGGGCGACGGCCGCGCCTGGATGGACTGGACGCCTTTCTCCTATCCCTTCAACCTCACCCAGCAGCCGGCCGCGAGCATTCCCTGCGGTTTTTCCGGCGATGGACTGCCCGTCGGGCTCCAGATCGTGGGCAGGATGTACGACGACGCCGGCGTGCTGGCCGCGAGCGCGGCCTACGAGGCGGCCGACCCGTATTTCGACCGGGCGCCGGAAGGGTTCTAGAATGGCCGGGTACGTGCCGCATTCACGGAGCATTCGATGGATCGACATCCGCATATCCTGAATGCAGCCACCAATCTTCTCGGCATCTGCTTCGTCATCGTCGGCGGTCTCAAGCTGGCGGGTCAGAACGCCAATTCCTACGCGGACGAGATCGCGTGGGCCTCGGCGCTTCTGCTTCTGGCGAGCATCGTGACGTCCTACCTCGCCATACGGAACCGGGATTCGATCGCCTGGCAGAACCGCTACGCGGACTGGTCCTTCCTCGGCGGTGTCGCGCTGCTGGTCGTCTCCATGGCCGCGATGGCGATCCAGCTTTGAGGCGCGGCGTGGCGAGCGAGATCCTCACCGTCGGGCAGTGCTACGAAGCCGACACATTCGCCGCGGCGCACGGCGTGCCTGCGCTCGCGCTGATGGAGAATGCCGGCCGCGCCGTGGCCGACGAAATCTGCAGGCGCTTTACGCCGCGGCCGGTGGCGGTGCTCTGCGGTCCGGGCAACAACGGCGGCGACGGCTTCGTCGTTGCGCGCATCCTGGCGGAGCGCGGCTGGAGCGTCGTCGTCGAGACGCTGGGCGATGCCCATGCGCGTGGCGGCGACGCGGCGGACGTGGCGCGGCGATGGACCGGCACGGCCGTTCCGCTCGCGCCGGGTGCGTCGCACGCCGCACTCTACGTCGATGCTCTGTTCGGCGCCGGACTGTCGCGCGCGCTCGAGGGCGAGGCGAGGCGCTTCGCGGAGTGGTCGCGGCCGTTCCGTTCGTCCGTCGTCGCCATCGACGTCCCGAGCGGTCTGCATGGCGACACGGGCAGACCGCTCGGCGACCTCTGCGTGCACGCCGGTCTGACCGTGACCTTCTTCCGCAAGAAGCCGGCGCATGTGCTGATGCCGGGGCGCGACTTGTGCGGCGAGGTCGTCGTCGCGGACATCGGAATTCCCGAAGCCGCGATCGGGGCGATCGAGCCCGACCTGTTCGAGAACGGACCTGGGCTTTGGGTTGCGGACTACCCCTGGCCGAGGGCGCAGGGACACAAATATGCGCGCGGGCATTGCGTTGTGGTGAGCGGGCCGATGCACGCGACGGGCGCGGCGCGTCTCGCGGCGCAGGCGGCGCTTCGCATCGGGGCAGGGCTGGTCAGCGTCGCGAGCCCGCCCGGCGCGGTGGAGGTCAACGCCGCGCACCTGACCGCCGTGATGATCAAGCCGTTTTCGGGCGCCGCCGGACTGGCCGATCTGCTGAAGGACAGGCGGTTCAATTCGGTCGTCATCGGGCCGGGTGCAGGGGTCGGACAGGAAACTCGGGAGATGGTCGCCGCCGTGCTTGCGACGGAAGCGGCCGCCGTCCTCGATGCCGACGCGCTCACATCCTTCCGCGATGATCCGGCGGCCCTGTTCCGGCTCCTGCGCGAGCCTTGCGTGCTGACGCCGCACGAAGGCGAATTCGAGCGGATTTTCAAGGGGGACCTGGCAAAGGCTCAGAACAAGGTTGAAGCCGCCCGGGCCGCCGCAGCGATCGCCAATTGCACGGTCCTGCTGAAGGGGCCGGATACGGCGATCGCCGCGCCCCGCGGCCGCGCGACGGTCAACAGCCATGCACCGCCGGCATTGGCGACCGCCGGTTCCGGCGATGTACTAGCCGGGTTCATCGGTGGTCTTATGGCGCAGGGACTCGAATCCTTCAGGGCAGCCGAAGCGGCCGCCTGGCTGCACGGGGAGGCAGCGTTCCGGTTTGGTCCGGGATTGATATCGGAGGATTTGGCAGGGGTTGTGCCGGCCGTACTCAGGGACCTCAAAGACCTCAAGGATCCGTTGAATGAACGACATCTCGATACGCCGCGCGGCGAGGGCTGACCTCCCGCGGCTTCTCGACATCTACAATCACTACATCGTGAACACACCGGTCACCTTCGACACCGAGCCGAAGACGCTCGCCGAGCGCGAGGAGTGGTTCGGGCAGTTCTCGGATCGCGGCAAGTTCCAGTGCTTCGTCGCCGATCGCGGCGGGAGCGCCGCCGGCTGGGTGTCGTCCACGCGCTTCAAGCAGAAGGACGCCTACGCCACGACCGTGGAAACCAGCATCTATCTCGCCCCGGGGGAAACGGGAAAGGGCGCCGGCAGGAGCCTCTACGAAGCGCTGTTCGCGGCGCTCAAGTCCGAAAACCTCCACATGGCCTTCGCCGGCGTCGTGCTGCCGAACGATCGGTCCATCGGGCTGCACCGTTCGATGGGATTTCGCCAGGCCGGCGTGCAGCCGCAGATCGGGCGCAAGTTCGACCGCTACTGGGACATCGCGCAGATGTTCAAGTGCCTCGACGGGGATTGAAGCGCGCGCCGCTTCTGCGACAGTCCGGACACGTTTTCGTGCAAGCGTCGAAACCCGTTCTTCATCGTGGCGCTACCGAACCGTCACGGTGAAGAAACGGACATGTTCGACGGTCTTTCCTCCACAGCCAGATTCCGAGGGAAGACATGAAAAGCACGTCCACACTGAAACGCGTCCTGTTCGCGGCCACCGCGCTGACGATGACGTTCGCGCTGTCCGTCGCGGATGCGGGACAAAGCCATCGCGGATTCGGGCGGCTCTCGAAGCCGCTTCCACCGGGCAGCCCGGTTCCGAAGGTGATCCTGATCTCGCTCGACGGCGCGGCGCCGCGCTTCGTCGACAAGTACATCGATCCCGGCCTGAAGGGCGTCGGCCTTCTCAGGGCCGTCGGCTCCCACGCCGCGCAGAACATCACGGCGACGCCCTCGCTCACCGCCGTTTCGCATGTCGCCATCGCGACCGGATCAACCGCCGTGCACAACGACATCCCGTCGAACACGTTTTCCGCCGTCGCCGGCACGCTCTCGTCGAGCATCAGCGGATTCGGCGCGCCGATCGGCGGCTATTCGATCAGCCCCCTCGGGCCGACCGACCATCCCACCGCCAAGCCGCTCTGGCTTCAGCTGCGCGACCACGGAAGGAAGGTCGTGACCGCGACCTGGCCCGGCGGCGACGGCGCGGACATCTTCGTGAACGGCACCGTCGTCCAGAACGCCGTGCCGACCCGCACGGTCGATTATACCGTTCCGTTCGGCGCCTTCGGCGGATTGAGCGCGCAGGGCTTCGATCTGACCGCCGCCGCCTTCACCCAGGACGGCGCCGTGGAAAGCGCGCTTGCCGCAGCCGGACACCCGTCCTTCAGCCCCGTCGAGGTCGCGCCCGTCGAGACGGTGTTCTGTGCGCCCGATACCTCCTCCACCTGCGGCACGACCAACGGCTCCGGCCGCACGCTGCAATACACGATCAAGGCCGCCGCGCTCGATTCCACGAACGACAATGTCACCAATTACGACACGCTCGTGTTCTTCTCCGTCGAGCAGGGCATAACGGCGGGTCCGTTCCAGCTTCCCTCCACGGGGCCGGCCTACACCACCGCCGGCCACTCCGCGCCGTTCTTCTTCGAGGGCAGCGGCGAGGTCGTGGGCGCGGCCTACTTCCTGGTCGGCATGGCGCCGGACCTGTCGGCGGTGCGCTTCGCCCGCTACGGCGCGAACTTCATCCCGCGCAACGCCGCCGCGATCTCCGATGTGGACGACGTCAACGACAACGTCGGCTTCTGGGCGCCGCAAAACGACTTCCGGATTCCGGAACGGCTCTCGGCCGGCTTCGGCAATTTCAGCGACGAGGAACTCGAAGCGGTTTACGAGGACCAGGCGCAGACCTTCATCGACTACCAGACGCGGCTGGCGCTGCGCTCGATCGACGAGAACCCGGATGCCGACCTCGTCATGGTCTATTTCGAGCAGCCGGACGGCTCGGAGCACCAGTTCCTGCTTACCGATCCGCGCCAGGCCTCGAATCCCGCCGACCCCAACTCGATCGGCGCCAATCAGGACACGGCGAAGGTGCAGCGCTACGACAGCTACCTTCGCGACGCCTATCAGCGCGTGAACAGCGCGGTGGACGCCATCGTCAGAAAGGTCGGGACCAAGCCCAACGGCGAGCCGCGCAGCAACATCATCGTGGTGTCGGACCACGGCTTCGCGCCGTTCCATACCGCCGTCAACGCGACCAACCTTCTGAAGGCAGCGCTCGTGGCGAACGGATTCGATCCCAACCTGGTCAATTCGGCGGTCAGCATCCGCACCAGCGGACCGGCGGCGAACGTCTATATCAACCTCGCCGGCCGGGAATCCGGCGGCACGGTCGATACCGCGACCTACAGCGCGCTGGTCAACGCGATCTCGGGCTATTTCCGGAAGTTCCAGGACCCGAACGGCACCTTCAACTATTCGCTCGCCAAGAAGCGCGTCTTCACGCAGGTCTTCGCGCGGCCGTCCGACTGCGGAAATCCCGGCTTCTGCACGAACGGCAGGATCGGGCAGGACTTCGGCGACGTCTTCGCGATCATGGCGGAGGGCTACAATTTCGACGGCGTGCAGAACCCCGGCGTGGCCCGCCAGGGCGATCCGGCCTACGACTCCGCAAAGACCATCTTCTCCGTGCCCAATTTCTACGGCGCGCACGGGCACGATTCGAACGGCCCCAACATGAGCGCGAGCTTCTATGCGGCCGGACCGAACATCAAACACAATGTGGTCGTGCGGAAGATGCGCAATATCGACGTCGCGCCGACGATCATGGGCATCCTCGGCGTCTCGCCGGCCGATACGGTCGACGGCGCGCCGCTGCTGCAGATCCTCAAGAAATAGACGGCCGAACGCCGTGCCTGCCGAGGACCCCCGGAGCGATCCGGGGGTCCTTTGCTTGGGCACGGGCGCGCGCGGGGCCGTTTGCCGCAAAACCCCTAGCAACCCCCCATAACCCCTGATATAGGGGCGCCCTTCCGGGGCAGGGGAGGCCTGGCCGGAGCCTAAAGGCGGGCGTGGCGGAACTGGTAGACGCGCTGGATTTAGGTTCCAGTGACGCAAGTCGTGGGGGTTCAAGTCCCTCCGCCCGCACCAGCGCCGGCTCCGTTCGCAAGGGCCCCCGGCCGGCCGGGACACAGGTTCCGGAATACAGGTTATTGAGGACGCTGAACATGCAGATTACCGAGACGGTCTCCGAAGGCCTGCGCCGCGAATACAGGATCGTGGTCCCCATGGGCGACCTCGACCGGAAGATCACCGCGCGCCTCGAGGAGATGAAGCCCAAGATGCATCTCAAGGGCTTCCGTCCCGGCAAGGCGCCGGTGTCCTTCCTCAAGAAGCAGTTCGGCAAGTCCATGATGGGCGAGATCGTCGAGGAGGCGGTCAACGAGGGCAGCAAGAAGGCGATAGAGGACAATGCCCTGAAACCGGCTTTCGCGCCGCAGGTCGAGCCGGTCGGAGAGCTGGACCAGGTCGTCGAGGGCAAGGCCGACCTCGAGTTCATGGTCAGGATCGACCTCATGCCGGACTTCGCTCTCGCGGACGTCTCCAGGCTCAAGATCGAACGTCTCACCGCCGAGGTGACCGACGCCGATGTCGATGAGGCGCTGCGGCGCCTCGCCGAGCAGTCGCGGACCTATTCGTCGCGCCCCGAGGGCGAGGCGGCGGCGCTCGACGACGCGGCCGTGATCGATTTCGTTGGACGGGTGGACGGCGAAGAATTCGCCGGCGGCAAGGGCAGCGATTTCAGCCTCGTGCTCGGCTCCGGCCAGTTCATTCCGGGATTCGAGGAGCAGCTCGTCGGCGCCACGGCCGGCGAGACGCGCGATGTGAAGGTGACGTTCCCGGCCGACTATCCGGAGGCGAAGCTGGCCGGCAAGGACGCCGTCTTCGCCGTCACGGTGAAGGACGTGAAGTCGCCCGACGCGATCAAGGTGGACGACGATCTCGCCAGGCGTCTCGGCGTCGAAACCCTGGGCGTGCTCAGGGACCGCGTCCGCGACCAGGTGAAGACGGACTTCGCGCGCGCCGCGCGGCTGCATCTGAAGCGCCGCATCCTCGACGCGCTCGATGCCCAGCATTCCTTCGACGTGCCGCCGGCGATGCTGGAGAACGAGTTCAACGGAATCTGGAACGCGGTCCAGCAGGAGCTGCAGCGCGAAGGCAAGACGGCCGCCGACGAGGGCAAGACCGAGGAGGAGCTGAAGGCCGAATACCGTTCCATCGCGGAGCGCCGCATCCGCCTCGGCCTGGTGCTGGCGCGCATCGGGGAGCAGAACGGCCTGACCGTATCCGCCGACGAGCTGCAGCGCGCCATGGCGCAGCGCGCGCGCCAGTTCCCCGGCCAGGAACAGCAGGTGTTCGAGTTCTACGCCAAGAACCCGCAGGCGCAGGCGGAAATCCGCGCGCCGATCTTCGAGGACAAGGTGGTGGATTTCATCGCCGAACTCGCCGACATCACCGACCGCAAGGTGGACCGCGAGACGCTTTTCCTCGATCCCGACGAGGCGATCGAGAAGCTGAAATAGGGGCGGCGCGGCCTTGCGCCCGCCGCGCGGCGAATAACCCTAACCTGTGAAAGGTCGTATTGGCGCGAGCGGATGCCTATATCGGCGTTGACAGCGCATCCAGCCGCGCCTCAGTCTCATTGTACGAATCAAGGATTTCCATGGCCGAGCCTCGCGATGTGTACATGAATACGCTGGTCCCGATGGTGGTCGAGCAGACCGCCCGGGGCGAGCGTGCCTACGACATCTATTCGCGCCTGCTGAAGGAGCGCGTTCTCTTCGTCACCGGCCCGATCGAGGATTACGGCGCGAGTCTCATCACGGCGCAGCTTCTCTTTCTCGAGGCCGAGAATCCGAAGAAAGAGATTTCGATGTACATCAACTCGCCGGGCGGGATCGTCACGGCGGGGCTCGCGATCTACGACACGATGCAGTACATCCGCCCGGCGGTGCAGACCTACTGCGTGGGCCAGGCGGCGTCCGCCGCCTCGCTCCTCCTCTGCTCCGGCAAGAAGGGCGAGCGCTTCTGCCTGCCGAATTCGCGCCTTCTGGTGCATCAGCCCTCGGCCTCCTATTATGGCCAGGCCGCGGACATCGCGCGCCACGCCCAGGAGATCGTGAAGCTGAAAAAGCGGCTCAACGAGATCTATGCCAAGCACACCGGGCAGAGCGTCGAGGCGATTGAAAAGGCGCTGGATCGGGATACCTACATGACCGCCGAGGAGGCGAAGGCATTTGGGTTAATCGACACGGTGATGGAGCGGCGGCCGGAACCCGGAGATGCGCGCTGAGGAATCAACCGAAAATGTCAGGAAATCCGCGGATTAAACAATTCTTGATCCGCGCGCGGTTAACGTGGTCGAATGAATCGGACGAACCGATTTGCGTGGCGCGGTTCCTGCAGCGCCCCGGCCAGATTGGGTCAATGCGGTGTTTCAAGGGTGGGCGGCTGACGCCCAGGAGAGCCTATGAGTAAGGCGGGCGGCGGCGAATCGAAGAACACGCTCTATTGCTCCTTCTGCGGCAAGAGCCAGCACGAGGTCCGCAAGCTGATCGCGGGTCCGACGGTGTTCATCTGCGACGAATGCGTCGAACTCTGCATGGAGATCATCCGCGAGGAGAACAAGACCTCGTTCATGAAGTCGAAGGAGGGCGTGCCCACGCCGTCCGAGATCTTCAAGGTGCTCGACGACTATGTGGTCGGCCAGCAGCACGCCAAGAAAGTGCTCTCGGTCGCGGTTCACAATCACTACAAGAGGATCAACGCCACCGGGAAGAACCAGGACGTCGAGCTGGCGAAATCGAACATCCTGCTGATCGGCCCGACGGGCTGCGGCAAGACGCTTCTGGCCCAGACCCTGGCGCGCATCCTCGACGTTCCCTTCACCATGGCGGACGCCACGACGCTGACCGAGGCGGGCTATGTCGGCGAGGATGTCGAGAACATCATCCTCAAGCTGCTCCAGAACGCGGACTACAATGTCGAGCGCGCGCAGCGCGGCATCGTCTATATCGACGAGGTCGACAAGATCAGCCGCAAGTCCGACAACCCGTCCATCACGCGCGACGTGTCGGGCGAGGGCGTGCAGCAGGCGCTGCTCAAGATCATGGAAGGCACGATCGCGAGCGTTCCGCCGCAGGGCGGCCGCAAGCATCCGCAGCAGGAATTCCTGCAGGTGGACACGACCAACATCCTCTTCATCTGCGGCGGCGCCTTTGCCGGGCTGGAGAAGATCATCTCGGCGCGCACCAGCGGCACCTCGATGGGCTTCGGCGCCACGGTTCGCGCCCCCGACGAGCGCGGAACGGGCGAGATCCTGCGCGAGGTCGAGCCGGAGGACCTGCTCAAGTTCGGACTGATACCGGAGTTCATCGGCCGGCTTCCGGTGCTCGCCACGCTCGGCGATCTCCAGGAGAATGCGCTGATCGAGATCCTCACCCGTCCGAAGAACGCGCTGGCCAAGCAGTATCAGCGCATGTTCGAGATGGAGAACGTCAAGCTGCGGTTCCAGGACGAGGCCCTGCACTCCATCGCCAGGCGCGCAATCGCGCGCCGGACGGGCGCCCGCGGGCTCCGCTCGATCATGGAAAGCATCCTGCTCGAGACGATGTTCGAGCTTCCCACGCTCAACGGCGTGCAGGAGGTGGTGATAACCGCCGATGTGGTCGATGGACGGGCCAGGCCGCTATACACCTACTCCGACAAGGGTATGCCGCGCGAGCAGACGGCAAGCTGACGCACGTCTCCGTCGCGCAAAAGACGCAAGATCGCGTGTAATTTGCCGGTTCCGGCGCAATGCCTTGAAACCGGCGTCGCGCAGTCCCATTTTGTTTCAGTAGAGTCGGCCCATTCGGGCGACATTAATCAAGGCTTCATACGCCCATTCCGGGGTATGGTGCCCATATCCCGGCCGCGTCGAACGGCCCGGGCAGGAGCGAAGTAATGACAGACTCCCTTGAGAGTACCACCAAGCCAGAGGCCGGCGCGGTCGCGTCGGTGCTTCCGCTGCGCGACATCGTGGTTTTCCCCCACATGATCGTGCCCCTGTTCGTGGGGCGCGAGAAATCCGTCCGCGCGCTGGAAGAGGTGATGAACGAGGAGAAGCAGATCCTTCTCGTGACCCAGAAGAATGCCTCCGAGGACGATCCGTCGGCCGAGGGCCTGCACACCATCGGCACCCTGGCGACCGTCCTGCAGCTCCTGAAACTGCCCGACCAGACGGTGAGGGTCCTGGTCGAGGGCAAGTCCCGCGCCCGCGTGACGGGCTTCCTGCCGCGCACCGATTTCTTCCAGGCCACCATCGAGCGCATTCCGGAGAATGTCGGCGAGGCCAAGGAAACCGAGGCGCTGATCCGCACGGTCAAGACGAATTTCGAACAGTACATCAAGCTCAACAAGAAGATCCCGGCCGAGACGCTGACCTCGGTCGCGCAGATCGACGAGCCGGCCAAGCTCGCCGACATCGTCGCCTCGCATCTTTCGGTGAAGATTTCCGACCGCCAGGCGCTCCTCGAGACGCTCAACACGGGCGAGCGCCTCGAGAAGGTGCTGGCCCTCATCGAGGCGGAGATCGGCGTGCTCCAGGTCGAGCGCAAGATCCGCTCGCGCGTCAAGCGCCAGATGGAGAAGACCCAGCGCGAGTACTATCTTAACGAGCAGCTCAAGGCGATCCAGAAGGAACTCGGCGAAGGCGACGAAGGCCGCGACGAGATGAACGAGCTGGAGAACCGCATCCGCAAGACCAAGCTGTCGAAGGAGGCGCGCGAGAAGGCGATGGCCGAGCTGAAGAAGCTCCGCTCCATGTCGCCGATGTCGGCCGA
>DASZQP010000003.1:0-8980 GCA_035549575.1 Rhizomicrobium sp.
ATCGATCCGCTCTACGTGATCAGCGGCGTTCTGGTCGGCGGGCTCGTCGGCTTCACCGGCGTCGGCGGCGGCTCGCTGATGACGCCGATCCTCATTCTCGTCTTCGGCGTGCACCCCGCGAGCGCGGTCGGAACCGATCTCCTCTACGCGGCCGCAACCAAGACAGCCGGCACGGCCGTCCACGGCTGGAACAGGACGGTGGACTGGCGGATCGTCGGCCGCCTAGCGGCCGGAAGCGTGCCCATGACGGCGCTGACCGTGCTGCTGCTCTACTATTTCGGCGTGGACAGCAAGCCGGTGCAGAGCATCATCACCAAAACGCTGGGTGCCGCGCTGTTCGCGACCGCCGTCCTGCTCTTCATGCGCAAGCCCCTGATGCGCTGGTACGACCGGACGGTCGGCGAGCCCGATCCGGCGCTGGTGCGGCGTCTGACAATTTTCACGGGATGCGTTCTCGGCGTGCTCGTGACGCTATCCTCGGTGGGTGCCGGCGCGATCGGCGTGACCGCCCTGGTGATGCTCTATCCCAGGATGCCGGCACAAAGGATC
Source organism: Rhizomicrobium sp. (assembly GCA_035549575.1). Lineage (GTDB taxonomy): Bacteria > Pseudomonadota > Alphaproteobacteria > Micropepsales > Micropepsaceae > Rhizomicrobium. The sequence continues at coordinate 550 of DASZQP010000003.1, forward strand.
GTCGGCTCCGACATCGCCCATGCCGTGCCGCTCACGCTGCTCGCCGGGCTCGGTCATTCCATTCTCGGGACGATAGACCTGCGCATTCTTGTGTCCCTGCTGTGCGGATCGATCCCGGCCATCGTGGTGGCGAGCATCGCCTCCGCGCGAACCTCGGACACGGTCGTCCGCGTGGCGCTCGGCGTCGTACTTCTCGCCGTCGTGATCCGGTTCTGGTTTCTGTAGCGGAGCGGGCCGCTCTCCCGGTTGACAGGTTCGGCGCGATATGGAGCATGGCGCCCCTGACTTCGTCCGTTCGGCGCGCCCGGCTCGCTGAAATCCCGTAACACCGTTCTGGCGCTTCGACGACACTGGATAGCAGCGCTGCGTATGCGAGTCCCGGAGCAGCCGGAATGCAATATCTGATCGAGCACATCAATCCGCTCTACGTGCTGTGCGGAATACTCGTCGGCGCGATCGTGGGCTTCACCGGCGTCGGCGGCGGCTCGCTGATGACGCCGATCCTGATCCTCGTCTTCGGGGTCAATCCGTCGACCGCGGTGGGGACCGACCTTCTCTACGCGGCCATCACGAACAGCAGCGGATCGCTGGTTCACGGCTTCAACAGGACGATCAACTGGGGCGTTGTGGGAAGGCTGGCGCTCGGAAGCGTGCCCACGACGGCGCTTTCGATCCTGCTGCTCTACGAGATCGGGGTCGACAGCCGCGCCAGTCATGAAATCGTCACCAAGGTGCTGGGATTCGCGCTTCTGATCACCGCGGTGCTCCTGTTCATGCGCAAGCCGCTTCTCAAATGGTACGACGAGCACATGCCGGAGATGAGCCCGCGGCTGGTGGCCCGGCTGACGACGCTCACCGGCGCGCTGCTCGGCGCGCTCGTTACCCTGTCCTCCGTCGGCGCCGGCGCCATCGGCGTCACGCTGCTCGTGATGCTCTACCCGAAAATGCCGGCCCGCCAGATCGTGGGATCGGATCTGGCACACGCCGTTCCGCTCACGCTCATCGCCGGCCTCGGCCATTCGCTTCTCGGCTCGATCGACATGCACATCCTGGTGTCGCTGCTGTGCGGCTCGCTGCCCGCCATCGTGGTGGCGAGCGTCGCGTCCGCGCGCATGTCCGACACGATCGTGCGCGTGACGCTCGGCATCGTCCTGCTGGTCGTGGTGCTCAGGTTCTGGTTTCTCTAGACCTTCAGCGTCCGAACACGGGCTCGAGCCCGGGGATATAGAGTCCCGCGATCTTCTCCGCGAGACCGCCCGGCCGCGCCCCCTGCAGGTTCGTCAGCACGATCACGGCGAGGTTTTCGCGGGGATAGTAGAAGAAGGATGCGGTCGCGCCGCCTTCCATCCATTCCCGCGGGTGCTTGCCCTTGGGCTCCGCCGCATAGAAGCCGCCGACGTTGGGGGAGAGCACGCCCGAGGCTCCCATCGTCTGCGCGATATCGGCCGTCTTGCCATCCCGGAAGCGTGTCGGTCCCCAGAGGCGCTGTCTCTCCCGCGGCGTGAGAAGCACGCCCGTTTCGAGCGCGGCAGCGAATTTCTCCATGTCCCCGATGTCGGTGTTCAATCCCGCTGCCGCGTCGAAATAGCTGCCATAGGTGAAGAGCAGCGCGTTCTCCACCTGCTTGCGGCCGAAGCTGCTGTACATGGCGGCGCGGCCGGCCACGATCCGGCGTGCGTCGGCCCAATCGGTCCGGCGCATTCCGGCCGGGACCAGGACGAGTTCGCGAACGGCGTCCCGGAACGGCCGCCCCGACACCTTTTCGATCACGCGGGACAGAAGCAGATAGCCGGTCTGGTCGTAGAGGAATCCGGTTCCGGGGGCGGAGGGCAGCGGCTTTTTCGCGGCGATCGCCAGGGCCTCGTCGGCGGAGCGGCCCAGCTCCTCGTCCGACAGCGGACGGTCGGGATCGGAAACGAGGTCGGGCAGCCCCGAAATATGGGCGGCGAGCTCGCGCAGAGTTGCGCCGTTCCAGCTTTCCGGCAGGCCGGAAAGATAGCGCCCCACCGGCTCGTCCAGGTCGAGCTTCCCCTCTTGCTCCAGCCGGCCGAGGGCGACACCGGTAAACAGCTTCGTGATGGAAGCGAGTTGGAACAGTGTCGCGGCCGTGACCGGGACGCCGAGCTCAAGCTCCGCGCTTCCGGCAACCTTCTCCCTCGCGACCCTACCGTCCTTGACGACGGCGATCGCGGCGCCGGGAACGTGGCGCGCGGCAAGGGCGCGGTCCGCAATCCCGTCGAATTCGTCCGCCGATGCCGGCGAGGCCGATGCCATCGCAAGAAGCGCGGCGAAAACCAGCCTCATGGTCCACCCCCAAGGATACCGTTTCGCGGAATGAGTAGAATCCCCGCGCCGCAACCGCCAATCGTTCCGGGCACGCACCAGCAATCGCACAGGCGAATGAGAAAAAACTAGCGAAGCCGCCGCCTACAGCATCGCCGGGATGACGCGGTCGGGCGGCTTGTGGCCGTCGGCGAAGGTCTTGATGTTGATGATGACCTTCTCGCCCATGTCCATGCGGCCCTCGAGCGTGGCCGAGCCCATGTGCGGCAGAAGCACGACATTGTTGAGCTTCTTCAGCTTCGGATTGACCGCCGGCTCGTGCTCGAACACGTCGAGGCCCGCCCCGGAAAGCTGCCCCGCTTCCAGCATGCGCGCCAGCGTGTTCTCGTCGATCACCTCGCCGCGCGCGGTGTTGACGATATAGGCGGTGGGCTTCATCAGCTTCAGCCGCCGCGCCGAGAGCAGGTGATAGGTCGCGGGCGTGTGCGGGCAGTTGATCGACACGATATCCATGCGCGCGAGCATCTGGTCCAGGCTTTCCCAATAGGTCGCCTCGAGCTCGCGCTCGATGTTCGCGTGCACGGGCTTGCGGTTGTGGTAGTGGATCTGCAGCCCGAACGCCTTGGCGCGCCGTGCGACCGCCTGCCCGATCCGGCCCATGCCGACGATCCCGAGCCTCTTGCCCAGCAGCCGGTGGCCCAGCATCCAGCTCGGCGACCAGCCGTGGAAGGCGTCGCCCTCGATCACCTTCACACCTTCGACCAGCCTGCGCGGCACGGCGAGAATGAGCGCCATGGTCATGTCGGCAGTGTCCTCGGTCAGGACCCCCGGCGTGTTGGTGACGGTGATGCCCTTTTCGAGCGCGGTCTTGACGTCGATGTTGTCGACGCCGTTGCCGAAATTGGCGATCAGCTTGAGATTGGGACCGGCGCGCACGATCACCCGGGAATCCAGCCGGTCGGTGACGGTGGGGACCAGGATGTCGGCCTTCTGGACCGCCTCGATCAGAGCGGCCTGATCCATCGGCGTGTCGTCGTCGTTGAGCCGCGTGTCGAACAGCTCGCGCATGCGCGTTTCGATCGCGTCCGGCAATTTGCGCGTGACGATCACGAGCGGCTTCTTCGCGGCGGCCATGGCCTTCTGTCCAACGGGTTCTCACGCTATTAGCAGGGGCCGAGGCGCATGCGTCAAGGAGACGGGCGGGCAATGATCGACTACGAGGCCGAATACAGCCCGAGCCGGCGCGTGCCCGGTTACCGAGCCGTTCTCGATCGCTGGGTACGCGACGCGGCGGCTTATCGCGCGGGCATGTCGGCGGCGGGTCTGGCGGAGCTCGATCTTTCCTTCGGCGATTCCGAGCGGCAGAGGCTGGACCTGTTCCTTCCGCGCGGGGAAGGTGCAGGCGCGCTTGCGCTCTTCATCCACGGCGGGTGGTGGCAGATGATGGACCGCACCGCGCACAGCCACATGGCGCGCGGCCTCAACGGGCGGGGCGTTATGGTCGCGGTGACGAGCTACGATCTGACACCGCATGTCACGGTCGCCACCATCGTCGCGCAGATGCGCCGCGCCTGCCGGTTTCTTCGGGAACGATACGGAAAGCGGCTGATCGTCTTCGGCCACTCGGCCGGCGGCCATCTTGCGGCCGCGATGGCGGCGACCGATTGGGTGAAATTCGGCGCGCCCGAGGGTCTGGTCGCCGGCGGCTATGCCATTTCCGGCGCTTTCGACCTCGAGCCCCTGCTCGGCACCTCGATGAACAGGGACTGGAAGCTCGATGCGGCGGAGGCGAGGGCGCTCTCGCCGGTCAACTGGCCCCTTCCAGGCGGCGTGACGTTCGAAACGGCCGTGGGGGCGCTGGAATCGGACGAGTTCAAGCGCCAGAGCAGGCTGCTGTCGCGCAGCTGGAACGTGCCCCATTCGGAGATCGCCGGCGCCGACCATTTCGGCATCCTCGATGCACTCTGCGATCCGGGCAGCGCGATGGTGAATCGGCTGGCGGAGATGGCGGGTGCGTGAATCCCGTGTCACCCCGTCCGGCATCCGGGCAGGGCGGCGATGTTTGTGATGCAATGACGGTGCGGGTTGATCTAGAACGATTCGACATGCGCCGATTCGCGTTCGCTCTCCTGGTCCTGTCGTTCGCCGCGCCGGCAAGCGCCGGAACTTTCATGAGCCTGAAGAGCGACAAGGTCTTCCTTCGGGAGGGCCCGACATTCCGGCACCGCGTGCTCTATATCTACAAGCGCAAGGACTATCCGCTCGAGGTCCTCGCAACCTACGAGGGCTGGCGGCGCGTGCGCGATGCGGAAGGCACCGTCGGCTGGGTCAGCCAGACCATGCTCTCGGAGAAGCGCACCGTATTGGTGGTCGGAAAGGGCCGCGCGGCGCTGCGCGCGCAACCTTACGCAAAGGCGCCCCTGATCGCGTGGATGGAGCCCGGCGTTGTGGCGCGGCTCAAGGCATGCAAGCCTCGATTCTGCGAAGTGGTTGCGGACGGCCTCGCCGGCTGGGCCGAAAAAGCCAGAATCTGGGGAGTGCGTGCGGGTGAAACCTTCGATTGACGCCGGAAATCCCGCCCGCGATCCGGCGATGGGCGAGCTTTCCGGAAGTCCCGCCGCCGTCATTCCCGCCCAGGCCGAGGGCCTCGCGAGCCTGCTGCGCGAATCCGGGGAGTTGTCGGCGACCGGCCATGTCGCCGCCAGCCCGCTCGGCCAGTTCTCCTGGGCGCTCTTCGAATGGGCGCGCAATCCCTATGTTCTCCTGGTCACGATCTATCTGTTCGCGCCCTATTTCTCGAAGACGGTGGTGGGCAATCCCGTCGAGGGCCAGGCGCTATGGGGAACGATCGCGGCGATAGGCGGGCTGATGGTGGCCGCGCTTGCGCCCTGGCTCGGGGCCATCGCCGACGCAGGCGGACGCCGCAAGCCCTGGATCGGATTCTACGTCGTCATCCTGGCCGGCGCGTCCGCCCTGATGTGGTTCGCCCCGCCGCACGCGAGCGCGGCGCAGCTCGTGTTCGTCGGCGCGCTCGTCGCGCTCGCGAACACCTCGTTCGAGTTTTCCGCGGTGTTTCACAATTCGCTGCTGCCGACCATCGCTCCGCCGCGAAAGGTGGCGGGTCTTTCGGGGCTGGGCCTTGCGCTGACCAATGCGGCGGGGGTTCTGCTCCTGGTGATCATGCTCGTATTCTTCGCGCTGCCGGGAAAGGTGGGGTGGAGCTTCATCCCCTCGCATCCCCTGTTCGGCATCGACAATCTTGCCGGCCATGAAGACGAACGGCTGGCGGGACCCGCCTCGGCGATCTGGCTTCTCGTATTTGCGGTGCCGCTTTTCCTGTTCACGCCGGACCGGCCGCACGGAAAGGTGAAGCTCTTCGATGCGGCCGTCGCGGGCGTTCGCTCGGTGGTGCGGACCGTGAAGAGCCTGCGTCACTACCGAAATGTCGGCGCCTATCTCCTGGCACGCCTGTTCTTCAACGACGGCATGACGGCGGTGCTCACCTTCGGCGGAATCTATGCGGCCTCCACCTTCAACTGGGGCGCCATCGAGATGATGCTCTACGGGATCGAGCTTTCGATTTTCGCCGTGATCGGCGGATTCCTGGGCGGATGGCTGGACAACCGTCTGGGCTCGAAGCGCGCGATTTTCGTGAGCATCGGCGGCACGGCGATCGCCGGCCTCGCGAGCCTGACCATGGCGCCCGACCGCATCCTCTGGTTCATACGCTACGACGTGCACGCCGCGCCGGTGTGGTCGCTGCCCTTCTTCCGGACCTGGCCGGAGATCGTCTTTCTCGGCATCGTCAACTTCACCGCCGTCCTGATCACCGCGGGCTATGCCAACAGCCGCACCATGCTCGCGCGCATCGCCCCGACCGGAAAGATCACCGAGTTCTTCGGCCTCTATCAGCTCTCCGGCACCTCGACGACGTTTCTCGCCACCGGCTTCGTCGGCTGGCTGACGGCCGTGTCGCACAGCCAGCGGATCGGGCTTCTCGGCGAAACCCTGTTTCTCGTCGTCGGGCTGGTGCTGATGGTCTTCGTGCGCGAAGAGCGCGCGACCTCCGCCTGATGGCCGGCGTCGAGACGCTCCTCGCCGCCGAAGCCGGTCCGGCGGAACTCTCCGCGGAGGGCGGGCCGACCGCCGGACGGCTCGGCCAGTGGGCATGGGCGCTCTACGAGGGCGCGCGAGATCCCAACATCGTGTTCCAGATCTATGTCATCTCGCCCTTCTTCGCGACGGTGATGATCCGCGATCCCGTCCGCGGACAGGCGCTATGGGGGGACGTCACGGCCTATAGCGGCTACATCTGCGCGGCACTGTGCCCGTTCTTCGGCGCCATCGCCGATCGCGGCGGACCGAGAAAGCCCTGGCTCGCCCTGTTCACGCTGCTGATGGTGCTGAGCTTCGCGGGCACATTCGCCGGAGTGCCCGATTCCACGGCGGCGCAGGTCTTCATCGTCGGCGCGATGGTCGCGCTCAACAATATCGTGTTCGAATTCTCCAACGCGTTCCACGGCGCCATGCTGCCGTCGATCGCGCCCGCGTCGCGCATCGGCGGGCTTTCGGGACTGTCCTATGCGCTCGGCAGCGGCGGCGGATCGCTGCTGATGCTCCTGTTTCTCGTCGCGTTCCTCATCCCGCATCCCTTGTTCGATCTTCCGCAATACATGCCGGAGCGCCTGTCGGGTCCGATTTCCGCGGCATGGATGCTGGTCTTCGCCATCCCGCTGTTCCTGTTCACGCCCGACCGGCCGGCCAGCGGCCTTCCGCTTCGCCGCGCGATCGTCGACGGAATCGGCGCGGTCGCCGCAACGGTGCGCAGCCTCGGCCACTACAGGAACGTCGCGCACTACATCGGCGCGCGGTCGCTGTTCAACGACGGGCTGACGGGCGTTCTGACCTTCGGCGGAATCTACGCCGCCGGAACCTTCAAGGTCGGCGCGCTGGCAATGGCCTCCTTCGGAATCGTTCAGGTGTTTTGCGGCATGCTCGGCGGATTCTTCGGCGGGTGGCTCGACGACCGGCTGGGATCGAAGCGCGCGCTCCTGATCTCGGTTGGCGGAACCGCCTGCGCCTTCGGTCTCAGCCTCACCATGGCGCCGGACCGGCTGTTCTGGTTCTTTCCGGCGGACGCTCATGCGGACATCCTGCCGGTCCCCTTCCTTCAGACCTGGCCGCAGATCGCCTACACGATCCTGTCCTGTTTCAATGCGCTGTTCGTCGTCGCCGCCTATGCCAACAATCGCACGATGCTCGCGCGCATTGCGCCGGTGGACAAGATGACGGAATTCTTCGGGCTGATGTCGCTGTCGGGGACTGCGGCGACGTTTCTCGCGCCGGTGTCGGTCAAGCTCGTCACCGAATGGACCGGAAGCCAGCGCGCAGGCATGGTTCCCATCGCCGTGCTGCTGGCGCTGGGCTGGGTCTGGATGCTGCACGTCAGGGAGACGCGCTCGGCCGCTCCGTGAGCGCGAAGGCTCTCGTCCACGTGGGCCGTCACCCCCGGCGGTGCGTCTCTTCTTCTCCGGCGCCGTCCAATTCGTCGGCCAGGCGGTCGTAGGAACCCGCGACCGCGATGGTATCCGTGCGGGTCTCGACGTATTTCATTCCCATCGCCCTAATGCGCAGCTGCTCTGCGCGCTCGCGCAGCTTGCGGATTCGATCCGCGTTTCGTCCCTTCATCGCCGGTCCCGTTCATGCGTGCCAGCGTAACGCCTTGAAATCCGTTGCCGTTCCCCCCGTTCCGGCGTTTCCGGCAGGAAAAAGGCACGGCGTGGAGTCGGCTAAACCGTCGCCATCGCCCGGAACCGGCAAGCGCAGTGTCGCGGCGCGTGTTGTCCGCCGCTTTTGCGCAATGCGAACACCCGCCGTGCGGTGCGATGCTTAACGGCAGGAACATTCCCGGGGCCGTCCGCGGACGAGGAACGATCGGTTTGCTTTGCCGTTTCAAGTGGATGCAGGCGAGAGAACGGTTCGGGGCGATGATGGAACGAGGGGATAACGTGTTTCCCGATCCCAAGGAGCGCACGCCAACGATTCTCCTTGTCGACGACGAAGTCCTCATCCGGCTGATGGTCTCGGATTTCCTCCAGGAATGCGGCTTCAAGACTCTCGGCGCCTCCAGTGCCGACGAAGCGATCGA
>DASZQP010000004.1:0-33872 GCA_035549575.1 Rhizomicrobium sp.
CGGCCAAGACACGGATGAGCGAGGGCCTGTCGAAGGAATTGAAGGAGCGCGGCTTCAATTTTGTTGGCCCGGTAATCGTCTATGCCTTCGCGCAGGCCGTGGGCATGGTCAACGACCACATCGTGCCGTGCCATCGCTACAAGGCGCTCGGCGGCAAATAGCATGTCGATAGCCGACATTCTGGGCGTCATCGGCTCGATCGCCATCGCCCTGACCTATTTCGCGAACCTGCAGGGGATCGTGAAAACCGACGGCTGGCCCTATTCGCTGCTCAACCTGTTTGGTGCGGCGTTGATTCTGTTTTCGCTGTACGGGGCGTGGAATCTGCCCGCCGCAGTGATGGAAGGATTCTGGGCGCTGATCAGTGCGTATGGATTGGCAAGGGCTGGGAAACGTCTCTGGTGACTTTGAAGCGCCGCAGGTCCGGCTTAGGTGGTCACCGCAATGACTCAGAGCGGCGGAAGGGGCTGATGTTCCGAAACTATCGCGTCTACAAGATTGGCTGTGTATCGCAAATTTCGCCTCGCATACCGTTCATAACCGGAAAGATTGGGTAATAGAACTTTCGTCAGGAAGTAGTTCAGTTCATTAGCCCAGGGTATCTGGTTCACGAGCCCGTATTCATCAGCGCGGAGCAGTTTCTGCCTCTTGCTAACGAGCACCGGCAGATATGGCTCCACGGCAGACTTGACAGCGAGATCAAATTGGTCACGCCGACCCAAATCGGTGCAGACCGTCACGCCCCGCCCCACCGCAGACGCAAGCCACACAGTCAGTTCAATAATGTACTTGACTATGTCCACAAGCGCGTAGAAAGCACTCAAAAGGAAATAGGCGAGTACAAAGCCGGTTCCGCTTCGGCGATACATGCAACAAGTATCGCCCGCCCATAGCTAACAGGACGTGCAGAATATTGCTTAACGCCGCGCAATCATCCCCGCCCGCGATAGGTGGAGATGCCGGGGTCGGGGAGCCACACGCCGCCGGGCAATTTGCCTGTCTGCCAGAACACATCGATCGGAATTCCGCCGCGCGGAAACCAGTAGCCCGCGATGCGCAGATATTTCGGCCCGATCGCGGCCACGATTCGCTTGCCGATCGTCAGCGTCGTGGCCTCATGGAAGCCCGCGTGATTGCGGAAGCTCGACAGAAACAGCTTGAGCGATTTCGACTCCACGCTCGATTTCCCGGGCACATAGTCGATCACGAAATGCGCGAAATCGGGCTGGCCCGTCACCGGACACAGGCAGGTAAATTCCGGCGCCGTAAAGCGCACGACATAGTCCGTATCCGTATCGCGGTTGGGAACGGCCTCCAGCACCGCCTCCTCTGGCGATGCCGGAATGCCGACCTGTTTGCCGAGCTGGGTAAGCCGCGCGCCTATTTGTGCTCGTCGTGCCACTTCTTCACGGCTTCCATGGTGAGATCGACGTGCTTGTCGGGATTGAGGTCCGTATAGGCCAGCAGGATCGTGCGATCCGGCGCGATGACGTACGAGGTGCGGTCCGAATATTCAGGCTTCTGCTTCAGCACCGCGTCATAGGCCTTGACGACCTTCTGGTCCGCATCGGCGGCAACCGCGAATTTGTTGCGGCATTCGACCGACGAGAACTCGGTCACGCGATCGGCATTGCCGGAGGTGACCCCGATGACGGTCGCACCCAGGGCCGCGAATTTGTTCGTCGCCTCGGCAAAATCATGGGCCTCGACCGTGCAGCCCGGCGTGAAAGCGGCAGGGAAGAAGTAGAGTACGACCGGACCCTTCTTGAGGGCGCTCGCGAGCGAGAAGTCGAATTCCTTTCCTGCAAGCGCCGCCTTGAGGGAGAAGTCCGGCGCCTTGGTGCCGACGGCCAAAGCCGCGCGCGCGGGCGCGACAAGGAGAGCCGACAGCACAAGCGCGGCCGCCAATATCCGTTTCATGGTTCACTCCGAAAAATTCCGCTGCGAAGGTTATACCCGTTGCGTCGCGGCCGCGACAGCGCTCGCGCGGATTTGGGCTCCAAGGGGAACCGACACGGGCACGCTGCGACAATTTATGTCGTACGCATCCGAGACCCCGGTGTTCCGCGCGAGACGCCGTCGTGGGGCTTCATGGCCTGCAGCCGCTCAAGCCGCTTTTTCGCCCTTCCCGGCCGGCGGGGTCAGGCTGGCGCGAACCTCGTCGCGCAACGGCTGCAATGCCGCAGCCCATTTGTGCATCTCGTTCAGCATGGCCGCCGCTCCCTGCGTGTTGAGTTCGTTGGCAATGAACTTGCCGCCCTCGAGCTGTTGAAACACGTTGGGAAGAGCCACGCCCTCCGGCACAGGCATCATTTTGAGCGTACTCACCTGAGACCGGGCCTGCTGCGCCGCGCGCAACCCGCCCGACACGCCACCGTAGGAGACAATGCCCACGGGCTTGTACTGCCATTCCCAATACAGAAAATCGATCGCGTTCACGAAGGAAGGCGGCGGGTTGTAGTTGTATTCCGGAATGACGAATACAAAGGCGTCGGCTTGGTTGGCGCTTTCGCTCCAGATCCGCGTGTGGTCGCGGGTGTATTCCCGGCGCATGGGGTGATGCGGCTCGTCCAGCAGCGGAAGATCGAAGTCGGCAAGGTCGATCAGCTTCGCATCAAACTGGCCGTGCGAATCGGCGAATTCGTGAAACCAGCGCCCGATGGCCGGACCGACCCGGCCGGGCCGCGTACTGGCGATCACGGTATGCAATTTGGGGGTCATGGAGCACTCCTTGCGATTCGGTGACCTAGTCACCATTTGTTACTGAGGCTAAACTGGTGACCGGCAAGGACCGGCGCAAGAAGGCACCGAAATGAAACCCAAGAACATGCATGTAACCGAGGAATGCCGTGCGATCAGCGACGTGCTCGCCCGCGTCGGCGACAAATGGTCGATCCTTGTCGTGAGCAAGCTCGGACGGAAGACCATGCGCTTCAACGAACTTCGCCGCGATATCGGCAATATCTCGCAACGCATGCTCACCCTCACGCTGCGCGGGCTCGAGCGCGACGGCCTGATCGTGAGGACGATATACGCGAGCGTTCCCCCGCGCGTGGACTATCAGCTTACGCCCCTGGGATGCTCGCTGCTGAGGCCGGTGAATGCCCTGAGCGACTGGGCCCTCGCGAACAAGGCCAAGCTCGCCGAAGCGCGCGAAAGATTCGACCGGGAGGCGCAGTCCGCCGCGCGGACCTCCAAGCCCGCCCTAATCCGCCCAGCTGGAATCGAAGCGCGAAGTTAGCGGCAGGGCGGCGCCCCGCGCCGCCACCTTGCATTGCTCAGCCTCGACAAGGCGATCGACCAGACAGGTCAGTTCCCCGCGCCCCATCGTGCCAAGTGCCCGGTTCGCCGCGAGCGCGGACTGGATGAAATTGCGCGTCACGAAATCGTCGAGCTCGGAGGCCCATCGCTCCGCTCGGATGTTTCCGTCTTCCGGCGATAGGCAGCGGTTGCGCTTGTGGACCAGAACGGCAAGGTGGGGCTCGACGGCGCAGCGCAGTTCCTCCACGACGGAGTGCCGCGGCGTGAATGTGGCGCTGCCGAACAGAAGCGCCGCGACCTCCGCGAAGGCATCGCGCAGGGTGCGCCCGATCGCCGGGGTCGCCTTGAGGGCATTTGCGGCTGTGTTCCCGTTCATTGCCCCAACCTTGATGAACGTCTCTTAATTTGGCGCTGAGAAATCTGGTTATGAAAGCGTTCGAAATTGCCGGAGTAGCGGGCCGGGCGGCGGCGATTGCGGCTCCTGTCGGCCTGTGGGGCGCGGCAAAAGATCGCCCTCGCGGTCCTCCACAGCCGCGACACCGCGGCAGAAGTCATAATATTGCGCGGCACCCTGCCCCATGCTACACGCCACGCGCACGCCGGGAGCGATTCCCCGCGCAAGTAAAATTCACTGCTTTTTCAACACGTTATCATAGGGCCGCCGACTCCGGAGCAAGGCCCCCAAAAGGCGGGAACGCGAGTGGCTGATCAGGCGCATAAATCGACCGTTGCAGAGCGCTATGCGACTGCGGTTTTCGATCTGGCGGTCTCCACCCATGTGCTCGACGCGGTGGCCGCCGATTTCGCGGCGCTGAAGCGCATGATTGCCGAAAGCGCCGATCTTGCCCGGCTGGTGCGCGCACCGGTCTTCAGCCGGGACGAGCAGAGAAGAGGCATGCGGGCCGTGCTCGACAAGATGGGCGCGAACCCGCTTACGATCACCTTCGTGGCCCTGCTCGCGGGCAAGCGCCGCATGTTCGTGCTGACGCATATCATTGCCGCGTTCGAAGCACTGGTCGCGAAGAGGCGCGGCGAGATCCGCGCGCAGGTCACCTCGGCCCGCGCGCTGAAAGACAATGAAATCGAAGAATTGAAGCGCGTGCTCAAATCCAGACTCGAGCGCGAGCCCATCATCGAGACGCATGTCGATCCCGCCCTGCTCGGCGGACTGATCGTCAAGGTGGGATCGCGAATGATCGATTCTTCGCTGCGCAGCAAGCTCGACGGTCTTCGGACTGCGATGAGAGGACACTGAATGGTCGCCCTACGAGGCGCCGCTCCCGCGGCGCACCTCGGGTCGACGCGCATGGAATGGAAATAGACGTCACCCCGACGCGCGAGCCGAAGGCGAGTCACGAGGGGCGGCGGCAAGAACGAAGAAAAGGACGAGAAAGATGGACATCCAACCGGCCGAAATTTCCGCGATCCTGAAACGCGAGATCGAGAACTTCGGCGCCGAAGCGGAGGTCAGCGAAGTCGGCCAGGTCCTGTCCGTGGGCGACGGCATCGCGCGCGTGTACGGCCTCGACAATGTGCAGGCCGGCGAGATGGTCGAATTCCCCGGCGGCATCCGCGGCATGGCGCTCAACCTCGAAAGCGACAATGTCGGCGTCGTGATTTTCGGCAACGACTCGACGATCAAGGAAGGCGACACCGTCAAGCGGACCAAGTCGATCGTCGACGTGCCCGTCGGCAGGGGGTTGCTCGGCCGCGTCGTGGACCCTCTCGGCAATCCCATCGACGGTCTCGGCGACATCACCGATATCGCGGAACGCCGCCGCGTCGACGTGAAGGCTCCCGGAATCATTCCGCGCAAGTCGGTGCACGAGCCGGTTCAGACGGGACTCAAGGCCATCGACACGCTGATCCCCATCGGGCGCGGGCAGCGCGAGCTGATCATCGGCGACCGCCAGACCGGAAAGACCGCCGTCGCCATCGACACGATCATCAACCAGAAGGCCGTGAACGCCACCGGCGACGAAAAGGTGAAGCTCTATTGCATCTACGTCGCCATCGGCCAGAAGCGCTCGACTGTCGCCCAGATCGTGAAGACGCTGGCCGATGCCGGGGCGCTGGAATACACGATCGTGGTCACGGCAACCGCATCCGAGCCCGCGCCGCTCCAGTTCCTTGCGCCGTTTTCCGGCTGTGCGATGGGCGAATGGTTCCGCGACAACGGAATGCACGCACTGATCATCTACGACGATCTTTCCAAGCAGGCCGTCGCCTACCGCCAGATGTCGCTGCTGCTCCGGCGGCCGCCCGGCCGCGAAGCCTATCCGGGTGACGTCTTCTACCTCCACTCGCGTCTGCTCGAGCGCGCCGCGAAGCTGAACGAAGACAATGGCGCGGGTTCGCTGACGGCACTTCCAATCATCGAGACGCAGGCAAACGACGTTTCCGCCTACATCCCGACCAACGTGATCTCGATTACCGACGGCCAGATCTTTCTCGAGACCGACCTGTTCTATCAGGGCATACGCCCCGCGGTGAACGTCGGCATCTCGGTGTCGCGCGTGGGCTCCTCGGCGCAGATCAAGGCAATGAAGACCGTCGCCGGTCCGATCAAGGGCGAGCTCGCGCAGTATCGCGAGATGGCGGCGTTCGCCAAGTTCGGTTCCGACCTCGACGCGGCGACCCAGAAGATGCTGGCGCGGGGCGAGCGCCTCACCGAGCTTCTCAAGCAGCCTCAGTACAAGCCGTTCGCGGTGGAGGAGCAGGTGGCGGTGATCTATGCCGGCACGCGCGGCTATCTGGACCCGTTCCCGACCAATCGCGTGCCTGCATTCCAGGAATCGCTGATCGCCAAGCTCAAGGGCTCGTATCCCCAGTTCCTCGAGGGCATCCGCAAGGAGAAGGCCCTGACGCCGGAACTCGAAGGTTTGCTCAAGCAGGCGCTCGACGACGTGTCCAAGAGCTTCTCGTAAGGGACAAGGGCGCTTAAGCCATGGCAACCGTCAAGGAAATGCGCACGCGGATCGGAAGCGTGAAGTCCACGCAGAAGATCACGAAGGCGCTGCAGATGGTGGCGGCGGCGAAGCTGCGCCGCTCGCAGCAGGCCGCGCAGGCCGCGCGACCCTATGCCGAGCGCATGGCGGCGATGATCTCCAATCTCGCGGCAGGCATCTCCGGCTCATCGGCCCCGCTGCTGCTCGGCGGCACCGGCCGGGATGATCGCCATCTGCTCGTCGTTGCGACGGCGGATCGCGGCCTCGCCGGCGCGTTCAACTCGGCCATCGTCCGCGAGGCGCGCCGCAAGATCGCCGAACTGGCCGCCGCCGGAAAATCGGTGCGGATCATCACTGTCGGGCGCAAGGCGCGCGATCAGCTGCGCAGGCAATACGGCGCACAATTCGTCGAGAGCTACGAAGTCGGACTCAAGACTCCCGGCCTCGCCCTCGTCCAGCCGATCGCCAAGCGCGTCCTCGATCTCTACAACGCAGGCGAGTTCGACGTCGTCACCCTCGTCCACAGCAAGTTCAAGTCGGTCGTCACGCAGACACCCGTGTTGAAGCAGCTCATTCCCGCGGTCATCGACGAGAGCAAGGGACAGGCGCCTTTCTACGAGTACGAGCCCGACGAGATTTCGATTTTGCAGGAGCTGCTGCCGCAGAACATCACCGTGCAGATTCTCGCCGCCCTGCTGGAAAACGAAGCGGGCTTCTACGCCTCGCAGATGACCGCGATGGACAACGCCACGCGGAACGCCGGCGACCTGATCAATGCGTTGACTATCCAGATGAACCGTACCCGCCAGGCCAAGATCACGACCGAACTGATCGAGATCATCGCCGGTGCGGCCGCCGTATAAGGAAGAAAGACAGGACCATGAACGCACCCGTGAAGATCGCCAACAAGGGCAAGCTGATCCAGATCATCGGCGCCGTCGTGGACGTGGAGTTCGAAGGCGGACTGCCGGCGATCCTGAACGCGCTGGAGACGACCAACACCGATCCCCGCACGGGCGAAAAGATCCGCCTCGTGTTCGAGGTCGCGCAGCACCTTGGCGAGAACGCCGTCCGCGCCATCGCCATGGACTCGACCGAGGGGCTCGTGCGCGGTCAGGAAGTCGTCGACACCGGCGCGCCGATCCGCGTGCCCGTCGGTCCGGCAACGCTCGGCCGCATCATGAACGTCATCGGCGAGCCGATCGACGAAGCCGGTCCGATCTCCCATGAGCACACCGCGACGATCCACCGCGATGCGCCGACCTTCTCCGAGCAGGCGGGCGCCGCCGAAGTGCTCGTCACCGGCATCAAGGTCGTCGATCTCCTCTGCCCCTATACCAAGGGCGGCAAGATCGGCCTGTTCGGCGGCGCGGGCGTCGGCAAGACCGTGACCATGCAGGAATTGATCAACAATATTGCCAAGGCCTATGGCGGCTATTCGGTTCTCGC
Organism: Rhizomicrobium sp.; assembly: GCA_035549575.1. Classification (GTDB taxonomy): domain Bacteria; phylum Pseudomonadota; class Alphaproteobacteria; order Micropepsales; family Micropepsaceae; genus Rhizomicrobium. Next base: position 7,659 of record DASZQP010000004.1, read on the forward strand.
CGGCGTCGGCGAGCGCACGCGCGAGGGCAACGACCTTTATCACGAGATGATCGAGTCCAACGTGAACGTCGATCCGAAGAAGAAGGGAACGGCGGAGGGCTCGAAATGCGCCCTCGTCTACGGCCAGATGAACGAGCCGCCGGGCGCGCGCGCCCGCGTGGCGCTGACCGGGCTCTCGGTCGCGGAATATTTCCGCGATCAGGAAGGCAAGGACGTGTTGCTGTTCATCGACAACATCTTCCGCTTCACCCAGGCGGGTTCGGAAGTGTCGGCGCTTCTCGGCCGCATTCCGAGCGCGGTGGGCTATCAGCCGACGCTCGCGACCGAGATGGGCAACCTTCAGGAGCGCATCACCTCGACGACCAAGGGATCGATCACCTCGGTGCAGGCGATCTACGTGCCGGCCGACGACCTGACCGACCCGGCGCCCGCGACCTCGTTCGCGCATCTGGACGCGACGACCGTGCTGTCGCGCGACATCGCCTCGCTCGGCATCTTCCCGGCGGTCGATCCGCTCGACTCCACCTCGCGCATTCTCGACCCGCAGGTGATCGGCGAGGAGCACTACAATGTCGCCCGCCGCGTGCAGGCGGTGCTGCAGCAGTACAAGGCGCTCAAGGATATCATCGCGATCCTTGGCATGGACGAGCTCTCGGAGGACGACAAGCTGGTCGTGGCCCGCGCTCGCAAGATCCAGCGCTTCCTGAGCCAGCCGTTCCATGTCGCCGAGCAGTTCACCAATCAGCCCGGCAAGTTCGTGCAGCTCGAGGACACGATCCGCTCGTTCAAGGCGATCGTCGACGGCGAATGCGACGACATGCCGGAGCAGGCGTTCTACATGGTCGGCGCCATCGAAGAGGCCCGCGCCAAGGCCGAAAAAATGGCGATGGAAGCGGCGTAAGAAGAGCCAATGGGAAATAGGGAGCAGTGAATAGCGTGCGGAGCAGATGGCGAGCAACGGATGTCGATTCCGTCGCTACGCCCTGCTCCCTACTGACTACTCGCTAGTTTTTTGATGGACAAGATTTCGTTCGATCTGGTGAGCCCCGAGCGGCTGCTTCTTTCCGAGGACGCCGAGATGGTCACCATTCCGGGCGCCGAAGGCGAGATGGGCGTGATGGCGGGGCACATGCCGCTCATTTCCTCGCTCAGGCCCGGCGTGATCGACGTGAAGATCGTTCATGGGCAGCACGACCGGTTCTTCGTCAGCGGCGGGTTCGCGGAAATCACCGCGAGCAAGCTGACGGTGCTGGCAGAGGAAGCCATCCCCCTCGCCCATCTCGACGAGGCGACGCTTCAGCAGCGCATCATCGACGCGGAGGAAGACATCGCAACCGCCAAGACCGAGGCGGAGATGCAGCGGGCGACCGCGGCACTCGATCAGTACAAGCGCCTCCTCGCGGCGGAATAGTCCGCCGCCGCCTTATTCCCCGAGCTGGAAACGCTTGGCGATTTCGAGCCGCGCCGCTTCCCAATCCCTGAACCCGGGCTTGTCCCGGAACCTGGCCCAGCGGGGATCGGCAAACAGCTCTTTCAGCTCGGGATTGGTATAGCGCGTCGCCGGAGCCTGCGGTTCGCGCAGGGCATAGGCGCGTTCGAACCATCCCAGCGCCTTCTCGATGTCACCGGCCCGCGCATAGGCGATTCCGATGTCGACCGCGCCCGCGCCGTTGGACGGGAAGCCCGCTGAGACCGCATCGGCGATCGCGCGAACCGCCCGGAAATCGTTCGCGGCGACGGCAAGGTAGTAGGAACACGCAACCGCCGGCAGCACGGCATCCGGAGACGAGGAGGATTCCAGCTCCTTCCCGATCCTGCGGGCGTCCTTCAGGTCGCCGCGCGCGGCCTGAACCTGGCACAGCAGTTCCTGCCCCTCGAAATTGCCCGGCTGAATGTCGAGTCCTTCGCGGGCGACGACAAGGGCCTCATCCCTGTGTCCGAGATTGAGCTGATAGACCGCAAGATTGTAGCGGTCGATGAAGGAAATCGGATCCTGCGCCACGGCCTTCTCGATTGCGGGAAGGGCAAATTTCGTCAGGCCCATGTAGGAAAGGAAGACGCCTTTCGTATGCCAAAGCCCCGGCGTGCCGGGGTTGCCGGCCTCCACCTTCAGAAGGTCGTCCGCGGCCTCCCGCCACCTCCATTGCACCATCGATCCGGTCGCCCGCGCCATCAGCGCGATGGGATTTCCCGGATCGAGCCGCAGCGCGCTGCCGATCGCCGCTGCCGCCGGCGCAAGCTCGCCGCTCTGCGTGAAATTGAGCGCCATGGTGACATGCGCCATGCCGAGCATGGCAAAGCCGTCGGCATATCCCGGCGCACGCCTGGTCACGTCCTCGAACAGGGAAATGGAGCGTCGAATGCCGCCCGGCGTGCGCTGGGCGAAGTAGAACCGGCCCTGCAGATAGTCGCGGTACGCCTCCGGGTCGATCCTGAGCTTGGCACGCGGCGGCGGCGCGGCGTCGTCGCGGCCGGTGAGCTTTTCGCTCAGCGCCCGCGAAATGGCCCGCGCAATATCGTCCTGAAGCGCGAGAATGTTGGTCAGATCGCGGTCGTAGCTGTTCGACCAGATCTGGAAGCCATCGGCCGCATTGATGAGCTCGGCCACGATGCGCACGCGATTGCCGTCCTCGCGCACGCTGCCTTCCACGATCGCGCCCACATTGAGCGCGCGTGCGATGGTCTTGATGTCCTGGCTGCCGCCCCCGAAGGCGAAGGACGAGGTGCGCGCCGCGACGCGGAGGTTCCTGCGGCGCGACAATTCCGTGATGAGCTGGTCGGCAATTCCGTCGCTGAAATACCGCTTGGCCGGATCCCCGCTCAGATTGGCGAAGGGAAGGACGGCAATCGCCGCCTGCCCGCTCGACGCCCCCGCCTCCCCGCCCGGCGACACGCCGTTGCGCGACCAGTAGGCGGCGAGCTGCACCAGAAGCGCGAGGAGGACGATCACCAGCACGCCGGGTAGCAGCCAGCGGCGCATGTGGCCGATCGGCGTCGGCGGCGGGCTTTCGGCGCTCAGATGCCAGGCCAGCCCGAGCGCCAGCGGAAATCCCGCGATGGCGGCGACCAGGACCCAGCGCAGAACCCAGGGCGCGACATCGAATGCGGGCAGCGCGATCGACGCTCCCTGCACGATGGCCCACGCGATCACGGCGTAGGCCGCGCCCACGCGATCCAGCCTGCGCTCGCGCGCCAGTCTAAGAAGTCGCTCCATCGCCCCAGGACGGTTGTTGCCGCCTTCACGGACTTTAACAGAAATGTAAGCCTGATCAACGGCTTATCTACTGTTGACGCGGACGGCTGAATCGGGAACTTGGTTCTCTGCGGCAACCGCTTTTGGTATAAGACGTTCGAGCGAAGGGTGACTCATGGCGGACGGCAGCGTCTATCGCGCGGGTTGGACTCTGGACGACATCCAGTGGTCGCGCTTCGACGCAGCCAAGGTGGAACCCTGGCTGGTGACGGCCATCAAGGCGGCGGCGCTGGTCGAGTTCAACGCGCCCGACTATGTGTCCTACCTCAGCCGCATTTTTCCCCAGCCCGAAACCCGCGCCCTGATCGAGCAATGGGGCAAGGAAGAATCCCAGCACGGCCGCGCGCTGGGACGATGGGCCGAGATGGCCGATCCGGAGTTCAGCCTCGAGGACGCCTTCACCCGCTTCCGGGCGGGGTACCAGCCCCCGCATTTCGCGAGCGGCGACACGACCTCGATCCGCGGAAGCCGGCGCGGCGAGATGATCGCCCGCTGCGTGGTCGAAAGCGGCACGTCGTCCTATTACACGGCCATCCGCGATGCGTCGGACGAGCCGGTGCTCAGGGAGATTGCCGGCCGTATCGCGGCCGACGAATACCGGCACTACAAGCTGTTCTTCGAAATCCTGCATGCGCAGAAGGAGCCGGAGCTGCCCTTCTGGAAAAAGCTCATCGTTGCGGCGGGCCGCATCAGCGAATCCGACGACGACGAACTGGCGTTCGCCTACTATTGCGCCTCCGTGCCGAAGGCGATGGAACGTGCGAAGCCCTATGTCCGCACCCAGTGCGCGAAGGACTCCTACAAGACGATCCTGCGCGTCTATCGCCGCCATCACGTCCAGAAACTCGCGCAGATGGTGTCGAAAGCGATCGGCGCCGATCCGCAGGGACGTCTCACAAGGGCGGCCGGCGGCCTGCTGTGGCGCATGCTGCGAGTCCGCGCAGGCCTTGCCGGCGTGAAAGCGGAAGCGTCCGCATAGCCGCCGCCGGGCGGTGTCCCGAAATCGCTCGATCCCGATGCGGATGACCCCATGTTTCCGGCGAGCCCCACTCTCGCCGCCGCCTGCCGCTCGAACCTTGGGCCCGTCTCCACCCCCATCGCTTCCAAACGTGAATTCAATTCGGCGGATTTGCATCTATCTCCTTGATCCGGCGTGGAAATCCGTATTTTTCGGGCTCGAGGAAAATGGCCGTTTTCGAATGTTTTCCCTGTCTTCTCTCTTCCGCGGGGGCGCCTTTCTCCTCTGGCCGAATTCGGACCGCGTGATGTGGTGGCGGAATTCCCCGATTCAAGCGGAGATGGAAGAAATCTTGTTGCTATTTCCGGGCGGGGGTTTCGGAGTTCGTGCGTGCGGTGCAGCCCTCCTGTCGCTTGCGAGAGAGCTGCGCGCAAGCTTCCGCTCCGACCCCTGAGCTTCCGGCAACGACCCGGCATTGTGCGAAGGAGGCCCGCGCCGGGCGGACCCTTCGGCGTCAAACGCTTCGCTTCACCAGCATCTGCTTGATCTCGCCGATCGCGCGCGCGGGATTGAGACCCTTGGGGCAGGTGTTGGCGCAGTTCATGATCGTGTGGCAGCGATAGAGGCGGAACGGATCCTCGAGATTGTCCAGCCTCTTGCCGGTCGCCTCGTCGCGGCTGTCGATCAGCCAGCGATAGGACTGAAGCAGCGCCGCCGGCCCCAGATAGCGCTCCGAATTCCACCAATAGCTCGGACAGGACGTCGAGCAGCAGGCGCAGAGTATGCACTCGTAGAGCCCGTCCAGCTTCGCGCGGTCTTCGGGGGACTGCTTCCACTCCTTCTCCGGCTCCGCCGTCTTGGTCTGCAGATAGGGCTGGATGGATGCGTATTGCGCGTAGAAATTGGTGAGGTCCGGCACGAGGTCCTTCACGACCGGCATGTGCGGAAGCGGATAGACCGTGATCGCGCCGGAGACATCGGTGATCGCCTTGGTGCAGGCAAGCGTATTGCCGCCGTCCACGTTCATCGCGCAGGAGCCGCACACGCCTTCGCGGCAGGAGCGGCGGAAGGTCAGCGTGGGATCGATCTCGTTCTTGATCTTGATGAGGGCGTCCAGGACCATGGGGCCGCAGCTGCCGAGATCGACCGTGTAGGTGTCGATGCGCGGATTTTCGTCCCTGTCCGGGTCGTACCGGTAGACCTTGAACTGCTTGGTGCCCTTTGCCCGCTTCCCGTTCGCCTGACTCGGAACGGGCCACTCCTTTCCTTTCGAAGGGGAGCTGCCCTTGGGCAAAGTGAACTGAACCATTTCTTCTGCTTTCTCGCGCCGGACTGTGCTTAGCAAACGGGCCCGCCGCTGGCAACGCAGGGAACGGCCGCGCTCAATCCTTGCCGATCTGCTCGAAGATCCATGCGATTTCGACGGGCGCGCTGCCCACCGTCCCCGCCAGCACGAGCTGTTCGGTTCGCCGGAGCGTGTCGCCCCCGAGATAGACGCTTTCCTCTACGTTCGCCGGTATGCCGGCGCGGAAACGCCAGCCTTCCCCGTTGGGCAGCTTGAGCAGCACATCGCCGCTCTGCGCGGGAGACATCCGCACATCGGGATGAATGTGGAACCGGATCGCGAAGGGCAGACTTGCGGCGCGGGACCGGGACGTTCCCGGCTCGGGGAGGAGCCGGTCGGCGCCGGTCAGCGATTCGCCGCGGGACCCGAGCGCGATCTGTCGTTCGTGGCGCAGGCCGTAGGGCACGACATAGCCGTCGTGACTGCCTTCGACCATCCAGCCTTGCGGCGTCTCCACCCGCCTGGTCTGCACTTCCTGCACTCCGCCCAGCATGCGGGGCCCCAGGAAGTCGCGCGCCCAGCCCGCGTTCAGGATCGCGCCGGTCGACCGGTCGGCCAGGGTCAGCGTCGAATGGGCTGCCGTCGCGCGCACCGCGCCGTCCCAGATCGCGCGCCTTGCGTCCCGTGCAGCTCCGCAGTTCACGACGATGCGGTGGGTGCCCGCGCTGAGCTCGAAGGCGAGACAGCCCGCGTGGGCATCGATGGAAAACGCGCCCGGCGGAGGGACCCCGCAATCCATCACCGCCAGCGTGCGCCCCGCCGCAAGGCGCTGGTAGCCGGAATGACGCGCATAGCCGAAGGGCTGGCCGCGCACTTCGTCGCGCGCGAGCAGTCCGGCGATCATCTTCTGATCCGATTCCCTTCCGCCGTTGAACAGCGCCAGCGCGCCGTCGCCGTGGCGGAAGAACCGTACCATCGGCGACATGCGATCGTGGGCGCTGCGAAGGTCCTGCGAAATGTCGTTCGACGTCGCGGTCAAGGCGTCCGTCACCATCATCAGCAGGCGGTAGGCTTGAACCAGATCCTCCGGCGATCGCGAAATGTGGCCGCCGTCCGGCAGAATCTGGCGCGCGATCTCCGCCTCGAGCAGCGCCAGCCCGGTTTCGAGACGCCTGGCGTCGGCGAGGCATGCGCCGGCGAGCACCACGGCGCAGGCCGCCTCGAACCGCGGCATGCCCTCCGGCGCCTCGCCCGCGATGCGCGCCAGCAGCCGGGATTGTTCGCGCAGCGACACGAACACCTTGGAGCGCCACAGCATGTCGGAATTGGACAGCACCAGCTTTCCATGGGCGAAAATGTTGATCAGCCGCCGCGCCGTCACATGCGCCAGCGAAGCCGGTTCGGAATACCGCGCGTTGCGCTTCAGCCATTGCGTGATCAGGTTCGTCGCCAGCGTTCGCGCGGCATCTCCGCCCGCGGCGGAAAGCGGCGGCAGCCAGGCGAATCCGTGCAGGGCCTCGGCCCAGGCCGCGGCCGGCGGCGGCTTGTCGAAGATCGAGCCCTCGCGGATGTCGATCGTTTCTCCCTCGAACCGGAACCTGCCGCGCAGCAGGGAATCCGCATCCTCGAGACGGCGCGGAAGCGGATCGAAGGGATGAAACAGGATGCGGTCGGTAAGCGGGCCCTTGAGCAGGCCGCGGTAGAGCCAGCTCCGCCGCCACCAGATGCGCGGCAGCCGCATCGCGCGGCGCCACATCGCGCGCATCAACTCCGGCAGGAGCGAAAGCGGCATGCGTCCGGCTGCCGGGCCCGCCGCCATGGCCTACCCCCGCAAGGCTGCGATATTGGCGGCGTAATGGGCCGCGCCACCCTTGAATACCGACGTGCCGGCGACGAGAACGTTCGCACCGGCCGAAATCGCCTGCCGCGCGGTCTCCGGCGTGATGCCGCCGTCCACTTCCAGAGCGATGTCGCGCCCGCTCCGGGCGATGAGGCCGGCGACGGCTTCGATCTTCCGGAGCTGGCTGGAGATGAACGTCTGTCCGCCGAAACCGGGATTCACCGACATGACCAGGACCAGGTCCACGAGATCCATCAAATATTCGAGCGCATCGACCGGCGTGCCGGGATTGAGCACCACGCCCGGCCGTCTTCCCAGCGAACGTATGAGCTGAAGCGTGCGGTGGATATGCGGCCCGGCCTCGGGATGCACCGTGATGCCGTCGGCGCCGGCAAGGGCGAATTCCTCGACATAGGGATCGACCGGCGCGATCATCAGATGCACGTCGAGCGGCTTCCTCGCATGGGGCTTGATCGCCTTCACGACCGCCGGACCGATCGTGATGTTGGGCACGAAATGCCCGTCCATGACGTCCACATGGATGAGATCGGCGCCCGCCGTCTCCACCGCCTCGATCTCCGCGCCGAGGCGCGCGAAATCGGCGGAGAGGATCGACGGAGCGATGCGTACGGATGAGGCCATGTGCCTCATTAAGTGGCGGATTCGGCTCGATTTCGCAAGGCAAACCCGGCGGCGAATCCGCTGTCGAGCAGAAGCGCGAAGGTCGCGATCCAGATCACGCGCGACTGGTAGCGGCCGTGCGGCCCCGAAAGCGTGCCGCAGATGAAGGCATTGCCCAGAAGCACGAAAAACACAAAGGCAGGCAGCAGGGCACGGTTCCATTGCCGCGACCGCACGCGCCGCGCCAGCAGGACCGCCATCGCGACCAGGGAAAGCGCCGCTACGCCCACATGAACCACGTTGAGCAGGAGGAACCCCAGCTCGCCGCGCTGCTGCTTCGCATCCAGATATCCCGTCAGCTGCCGCGGCAGGAACCTCTTGAACTCCAGATCCAGAACCCATTCCTGCGGATCGATTCCGTCTCCGGTCTGGAAGAGCACGAATTGCAGGGCCGTATCGGCGACCGCCGCCCTGAGATTGAGCAGCGGATAGCGGCTCAGGCTGTCCTCGACGATGCGCCGGGAGTAGGCGGTGGCGCCCTTGAAGCCGCCCAGCGAACGGTTGAAGGGACTCACGCGCTCCCACAGCCATGCGTCGGCACGCGCCGGCAGATCGTCCTTGTAGGCGCACAGGCGATAGGCGGGATTCGGGCACGCATCGTCGAGCAGGCGCTTGACGATTCCGTCCTGCATCATTCGTGCTGCGAGGAACACCGAGCCCGCCCGCGTCAGGAAGATCTCCTTCGTGAGGGCGTAGTTCGCGGCGATCACCAATCCCATGCCGAGCGCCGCGGCCAGCACGGGCGCCGCGATCCGGGGCCTGGGCCATCCGGGCCCGCCGCGGCCGACGAAGGCTGCCGCCTTCAGCAGCGCCAGCGCTCCCAGAAGCGCCGCCGCCAGGGCCAGGTGCGAGGGATGCGACGCAACGGACAGCGTCGCGACGGCCAGCAGCAGAAGGGTCCGGAGCCTGCCCATCCGGCCGGCGCGGAAGGCCAGCAGGTAGAACGATATCGCGACGAGACCGGTCATGAAGTCGGGCTCGATCTGGCCGACATACCAGGGAAGCCCGGTGGCCGTGCAGAGCACCATGCCGATTCCGAGCATTTCCCAGACGGTCGTCCTCGAAGCCTCCGCACGCGCGAACTGAACCATGACATAGGCCGTCATCAGCGCCTGGACGGCGACCACGAACCAAAGACTCCACTGCGCGCTGGCGAATTTCAGAAAGAGCGAATAGACGGGCGATCGCTCCATGATGAACTGGCCGCCGAGGCCCTGCAGAATATAGGCGCCCGTGTCGTAGAAGATGATCGGGTAGTTGTTCCACAGCGCGACGCCGAGCAGGATCGGCAGGAGCAGAAGGATCGCGGCGCATTCGTTGCGGGTGCGCGACAGGGAAAAATCCGAAACGCGCGCACCCGCGGCCCCCGCGCCGTCCATGACCTGCGAATCGCTCATTGCCCCCGATCGCCCCGCTTCGCGCCGGACAAATTGGCCCATTGCGGGCGGCCGCGCAAAGCGCCCGGAAGTCCCGCGTTCCCGGTGGAAAAGGCCGCATTTCCCGCGGTTGACTTGGGGGCCTTGAAACCTACACTCCCGCACGGTTCGCGTTTACCCCATTTCGAGGGAATTCATGGCGGAAAATCCGCAAGCCGCGCCGGCAAGGCCGCGCCCCCTTTCCCCGCATCTGACGATCTATCGCTGGCCGGTCACGATGGCGACGTCGATCACCCACCGGGTGACGGGAGTGGGACTGGCCTTCGGCACCATCGTGCTCGCCTGGTGGCTGGTGGCGATCGCGAGCGGACCGGAACCCTATCGTGCCTTTCTGGGCATGTCCTCGGCCTGGCCCGGGCAGCTGGTCCTGTTCGGACTGGCCTGGGCGCTCGCCTATCACCTGTTGAACGGCATACGCCATCTCGCCTGGGACCTCGGCTACGGTTTCGGCGTGAAGACCGCGGCCGCCCTCAGCTGGACCGTCATCCTGGCCTCGGCCGCGCTCGCCGTCGCGTTCTTTGCCCTGGCCTATTCGGGATACGGAGGGTTCCTGCGGTGACGATGGAAACTCCCCTCCACAGGGTTCAGGGCCTCGGCTCGTCCCACTCCGGCGTCCGCCACTTCTGGCGGCAGCGCGTCACGGCGGCTGCGCTGATCCCGCTCACGCTCTGGTTCGCCTGGGCGGCGCTCGGGCTGGTGGGTGCGAGCGACAGCCAGGTGCTTTCGTTCCTGACGCTTTCGCCGCTGGGAATACCGCTGAACGCCATCCTCATGGCGATCTTCGCCGTGATCGCGCTCTATCACATGGTTCTCGGACTTCAGGTCGTGATCGACGACTATGTGCATGGCGAGGGCGGCAAGATCTTTCTGATGCTTCTGGTGCGTGCGCTTGCGCTTGCGATAGGCGCGGCATCCCTGTTCGCCCTCCTCCGTATCGCTGGACCCGTATAGATGGCCGCTTATCCCGTTACCGATCACACATTCGACGTCGTCGTCGTGGGCGCGGGCGGCTCCGGCCTGCGCGCCACGCTCGAGTGCGCGCAGCGCGGCCTCAGGACCGCCTGCGTCACAAAGGTCTTTCCCACGCGCAGCCACACGGTCGCGGCCCAGGGCGGTGTCGCCGCCGCCCTCGGCAACATGGGCGAGGACGACTGGCGCTGGCACATGTACGACACGGTCAAGGGATCGGACTGGCTCGGCGACCAGGATGCGATCGAATACCTCTGCAAGAACGCGCCGGAGGCGGTTTACGAGCTCGAGCACTTCGGCGTGCCGTTTTCCCGCACCGAGGACGGACGCATCTATCAGCGCGCCTTCGGCGGGATGACGTCGCACTTCGGCAAGGGCATCGCGCAGCGCACCTGCGCGGCGGCCGACCGGACCGGCCATGCGATGCTCCACACGCTGTACGGACAATGCGTGAAGCACGAAGTCAACTTCTTCATCGAATATTTCGCGCTCGACCTCATCGTCGACGAAGGGGAGGTGCGCGGCCTGATGGCCTGGAACCTCGACGACGGCTCGATCCACCGCTTCCGCGCGCACAAGGTCATTCTCGCAACGGGCGGCTACGGGCGCATCTATGCCTCCTGCACCGGCGCGCACACGCAGACCGGCGACGGCAACGCCATGGTCCTGCGCGCGGGCTTCCCGCTGCAGGACATGGAGTTCGTGCAGTTCCATCCCACCGGCATCTTCGGCGCGGGCGTGCTCATCACCGAGGGCGTGCGCGGCGAAGGCGGCTATCTCACCAATTCCGAGGGCGAGCGCTTCATGGAGCGCTACGCGCCGAACGCCAAGGACCTCGCCTCGCGCGATGTCGTGAGCCGGGCGATGACCATCGAGATTCGCGAGGGCCGCGGCGTCGGCCCGAACAGGGACCACATCCATCTTCATCTGTCGCATCTCGACCCGAAGGTGATCCACGAACGTCTGCCCGGCATTTCGGAGAGCGCGCGGATTTTCGCCGGCGTCGATGTCACCAAGGAACCGATCCCGGTGCTTCCCACGGTGCACTACAACATGGGCGGCATACCGTGCGCCTATACGGGTGACGCCCTGACCCTGGCCGGCGGCAATCCCGATACGGTCGTGCGCGGACTGATGGCCGTCGGCGAGGCGGCGTGCGTGTCGGTGCACGGCGCAAACCGCCTGGGTTCCAATTCGCTCATCGACCTCGTCGTGTTCGGCAAGGCCGCCGGCATGCAGGCGGCGAAATCGATCGATCCCGAGGGCGGTCATCCGGATCTTCCCAGGGACGCCGGCGACGCCGCGCTGGCGCGCCTCGACAGGTTCCGCCACGCGAGCGGCGATGTGCCGACCGCGGAAATGCGCGCGGCCATGCAGAAGGCGATGCAGGACGATGCCGCGGTATTTCGCACCGGCGAGACGCTGCGCCAGGGACAGAAGCGCATTCACGATCTTTACGCGCGGATCGGAGAGATCAGGGTCAGCGACCGCTCGATGATCTGGAATTCCGATCTGGTCGAGACGCTCGAATATCAGAACCTGATCCAGCAGGCTCTCGTCACGATCGACGGCGCCGTGAACCGCGAGGAAAGCCGCGGCGCGCATGCGCGCGAGGACTTCCCGAACCGCGACGACGCGAACTGGATGAAGCACACGCTGGCCTGGCTCGACGAAGCCACGGGCAAGGTGCGGATCGACTACCGCCCCGTCCATACCTACACGCTTTCGAACGACGTCGAGTACATCCCGCCGAAGGCCAGGACCTACTGATCCGGTCCCCGGCGCGGGGATAGAAAGCCGCCTGCCACCGTTGCCCAGCCGAACTTTTGCGTCCCATTCGCCCGTGCAAATGGCACTTCGTTTCCCACTCGCGGAGTGGGACGCAGTTCACTGGACGCCGAGCGATCCGCCGCTAGTATTTTGCCGGACAATTCCTCTTTCGCGCGTCCGCGCGAACCAGCCAACGGTGACACATGAGCGACCTTGAGATTGCGCGCGCGGCAAAACTCGAGCCGATCGAGAATATCGGCGCGAAGATCGGCCTGCCGCCCTCGGCGCTGTACCGCTACGGGCCGAATAAGGCCAAGGTCTCGCTCGACCACATCTCCTCCCTCGGCGACGGGAGGAAAGGCAAGCTCATCCTCGTAACGGCCATCAATCCGACGCCGGCCGGCGAAGGAAAGACGACGACCACGGTCGGGTTGGGCGATGCGCTCTCGTCCCTCGGCCAGAAGGCCATGATCTGCCTGCGCGAACCTTCGCTGGGCCCGTGTTTCGGCATGAAGGGCGGGGCCGCCGGGGGCGGCTATGCGCAGGTCGTTCCCATGGACGAGATCAATCTCCACTTCACGGGCGATTTTCACGCCATCACGTCGGCGAACAACCTGCTGGCCGCCCTCATCGACAACCAGGTGTACTGGGGCAATCCGCTGGCGATCGATCCCTCGAAGATATCGTGGCGCCGCGTCATGGACATGAACGACCGCGCGCTGCGCGACATCGTGGTCGGTCTCGGCAACAACGGACAGGTGCGCGAGGACGGCTTCGACATCACCGTTGCCTCGGAAGTGATGGCGATCTTCTGCCTGGCGAAATCGCTCCGCGATCTCGAGGACAGGATCAACCGCATCGTGGTCGCGCGCGATTTCTCCAAGAAGAACGTGACGGCGGAGAAGATCCAGGCGGCGGGCGCGATGAGCGTGCTGCTGCGGGACGCGATGCAGCCCAATCTCGTTCAGACGCTGGAGCATACTCCGGCCTTCGTTCACGGCGGGCCCTTCGCGAACATCGCCCATGGCTGCAATTCCGTGATCGCCACGCAGACCGCACTCAAACTCGCCGACTACGTCGTCACCGAGGCCGGATTCGGGGCGGATCTGGGTGCGGAGAAGTTCTTCGACATCAAGTGCCGCCAATCCGGCCTGACGCCCGCGGCCGCGGTCATCGTGGCCACCGTGCGCGCACTCAAGATGCACGGCGGCGTCGGCAAGGCGGATCTCGGGAAGGAAAACGTCGAAGCGGTCAGGGCCGGAATGGGCAACCTGCTGCGCCACATCGAGAACGTGCGGAAATTCGGCGTGCCGGTCACGGTCGCAATCAATCACTTCACCGCCGATACGCAGGCCGAGGCGGACGTCATCGCGGAGGCCTGCCGCCAGGTCGGAGTCCGCGCGCATCTCTGCCGCCACTGGGCCGACGGCGGCAAGGGCGCACAGTCGCTGGCGAAGGACGTCATGGAGATTGCGGGCTCCGGCGCCGGGGACTTCAAGCCGCTCTACCCGGACGACATGCCGCTCGCACAGAAGATCCGCACCATCGCGCGCGAAATCTATCGCGCGGCGGACATCTCTCTGTCGCCCGATGCGGAAAAGAAGCTGCGGCAATACGAGACGGACGGCTTCGGCGCGCTGCCCGTCTGCATGGCAAAGACGCAGTACAGCTTCACCGCGGAAGCCGACGTGCGCGGCGCACCTACCGGTTTCATCCTGCCGGTGCGCGACGTCAGGCTGTCGGCGGGCGCGGGTTTTGTCGTCGCCATCTGCGGAGACATCATGACGATGCCCGGATTGCCGCGCGAGCCGGCGGCGTATCGCATCAGGGTCGACGCTGCGGGCAACATCGAGGGCCTGTTCTAGGAGCATTCCCGCGATTGTCCGCGTGGCCGCAAGGGTTGGGTAACCATTACGCCCTAATCTCCCTGCGGAATAGTCGCGGATTCCCATGTCGGACACCTGGATCATCAGCGTCGCCGGACAGACGTACGGCCCGTATTCGGAAGCGCAGCTGCGGACCTTCGTCGGCGAAGGACGGCTCGCGCCCCGCTCCCTGGTGTGCCGGAACGGAGAGAACGAGTATCAGCGCGCCGGCGACATTCCGGAACTGGCCGCGCTTTTCCAGCCGGCGGCGCCCGCTCGCGCGACGCCGTTCTTCACCGCGGCCGGCAACGAGGAGCCCGCATCGTTCGGACGCAACGAGGAAGTCGCGCCCGGCGGCGACCGCGCGCACTACATCATCGTTTCCGACATGAAATCGCGATCGATATCGGGGCTGGAAGAGGAGATCTTCAACCTCGGCCCCGCCGTTCCCATCATGCCGCAGGCGTGGCTGCTCGCAAGCGACCTTCCCATCAACCAGATCAGGCAGATGCTGGTGCAGAAGCTCGGCAAGCTCGACATGCTGTTCATCGCCGACGCGACGCACGACAAGGCGGCCTGGTTCAATTTCGGCCCCGAGGCCGATTCCCGCATCCGCCGCATCTGGCAAAGGACGCCGGACGCGGGCGGCGGCCGGCTCGCGGGATAGCGCGGCGCTGCCCGCCGCCGTTCAGTCGAGGCGCTTCAGCCCGCCGCGAAAGCGCTGAAAATTCCGCACATAGACCTCCGCAGACAGCCTCAGCATCGCCGATTGCTGCTCGCCGAGCGCACGCACGGCACGCGCGGGCGCGCCGATGACGAGCGAGCCGTCGGAAAACTCCTTGCCCTCGGCGATCAGGGAATTGGCGCCGACGAGGCAGTTGCTGCCGATCCTCGAGCGGTTGAGCAGGGTCGATCCCATTCCGATCAGCGAATTGTCCCCGATCGTTGTGGAATGCAGGATGACCTTGTGGCCGACGGTCACATTCGCGCCGATCGTCACCGGCTGACCCGGATCGGTATGGCAGACCGAATTGTCCTGAATGTTCGAGTTCTCGCCGACCTCGATCCAGTCGTTGTCGCCGCGCAGCACCGCGCCGAACCAGATGCTCGCGTTTCTTCTCAGCCGCACGCGTCCGATCAGAACGGCGGAAGGCGCGACCCACCAGGAATCTCCGTCGGGAAATTCCGGTTCGATTCCGTCCAGGGAATAGATCGGCATCGCATCACCTCGTTCGCATGCGGCTTCGCATTCTGGCGGCGAAACACCGGCGCCGCAAATTTCACTTAAGCGTCGCACAAAAAACTGTACGCTCAATTCAGCCGACTGATTCGCGGCAGGGGATGAGATTGTTGCAGCGTAACGCGTTGCCGATCTTGAAATTCAAGGGCCAGGCGCTGCCGGGCGAACCGAACACCCTTCCGCGCATGCGATTTCCGTCATCTTCAACGTGTCTCACCGCGAGCAGGGAGTCTTCATGGCCAAGCGTTCCGCGCGGCAGAAAACCCGCGAGTTGCAGTATCACGAGCCGGCAAACGTACACCCTCTTTTTCCGTCCGAGCGCGGCTGGAGCCCGCATCAGCACGACGAGAATTCGCGCGATCGCAAATATGTGAAGAATGTCCGGGCCATGAGCCCGACCCAGCAGCGCCTGATGGACGCCATCGAGGAGCGTTCCGTCGTGGTGGCGCTGGGACCGGCGGGCACGGGAAAGACCTATCTCGCCATCGCCAAGGCCGTGGAGGCGCTCGAAACCGGCAAGTGCGGCCGCATCGTGCTGTCGCGGCCGGCGGTTGAGGCGGGCGAGAGCCTGGGATTCCTCCCCGGCGACCTGCAGGAGAAGCTCGCGCCCTATCTGCGCCCGCTCTACGACGCATTGACCGAGCGGCTCGGCACGAAGCGGCTCAAGGCGCTGGTCGCCGAGGGCACGATCGAAATCGCGCCGGTGGCCTATATGCGCGGGCGCACGCTGAACGACTGTTTCATCGTGATCGACGAGGCGCAGAACTGCACCTACGGCCAGCTCAAGATGCTGCTGACGCGTCTGGGGTGGCGCTCGACCATGGTGCTCACCGGCGATCCGGACCAGACCGACCTGCTCAAGGGCATGTCCGGCCTCGGCGAAATCGCCGACCGGCTCGAACGCGTGCCGGAGATTTCCGTCGTGCGGCTGGGCGATGCCGATATCGTGCGTCACCCGCTCGTGGCGGGGATGCTGACGGTGCTCTAGAGCGCGAGGCTGACGTTCAGGACGAAGAGCCCGATCGCAAAGCTCCAATACGCGGCGATCGAGGCAACCAGCCAGAACGCATAGGGCGAGCACGCCTTCTTCCTCAATGCCTGGGCGGCGTTCTTGAGGAGAACGTTCGGACCGGCAACGACCATCACCGCGTAGTAGGCGGCCCGCGTCGCGCCATTGTCGGTCTCGCCCGCGATCAGGCGATAGAGATTTGCGAGAATGCCGGACGCCGTGAAGCCCGCCGTTGTGGCGAACATCACGACCGTCGTATCGCGCAATAGTCCCGGCCCTAGCATCCCGTTCCTCTCGTCGGAATCAGCGCTGCAGCAGACGTGCCTGGCGTTTGGGCGGCTTCGGGACACGGCCTGTGCCGTTTTGGGCCGAACCGCCCGCGACAAGGCCCTTCACGGCGTCGAGCAGTCTTTCCGCCGGATGCCCGGAATCGATCTGTCTTTTCACGGCGGCCACGGCCGGGCTGCGGAACGGGGCGGGTACCTGGCCGTTCAGAAGTCCCAGCGCGATGAGAAAGCCGGCTGCGGCCCGAAATAGCGTCGTCATGTCCCGATTTGGCCTGCGGGTGTCATTCCGCTGCCGCACTACGCAATTTTCGGGCAATCGCGGACAAAAGGGGCGTCCGAATTGCCTGCCCCCTCATGCTAGGTTGCAACCCGGGGCGGCGAATCGCGCCAGAAGGGGTCATGAGCCGGAGCGAAGATTCGGGCGAGACGGTGCGCAAGCGTTCCGGCTGGCTGCTCCCGCTCGCCGTGCTGCTCGTCGTGACGATTCTTTCCGCGCTGTTCCTGCTGTTCTATCTGTTCCCCTCGCCGCCTCCGCTTTTCGCCGAACAGCAGAACCCGACATCGAGCACCAGCGTTGTCGAATACCGTTTCGACCGGCTGAAGCTGTGGATCCCGCAGAACTATCTCGAGTTCGACAGCGGGCGTAAGGGCGGACGAAGAGCCGAGGTCGCCCTTTGGGCGCTGCTACCGGACATGGCGGGCTGGTCCAACTGGGACGCGGCGGCGTTCTCCGACAACAGCGCGCGCTCCAATGTCGTCTACATGTCCGTTCGCGCGGACCGCATCGGCCTGAGCGAAGCCGATCGCCTGCGGCGCATCTATCTTGTCTACGCGACGGACCCCAGAGGCGCGCCCGGTCCCTACGGTCTCGCGAAATATGCCTTCAGTCCCGATTCCGGCTATCGCAACGAGGACCTGTTCGTCGGCAGCCACGAAGGCGGGCTCGTGGTCATGCACTGCGCAAGGCTGGGACCCGGCGTGCCCAGCCCGAATTGCCTGCGCGACATGCCGCTCGGAAGGGGCGCATCCGTGACCTACCGCTTCAAGCGGTCCAAGCTCAACCACTGGCGCGAGATTGCCGGCGGCGTCGCAAGGCTGATGGCCTCGTTCGAAAACCCGCCGAAATGACGGACCCGCACGCGACGGATGCCGCCCGCCCGGCCGCGGACGATACAACCGGGACCTGTGCACTTCTGCGGCAAGAGATCAGCTGCGGCTCGCCGGAGCTTCGGGAAGATCCATTTCCAGGATCGCCATATTGAACGCATAGGACGTTTCGCCGTCCTCGACGTCCTTGAACACCACGCCGATGAATTCGCCGTTGACGTGGACCTCCACGGAGTCTTCCTGCTTCGGCCGCTCGACGACGGAAATCGTATCCAGCCGAAACAGGTTGCGCAGATATTTTTCGAGGCGCCAGATTTCGCTGCGGGTCAACGGAATTCTCCTGTACGAAGCGGTGACCTCGCACGGCCCAAAGCCCGAGGTCAAGCCGGTCTTGACGGGCCGCTCCGGGCGCGCAATGGCATACCCATGACCGAGCGCGATCCGCCGCAGGGATACTACGCCAGGAGCGTGCCGCCCGCACCCCTCCGGCCCGGTCTTTCCGGCTCCGTCGAAGCGGATGTGTGCGTGATCGGAGGCGGATACACGGGCCTGTCGGCGGCCCTGCATCTCGCCGAGGCCGGCGCGAGCGTCGCGCTCGTGGAAGCCGAAACGGTCGGCTTCGCCGCTTCGGGACGCAACGGCGGACAAATCCATACCGGGCACCGCAAGACACAGGAAGAACTCGAACGCTGGCTCGGCGCGATTCACGCGCGGGACCTCTGGGACCTTTGCGAAGAAGCCAAGCGGATCGTGCGCACACGTGTGCGTGCGCACGGAATCGGCTGCGATCTCAAGGACGGGCTCGTTATCGCCGCGCATGCCGCGCGCGCGATCGAACCGCTTGCACGCGAAACCGAGCATCTGGCGGCGCATTACGGTTACGGTGCCGCGCGGATGATGGACGCGGACGAAACCGCGCGGCAGCTCGGCACCCGCGCCTATCCCGCCGCGCGGATGGATTCGGGCGGCGGCCATCTTCATCCGCTCAAATTCGCCCTCGGTCTGGCGGAAGCGGCCGAGGCCGCGGGCGCGCGTATCCACGAGCATTCGCGCGTCCTCGCCCTCGACGAGGATGGCGGCCGCGTGAAAGCGCGCACGTCATCGGGAACGGTCGCCGCCGGCCGGGTGCTGCTGGCGTGCGATGCGTTCAGCGGCGACATCGCGCCGGAACTGGCGAGATACATCGGCCAGCTCGAAAGTTTCGTGACCGCGACCGCGCCGCTGGGCGACCGCCTGAACGCGGAAATCCTCCCCTGCGATGCAGCCGTCGCCGACACCCGCCATGTGCTCGACTACTATCGCAAGAGCGCGGACGGGCGGATGCTCTATGCCGGCCGGGAAAGCTACTGGACGGTGCCCGAGGACATCGCCGCCATCGTCCGGCCGAGGATGCTGAGCACATTTCCCGCGCTCGCGGATGTGCGGGTCGAATATGCCTGGCGCGGCACCGTCGGCATCACGGCCACGCGAATGCCGCATTTCGGACGCCTGTCGGAGCGCGTCCTCTTCGCCCACGGCTATTCGGGACAGGGCGTCGCGCTCGCAACGCTGGGCGGGAAGCTCCTTGCGGAAGCGGCCATGGGAAAGAGCGAACGCTTCGAGGTTTTCGCGCGCGTGCCGGCGACGCCATTCCCCGGCGGGCGCTATCTGCGCAAACCGCTCGTCAGCGCGGCACTGATGTGGTTCAAGCTGATGGACGCGGTGGGTTGAAACCCCGTGCAGCCGGTTCGGGCGACAACCCTGCCCTTTCTTCCTGCGAATTCACCGGCGGAGCCCCGCGGCCGCGGCAAGGGATGGTGTGCGTCAGGGCGCGATCTCGAAGACGACGCCGCCGGCGTGATCGCCGCCGTTCTGCGCCGTGCCGAGCAGGCTGCCGTGCCTGCCGGCGATCAGACCGTTGGGTTGCGATCCGTCGCTTCCGCCGGTGAATTGATGCAGGGTCTCCAGGGTGCCGTCGGCATTCAGCATGAAGACGATCCCGCATCCGTCCTTGCGGCATCCGCCGCCCGCGAACGTCTCGCCGAACAGCCGCCCGGTCTTGTCGAAGGCGAAACGATAGGGCTGAGCGCCCTCGGAACGTGCCGCAAAAGCGTGCAACACCGTTTCCTGTCCATCGGCGGTCACCTTGAAGACGACGCCGCAGCCCGGTCCGTCGCATCCCTGTCCGCCGCCGCGATCGGTCCCGCCGTAGAGGTTTCCGGCCGCATCCATGACGAGATTGGATTGCGGGCCGGCGCCGTCGCTCCCGCCGCGAAAGGCGTAGACCGTGCGAAACTCCCCGTCCGCGGCGAGCTCGAACACCGTTCCGCACCCGCCGGAACAGCCGCCGCCGCCCCCGTCATGGGTCGTGCCGAAGATATTGCCGGCGCCGTCGCGCAGCATCGCGCCGACGGGATGAGTTCCTGTCTTGTTGCCGAACGAATAGAGCGTTTCCGCGCGGCCGTCGCGCGCGATCCGGAAAACCGTCCCCTTGCCGTGCGCACCGCCCAAATAGGTCGAGCCGTAGATGTTCTTCTTGCCGTCCACGATCAGATCGCCGTTGGGGACCGCGCCGTCTCCGGCCCCGCCGAATGCATGGAGCGTGCGAAGCAAGCCGCCCTCGTCCAGGCGGAAGACGGTCCCGCCGCCGTTGGCGCCCGCCTGGCTCGTCGTTCCGTAGAGGCGGCCATGCGGGTCGCGCGCGAGACCGGGCTCCGGAAAGGCTCCGTCGTCTCCGCCGGAAAAGGAGTAGAGAACCGTTTCGGTCCCGCCGGGCGCAAGCCGGTAGATCGCCCCGTAGCCACTGCCTCCGCCGCAACAGACCGTTCCGTAGAGATTGCCCGCCTTGTCGGAGACCAATCCTTCGGGATGGGCGCCGTCGGCGAACCCGGCCTTGGCGCCGAACGCATAGAGGATCTGGAAGCCGGGCGCGGGCGCCGGCGCAGCGCCATGCGCCGGTAGCGCCATCAGCGCGGCGAATGCGGCCGGCGCTGCACGCTCCACAGTCGAAAGCAGGCGACTCCACCCGCGTTTCATGATCCGGCGCCGCACAATGAAAGGTTGAACCTACCAGCCGCCGCGCATGGAGGTCAACACGGCTGCGTCAGGACCTGTTGTCGATCTCGTCGATGACCTGGTTCATTTCCTGCGACGGCCGATCGCACCCGGCGCAATTCACGAGCTTTGCCGGCACGCCCACGGCCGTGCATCCGGCCGGCACGGATTTGAGCACGACGCTGCTCGCGCCCACGCGCGCGTATTCCCCGACCTCGATATTGCCGAGGATTTTCGCCCCCATCGACAGGAGCACGCCGCGGCGGATCTTCGGATGACGGTCGCCGCCCTCCTTGCCCGTTCCGCCGAGGGTTACGCCGTGCATGATCGAAACGTCGTCCTCCACCACGGCGGTCTCGCCGATCACGACGCCCGTCGCATGATCGATCATGATTCCGCGGCCGAGCACGGCCGCCGGATGGATATCGACGTCGAAAAGCTCCGAGATGCGGCTCTGGAAAAACAGCGCCATGCCGTCGCGGCCCTGGCGCCAGAGCCAATGCGCGATGCGATAGCACTCGAGCGCATGCACGCCCTTGAAGAACAGGAAGGCCTGAACGTGACTGTGACAGGCCGGATCGCGATCGTAGACGGCCGCCAGATCGGCGCGCACCGCCGCGCCTATGCCCGGGTCGGCGGCAATCGCCTGGACGAAGATCTCGCGCGCCAGCATCGGGCTGACATCGTCGCCGCCGACCTTCTTCGCCAGATGATAGGACAGCGCATCCTCGAGCTTGTCGTGGTTGAGGATGGTGGCGTGAACGAAACTCGCCAGCGCGGGCTCGTGCCGGGCGAGCTCGTTCGCCTGATCGCGCATCGCCGACCAGATCGGGTCGCACTTGGCAATTTTTTCCGCGGATAAGGCCATGGCCGCTCCCTTGCGCGGCGCATTGTAGCGGATCGGGCCCCGACCCCCAACAACGCGCAAAATGCACGAAAACCGCGCTGTATTTTGTACGGTTCCTTCCTTAGATAGGCGTTGCGCAGGCGCCGGCAACACGGCAAATCAGCATGGGTCCGTCATGAACAACGCAATGCCGACGCTCAATCGCCCCGTTCCCGGTGCGGTGGACCTCCTGCTGACGCGCCGCTCGGGCTCGGCGAAGTCCATGATCGCGCCGGGGCCGGACGCGCGGGAACTCGAGACCATCCTGACCGCCGCGGCCCGCGCGCCGGATCACGGAAAGTTGTTTCCCTGGCGCTTCATCGTCTTCGAGGGCGACGCGCGGTCCCGGTTCGGCGAGGAGCTTGCGCGGTGCCTCGGCGCGACGGAGCACGCCAGCGAGGAACGACTGGCAATGGAACGCGCACGCTTCCTGCGCGCGCCGGTCGTCGTTGCGGTGGTGAGCCGCGTGAAACGGGGCATTCCCATCCCGGTCTGGGAACAGGAGCTGTCGGCGGGCGCGGTTTGCGAGAACATGCTGATCGCCGCGACCGCGCTCGGCTATGTCGCCAACTGGATCACGGAGTGGCCGGCCTTCAGCAGCCTGGTCGCGGAGAGCCTCGGGCTCGGCGAAGACGAACGGATCGCTGGCTTCATCTACATCGGCACCGCCGCTGCGCCGCTGGAAGAGCGCGTCCGGCCGGAGCTCGACAAGATCGTGACCCGTTACTAGGCGCTGCGCGCGACGGTTTCGACGAAGATGCAGCGCGGCGGAAAGCTCAGGCGGACCGTCGTTCCCGCATTCGGAGCGCTTTCGATCGCGATGCGGCCTCCCTGCTGCTCGGTGAGCGATCTCACGAGAGAAAGCCCGAGCCCCGTGCCCTCGACCTTTCGGGACAGGGGCGAGGCAATCTGGCGGAACGGCTCGAGCGCCACCGGGATCATTTCCGGCGCCATGCCGATTCCGGTGTCTTTCACCGAGATGACGAGGCCGGCCGGGCCGGCTTCGGCGCACACTTCCACCTTTCCGTCGCGGGGCGTGAACTTGACCGAGTTGGACAGCAGGTTCAGCACGACCTGCTTCATGCGCAGGGGATCGGCGTATAGTCGCGGCAGGTTCGGATGGGCCCGCACCGTTACGGCGAGGCCGTGTTCCCTCGCCCTGTCGCGCACGAGCCGCACGCAGTCCCGGAACAGGCCGGCGAGATCGATGGGCTCGGGATAGAGTTCGAGCCTGCCGGCCTCGGATTTCGACAGGTCCAGGATATCGTTGATCAGCGCGAGAAGATGCCTTCCGGCGCCGTGGATGTCCTGGGCATATTCGCGATAGCGCGGAGAAGCGTGCGGCCCGAACAGCTCGCCGGCGAGAACCTCGGAAAAACCGATGATCGCGTTGAGCGGCGTGCGCAGCTCGTGGCTCATCAGCGCGAGAAAGTTGCTCTTGGTCCGGTTGGCGTCCTGAGCGCCCATAAGCGCGGCGTGAAGCTGCTGTTCGCGCGCCATCAGGAGCGCGACCTTGGCGCGGACGAGCGCCTCGCTCGTGCCGATGCCGAGATAGGTGCCCGATCCCGTGACGACGAAGCACTCGCGCAGGGCGTCGGGCCGATCGAGCGTGATGAGCGCGCCGAGCTCGGCGACCGGCATGTTCTCGTCGACGACCAGCGGTTCGGCATTCGCGAGCCGCAGGACGGATTGCCTGCCGAACAGCTCCGGAACGTAGCGCTGGGCATAGCGCGCCAGGAACCTGAGCCGGTTCACGATGCCGCGGACGCGATTGTCGTCGTCGACGATCGCCGCCGCGATCTGCGCGCCGGGCCGGTGAAGGCGTTCGTAGGCTTCCGCGCAGCTCATCGAAACGTTGAAGGCTGGCAGCGGCTCCGCGAGGCTCCCGGC
This sequence comes from Rhizomicrobium sp., assembly GCA_035549575.1. Taxonomy (GTDB): domain Bacteria; phylum Pseudomonadota; class Alphaproteobacteria; order Micropepsales; family Micropepsaceae; genus Rhizomicrobium. Next base: position 31,168 of record DASZQP010000004.1, read on the forward strand.
CTTCGATTCGACCGGCTCCCCGTCGAGGGGCGCATGGGACGCCACGCCCCGCCACAACGCGCTCATGCAATCCTTCCCCCGAAACGGCGCGGGAAAGCTAGGAATCCCCCGGTTGTAGGGCGGTTAATGCCGGCGCGCCCCGGTTCGCGAAATTTTTATGACAGCGACCCCCGCCGCTAGCGGAGTCCGATGAGCTTGTGCGTCTGCAGGCTGAGCCGCCACTGCGGATGCGCCAGACAATATTCCGCCGCCGCGCGCGTATTCGCTTCGCGATTTTCGTTGTCCATCGGCTGCAGGAAGAAATTGTCGAACAGCAGCTTTTCGTAACGCTCCGGCGGCGCGCCCTGCTGCGGATAAATCAGCTTGAGCTCGTTCCCGCGCGCAAGGACGAGCCCGGCATCGGCCTTCGGGCTCACGCAGACCCATTCGATTCCGGGCGGCGGCAGGAGCGTTCCGTTGGTTTCGATTCCGATCTCGAAGTGCCGCGCATGGAGCGCCGCGACAAGGTCCTCGTCCAGCTGCAGCAGCGGCTCGCCGCCGGTGCAGACGACATAGGGCTGCGCCATGCTTCCGGAGGGCCATTTCTCCTCGACGGCGCGCGCAAGATCGTCCGCCGTCGCGAACTTCCCGCCGCCGGGACCGTCGGTGCCGGCGAAATCGGTATCGCAGAACCTGCACACGGCGGCTGCGCGGTCGCGCTCCAGACCCGTCCACAGGTTGCAGCCGGCAAAGCGAAGGAACACTGCCGCGCGCCCCGTCCGCGCGCCCTCGCCCTGGAGCGTGTAGTAGATCTCCTTGACGGAATAGGTCATGCCGCCTCGAACTCCGCAAAACCCTTCGCCCTCAGGGCGCAGGCCGGGCAGCTTCCGCATCCGTACCCCCAGGGGTGGCGATGCGTGCGGTCTCCCTCGTAGCAGGTGACGGTCTCCTCGACGATCAGATCGACGAGCGGCTGGCCGCCGAGGTCCCGCGCGAGGCGCCATGTCGCCGCCTTGTCGATCCACATCAGAGGCGTATGGATCGCGAGCGGCCGGTCCAGCGCCAGCGACAGCGACCGTTCGAGCGAGCGGATCGTCTCGTCGCGGCAATCGGGGTAGCCGGAATAGTCCGTCTCGCACATTCCCCCGACGAGATCGCGCGATCCGCGGCGATAGCCGAGCGCGGCGGCGGCGCTCAGGAACAGCACGTTGCGGGCGGGCACGAAGGTCGTCGGAAGCCCGCCCGCGCCGGTCTCTATTCTCATGTCTTCGGTGAGCGCGCTGCCGCCGATCGCCCGCAGCACCTCGAGGGGCAGCAGGTGATCGTCGCCCAGCCGGGCGCGCCATTGCGGAAACCGCTCGCGAAACAGGCCCAGGATCCGGGGCCGCGCGGCCAGTTCCGCGGCGTGACGCTGCCCATAGTCGAAGCCGACGGTCTCGACCGCCGCGAACCGGTCGAGCGCCCAGGCAAGACAGGCGGTCGAATCCTGCCCGCCCGAAAACAGCACAAGCGCCATGGCATCCTTCATGGACGGAGATTTAGCCGGTCCGGCCCCATCTTGCGAGCCTAATTACTTGATCCGCTTGCCTTTCCGCGCGGGCTGCATCAGGTTTTGCGGAGCGAGGGGATTTCGCGTGGCAGCATTGGCAATCACGGGCAGCGGCCTGTTCACGCCCGCCCAATCGATAACGAACGACGAGCTCGTCGCCTCGTTCAACGAATACGTCCGCCGCTACAACGAGGCGCATGCCGCGGACATCGCCGAGGGAGCGGTCAAGCCCCTCCTGCCCTCCTCGTCCGACTTCATCGTCAAGGCCTCCGGAATCCGGAACCGCTACGTCGTCGACAAGGCCGGCATTCTCGATCCGGAGATCATGTGCCCGCGCATCCCGGAGCGCGCGAACGAGGAGCTGTCGGTCCTCGCGGAAATGGCGGTCGCCGCCGCGCGCGATGCGCTGCGCGATGCGGGCCTGACCGCGGCGGACATCGACGGCGTGATCGTCGGCTGCTCGAACATGCAGCGCGCCTATCCGGCCATGGCCGTCGAGGTGCAGCACGCGCTCGGCATCGAAGGCTTCGGATTCGACATGAACGTGGCCTGCTCGTCCGCGACGTTCGCCCTTCAGGCCGCGGCGGACATGGTCTCCGCCGGGCATGCGCGCGCGATCCTCGTCTGCAATCCCGAAATCTGCTCCGGCCATCTCAATTTCCGCGACCGGGACAGCCATTTCATCTTCGGAGACGTCGCGACCGCCTTCGTCGTCGAGCGCGCCGGCCGCGCGGAGGGCGGATGGGAAATCCTCTCCACCAGGCTGAAGACGAGATTCTCCAACAATATCCGCAACAATTTCGGATTCCTGAACCGGGCGGCGCCGGAAGGCGTCGGCCGGCCCGACAAGCTTTTCGTCCAGGAAGGCCGCAAGGTCTTCAAGGAAGTGGTGCCGATGGTCTCCGATCTGATCTGCGAGCATCTGGCCGCGAACGGAATCGATCCGGGGCAGCTCCGGCGGCTGTGGCTGCATCAGGCCAATCTCGGCATGAACGAGATGATCGCGCGCCGGGTGCTCGGCCGCGAACCCGCGCCGGACGAGGCGCCCAACATTCTCGACGAATACGCCAATACGAGCTCGGCGGGCTCCATCATCGCCTTCCACAAGCACAGCCGCGATCTGGAGCCGGGCGACGTGGGGCTGCTGTGCTCCTTCGGGGCGGGCTATTCGGCCGGC
>DASZQP010000005.1:0-87197 GCA_035549575.1 Rhizomicrobium sp.
AAGCCTGCCGGCGCGGAGACGACGATTCCGCGGGCGGCTCCGTCTTGCGTCTCGCGAAGCCCGGGGAGGAGCAAAGGTGCGGTGCTAGCCCGGTTCACACCGGCGGATGCCCGCCGCCGCAGCTCCGATGCGCGGGGCGGAGACTGCCCGCGGCATATCGGTGAGAAAAAAGAAGCCGGGCCGCGCGTGGTCTGCGCCCCTGGGCTTTCTTGCGGGCCGGTTCGCGGGCGCTATCGCCCCTTCGCCAGCCGCGCGCGCATGTCGCCATAGGCTTCCGCGATCAGCGCCCGCAGCGCCGCCTCGTCCACCGCCTCGCCCCAGCCGAGCCGCACATGGCGCATGCGCTTGCCCGCGCCCCGGAGGAGGCCCGCCGGATCGGACAGCGCCGCGCCGAAGAAGAATCCCACATTCGCATGCGCCGCGAAGGCGTCGACATAGCCGAACGCGGCATCCTCGACGCAGGCGACGGGATGGCCGTCGTGCAGGAGCTCGCGCACGTCCGGCCCGGCGCCGCACATCGCCGCGAACCAGGGCTCTGCGAAGCGCCGCATCTCGCGATCGGGCGCGGCGAACCAGGCTGCGACCGCCGCATCGCGCCGCGCTGCCTGCGGAAAGCGGAACAGCCCGTCCGCGCTCATGGCTCCATCTGCGCCTGTTCCTCGACCTGCTCCTGCTCCTTGCGGAGCGGGGAGATCAGCCTGCGCCGCTTCCAGCTTCCGCGCGCGAACCACAGGCCGGCGACGACGGCCGTCGCGATATTGGCGATGGGCGTGGACCACCACACGCCGTCGATGCCGAGCGGCGTCTGCCGCGAAAGCACGAAGGCGAGCGGGATCTGCAGTCCCCATTGCGAGACGAGGCCGATCGTCATCGCCGGGATCATCTCGCCGGCCGCGCGCAACACGCCCATGAGCGCGAATTGCAGGCCGATGAAGCCGAAGCTCCAGGCGACGATGCGGATGTACACGGCGCCCTCGGCTATCACGCGCGGATCCTCCGGAACGAAAAAGCGCACGATGTGCGGCGCGAAGACCGTGCAGACGATCCCCGCTGCGGTGAGCACGGAAAAGGTGATCGCCGCGGCCAGCCTCGCGATCCGTTCGGCCCGCGCGATGTTGCCGGCGCCGATGCTCTGTCCCACGAGCGTGCTCGTCGCCATGGAAAATCCCATCGCGGGGATGATGACGATGTTGAAGACATTGGCTCCCACGCCGAAACCGGCCGTGACCACCGTGCCGAAGCTGACGATGAGGAACGTCAGGACGGTCATGCCGAGCCCGCGCGCGGACTGCTCGATGGAGGCGGGATAGCCGAGCAGGAAGGCGCGCCTGACGAAGGCGGGATCGGGAACGAAGTCGCGCCAGCGGATGTGGATGCCGTAGCGCCCGCCGAAGAGCAGCCTCAGCGCGGCCGCCGCCGCCGCCAGCTGCGCGATCAGCGTCGCGATGGCCGCGCCCGTCACGCCCAAGGCCGGCGCGCCCAGCTTTCCGAATATCAGGATGGGGTCGAGGGCGAAGTTCATCGCGACCGTGCCGGCCACGATATAGAGCGGCACCGTCACTTCGCCCACGCCGCGCATCAGCGCCTGCGCCATGGCGTAGAGAAAGGTGAAGGGCAGGGCGATGAAGATCACCCGCATGAACCACAGCGCGCCGGCATGCACCTGCGGCGTCACGCCCATCAGCCGCAGCAGCCAGGGCGTGAGCGCGTAGCCGGCGGCCGCCAGCACGATGGAGACCGCAAGGATGGTGACGAGCGTCTGCGCCGCGACATGGTCCACCATCGCGTGGTCGCGCGCGCCCGTGTACTGGGCGATCAGCGTGGTGCCCGCGATGGCAAATCCCATCCCCGCCGCGACAAGGACGAACATCACGGGCATGGTGATGGACACCGCCGCGACCGCCGCGGCGCCGAGCCTGCCGACCCAGAAGGCGTCGATGACCTGATAGGCGACTTGAAGGATGTTCGCCCCCATGATCGGAAGCGCCAGAAGAAACAGCGCGCGCGGAATGGATCCCTCGATCAGCCGCGGATCGAATGCGCGGCGCGGAGGGCTCCTGCGATCTGGCATCGGGTTGAACTCGCGCGAAAACTGCCGATCTTCGCTGCATGGACCCTCGCATACGTCGGGTCAACACCGGATCGGCGCGATTCGCAGCCGCTTCGAGCGCCGTGCCTCTCGATCCCGTGAAGCAGGCGGGCGGCCATTCCGTCGCGGCTTCGCGCGCCAGGCATCGCCGCATTTCCGGCGCGATGCGGACACGATCGCCGTCCGCTCGCGCGATGGGAGTGCGCGTCGATTCGCGCGGCCGCCTTTGGCCTTCCGCAGCGGCGCATGGAAAACACGCCGTTCCGGGCTGCGGGAACTCCCGGAATGGCGATGTAAATTGGCCACTGTCATTAAAAAAATCTTATAAAAAGGCATTACCGAGAAAATAGTTGAAATGTGTGGCATCGATGCATAGCTTTGATTTGGAAGACGAACACCGGTCCGGCAAGCACTGCCCCCCCGCTCGCAAGCTGGATCTCGTCTTCCGGGGCACCGGTCATCCCCTCCCGGTGCCAGCGCGTAACGGCGCATCCGGCGCCCGATCAGCCCCCTGGTCGGGCGCCTTTGTTTTCGGGCGGGTCACCCTGCGAAGGGTGAGATTGATGCGCCCGCCGCCCGGGACGAGGGTGGAACTCTCCGGGAAAATCCGATCCACACCGTGAAACGCCAGCCGGGCGGGTCCGCCGAAGACGAGGACATCGCCGGACGACAGCCTCACCGTCCGGGCCGGCGCACGGCGCTGCAAGCCGCCGATGCGGAACAGGGCGTCGTCGCCGAGCGACACCGAAAGGACCGGCGCGTCCATCGCCTCCTCGTCGCGGTCCTGGTGCAGGCCCATCCTTGCCCCGTGGCGATAGAGATTGACGAGACAGCATTCCGGCGGTTCCGCATATCCCGTTGCCGCGCGCCACAGCGCAAGCAGCCCGTCCGGAATGGAAGGCCAGGCCGCGCCGGTGAGCGGATGCGCCGCCGCGTAGCGGTATCCCGATTTGTCGGAAATCCATCCGAGGCTCCCGAAATTCGTTTCCTCGACGGAGAAGGCCGCGCCCGACACCGGCATCCGCGGACGGTAGAACGGCGCGGCGGCCGCACGCGCAAGCACTTCGGAAAGAAGCCGCTGCTGGGCGTTCCTGTCGAGCATTCCGCGCCACAGCGAAACGCCCGGCGCCACGGCGAGCGCGGCGCTCATCGTCTTGCGCGCGCGGGCCAGGGCTTCCAGATCCCGGCGAAGGATGCGCCCATGCCCCTGCTCCGGAGCCAGCCGGCGAGATCCTCCGGCTCGTATCCGGCCCGCACCCACTCGGCCAGCGGCGCGCCTTTCGACCGGGCATGCGCGAAGGCGAGGAAGTGCCGGAGCCAGCGCTGGTGCTGCCGCGGAACGTGCAGATAGGGAAGGGCGGCGAACTGCTTCATGGCTTCGTCGCGCGCGGCCCATCCGAAGCGGTGCACGACATAAAGCGCGGAGGCAAGGCTTGCCCGGTCCTGGCCGCCGGAACATTTGACGAGGAACGGTCTCGGTGCGGCGTCGAACGCATCGAACAGCGCGCACAGCATCGGCTTCAGCGGCAGATGCCGCGAGTCGAGCATGGCATCGATGTGCGCGACGCCGAGACGGGCGCAGACCTGCGCCTCGTAGGGCCACCATGCCTTGCGCGGCGGATGTCCGCGCAGATTGATCATCGCCCTGAGCCCGTTGGACTGCAGCAGCGCGCCGAGGAACCGCAGATAGGCCTGCGACGACCGGGCGGCTTCGCCCGGCACGACCCAATGGAAATTGTAGAGAATTTCGAGCGGTTTGCGCATGGCCGGGCGCAGAGCTTATCTTCCGCCGCGCCGTTTCCCACCCGAAAAATGAATGCGTGTCTTCCTGATCAATCTCGACCGGCGGCCCGACCGGCTGGCCGCCATGAAGACCCAGCTCGATCGTCTGGGAATCGTCTTCGAGCGCTTCAGCGCCACGGACGCCGCGCGCATGGACCCGGCGGAGCTGAACGCGCCGTTTGCGGATGACGGTCCGCTCGGCGCGCTTTCGCCGGGCGACAAGGGATGCACCTACAGCCATTTGCGGGTCTGGCAGACGATCGCGGCGGGCCCGGACGAATATGCGGCCGTGCTGGAGGACGACATCCGCCTGTCCGAATCCGCGCCCGAATTCCTGACCGGCAGCGGCTGGATTCCCCCGGGCATCGATCTTGTGAAGCCGGAACGATACGGCGACGAAAACCAGCTCATCGTGATCGGCAAGCCGCGGATCCCGGTCAAGGGACGCATTCTCGCGCCGCTTCTGTCGCGCCACACCGGAACCGGCGGCTACATCATCTCGCGCGAACTGGCCGCGAGCCTGGCCGGAACGCGGGACAAGATCGCCCTGCCGGTCGATCACCTGCTGTTCAATCCGAACAACTCGCCGATCTTCGACCGGCTGAAACCCTGGCAGCTTCTGCCCGCCATTTTCGATCAGCGGGTGGAGGTCGGCGGCGCCACCGACATCCATCGTACGCGGCAGGCGGCGAAGCCGCGCGGCATCGCGCTCGTCCGCCGCCAGCTGCGCCGCAACTACTACGACCTCAGGCTTGTCCCGCGGCATGTGATGCAGGTCGTCTCGGGCCGCGCAAAGGTCGTGAAGATCGCGCTGCGATAGGTCAGCGGCCTGGGCCCGGGCCCGGACTCTCCACCGTCAGGCGCGAGGAGTGAAGCCTTCCGTCCGCATCGGCAAAGGCGGACAGGGATACGCGCGCGTCCGGCACGAGCCGGGATTCATCGCCTTTCGCAATTCCGATGATGGGCACGCCGGGCACGACGGCGACCTCCGCCTCGCCCTGGCAGCCGCTGCCCGGCGCAGCGTCCTTCTCTGCCGCGCAGGGCCCGGCCTGGGAGGCGGCTGCCGCGCGGTAGGAAAGCCGGAGAACGCCGTCGTTCGGCGCCTTGCTTGCGACCCCTGCCACCGTAGCGTTCAGCATGGCGCGCCTGGAGCCGGCATCGCCCACGGGCGTCAAGCCTTCGCCGGTGCCGCGCAACTCGTCCGGAAAGATGTGGACTTCCAGCGCGCGGTATTTGCCGGCAGCCGATTGAAGCAGGGTGGCTCCGACGTAGTCGCCCGGTTTGATGTCGTTCAACGTCCGCTTCGAATTGAGCACAACGCGAAGGTCCGGCTCCAGATTCACTTCAACGTCCTTGCGGCCCGCGGACAGAAGCAGCACCCTTCCGGCCGTGTCGTAGGACAGAACCTTTCCGGTAATCCGCTGCGGCGAAGGAGGCACGACGGCCTGCGGCGTCGCGGCGCCTTCTTCCCATGCACAAAGCAGGAGCGCAGCGCCGATCGCGAAGGCCGCCCGCACCGGGACGCAGAAAGCTGCCACCGGTCAATGTCCCCGCCCGGGCTTGCGGAACAGGAGGATGAACTGGTCGGTGCGGTGACGGATTGCCGGATCGAAGACCTTCAGCTTGCGGCTGTCCTGCGGATTGCGCAGCAGATTGCTGGAACCGGCAAGCGTGAATCCCGCCTCCTCCACCTCGCGACGCACGACGTCCTCGTCGATGCGGTGCAATGTTTCTGTATCGCGCAATCCCGAGCCGCGCTCGGCGGAATGGTCGAGCACGACGTACATCCCGCCCGGCTTCAAGGCGGCGTACACGGCCCTGTTGACCTTGCCGAGATCCGCCGGCGCCATGAAGCTGTCGTGGATGTCGTGGTAATTCTGCGACGTCCAGACCAGATCGAGCGATTCCGGCGCCACGAGCGCATTTATGGACGCGTGGATCACGCTGACATTCGGATAGTGCTCCGCAACCGCGACGATCGGCGGCGTCCTGCCCTTGAGGAAGCCGTCGAGTTCCGTCGGCTGATAGGCGTACACGAAGCCCTTCGGACCGGCCGCCACCGCGAACAGCCGCGTGAAATATCCGCCGCCCGGGATCAGATCCATGATGCGCATGCCGGGTTTGACTTTCGCGAGCTCGAGCATTTCCGCGGGCTTGCGCTCCGGATCCAGCTGCCGGTCCGATTCCGGCCGCGCCGGGTCGGCGATGGCGGCTGCGATGTCGGCTTGTATCGCCGTGGCGCCGAGTGCCGGCATTCCCAGCGCCAGGGCGGCCATCGCGGCCGCGGCAAAGAGCGTGCTGTTCATGGACTCCTCCGTTGCCGCGATACTATCCCCGCTGCGCGCGGCGGCAATCGCCGCAAGCCTGCGAAAACGCTACAACTTCGTCATTCGGCCGCGAGCGCCCCACGCAGGAGCATCCGGTAGGTCCACTCGGAAAGGGAGCGCGGCCTGTCCAGCCCCATCCGCGCGAGGGCCTGCGAATCCTCCTCTCCGCGGGCCGGGTGCGACAGGCCCGACAGGGCCAGCCCGATGAGCCCCGGACGCGTGGCGCGCTTCAGGCGGTCGAGCGCGCCCAACAACCGCTGTTCGACGGGGGTGAAATCGGTGCCGAAGGGAAATCGGGGCAGGTCGAGCGGGGCGAGCGCGCGCGCGACGCGGTCCGGCGTGTTGTCGCGATACGCCCTGGGGATTTCATACGACGCGGGAATCTTCCCCGCGTCCTTTGCGCGGCGCAGCAGCTCCGGCTGAAACCGGGAATCCGACACGGCGAGCATTTCCGCCACGACCTCGGCGTCGGAGCGCCCGCGAAGATCCGCGATTCCGTATTGGGTAATCACGATGTCGCGCTCGTGGCGGGGTATGGTCGCGTGGCCGTACGACCAGCGGATATTGGATTGCGATCCGCCGCGCGTCTCGCGCGTGGCGTTGAGCGCGATGATCGAACGCGCATCGGGCAGCGCGAATGCCTGGGCGACGAAATTGTGCTGGCCGCCCACGCCGCTGACGACACGCCCGTCCTCGAGCCCGTCCGAAACCACGGCGCCGAGCAGGGTCGCCATCATCGCATTGTTGAAAAACCGCGCCTTGGTTCGCGCGCGCGTCTTCGCGTCCTCGCCGCCGTACAGTTCGTTCGTGAAGGAGACCGCCGTCATCCTCAGTTTGGCAAGGACATCGGGCGGCAGTTCGCGCAACCGCCTGTAGAACGACCGCGGACCGAGAAAAAATGCGGCGTGGAGGAGCGCACCGTCGACCTCGCGCTTGAGGATGCCCGCGTCCATCAGTTCGAGGAACCCCTCCACGAACATTTCGCTCACGCCATAGAGCCCTTCGGCGAACGGACCGTGATGCTCGATGGGAAGCGCCTTCGCGCCATTGCCGAGCCTGCTCACCGCGTCGCGAAACGCGTCGTTTCGCCTGTGCCGGAGGATGAGCGCGTGAACCGCGGCGTCGCCTTCCTCACCGATCCCGATCTGCAGCGTGCCGCCGTCGGGCACCAGCCGCGCGGCGTGAATTCCGATCGCGTGCTCGGCGGGGCCGAGCGGCGTTCGCGGCGTGGAGAAGAGGGGAAAATCGGTCGCAGGGCTGTCGAGGATATGGGCGAATGCCGCTTCCGGCTGTTCGGCATCGCCCGGCATGAAGGGCAGTTCGGAATTCACCTGACCCACAAGCAGGAAATCGGCGCGGCCCCCCGCGCGGGCTTTCAGGACATCGAGCACCGTGTCGGGGTTGGAAGCGAAGCTGTAGCGGTTGCCGCGCCTCGAGACGAGTTGCGCGACCACGTTGACCCCGCGCTCGACGAGATACCGCGCCGCATGCGTGTAGTTCGCGGAAATGTAGCTTTGCTGCGCCTGTGGATTGTTCAGCCATTGGCCGGCGGCGAAGAAGAATTCGTTGATCTCGACATTGGCGGGAACCGTTCCGCGCCGCAGGGCGACGGCGTAGTCGAAATCGGGATAGCCCGCGAACAGCCGCTCCGCCACCGGAGCGAGGAAGCGCCTTTCGAGCTCGCTGCGGCCCCTGGGCGTTTCCAGCGTAAGCGCGGTGAAGATGGTGAGTCTGATCGTGCGGTCGCCGGCCGCCCGGTTGTAGAGCGCGTTTGCGATGTGGTTGGCCTTGCCCAGGCCCAGCGGCAATCCAAGGACGATGTTGCTTCCGACCGCGGCCACGATCGCGTCGGCGATGCTTTCCGGCGTGCGGTGGAAGCGTGTCATTCGACTTTGGAAAGAAACGCCGAGATGGCGCGCCACGCTTCCGCTTCCTCGAGCGTCGGAGCGTGACCGGTGGCGGGGACTTCCGCGAATTCCAGGTCCGGCTTGGCGCGGCGCATGATCTCGACGCCCTCGCGCGCAAGGATGTCGCTGGTCTCGCCGCGGATCACCAGCACGGGTCCGTGCGCAAGCGCCGCGAAGCAGGAGAGAAGGTCCGGCGCCGGACGGGCCGGCGGTGCCGCGAAGGCGGCAGCGATCGCGGGATCGTAGGCGAATTCCACGCGGCCGCCGCGCTCGCGCGCGACGCGGCGGGCAAATGTCTGCCAGAAGAGGTCGTCCCTTCCCGGATAGCAGGACGATTGCGAGGCCCTGATGGCCTCGACCGCCTCCTGCCAGTCGGCGAACGGCCCCGACCGCCCGACATAGGAGGCGATGCGTTTCACCCCCGACGGATCGATCACGGGCCCGATGTCGTTGAGCACGGCGCCTGCGACTCTCGACGGTGCGCGGGAGGCCGCGAGCATCGTCATGATGCCGCCCATGGACGTGCCCACGAAGACCGCGCGCTCGAGCCCGAGCAGGTCCATCGCTCCGAACAGGTCGCCGACATAGACATCCGGACGATATCGCGAGGGGTCGGGATCGTTGTCCGAATTGCCCCGGCCGCGCGCGTCCGGAACGATGACGCGGCGGCCGAGCGCGCATATCCGCGCGGCGACCGTGTCGAAGTCGGACGCGTTGCGCGTCAGTCCGTGCAAACAGATCACCGGCAGCAGGCTGCGCTCCGGTGCCGGATAGTCGCGAAGGTGGATGACCGGCCCGTCGGCCGTCGCGAATTTGCGTTCCGTGAAGTCCATTGTGACCGCCCAGTGCCTCACGCATATTGATCGAATGGACGATGCCATCGCAACAGCGCTTCGCAAGATGGGATTGGGCGAGCCGCTTGCGATCGAGCCGCTGGCCGGAGGCGTCTCCTGCGACGTGTTCGCGGTCGATCTGCCGGGACGCCGGATTTGCGTGAAGCGCGCCCTGCCGAAACTCCGCGTCCAGGCCGACTGGAGCGCTCCACAGGAGCGGTCCCACGCGGAAGCGCAGTGGCTGAGGCTTGTTTCCGGGATGGATGCCCGTCTCGTTCCGAAGGTTCTGGGCGAGGACCGCGAACGCCACATCTTCGCCATGGAGTATCTCGAGCCGCGCCGATTTCCGGTCTGGAAGTCCCTGCTCGCCGAAGGGTGCGCGGACCCGGCGTTTGCCGGCGGCGTCGGCGCCAGCCTTGCGCGCATACACGCGTTGACGGCAGGCCGGGCGGACATTGCGGCGGACTTCGACAATCGCGCGCAGTTTCATGCGCTGAGGATCGAGCCCTATTTCCTGCACACGGCCGGCAGGCACCCCGACGTGGCGCAGGCCATCCTCGATCTCGCGCGGGGCGTGGAGGCATCCGCCATTGCCCTCATGCACGGCGACATCAGCCCAAAGAATATTCTGTGCGGACCCGACGGTCCCGTGTTCCTGGACGCGGAAACGGCCTCATACGGGGACCCGGCGTTCGATATCGCCTTCTGCCTCAACCATCTTCTGCTGAAGGGCGTATGGCATCCCTCGAATGCCGGGCCGCTCGCCGAATCGTTTCTCGCGCTTTGGCGCGCCTATCTGGATGGCGCCGACTGGGAGCCGCGCGCCGCCCTGCGGCAGCGTACCGCCCTGTTGCTGCCCGCGCTTCTGCTCGCCCGCATGGACGGCAAATCGCCCGTGGAATATCTCGCCGGCGACGAAAAGAAGAAGGAATTCGTGCGCCGGCAGGCGAAGCCGCTCCTCGAGGCTCGCTCGCCGGACCTCGAAGCGGTGGCGGACGGATGGACGAGCGCGCTTGCGGCGCTCGATTGACTATTTCGCGGCCGCCATTTCGCGAAACCGCGCTTCGTCTCCCGCGCGCGCCGGCGCGTGCCTGACATCCCCTTCGCCGGGAAGGTCCCTCGTCCATGCGGCGAGTTCCAGCGCGATGCCGTCCGGATCGTAAAAATAGATCGACCGCACGAAGGTGGTCGGCGTGCGCTCGAGGCTCGCCTGCATCGGCGAATCGTCGTGATTGACGATGCGGGAGCAGGCGATGCCCTTGCTCCGCAGCTTTTCGTAATACTCGTCGATCCTTTCCGCAGGAACGTTGATCGCGATGTGGTTCATGGACCCGTGCGCCGACGGTCCGGGCATCGCGCCCTGCCTGGCCGAGGCGACGCCCGGCTGCGCCTTCGGCGCGTCGGGAAACCAGAAAAACGCCAGGCTGTCGCCGTTTCCCAGATCGAAAAAGAAGTGCTGGCCCATTCCGCGCGGCAGGTCGATCGTCTTGATGAGCGGCATCCCGAGAATGTCGCGATAGAATTCGACGGTGCGCGCCATGTCGCTGCAGACGAGCGCCAGATGATTGACGCCCAGAAATTCGAATTGCGTGTTCTTCGGACGTGCCATCGATCGCGCCTCGGAAAACCGGGCCGATGTCTAGCACGGGGGCGCGCTCAAAAATAGACGCGGGTCAGGAACTGGAACTGCGTTTCGGTCTGGCCGGGATTTTCGCCGGCGATGGCGCGTTCGTCCCGGCGGTCGTCGATGGAGACGAGCTCTCCGGTGAAGCGCAGCCAGGTCTTCGGCAGCCAGCTGATCGAGAGCGTATAGGCGTGCCCGTCCTCGTTGAGCGTCGACGGGAATGTCGCCCGCGTGCGGGTTTGAAAGACGTCGAACCGCACCGCCGCCCACCATTCGTCCATGTCGTACCCGGCCAGCACATAGGCGGATTTGAAATCCGTCGTCTGGCGATAGAAGGGCGAGGGCTCGATCGTCGTCGCTCCGCTCATCCCCTGGCTCAGAAGGGTGACCTTGCCGAACTGCCGCTGGAAGCCGATGTCCCAGAAGCTCGTGTGCCACGCGATCTGCCCGCCGGCCTTGACCGCCGGATCGGCATTGTTGTCGTAGCGCATGATCTCGAACCCGCCGATCTCTTCCGGCTCCCAGGACAGGTCGAGATACCAGCCCGGCCGGTTGTCCATCTCCGTGAACAGCCTGGCATAGATCGGCGGCGGGCGGCCGAGAAGGATGGCCGAGGCATCGGGCAGGCGCTCGTGCGCGACAAGCCCGGACACACGGTCGCTGAATGTCCAGCCGCGGTCCGCGATCATCACGCCCGCCGGGTCGTTCCATCCGAAGATCGCGCCGATCAAGGTCACGCTCCCGCTCTCGCGGCGCCATTCCAGCGTGGCTTCGGCGCCGATGATGCGCAGCTCTTCTCCCACCCAGGAATTGATCGCCGAAGGCGTGATCGTCCAGAAGCTCGACCATCCCGTCTGATCGTTTTCCAGGGAGAGCGGCGGGAAGAATGCCCCGGCCTTCAGCGACCAGCGCCATTGCGTCGTGGAAACCGGACGATAGCGCACATATCCCTCGATGAGATCGGCAGCGGTTCCGTATCGGCCGTTGACGCGCCCGGTCGCCGTCGCGAGAAGCTCCGGCGTGATCAGCAGGCGCGCCTCTCCGACCAGATCGCCGGGCTGTATCGCCCCGTCGTCCCGTCCGTACCGGAGCTTGCCGAGATCGCCGTCCTCATAGCTGCCCGTGGAGGGGGCCGCCACGAGGCGGACATCGCCATATCCGTCGAACGCAAAGTCCGCGGCGCGCGCCGGCGCCGCCAGCACCACCGCCAGCAGGATTCCGGCGCTCCTTCTCATGCGGCGTCGCTCAGTGCGGCCGGCACGAGCGGAAGGCGGATCTCGGCCTGCGTTCCGGCGCCCAAGGCGCTGGTGATGGTGAGCGTGCCGCCGTGAAGCTCGAAGACGGATTTCGCATAGGGAAGGCCGACGCCGGCGCCCTGATGCCGGGCGTCGAGCGCCGAACGCAGGCGGTGGAAGGGCCGCGTGACCACCTCGATATCCTCGGCGCCGATGCCGATCCCCGAGTCCGCGATACGGACCGTAACCGCCGCATCGGATACGCGCAAACCGAGCGTCACCTCGCCGCCGGCCGGCGTGAACTTGATCGCGTTGTGCAGGATGTGCGTCACGGCCTGCCGCAGCTTGGTGGCGTCTCCCTCGACCGCACAGGGTCTTTCGAGATCGCAGACCGCAAGGCGCACGCCGCATCTTTTGGCCTCCGCGCGGACCGAAGCGACCGATTGCTGCAGGATCGTGGTCAGCGAAACCCGCTTGCGCTCGATGGAGAGCTTTCCGGCTTCGACCTCGGCAAGGTCCAGCATTCGCGACACCAGGGCCAGCAGCTTCTGCCCGCTGGCCAATATGTCGGCCGCATACTCGCGATAGCGCGCCACGCCCAGCGGCCCCAGCACCTCCTGATGCAGCATTTCCCCGAACCCGACGATGGCGTTCAGGGGCGTTCGCAGTTCGTGGCTCATGTTGGCGAGGAACTGGGACTTTGCCTCGTTCGCCCTGACCGCCTCGTTGCGCGCGATTTCCAGCTCGCCGATCGTCGCCGTCAGCGCGGACTCGCGGTCGGCGATGGAGCGTGTCATGGCGTCGAGCGCCTGGGAGAGCTGCCCGATCTCGTCCCCGGCGCCGACATGCGGAAGTGGCGTGTAGTCGCCCTTCGCTATTCGCCGGGCTCCCGCCGCAAGGGCTTCGAGCGGCTGCGACACGCTGCGCACGACCAGCATTGCGCCGGCGACGGCCAGAAGCAGAGCGAAAGCGAGAAAGAGCAGCACCGGCGTAATGATCGAGCGGTAGGCGGAAAGGGTTTCCGAAAGCGGATAGCCGAGCACGGCGACGGCCGGCGGGCCGCCCGCAGCCGTCGCAAGCGCCGACGTCACCGTGAAAAATTCTCCGCCATGCCGGTCGATGACCGTCGCGGATTCCGCCGAAGGCGTCGCGGTTGCCGGCAGCGGAACGGCCGCCGGTCCGTTGGCGGTTCGCGCCGTCACCACCCAGCCCTTCCCTTCGATCCGGGTGGCGAGGGCAATCGACAGCGGAAGATCGGAAAGACTGCTCAGCTTCGCGAGCATGGCGTTGTCGATGGGGATCCATGCCGCGATGAAGGCGATGGGGACCGGCGCCCGCACGGGCGCCACCACGGTCCAATAGACTGCACCGTTGAGGGTCGTCACGGACGTTCGCTCTCCCGATACCGCGGAATCGTCCAGCAGATCGGAAAATGCGAACGCCTTGCCGGAAACGGCCGGCGCGCCGGTGTCTGCTGCGATCCTGCCGTCGAGATCGACGAGCATCATGCGGGTCGCACCGACGCGGCGGCCGTGATTTCTGAGCGCGGACAGCTCGGTGTTGTGGTCGTGCTGCGCGATGGCCTGGCGCAGGGCATAGTCGAGCGAAAGCACCTGAACATCGTCCGCCACGCGCTCCGACAGGACCCCGAGCTGCCGCTGAAAGACGGTCGCGGCCGCCGTCAGTTCGTGCTTGGCGCGCTCGACCAGGCTGTTGCGGAGATAGGAATAGGCGACGAGCCCCGTCAGCACCTGCACCGCTGCAAGTGTCACCACCAGAAACAGGGCGAGGCGGTGGCGGAATCCCATGGCGCCCCGCTCAATAGTCCGACTTGCGGTGACGGCTCATGTCCGGCATTGCCGTGCGGGTCAGCGGCAGAGCCAGGGCGAGCGCAACGGTTTCGGAGCCGACCGTCAGCTGCGCCGGCGGCGGTGCGCGGCCGATGCGCATCTGGGGGTGCCAGGCCGCGGCGCGATAGGCTCCGCGGGGGATGTCGCGGAATTCCGCGCGGCCGGCGGCGTTCGTGACGGCGGCATAGGGCGCATCCGCGACGAAGATATAAGCGACCATGTTGTCGTGGATATTGCAGCCGATGGCGGCCACGCCCGCCTTGTCGAACAGGACGGGCCGCGAGGTCTGCGCTTCGTCGATCTCGAACTGGAACTGCCTGATCGGCGAGAACGAATAGACCTGGTGCATGGTCGTATCGTTGTTGGTGAAGATCACCTCTCCGCCCTTGCGGACGAGAGTGACGAGCGGCAGGAACGTCTCGTGCCGCTGATCGATGACGCTCCTTGCCGGCGCATGGGGCGGGATCGCCGCCGAAGGCGAATCCGGCGCCAGGCTGACGACCGCATTCGCAGCGGGCATGCCGTCGGAATTGGTGACGGCGACCTCGACCGTCGCAGCATCGACGGGAGGGCACGCGACCAGGCCGAGGATCGCAACGCGCCGGAAAAGCCGGTAGGACATGGCGGGTAAACGTAAGGGACATTGGTTAGCAATCTTGGAACGGGCCGCTTCCTGCGTCGGGGCCGCAAACCCGTTAACGCCTTGAGAACGCGGCCGCCCTCGGCTAGCTCTTCGGCAGGGCAGGAGGGACTCACATGCGCCAAGCGGATCGGCCGGGCATGGGACTGGTGCTGGCGGCCTCCGCGGCCGGCACGGTCTTCGAGTGGTACGATTTCTTCATCTTCGGCTCGCTTGCCGCCGTCATCGCCAGGCACTTCTTCGCCGATGTGGGAGAGTCCCGGGCCTATCTCTTCGCCCTGCTCACCTTCGCCTTCGGATTTGCGGCAAGGCCCTTCGGCGCGCTGGTGTTCGGACGCATCGGCGACGCGGCCGGGCGAAAGCGCGCGTTCCTGATCACGATCACCCTCATGGGGCTGGCCACCTTCGCGGTGGCGCTGCTGCCCGACTTCGCATCCATCGGCGTTGCCGCGCCGATCGGCCTCGTCGCCATCCGCGTCATTCAGGGATTTGCCATCGGCGGCGAATATGGCGGGGCCGCGATCTATGTCGCCGAGCATGCGCAGGCACGGCACCGCGGCTGGGCGACGGGCTGGATCCAGGCATCGGCGGGGCTGGGGCTCGTGCTCGCGCTCGTCGTCATCCTGTCCGTCCGCACGATGCTGGGCGAGGCGCGCTTCGGGGACTGGGGCTGGCGCGTCCCGTTCGCGGTCTCCGTCGTGCTGCTGGCGATCTCGCTCTGGATCCGGCTGCGGCTCGAAGAGTCGCCGATGTTCCTGAAAATGCTGAGCGAAGGGCGGGCATCGGCATCGCCCCTGCGCGAGACGTTTTTGCGCCCGCAAAATCTCAGGATCATGCTGATCGCGCTTGCGGGTTTGCTGATGGGGCAGGGCGTTGTCTGGTACACGGCGCAGTTCTACACGCAGTTTTTTCTCGAGCGCGTGATCAAGCTCGATCCCCCGGTGGTCAACGCCCTCGTCATGGCGGTCACCATCGCCAGCCTGCCGCTCTACATGTTCTTCGCGTGGCTCTCCGACCGCATCGGCCGCAAGCCCGTCATGCTGTTCGGACTGGGGCTGGCGGCGGCCGGATTCATTCCGGGATTTCAGCTTCTGACGGCAGCGGCGAATCCGGGCCTTGCCGCCGCGGTGAGCAATTTTCCCGTCGTCGTGGTTTCCTCGCCGCGCAACTGCTCGCTGCAGTTCGACCTGGTCGGCAAGGCGAACTATGTCACCTCCTGCGACATCGCCAAGGGCACGCTCGCGTCCATCGGGATTCCCTATTCGAATGCGCGCGGACCGGCGGGACGCCGCGCCTTCGTCGAGGTGGGCGGGACCAGTCTCGAAGCGCCGGAGGGAACGGGGGCGCCCGCCCTCGCCCTCGCGGTGGCAAAAAAGGAATTCTCCACCAAGCTCGAAGCAAGGCTCGCACAGGCCGGCTATCCGCTCCGGGCGCCCACGGCGGAAATCGATTTTCCGCGTACCATCCTCTTCCTGATGATCTTCATCGTGGCCGCAACGGCGCTCTACGGCCCGCAGGCGGCGGCGCTCGTCGAGCTGTTTCCCACCCGCATACGCTACACGGCGCTGTCGGTGCCGTATCACATCGGGGTGGGCTGGTTCGGCGGATTTCTTCCGGCAACGGCATTCGCCATCGTCGCCGCGACCGGCGACATCTATTCGGGGCTATGGTACCCCGTGATCGTTGCCGCCGGCGGATTTCTCGTGACGCTGTTCTTCGTGCCCGAGACTAGGGGCGCGGATATCGCGGCCTGACCTAGGCTTTCGCGTCGAGCGGGACGCCCGGCTCGTTCTTGGAGGCGTGGATGACGAGCGCCGTCTTGACGCTCGCGACGTTCTTCTCGGCCGTCAGCGTTTCGGTGATGAAGGTCTGAAACGCGGAAAGGTCCCGCGCCACGCATTTGAGAAGGAAGTCCACCTCGCCCGAGAGCATGTGGCACTCGCGCACCGTCGGCCATGAGCGGACGCGATCCTCGAACTGCTTGAGATCCTGGTCGTTCTGGCTCGCAAGTCCCACGAAGACAAACCCGGTGACCTCGAACCCGAGGGCCTTGCCGTCGAGATCCGCATGATAGCCCTTGATGAACCCCGCCTTCTCGAGCGTGCGCATCCGGCGCAGACATGGCGGCGCCGTAATCTTCGCCCGCCGGGACAATTCGACATTCGTGATACGGCCGTTCGCCTGTAGTTCGGAAAGGATGCGCAGATCGATCGAATCGAGCTTGTGATGCTCCACGGGTCACCTTGGGGAAGGAAAGCGGTGGGTTTTAACTCCAGTGGCACCATCTAAGCAATAATATTTCTGTATCATATCTTGTCCCCGGCCCGAGTCGGGTTCCCGGCGCCGTCCGCCGGTGGCGATCTGCCCTAGTAAATTGAAAGATATAGCGAATTCTTCACGCTTGACCTTTTTGGACCCGGTTCCGATATGAGCATTGGGTCAGCCGAGGGGCGCGCAGGACCGGTCACAAATTCGTGGCCTTTCTGTCGCGGGATGCTCTTCGCTTTCGGGAGAGCCAACGGTGTCTGCTCATTCGCGGGTCATCATTCTGGGAAGCGGCCCCGCCGGCTGCACGGCTGCGGTCTATGCCGCGCGGGCGATGCTGGAACCGACCCTGATTACGGGAATTCAACCGGGTGGGCAGCTGACGATCACGACGGAGGTCGAGAATTATCCCGGCTTCGCCGAAGCCATTCAGGGCCCCTGGCTCATGGAGCAGATGCAGGCGCAGGCGCAGAACCTCGGAACGAAATTCGTTCAGGACACGATCGCCTCGGTGGACCTGTCGCGGCGGCCCTTCGCCCTCAAGGCCGATTCGGGCGAGACCTACACGGCGGATACGCTGATCGTTGCCACCGGCGCTTCCGCGAACTGGCTGGGGCTGCCGTCGGAATCCCGGTATCAGGGCTTCGGAGTCTCCGCCTGCGCGACCTGCGACGGCTTCTTCTTCCGCGGAAAGAACGTCGCGGTGGTCGGCGGCGGCAACACGGCCGCAGAGGAGGCCCTGTTTCTCACCAATTTCGCCGATCGCGTGACCCTGATCCACCGCCGCGACACGCTCCGCGCGGACAAGACCAATCAGGCGCGCCTGATGGCGAATTTGAAGGTCGACTGCCTGTTCGACACCGAGGTTGTCGAGGTGCTCGGAACCGAGGAGCCGAAGGGCGTCACGGGCGTCAGGCTGCGCAATACCGTCACCGGCTCGACGCGCGAGCTCGCGGTGGACGGTCTGTTCGTCGCCATCGGCCATTCGCCCGCGACGGCGCTGTTCAAGGGCCAGGTGGAAATGGACGAGGCGGGCTATATCAAGACCGCGCCGGATTCGACGCACACGAGCGTGGCCGGCGTCTTCGCGGCCGGCGACGTCAAGGACAAGGTCTTCCGTCAGGCCGTGACTGCCGCCGGAATGGGCTGCATGGCCGCCCTGGAGGCCGAGAGGTTTCTGGCGGGCGGCCATTGAAATGAATGGTCACGAACTTTGCGTTGATGCTGGGGGGCACAACGGCTAGGGCAGGATCATGGATTGGGACAAACTTCGAATCTTTCATTCGGTGGCATCGGCAGGCAGCTTCACGCACGCGGGGCAGATGCTCACCCTCAGCCAGTCGGCCGTCAGCCGGCAGATCAGCGCGCTCGAAGAGGAAATCACCACGCCGCTGTTCCAGCGTCACGCGCGCGGACTGACCCTGACCGACGAGGGCGAGATGCTCTATGCGGCGGTCAGCGATGTCCTCACCCGGCTCGCACAGGCCGAGGAAGCGCTCAAGAACGTGCGGGAAGCGCCGCGCGGCGTGCTCAAGATCACTTCTAGCCACGGCATCGGGACCTACTGGCTGGTGCCCCGGCTGGACGAGTTCCTGAAGGAATGCCCGGAGGTCGAGGTCCACCTCGTCATGGAGGATCGCGAGCTCGACCTTACCCAGCGCGAGGCCGACATCGCCATTCGCATGCGCGCGCCGGTTCAGGCGGACCTTATCCAGCGCAAGCTGTTCACCGTGCACTATCACATGTACGCGACCAGGGAGTATCTCGACAGGTTCGGGACGCCGCAGACGCTGGACGAGATCGCCGATCATACGGTCATCGCCTATGGCGAAACGGCGGCGCCGGAAATCCGCGAAATCAACTGGCTCCTGGAAGCCACGCGCAGGCGGTTGAACGGCAAGGGCCGCACCATCCGTATCAACAATGTGACAGGCATTCTTTCCGCCACGCTGGCGGGCATCGGGGTTGCCGCGGTGCCCGATTATGTGGCGGCGGAACATTCGGAGCTGGTCCGGCTGCTGCCCGACGTTCCCGGTCCGAGCTTCGACGTGCATCTTGTCTATGCGGATGCGTTGCGCCAGGCCAAGCGCGTGGCTGCGTTCCGCGACTTCCTCGTCCGCTCCGCGAAGGAGTGGAAGTACTGAAGGCGGCCGCCGCGCCCGGACGAGGGACCGGGTTGGCATTCCCCGCCCGTCGTCGGACGGCAGCGTCCTCCGGCGGACCGGCAGCGATGCCCGGCATGCCGCGACAGGTGCGGAACCGACTCCCGCCCGCGCCGCGATCCTGACTGCGCCGTCACCGTCCCCTGCCGACCTTGGCCCTGCGCCATGTTGACGCTATCCTGAACGGTGAGCCTGTAGTGAGGGCTCATTCAACAGTGGGGAGAAATCATGCGAAAATTCTTGTTGGGCGCCGGCACCGTTGCCGGCGTTGCGCTACTGCTCTGTTCGGCAGACGCGGCAACCTACATTCCCATAGCGCCGCCGAGCGGGGCGACAACCGTGCTTCCATTCGGGATCAACGACAACAACATCATCGCGGGCGGCTATACGGATTCGAGCGGCATTCTGCACGGGTTCTACGGACCTCCGGACGGCAGCAACTACACGACCTTCGACTTTGACGACGGCAGCCAGCCGGAGGCGCGTTCCATCTCCAACGACGGAAGCATCACGGGACTGTCCCTGATCGCCGGGTTCTCCTTCGGCGAGGAATTCTACCGGTCGCCATCGGGCAAGATCAAACTTCTCAAGAATCCCGACGGAAACGTCCAGGACGGCGTCGTCCAGGGCGGCAATGACGCCGGCCTGTACGTCGGCGACTATCTCGATACGGACGGGGTTACCCGTCTCGGCTTTGTCGGAAAGTCCGGCAAGTACAAGGCCGACTTCGTCCTGCCGAAGATCCAGGGGGTCACTTCGACCAATCCCCGGCAGATCAACAACAATGGTGTCGTGGCCGGCGGCTATGTCGACGCGAACGGCATCCAGCACGGCTTCGTGCTGAAGGGCAAGAAGTTGACCTCGTTCGACGCCCCGAACGCCGTCGGTGTGACGGTTGCGGAAGGCCTCAACGACGCGGGACAGGTGGTCGGACTCTACACGGATGCATCCGGCAACCGGCACGCCTTCGTGTACGACTATCCGGCCGGCACCTTCACGGCGATCGATCCCGGCAACGGCTCGGGCGCCCAGGAAGCGTGGGGCATCAACAATAGCGGTCTCGTCGTGGGCGACACCGACAGCGGAACGTTCCCCTTCATCTACTGTCCGCTGAAGAAGAAGAAGTGCCCGAAGGGCGCCGCCGCGGCGATGGTCCATCCCATCCACGCCCAGGTGCCGAAGCACGCCTTCAACATACCCTGAACCGGCGGCGACGATGCGGCGCTACGGCGCGCGGCGTCCTCGAAACACCGGCGCAATGCGAAAACGGCGGCCCGGAAGGCCGCCGTTCTTGCTTGCCGGATGGCGGCGAACCGCCGCGCGCCGCTATGCTGCCGCCTTCCTCGTCGCGACAACCTGATCCGCCAGCTTGCCGGTGAGCTCGGCGAGGTGGTCGAACGCCGTCTCGAATGTTCCGACGCCCTGGGTGAGCGACCGCAGGTCGATGATGAGGTCGGAAAGTTCCGAGAGCGGCATCTGCGCCTCGACCGTGTCCCAGCCCCGCCAGCCTTCGCGCGCATCGAAGCCCATGAGCTGCCCGCGGCGGCCGCTCACGACCTGATTGACCTTTGCCGTCGCATCGCTGGGCACGTGGATGCGCACATGCATGATCGATTCGAGCAGCACCGGCGAGCAGTTCGGCATGCCTTCCTGCATCGCGATGCGCGCCGCGGTCTGGAACGCCGCGTCGGAGGAATCCACGTCGTGATAGGAACCGTCGACGAGTGCCACGGAAACGTCCACGACGGGGAAGCCGAGCGGACCGCATTTGAGGTATTCCAGCACGCCCTTTTCGACCGAGGGGATCCACTGCCGCGGCACCACGCCGCCCTTGATCTGGTCGAGAAAGACGAAGTCGCTTCCGCGCGGCAGCGGCTTGATCTCGATGATGACATCGCCGAACTGGCCGTGGCCGCCGCTCTGCCGCTTGTGGCGTCCGTGCTGCGTGGTGCCCTTGCGGATCGTTTCCTTGTACGGCACGCGCGGACGGCTCGTGTTGAGCTTGAGGCCGTACTTGTTCTGCAGTCTCTCGACCGCCACGCGCAGATGGATTTCGCCCTGGCCCTCGAGCGCCATTTCCTGCAGCTCGGCGTTCTGGTCGAAGCGCAGCGACGGATCTTCCTCGCGCAGCTTCGCGATGGCGGCCGTGAGCTTCACCTCGTCCTTGCGATCGGCCGCCGCGATCGCGAGGCGATAGACGGGCGTCAGCTGTTCGATCTTCGGCGCGGGCGGGACCTTCTTGCCGGTGGACAGGAGATCTCCCGTCGCCACGGGATCGAGCCTTGCGATGGCCACGGTGTCGCCCGGCACGGCCTCGGACGATTTGGTCTGCGCCTGTCCCCTGAGCGAGGCGATCCCGCCCACGCGCGCATCGCGTCCGTCGGCAAGGTGGAGCGTGGCGCCGTCCTTCAGCACTCCGGCGAGAATCCTTGCCAGCGATTGCTTGCCGCCATGGCTGGTGTGATAGGTCTTCAGCACCTGCACCAGCGTATCGCCGCCCGGGTCGATGGCGAGCCGCGCCAGCGCCTTTTCCACGCCCGGAACTTCGTGGCGCAGCGCCTTCAGCAGGCGCTCGATTCCCAGATCGGCCTCGCCCGAACCCAGCAGGGCCGGAACGATCAATCCGTCGGCCAGTTCGCGGGACAGGTCGCAGAACACTTCGTCGCGCGGCGGCTCGATGTCGGACAGCAGCTCTTCCATCAGGTGCTCGTCGTAGTCCGCGAGCTTTTCCAGCATCGCGAACCGCTCGGCCTTCTCCTGATCCCTGTCCGCGATTTCCACGACTTCGGCCGGCGCGCCGCGGCGATAGACATAGGCGCGCTCGAGCGCGAGATCGACGAAGCCCGTCACCGCCCCGCCCTCCGCGATCGGGATCTGGCGCACCAGGAGCGGCGTGTCGCTCACCTCGCGCAAGGCCTCGAGCAGGTCGCGGAGCGCGCCGCCGGCCTTGTCGATCTTGTTGACGAAGAGAAAATGGGGGATGCGCAGCTCGGCCAGCCGCTTCAGATAGGGCTTCAGCATCTGCATCTTCGCCGGCTCGGGCTCGCAGACCACAACCGCGGCATCGATGCCGGGAAGAACGTTGAGCGTGTCCTGGAGAAATTCGATGGAACCGGGGCAATCGAGAAAGGTGAAGCTCTCGTCGAGATACCGGGTCGTCGCGCAGTTGACCTCGACGCCCATTTGGCGGTCGCGCGCTTCCTGGCTCGCGTCGCCCACGGTGTTCTTTTGCGCCACCGAGCCCTTTCGCTGGATCGCGCCCGTGGCGAACAGGATGCTTTCGAGCAGCGTGGTCTTGCCGCTGCCATAGGGTCCCACCAGGGCCACGGTGCGTGGCCCCTTACCTCCGTTCGTGTTGGTCATGACCGCCTCCATTACCCCGCTGATCACAGGGTCGAGGCGCGGCGGGCGCTCTTATCTCCCAAGGCGTTGGGCGGCGTCACGCGCCCCGCTATGCCCGGATGCTCGCGCCGAATGCGGGCGAAGGCAAGTGCTTGACGCGGCCGTTTGGGATATAAGCACCGGGCGGATCGAGGGAAACGGGGGCTCGGCGATGTGCATCGCGCGAAACGGAGTTGCAGGGATCAACCGGCGCGAGATGGCTGCGCTGTTCGCGGGCGCGGCGGCCGCGGCATGGATTCCGTTTCGGGCGCGGGCGGCCGGCACGGTGGAGGCGCTCGGTCTCACCTGCATCGACTACAGGCTGGTCGACGACGCGGTCCGCTTTTTCGCCGGACTGGGGCTGACGAAGCAGTACGACGAGCTCGCGCTCGCGGGCGCCTCGCTCGCCGCGGTCTCGCCGAAGTTTCCGAGCGCGAATTCCGCGTTCTGGGATCAGCTCGCGGTGGCGAAGGAGCTTCACCACATCAGGAAGGTCGTCGTTCTCGATCATCGCGATTGCGGAGCCTACAAGGTCGCATTCGGAAAGGACTATGCCGGCGAGCACGACGCCGAAACGGCCCAGCACAAGACCGTGATGACCTCCCTGCGCACGGCGATGGCCCAGATGCATCCCGATCTGGAGCCGGAATTCTACCTGATGGCGCTGGACGGCAAGGCGGAACGGCTGCTGTAGCTATTTCAGGCTTCCGCAGAAGCGCTGGATGCGCCTGCACGCCTCCTCGAGCAGTAGGTTGGAGGTCGCGTAGGAAACGCGGAAGAACGGCGACAGGCCGAACGCACCGCCGTGCACGGCCGCCACGCCCTCGCTCTCGAGCAGTTCGGTGACGAAGTCCTCGTCGGTGGCGATCGTCTTTCCGGACGGCGCGGTCCTGCCGATCAGCTTGCGGATCGAGGGATAGACGTAGAACGCTCCCTCCGGCTTCTGACATTCGACGCCGGAGCACTGATTGAGCATCGACACGACAAGGTCGCGCCGCTCCTCGAACACCTTCTGAAATTTCGGGATGAAATCCTGCGGCCCGGTCAGGGCCTCGACGCTTGCCCATTGCGAGATCGAGGACGCATTCGACGCCGACTGCGACTGCAGCTTGGCCATGGCCTCCACCAGCGGCTCGGGCGCGCCGCAATAGCCGATGCGCCATCCCGTCATCGCATAGGCCTTGGAGACGCCGTTCATGGTCACGGTGCGCGGGTAGAGCCCGGGATTGACCTCGGCGATGGTCGCGTAGCGGAAGCCGCCATAGACGAGATGCTCGTACATGTCGTCGGCGAGGATCCAGACGTGCGGATGCCGCGCGAGCACCGCGCCCAGCGCCTCCAGCTCGTCCCGCGTATAGCAGGCGCCGGTGGGGTTGCACGGCTGATTGAGGATCAGCCATTTCGTCCTTGGCGTTATGGCGCTCTCCAGCGCATCCGGCTGCAGCTTGAATCCGTGTTCCATCCTCGTCGCCGGAAGGACCGGCGTGCCTCCGGCCAGAAGCACGATGTCGGGATAGCTCACCCAGTAGGGAGCGGGGATGACGACCTCGTCTCCGGCATTCAGTGTCGCGATCAGCGCGTTGAAGACGATCGCCTTGCCCCCCGGCGCGACGAAGGTCTGCGCGGGCGTGTAGTCGAGTCCGTTCTCGCGCCTGAACTTCGCGGCGATCGCCCGGCGCAGCTCGGGAATGCCCTCGACGGCGGTGTATTTCGTCTCGCCGCGGCGGATCGCGGCAATGGCCGCTTCCTTGATGTTGTTGGGCGTGTCGAAATCCGGCTCGCCCACGCCGAGGCCGATGACGTCGCGCCCGGCGGCGCTGAGATCGCGGGCCTTCTGCGTGGCGGCGATGGTCGGGGAAGGCTTGATGCGGTTCAGCGATTCGGACAGAAAGCCCTTCGGCAGCTGGTTCGACATGAGACGCGGGCTCCCGCCGCCGGATTCGTGCGGCTACGCGCATCACCTATCAATCCGCGGGCCGCCGGGGCAAGGGCCGCTCGCCACGATTGGTGATTTTCAATGCTGCCATCGCTATCCTGCAATCCCGACGACGAGTCTTCGCCCATGCGCAACCTCGTTCTGGCAATCTTGAGCGCCGCCGCGCTTGCCGCCTGCTCGCGCCATGCCCCGCCGGTCGGCCGCTGGGAAGGCACCTACGAGGCGGGCGACGTGATGATCGCCGCGCGGATGGAGGTCGAGGGCAACGGCCGGGTCAGGGTCAGCGCCCCCGATCTCCTGGGAATAGCCGGTTCGGCGGACGAGGACCGGCCGGAAATGCGCGGACGGCTGGCCGCCGACCTCGCGGCAGACTGGGAAAGCGTTGCGCCGCGGCCGATGGATTTCGACGGCGAGACGTTCCGCAAGCCGGGCGGGATCGCTCCGCAGGCGATCTGGAACGCGCAGACGAAGACGATGCGGATCGTCGTCTATCTCGGCACGCGGCCCGGCATCCAGATCCCGATGCGCGCGGTCGGCGATTTCAGCGACGATCCCTGGAACGGATAGTGCCGGAGTGTGCCGCGGCGGCGGTTCAGTCCGCGCCGTTGCGCGCGGCGGCTTTCGTCAGCCTGCGCAGGTTCGTCGCGCGGCATTCCTGAAGAAAGGCGCCGGCGTCGGCCAGAGAGGTCGCGTTGTCGCAATAGACGGCCTCGAAGGTCTTCAGGATCGACTTCACCACGAAGCTCGCGGGATGGCGGCTGTCCTTCATCCACGGATCGGCAAAGGCGTGGTTCAGGATCTCGTAGGACGGAAAATAGAAGAGCCTCGCGTTGATGTCGGCTTCGTTGTCCCGCAGAAACTCGTCGAGGCCCGCGCGCAGGACCGCCTTGGAAACGGAATTCGCCGTGATGCAGCTTACGGGCCTGAAGGTCGCCGCAAGCGGAATGGGAGATAGCGTGAAGAGGACCTTCGCAGCCGGAACGTGCCTGCGGATCAGACCGTAGATCGCGGCGAGATTCGCCTTCGTCTCCGCCACCGTGCTGACGCGGAACTTGTGGCGCGACGGATCGAACGCGGAGAGCGGGACGGCGCGCCAGAACACACCTCCGGTCGTCTCGTCGTACCAGATCTCCGACAGGCCGAGCGTGATGATGAAGAATTCCGTCGCAAGGAACACGTCGCGCGTGCGCCGGCGGATGGTCTCGTCGTAGCCATACCCCTCCGCCTTGAAGCCGTGCCAGAGATCGACAGGCTGGCGCCGGTCCTCCAGCGCCCACTCGAACTGGCCGAGCAGCGAATAGGTGTTCACCAGCCCCTCGCCCATGCTCGAGATATAGATGTCGGGCTCGCGTTCCTTCGACGTGCTGTAGCCGATCTCCATCAGATGCTGCGTGATGTGCGAGGCGAAGCAGCTTCCGAACGCCGTGATCCGCGTGGCGGGATGCAGCAGGGGGCCGTCGGGAATCCAGCCTTTCAGGATGTACTTCTCGAGGAAATCGGGCGCACCGAAATCCTCGCGGTGCGGATTGTAGTTCACCGTCTCGCCGCGATAGAAGGACGAACCCATGCTCTTGGTGCCCGCGTCGGCCGGAGCCGAGAACGTCTCCTGGCTTCCGACGCCTGCGCCGTAGTTCAAAAGTCCGGACCGCTTTTTCCGCCGCTCCGCGATTTCGCGCTTCATTCCGATATTCCCGTCAATCGCCGCAATCCCTACGCCGGATTGCCCCGTTCCACAATCCGCGCCCGGCTCGGCCCCTCCGCCGGGGGGCGCCTTCCGTCACCACTTGTGAAACGCGAAGAACGCCGCGGCTGCGAGGAAGGCGAAGGCGACCGCGTGATT
This sequence comes from Rhizomicrobium sp., assembly GCA_035549575.1. Lineage (GTDB taxonomy): Bacteria > Pseudomonadota > Alphaproteobacteria > Micropepsales > Micropepsaceae > Rhizomicrobium. The sequence continues at coordinate 25,872 of DASZQP010000005.1, forward strand.
CCATCTCAGCGCCTCGCCGAGATAGGTGGCCGAGAACACCGCGAACACCACGAGCGTGATCACTTCCTGGATCGTCTTGAGCTGCGCGGCGCTGTAGACGCGATAGCCGTAGTGGTTCGCGGGAACGGCGAGGCAGTATTCGAGCAGGGCGATGCTCCATCCGGCGAGGATCAGCATCCACAGCGGCGCGTGCGGAAAGCGCAGCTGCCCGTACCACGCAAACGTCATGAAAACATTCGATCCGCAGAGCAGCAGGATCGGAAGCAGGGCGCCCCAGCTCATCGTTAATCCTCACGTGAAAGTGTCCCCCTGGGGGTGTAACCGCGCCCCGCCGGCGTGGACCGTCCGGGCCGGAAATGATAGATTTTACTTGTCCTTTTCGGAGAAATCGCCATGGCTGCGATGTCGCTTCCGAAGTATTTCTTGGGAGCACTGGCCGTTCTCTTGTCGGCCGGGGCGCCCGCCAGCGCATCCGTCACGGTTCTGGGTCCGGGGCCGGCGCGGCAATGCTATCAGATCGCCGAGTTCGGCGGCGATGTGTACGAGGGAATTCAGCGCTGCACCTTCGCGCTGAACACCGCGCTCAGCAGGAACGACCGTGCCGCGACGTTCGTCAATCGCGGCGTGCTGCGGCTCAACCTGAAGGAAAACCAGCGCGCGCTCGACGACATCAACTCGGGCATCGCGATCGCGCCCGACCTCGGGGACGCCTATGTGGATCGCGGTGCGGTGTCGATCGCCCTCGGCAAATACGATGACGCGCTTGCCGATCTCAACAAGGGAATCGCGCTCGGGCCGCACCGTCCGGAAATCGCCTATTACGACCGGGCAATCATCCACGAGCACAATGGCGACATCCGCTCGGCCTATTACGACTACAAGAAGGCGCTCGAAATCGAGCCGGCCTTCGCCGCGGCTGCCGCGGAGCTCAAGCGCTTCCGGGTCGTGCAGGCCGAACGGGGCACCTGACGGCGTCCCCCGAAGGGCGCGACATCAGGGCGCAAGATTTTCGTCGCGAGGCCGCGCGCGGAAAGCCCGCTGGCGACACTCCGATACAATTTACGAGCCCTTCGCTGCTTCCATGGCAGCCCTGCGCGCTTCACATTTCCCGCAGCCGTGCCTCCTCGGCGTTCCCCAATGATGGGTACGGCACACGGGCGGCCGGGCTCGTTTCGATGCCCCCACATCGAATCCATGGTCCGGCCGCCCAATTCATCGAATTCGGTCAGAGAATTAAGTTGTCCGCGCCTGCCGGCGGGGGATATTGGCCCTTGTTCGGCCGGATTTGGGCTCTATCTAAGGAAAACCCTATTGTTGCCGGTATTTGAGCGAGCGAATCGATGAGCGGGATATTGCGGTTTGCGGCTGTTGCCATGTCCGGACTGGCCCTTGGGGCCTGCTCGACGGATCCGCCGGCAGGGGTCAAGCCGGAGGAAATGCCCAAGGCGTTCACCGCCCCGGTCGCAAGCGGCGCCCCCGTCTGGCCCTCGACGACCTGGTGGACCGGCTTCTCCAGCGACGAGCTGTCCGCGCTGGAGACCACCGCGCAGCAGAACAACCTGGATCTTGCCGCCGCGGCGGCGCGGGTGATCCAGGCCCGGGCCAATTCCGGGATCGCGGCGTCGGCCCTTTTCCCCGCCGTCGACCTCGGCGCCAATGCCTCGCGCGGCGCATCCAGCGTGAGCACCGGCAAGGGCAAAAGCACGACCGTCACCGGCAACAGCTTCGGCCTTTCGCTGAACGCCAGCTACGAACTCGATTTCTGGGGCCTGGCGCAGGACAACCTCCGGGCGGCGCAGAACTCCGCCCGCGCGGCCCTCTATGCCCAGCGGGTCGTCGCCCTGACGGTGTCGTCCGATGTCGCCAATACCTATCTGGACGTGCTTGCGCTGCGCGACCGCATCGCCATCGCCAGGAAGAACGTCGACGCCGCCAAGCGCATCCTCTCCATCACCGAGGCGAAGGTGACCAACGGCGTTTCCTCGAACCTCGAACTGGCGCAGCAGCGCGCCATCGTCGCGGGGGAGGAGGCGATCATTCCCGCGCTGGAGGAGCAGGAGCGGGAGGCCCGCTACGCCCTCGCGGTGCTGCTGGGCCGGGTGCCCGAAGGGTTCGACGTCAAGGCGCAGACGATCGAGGGCGTCGTGGCCCCCTCCGTCGCGCCGGGAATGCCGGCGGCGCTTCTGGTGCGCCGCCCCGACATCGCCGCCGCCGAAGCCAACCTTCTGTCCGCGCACGCAAGCCTCGATGCCGCGCGCGCGGCGTTTCTGCCGGCCATAGGGCTGACAGGATCGGGCGGCTATGCCAGCAGCCAGATCGGAAACCTGATCAATCCCTCGAATCTCGCCTGGAGCGTCGGCGCGTCGCTGCTGCAGACGATCTTCGACGGCGGGCTGAAGACCTCGGAAACCGACGTCGCCCGCGGCCGGGAGATGGAGCTCGTCGCCACCTATCGCAGCACCGTCTTCAACGCGCTTTCGGACGTGGAAAGCTCGCTCGGCCAGGTTTCGAGCCTTGCCGATCAGGAACGGCTCAACACCGAGCAGGTGAACGCGGCCGCCGAAGCCTTCCGCATCGCGGAGCTGCAGTACCGGGAGGGCGTCGCCGATCTGCTGGCCGTGCTGCAAACGCAGCAGACCCTGTTCACGGCGCAGGACACGCTCGTGCAGGTCAAGCTGGCGCGGCTGCAGTCCAACATCAGCCTCTATCGCGCGCTGGGCGGCGGCTGGACCGTGGATGCCGACAGCCAGGAACCGACGCGCAACGACTTCCAGCCGGTGCCCATTCTCTCCGCCGGTGACATGATCAAGGGATAGGCTGCCGCGCGCCGGCAGGTTCGGGGCACGCCACGCCGCGCCTCAGCCGTGGCCGAGGACACGGTGGGGCGTGTAGGGTTTCGACAGCGCCTTGATCTCCTCCTCGCTCAGCTCGAGCGAGGTCGCGGCGATCGCATCGTCGAGATGGTTCATCTTCGACGCGCCGACGATGGGCGCGGTGACGCCCTTGCGCGAGAGCAGCCAGGCAAGCGCGACCTGCGCGTTCGGCACGCCGCGCTTCGCCGCGATTTCGCTTACCGCATCGACCACGGCGAAGTCGCTGTCCTGATAGTACATGTTGTGCGCGATCTCGTCGGACTTGGCGCGCGCCGTCTCGCCCCTGTCCTGGCGGCGCCGGTTTCCCGCGAGAAAGCCGCGCGCAAGCGGGCTCCACGGGATGACCGCGATGCCTTCGGCGCGGCAGAGGGGGATCATCTCGCGCTCCTCCTCGCGATAGACGAGGTTGTAGTGGTTCTGCATCGACACGAACCGCGCCTTGCCCATCTTCTCCGCGGTCGAGAGATATTTGGCGAATTGCCAGGCGAACATGGACGATGCGCCGATGTAGCGCGCCTTTCCGGCGCGGACGACCGCGTCGAGCGCGTCGATGGTCTCCTCGATGGGCGTGGCCGGATCGAAGCGGTGGATCTGGTAGAGATCGACATAGTCCGTGCCCAGGCGCCGCAGCGAATTGTCGATGGCATGCAGGATGTGCTTGCGCGACAGCCCGCCCTGGAGCGGCGACGGCCCCACGGGAAAGAAGACCTTCGTCGCCAGGACATAGCTCTCGCGGCTGCCGGCGAACTCGCGCAGCGCCCGTCCGGTGACCTCCTCGCTGACGCCCATGGAATAGACGTCCGCCGTGTCGAAGAAATTGATCCCCGCCTCCACGGCGCGCCGGAAGAAGGGCCGGCTTTCGTCCTCGCCCAGGATCCAGCCGCGCCATTGGGGCGACCCGTATGTCATGCAGCCCAGGCACAGGCGCGAGACCTTGAGGCCCGTATTGCCCAACGAAATCATGTTCATGCGCGTGCGTCTCCCTTTGGCCGGCCGGACTTTATTGCGGACGCGAAGGGGTGGCCAGCGTGGTTGCCGTTGCCCCAAATGGGGACAGCTCTTAACCTAGGATCAATGATTCGCTGTGCGGCGGGGGCGCCGTACGGCAGGTAGGGGCGAGGGGTGGCGCATGCCTGCACGCAGAATTCGCCGTAGGAACCGCGGAACCAAGCCGCGCGCGCATCTGGACGCACCCTTTCGCAGGGGCCCCCGGCCGTCGCCGCGCAGCACCCTTGCGAAGCGCCGGCCGTCGCGTCCGTCGCGCGCCTGAATTGCGCGGGCTGATGCGGGACGCCACAATGCCGGTTCCGGGGAGCCGCATTGCCGCCGTTTCGATTCACACCCTACGACCTTCCGCCTGAAGCCGAGGCGCTCCGCGCCGAGGTGCGGACCTTCCTGCGCGACACATTGGGCGATGCGCCGCCGGTCGAGCGGGCGCGTTCCTGGTCCGGCGGCAGCCGCGAGTTCAGCAGGAAGCTCGGCGCGCGAGGCTGGATCGGCATGACCTGGCCGAAGGCCTATGGCGGCCACGAACGCTCCTATGCCGAGCGCTATGTCGTGATCGAGGAATTGCTGGTGGCGGGCGCGCCGGTGGGCTCGCACTGGGTCGCCGACCGCCAGAGCGGGCCGCTGCTGCTGCGCTTCGGCACCGAGGACCAGCGGCGGACGATCCTGCCGCGCATCGCCAGCGGCGAGCTCTGCTTCTGCATCGGCATGAGCGAGCCGGGCTCCGGCTCCGATCTTGCCAGCGTGCGCACGCGCGGCCGGCGCGTCGCGGGCGGGTGGAACGTGTCGGGGCAGAAGATCTGGACCTCGAACGCCCAGCATGCCGACTGGATGATCGCGCTGGTGCGCACCGGCGAGGGCACAGAACGGCACGCGGGGCTGAGCCAACTCCTCGTCGACATGAAGAGCCCGGGCGTCACGGTGAAGCCCATCGCCAATCTCACCGGCGAGAGCCACTTCAACGAGGTCTTCCTCGACGAGGTGTTCGTGCCGGAATCCATGCTCATCGGCGCGGAAGGCGACGGCTGGCGGCAGGTGGGCGCCGAGCTCGCCTATGAGCGCAGCGGGCCGGAGCGCTACCTCTCGTCCATGCGCGTGTTCCTCGAATTCCTGCGCGTCGTGGGTGGCACGCCGACGGAGGCCGAGCGGCTTCTGATCGGCGAGATGACCGCGCGCATGTGGACCCTGCGGCAGATGTCGCTTTCCATCGCAGGCAAGCTCGCCGCCGGCGAGAACCCCGCTGTGGCGGCGGCGGTGGTGAAGGATCTCGGCACCACGCTCGAACAGGACATTCCCCGCGCCGTGCAGGCGCTCGCGCCGGAGAATGCCGACGAGCCGTTCCGGCGCACGCTCGCCTATCTGCTTCAGACGTCTCCGTCGTTCTCGCTGCGCGGGGGCACGCGGGAAATCCTGCGCGGCATCATCGCCCGCGAATTGGGCTTGAGATGAGCGAGCTGCGCGCACTCCTCGCCGACACGACCGAGCGCGTTCTCGGCAGCAATCCCGATTGGGCCGGAATCGAGGACGCCGGTCTCACGAAAGTGCTCGTGCCGGAAGAGCAGGGCGGCTTCGGCGGCACCTGGGAAGATGCGTATATCGTCGTGCGCGCGTGCGGCGCCCATGCGATCGATCATCCGATTGCCGAGGCCATTCTCGATTCCGCGAATGTGAACGACCGCGATCTCTATGGCGCGATGATGCTGGCGGCGAAGATGGCGGGCGCACTCGGCGCCGCGCTCGATCTTTCGGTGCAATACACCCGCGAGAGGCAGCAATTCGGCAAACAGCTCGCGAGCTTTCAGGCGATCCAGCAGCAGCTCGCGGTGCTTGCGGAAGAGGCTGCGGCGGCGGACATGGCGGCAGCGGCGGCGTTCCGCGCGGCCGACTTTGTTTCAAAAGAGGGGGGCGACGCATGGTTCGAGATCGCCTGCGCCAAGCTCCGCGCCAACCAGGCCGCACGCATCGGGACCGGCATCGCCCATCAGGTCCATGGCGCGATGGGCTTCACGGCGGAATACCGCCTGCAGCATCTGACCCGTCGCCTCTGGGCCTGGGGCTCCGAGCATGGCAACGAACGCCATTGGGCCGACCGCATCGGCGCGCGCATCGCCGCGCGTGGACCGGCAAATTTCTGGCCGGATTTGGTGGGGTAAAGCCGACACCCTCTCTTGTCATAGCCCGCACTCCGGCGGGCCATGACAAGCGGGCTGTGGGGCAGGTAGTTGCGTAAACTTGCCATAACTGACATATTGTCAGTTCTAACGCGAGGTCCCCATGAACGCGCCGTTTCGCGATCCGACGACATTGGACGTCGCCATCATCGGTGCGGGGTTTTCCGGGCTCTGCATGGCGATCAAGCTGAAGGAGCAGGGGCGTACCAATTTCCGAGTCTTCGAGAAGGCGTCCGACATCGGCGGCACCTGGTTCCTCAACCGCTATCCGGGCTGCGCCTGCGACGTGCCCTCGCATCTCTATTCGTTTTCCTTCGAGCAGAACCCGAACTGGTCGCGCGCCTATTCGCCGGCCGGCGAGATCTGGCGCTATCAGAAGGCGGTCGCGGAGAAGCGCGGCATCATGCCGTTCATCCGCGTGAATGCCGAAGTCGCGCGCGCGGAGTATGACGGGATCGCGCAGCTCTGGCGGCTGACGCTTGCGGGCGGCGAGACGGTATCGGCTCGTGCCCTCGTCGCCGGCGCGGGCATCCTGCATGTGCCGTTCTATCCGCAGATCAAGGGCGCGGAGAGTTTCGCCGGCAAGGTCATGCACACCGCGAACTGGGACGACAGCTACGACCTCAAGGGCAAGCGCGTCGCGGTGATCGGCACCGGCGCCAGCGCGGTGCAGCTTGTTCCCGGCATCGCGGCCAAGGTCGCCCATCTCGATCTCTATCAGCGCACGCCGGGCTGGGTGATCCCGCGCATGGACTATGCGTTCAAGGACTCCTGGAAGCGCTGGTTCGCGCGCGTGCCCCTGCTGCAGCGGCTGTGGCGCAATCTCATCTACTGGCGCGCGGAGATGCTCGCCATCGGCTTCACGCGCGATCCGAAGATGGTGGCGAAATTCCAGAAGCTCGCGGAAACCTATCTGGCGCGCGCCGTCCGCGATCCCGAATTGCGCCGGAAGCTGACGCCGGACTTCCCGCTCGGCTGCAAGCGCGTGCTGATCTCGGACGATTTCTATCCCTCGCTCCAGCGAAAGAACGTCGCGCTGATCACAGATCGCATCGCCGAGATCCGCCCGAACGGCGTCGTCACCGAGGACGGAACGCTGCGCGAGGCCGATGCCATTCTCTATGCCACCGGCTTCCGCGTCACGGACTGGCTGAGCCACGTCGACATCCGTGGCCGTGGCGGGCGCAAGCTGATCGACGACTGGCGCGGCGGCGCCTATGCCTATTACGGCGTCGCCGTGAACGGCTATCCCAACATGTTCCTGCTGCTCGGGCCCAACACCGGGCTCGGCCACAACTCCGTCGTCTTCATGATCGAAGCCCAGGTGCGCTACGCGATGGACTGCCTGCGCTGGCTGTGGAACGGCGCCGGGGCCGTCGAGGTGAAGAAGGATGTGCAGGACGCCTTCAACGCGGACATCCACGAACGCATGAAGGGCACGGTGTGGATGAGCGGCTGCAAGAGCTGGTACCTCAATCCCGACGGCACCAATTCCACCATCTGGCCGGACTTCACCGTGACCTACTGGTGGAAGACCCACGCCGCGAAGAAGCAGGACTTCGTCCTGGAGCCGTCCCGGGTGGCGGAAGAGGTTGCGGCGTAGAAGCCGCAACGATCCTGAACCCGTTTTCGCCTCCCCGAACGCGGGGAGGCGAAGAAACGGGGAGGGACCGGAGGGGTTCTTCCCGTCCCTTCGACCGGACCGCCGTCACGCCTTCGCGCGGAATCCCTCCGAGATCGCCCGGAACGCGGCATTGCTGAGTGTCTCGAAATCGCATTCCGGACCGAGCTTGCCTGCAAGCTGGAGCACGACCGCGCCGTGCAGCGCCGCCCAGAACACATGTCCGATCAGGACGGGGTCGCCGGCAAGAATGCCCTTCGCGACGAGCGCGCGCACGAAGTCCGTCATGGTCCGGCGCGCGCGCATGGTGGCGCGCACGAGGTCGGGATATTCCGACTCGTCCGGCTGGGCCATGTCGAACATCAGGCGGTAGGATTCCCGCTCGCCGAAGGCAAAGCGGATATAGGCCTCGCCAACGGCGGTGCTGCGGTTCACCGCATCCGGCGCGGAGGCCGCGAACGCCGTCTCCAGCGAATCGGCAAAGCGGTCGAACGCGTCGGTGCGCACGGCCGCGAGAATCTCCTCCTTGTCGCGGAAATAGCGATACGGGGTCATGGCACTGACGCCGATGGCCGCCGCCAGCTCGCGCATCGTGAACCCCTCAAGGCCCTTCGAAGCGAAGAGCCCGCGTGCCGCATCGATCAGTCTTTGGCGGAAATCCGCCAGATCGGTCGCTGTCAAAACCCTGGGCACGGAACTTTCTCCCTATGGACTTCCTGATTCAATGACGTTATTTTACGCCGTAAATTCTCTTGGCGAGAAATTATTTTCCGGAGGCGGCCCATGAATGCGCCCGTACGCACAAATCCCTACCTGGCGGGCAATTTCGCCCCGGTCCGCAGCGAGGACGATTTCGCCGGCCTCCCGGTCCGGGGAGAAATCCCGAAAGATCTGCGCGGCAGCCTCTATCGCAACGGCCCCAATCCGCAGTTCGAGCCGCGCGATCCCAACCATCACTGGTTCGCGGGCGACGGGATGATCCACGCCTTCCACATCGCGGACGGCAAGGTCTCCTACAGGAACCGTTACGTGCACACGAACAAATACGTGCTGGAGCACAAGGCGGGCCGCTCGCTCTTCGGCACGTTCGGCAATCCGATGACGACCGATCCGGACTATGTCGGGCAGGACAGCGGCGTCGGCAACACCAACATCGTCTGGCACGGGGGCAGGCTGCTCGCGCTCGAGGAAGGCCACAACCCGTTCGAGATGGATCCGCTGACGCTCGAATCGCGCGGCTATCGCGACTATGCGGGCCCGGCGAAGCGCTTCACCGCCCATCCCAAGATGGATCCCGAAACCGGCGAGATGGTGTTCTTCGGCTATTCGGCCGGCGAAGGCTTCTTCTCCGACCGGGTCGGCTACGGCGTCGCCGACCGGACCGGCAAGGTCACGCGGCAGGACATTTTCCAGGCGCCCTTCTGCAGCATGATCCACGATTTCTTCGTGACGCGGAACTACGTGGCGTTTCCCGTCCTGCCGCTGACCGGCGATCTTTCGCGCGCAATGGGCGGCAAGCCCGCCTTCGCCTGGGAGCCGGACAAGGGCTCGCACATCGGCGTCATGCGCCGCGATGCGGGAGTGGAGACGATCCGCTGGTTCACCACCGATCCCTGCTACGTCTTCCATCCCATGAACATGTGGGAGGATGGCGGCAGGATTTGCGCGGACGTGATGCAGTACGCGAACGCGCCGCTGTTCCCGAACGCGGACGGATCGCCGGGCAGGCCCGCCGGCGCGCGCCTGGTCCGCTGGACTTTCGATCTTGCGGATGATTCCAACACGATCCGGCAGCAGCCGCTCGACGACATGACCGGCGAGTTTCCGCGCTTCGACGAGCGCCGCGCGGGTCTTCCCTACCGGCACGGCTATTTCGCGGCGAGCTCCGTCAACTCGGACAAGATCCTGTTCGACTCCATCGCCCATTTCGACGCGCGGACCGGCAGCCGGGTTCAGCACACCTTTGCCGCGGGCGATGCACCGGGCGAGCCGGTTTTCGTTCCCCGCTCGCCCGATGCGGCGGAAGGCGACGGCTGGCTCCTGACCGTCGTCTATCGCGGCGCGACGGATACCAGCGACCTGGCCGTGTTCGACGCGCAGGACGTCGCGAAGGGCCCCGTGGGCATCGCCTCTCTGCCGCGGCGGGTGCCTTTCGGCTTCCACGGCAACTGGCGCCCCACCTGAGGCTTGCAGGGCGGCGGCGCCATCACCACATCTCCCTGGCAAGGGGACGGGAACGACCGCGCGATGAACCATCTGTTCAGGGCCTTCCGGCCGCTGCTCGAGGATTTCCTGTCGCTGATCGTGTTCGCCATCCTCTATGCGGCGACCGACAATCTCATCGTCGCGGTCGGCGCGGGAATGGCGATCAGCCTGGGCCAGATCGCCTGGGAGCGGTTCCGCGGCCGCAAGATCGAAATCATGCAATGGGCGAGCCTCGGGCTCGTCTTCGTGCTGGGCAGCATTTCCATCGCCACACACAATCCCCTGTTTGCGATGTTCAAGCCCAGCATCGCCCAGGCCGCCATCGGCTGCGTCATGCTCAAGCCGGACTGGATGGCGCGGTATCTTCCCGCCGTCGTGACCGACAACGTGCCGCGCCGCGCGCTCGTCGCCTGGGGCTATGTCTGGGCCATGCTCATGCTGGCTCTGGCCGCGGCCAATCTGTTCGTGGCGCTCAGGTTCGACGCGACAACCTGGGCGGCCTATACGTTCTTCGTTCCCCTGCCGGCAAAGCTGGTCCTGTTCTTCGCGCAATATCTTTGGATCCGCGCCGCGATCATCCGGAGCATCCGCGGACGGGCGGCGGCGCAGGCGGCGTGACTTTTGCCCGCGCTTCGCGATGATGGCGCGATGAATCCCTTCCTTCTCGGCATACTCAACGTCACCGAGGACTCGTTTTCGGACGGCGGGAAATATCTCGACCCCGAAGCGGCGCTGGCGCGCGCGCGTGTGCTCGCGAAGGAGGCCGATGCGATCGACATCGGCGCCGCCTCCTCCAGGCCCGGCGCCATCGCGGTGCCGCCGCAGACCGAGATCGCACGCCTGGCCCCGGTCGTGGACGTCCTCAAGCGGAGCGGTGCGCGCATCTCCATCGACAGTTTCGCGCCGGAGGTTCAGCGCTGGGCGCTGGCGCAGGGCGTGGACTATCTGAACGACGTGCGCGGCTTTCCCGACGAGAGCCTCTATCCGGCGCTTGCCGCGTCCCGGGCGAAGCTGATCGTGATGTTCTCCGTGGAATCGAAGGGCGCGGCGACCCGCCTGTTCGTGCCTGCCGGCGAATTGTTCGACCGGATCCTGGACTTCTTCGCGCAGCGCATCCCCGCGCTGGTCGCCGCCGGAGTCGCGCGCGGCCGGATCGTCGCCGATCCCGGGATGGGATTGTTCCTGGGAAGCGACCCGGACGCCTCCTTCACCGTCCTGAGACGGATCGGCGAGATGAAGGCCGCCCTGTCCCTCCCGCTCCTGGTTTCGGTTTCGCGGAAATCCTTTCTGCGCGGGCTCGTGGCCCGGGATGTCCGGGATATCGGTCCGGCGACGCTGGCCGCGGAAATCCATGCGGTGCTATCGGGTGCGGACTACATACGCACCCACGATCCGGCAGCCCTGAAGGACGCAATCGCCGTATTTCGCGCCCTGGACGGCAACAAACCGTAACCCACCGTGATCTTTACTCTTTGACCCTTTTTCGCTGACGATTTGCTATGCTCGCGCGGTAGGATACACCCAACCGCCTGCCACCGAGGGTCACCATGCCTCAGACACGCAAGCTGTTCGGCACCGATGGCGTGCGCGGACTGGCCAACAGGTTTCCGATGACGCCCGAGATCGCCATGAAGGTGGGGATGGCGGCCGGCCGGATCTTCACCCGCGGCGAGCATCGCCACCGCGTCGTGATCGGGAAGGATACCCGGCTTTCCGGCTACATGATCGAAAGCGCCCTGGTCGCGGGCTTCACCTCGGTCGGCATGGACGTGTTCCAGTTCGGGCCGCTGCCGACCCCGGCCGTGGCGATGCTGACGCGGTCGCTGCGCGCCGATCTCGGCGTGATGATTTCCGCCTCCCACAACGCCTTCCACGACAACGGCATCAAGCTCTTCGGACCGGACGGCGAGAAACTGTCCGACGCGCGCGAGCAGGAGATCGAGGCGCTGATGGCGAACGGCCTGGAGGAGGGCCTTGCGGGCTCCGAGGCGATCGGCCGCGCCAAGCGCATCGACGATTCCCAGGCGCGCTATATCGAGTTCGCAAAGCGCACATTCCCGCGCAGCCACCGGCTCGACGGCCTTCGCATCGTCATCGATTGCGCGAACGGCGCCGCCTACAAGGTCGCGCCCGAGGTGCTGTGGGAGCTGGGCGCCGAGGTCGTCCGGATCGGGGTCGAGCCCAACGGCACGAACATCAACCTCGATTGCGGCTCGACCTCGCCCGAGGCCATGCAGCGCAAGGTGCGCGAGGTCAGGGCCGATTTCGGCATCGCGCTCGACGGCGACGCGGACCGCGTGGTCATGGCCGACGAGCAGGGCGCGATCATCGACGGCGACCAGATCCTGGCGCTGATCGGCCGCTCGTGGGCGAAGAACGGAATCCTGAAGGGCGGCGGCGTGGTGGGAACCGTGATGTCGAACGCCGGCCTCGACCGCTACCTGCAGACGCTCGGCCTGAAGCTCGCGCGGGCACAGGTGGGCGACCGCTACGTCATCGAGGAGATGAAGAACGGCGGGTTCAATGTCGGCGGCGAGCAGTCCGGCCATATCGTCCTGTCCGATTTCGCCACCACCGGCGACGGGCTGATCGCTGCGCTGCAGGTTCTTGCGGTGCTGGCGATGGAAGGGCGCAAGGCGAGCGACGCCGCGCATCTCTTCGAGCCCCTGCCGCAGGTGCTCGAAAACGTCCGCTTCAAGAAAGGCATGCCGCTCGAGGATGCGCGCGTGAAGAAATGCATCGAGGCCGGCCATGCGCGCCTCAACGGCTCGGGCAGGGTGCTCGTGCGCAAGTCCGGGACGGAGCCCGTCATCCGCGTGATGGCCGAAGGCGACGACGAGAAGCTCGTCCGCCAGGTCGTGCGCGAGATCGCCGCGACCATCGAGGAAGTGGCGGCTTGACGCCTGCCCGGGTCCTCGTCGTCGCGGGGTCGGATTCGAGCGCGGGCGCGGGCATCCAGGCCGACCTCAAGACCGCTCAGGCCTTCGGCTGCTACGCACAGACGGCGATCACGGCCGTAACCGCGCAGAACACGCGCGGCGTGACGGCCATCCATCCGGTGCCGCCGGACATCGTCGCCGCGCAGATAAAGGCGTGCCTGTCGGACATCGGCGCCGACGCGATCAAGATCGGCATGCTCGGCTCGGCGAAGATCGTGAAGGCCGTCGCCGCGGCGATTGCGCGGCACGCGAAGAAAATCCCCATCGTGCTCGACCCGGTGATGGTCTCGACGAGCGGGCACAGGCTGCTCGCGGAGAGCGCCGTCGCGGCGCTGACCGGCGAGCTGATCCCGCTCGCCACGCTGATCACGCCCAACATTCCCGAAGCCAGGGCGCTCGCGCATCTGAGAAGCAGCAAACGCAACGATGCCGAAGCCGCCGCGCGCAAACTGATCGCGATGGGCGCGAAGGCCGCGCTCGTCAAGGGCGGCCATGCGACGCGCGCCACCATCGACGACGTGATGGTGTGGAGCGGCGGCGTCGAGGTTTATGCCTTCCCGCGCATCAAGACGAAGCACACCCACGGCACCGGCTGCACGCTCTCGACCGCGATTGCGTGCGGCCTTGCGCAGGGCCTGTCGCTGCCGCTCGCCGCCGGCCGCGCGCGCGAATACGTGCAACGCGCCATCGAATCGGCGCCCGGACTCGGCAGGGGCCACGGGCCGCTAAGTCACGCAATGAAATAACGAATGGACAACACCCGCCGCGCCGCGCAAAATGGCGGCATGGTTACATTCCGCATCGAAACCGACGGCGAAGAATATCACGCGTGGAGTCCGGAACTCCCAGGCGTTCATACCCATGGCGCCACGCGCGCGATCGCGCTGAAGAACCTCAAAGATGCCGTGCGGCTCTATCTTGACGATGTGATGGAGCTGCCACCATCGCCGCGACAGGCCGAGCGCTCCGGCGCCTATTGCGCCACCTCCCACGGATTGAGGAGCGGAACTCCAGTCCCCTCGAAATCATCAACGTCCCGCGTCACGACCGTCATGCCGTGAACGAGGGCCGTTGCCGCGATCAGCGCGTCGCGATCCGGACGTGGATCGGGAATATGGAGAGTTGCACAGCGCAGCGCGACGGCTTCATCAATTGGCAGAATGCGATCCGCGAACCGGGCGCGGATATGATCGTCGATCCAGCTCCGCAGGACGCGGGCTTGCGCGGCGTCTTTGCGAGCGATCTGCAGCGCGCCGCGCTCGATTTCGAAGAGTGACATCACCGAAATGAAGAACTGATCCACCGGAACGCTGTTCGCCCATTGCACCACGTTCGGATGGGCTCGGTCCGGCCGGCGAATCTCCGAAAGGACATTCGTGTCCAGAAGGAACATCACTCGAAATCGGGAATGCGAAGCTCGATGTCGGCCTTTGGCGGGTCGAACTCGAAGCCGGCTTCCGGTCCAAGCTGCGCGAGCGCGTCCGCCAAAGACATCGTCTTGCCGGTAAGCTTTCGATACTCCTCGATCGTCAGCAGCACATGCGCGGGCCGGCCGCGGTCGGTGATGAACACGGGCCCCTTGCTTGCCGCTTTCTTGGCGCGGCCGGTGTCCTGGTTGAACTCCCGGCTGGTGAGCGTGGTGATCGTCATTTCCATCTTTCGGTTTGTAGAAACGTTTCTACATACCTGGCTTCACTGGCGCAACAAGATTTTTGTTTCCATTTTGTTCCAATCGTGCCAAGGTAGAAAAGCGATGTGGAGAAATCTAATTGCCGTCTGGAAACGGAAATTGTGCACCGCCGCGAAGGAGGAAGATTCTGCTTGTTCCCCCGGCGCTTAGGGTGCGCCCGGGCCATTCGAATTGCGATTCCGAACCATGCCCCCCACCCCCGCCAAGAAGGCGCCGCGGCGGGCAGAAGGGCAATCGCAACGCCCTCAAGCACGGAGAATTCACGCGGGAGCGCCGCGCCTTCTACGCCGTCGTCCGCGCCCACATCCGCGAATGCCGGGCGCTGGCGGAATGGGCGAGTGCGATCGCCGCATTGCAGGGCGGACGGCTCACGGTCACCGAGCGCATGGTCATCGAGAACGGCGCGGTCCTCTCGCGCCGTGTCGTTCGCGAACCGGCGCGGCGCTCACGCAACCATCCTGTCCAGACGGCTGCGGATGATCGCTTCGGCCTCGCGCATGATGCGCTCGACAAGGTCCTTGCAGGTCGGGATGTCGTGGATAAGGCCCTGCGTCTGGCCGGCGGACCAGATGCCGGCGTCGGTGTCTCCGCTGTCGTAGACCTGCGCCCCGCGCGTTCCGGCCACGAGATCCTTCACGTCCTCGAATTTCGCCCCGCCGCGCTTTTCGATGGCGACGACCTGCTGGCTGATCGCATTCCTCGCCACGCGCGCGGTGTTGTGCATGGTGCGGAAGATGAGGTCGGTGGCGCGCTCGTCATTGGCGACGATGGCCTGCTTCACCTTGTCGTGGATGGGCGCCTCGACCGTCGCCATGAAGCGCGTGCCCATGTTGACGCCGTCGCAGCCGAGCGCCAGCGCGGCCACCAGCCCGCGCGCATCCGCCATGCCGCCCGAGGCGATGAGCGGAATGGTGATCCTGTCCGCCGTCGCGGGAAACAGGATCAGACCGCCCACATCGTCCTCGCCGGGATGGCCCGCGCATTCGAGCCCGTCGATCGACACGCAATCCACGCCGATGGACTGCGCCTTCACCGCGTGGCGCACGCTGGTGCATTTGTGGATCACCTTCACGCCCGCCTCCTTGAACGCGGGCAGGTGCGGCGCGGGATTGTTGCCGGCGGTCTCCACGATCTTGATCCCGCTCTCGATGATGACCTGGCGGTATTCGTCGTAGGGAACCGGGTTGATCGTCGGCAGGATGGTCAGGTTCACGCCGATGGGCTTGTTCGTCATTTCCCGGCATTTCTTGATCTCGTCCCGGAGCTTCTCCGGCGAGCCGGGGGTCAGCGCGGTGATGAAGCCGAGCGCGCCGGCATTGGCGACGGCGGCGACGAGTCCCGCCTTTCCCACGCGCGTCATGCCGCCCATCGTGATCGGAGCCTCGACGCCGAACATTTCCGTGAAGCGTGTTTTCAACATGCGAAGTCCCCTCGAATGGCGATGGCCAAGCGTGACGGCAGAAGGCGCGCGGATGCAAGCCTGTCGTGGCGTCAACCCAGGAAGGGGTCGCGCACGACGATGGTGTCGTCGCGCTCGGGGCTGGTGGAGAGCATCGCGACGGGCGCGCCGATCAGCTCCTCGATGCGGCGGACATATTTCACCGCGCGCGCCGGAAGGTCCGCCCAGCTGCGTGCGCCGCGCGTCGAGCAGTTCCAGCCTTCCATGATCTCGTACACCGGCTCGAGGCGCGCCTGCTCGTTCGCATCGGCGGGGAGGTGGTCGATCGGGCGGCCGTCGAGCCGGTAGCCGACGCAGACGTGAATCCTTTCGAACGCATCGAGGATGTCCAGCTTGGTGAGCACGATGCCGTCGATGCCTCCGGTGACGACGGTCTGCCTGACCAGCATGGCGTCGAACCAGCCGCAGCGCCGCTTGCGGCCCGTGACCGTCCCGAATTCGGCGCCGCGCTCCCCCAGCATGGTGCCGGTCTCGTTGTCCTGTTCGGTCGGGAAGGGGCCTTCGCCCACCCGCGTCGTATAGGCCTTGACGATGCCGAGCACATAGCCGATCTGCCGCGGCCCGATGCCCGAACCGGCGGCCGCCTGCCCCGCGACCGTGTTCGAAGACGTGACGAAGGGGTAGGTGCCGTGATCGATGTCGAGCAGCACCGCCTGCGCGCCTTCGAACAGGATGCGCTTTCCCTCCCGCCGCGCCGCATCGAGCGTGCGCCAGGCCGCGCCGACGAAGGGCGTGAACCGGGGCGCAATCGCGATGAGGTCGTCGAGAGTCTTCTTCTCGCAGATTTCGCTCGCGCCGGCGCCGCGGCGCAGCGCGTTGTGATGCGCGAGCAGGCGCTCGATCTTCCTCGGCAGCGAAGCCGGATCCTTCAGGTCGATGGCGCGGATCGCGCGGCGGCCGACCTTGTCCTCGTAGGCGGGGCCGATGCCGCGCTTGGTGGTGCCCAGCGCCTGAATGCTGTTGGAGGTCTCGCGCGTCTCGTCGAGTTCGCGATGCAGCGGCAGGATGAGCGCCGCGTTCTCCGCCACGATCAGGTTCTCCGGCGTGACGTTCACGCCCTGGCCGCGCAGCCGCTCGATCTCGGCGAGCAAGGCCCAGGGATCGACCACGACGCCGTTACCGATGACGGCGAGCTTTCCCGGCCGCACCACGCCCGAGGGCAGAAGGCTGAGCTTGTAGGTCACGCCGTCGATGACGAGGGTATGGCCGGCATTGTGGCCGCCCTGAAAGCGCACGACCACGTCGGCGCGCGCGGACAGCCAGTCCACGATCTTGCCCTTGCCCTCGTCGCCCCACTGGGCGCCGATCACCGCCACATTCGTCATTGTCCGTACCCGGATGAAATTCGGTCCCGCGAGGGACTCGCGGGCACGGTGGCCCAGTCTAGCGATTTCCCCGTTTCGATGCTGCGGGAAATATCGTCGCGGAACCGGCCTTTCGCGCGGGCAGGCGGGCCGCAGGGCCGGGGCTCGCGCGGCTTCGTCCGTGCGCGGCCAATTTTGATTTCGCGTAAGGAAATCCATTCCCGGTTGCCTAGCCTTCCGGGAGAGATCGCGGGCCCCGCGTCCGCTCCGCCACAAGGGAGCAACAGATGAAACGCCTTCCAACACTTGCCGCCGGAAGCCTGATCCTCGGCGCCGTGCTCGCCGCTTCCCCGCTTGCCGCCGCACCGGCGCCTGCGGCCAAGGTGGTACAGGTCAAGGAGAAAAGGGTCGTCGTCAAGCCTGCGCCAGCGCATCGCGGGGCGGTCCGCCGCGTCACCCCGCGCAAGGTCATCGTCCGCCATCCTCATCCGAGGCGACCCGGCCATTTCTGGCATCGCGGCACGTGGCGCGCGCGCATCCATGCGCCCGCCTATCGCTGGCCGCGCGGCCGGCACTACCGTGTGTGGGCGATCGGAGCGATCCTCCCGCCGATCTTCTTCGCTCCGGACTACTACTACGGCGACTATGCCCGGCTCGGACTTCAGGCGCCCCCGCCGGGCTATCGCTGGGTCCGTTACGGCGACGACCTGCTGCTCGTCAATCTCCGCACGGGCGAGGTCGAGGACGTGGTCTACGACGTGTTCGACTGATCGGACATCCGAATGGACCAGTCCCGCGGCGGATGAGAGCCCCCGTCCGCCGCGTTCCGTTTCCGGCCCTTTTTGCGTCTGCGACGAAGCGTTCCGCGAATGCCGCGCGAGCGAATTCCGCAAAACCGATAGCAAAACCTGCCGTCGGATATTCTCCAAGGCATGGAGCGGGCGAAGGGAATCGAACCCTCGTATGCAGCTTGGGAAGCTGCCGTTCTACCATTGAACTACGCCCGCAAACCGCGCGTCCGGCTCTTCGTTGTACTGTGCCGGTGAAGCGGCGGCAAGAATGGCGCGTGGACGCGCGCGGCATCGCTCGGAGTCTCCCGCCGCGGCGGCAACGGGGCTGCCGTTGGCGGTTCGACCGCGCTCCGCAGCGTCTGCCCGCGATCGTCGCGGGCGGCGCGCCGAACCGGATCCGCCCGGCACGCGGCGGTGCGTGCCGCTCCATGCCTTGCTATAGTTCCGGGGTCGCGAAGTGTCCCGAGAGGCGATGCCCCATCCGTTCGTACCGTTCGGCGCGGCGCACCTCACCGCCATCGCGCTCGCTTTGGCCATACCGCTGGCGCTGGCAGGTCTCGCCCGCCCCGTGCGCGGCACGGCGCTCGCCGATGCGATCCGGTATCTGTTCGCGGCCGAACTCCTGGCGATGTATGCGCTCTGGTTCTGGCTTCTCTATGCGGGAATGGTCGGCAATGCGCTGCCCATGCACCTGTGCGACTGGGCCGCGATCGCGACCATCGTCTCGCTCGTCCGGCCCAATCGGAAAAGTTTCGAACTCGCCTATTTCTGGACGTTCAGCGGCACGCTTCAGGCGACGCTGACGCCGGAGCTTGCGCTCGGCTGGCCCGATCTGCGCTTCGTGATCTTTTTCGGATTTCACTGCGGCGTCATCGCGGCGGTGCTCTACCTGATGTTCGCCATGCGCCTGCGCCCCCATGCCGCCTCCATTCCGCGCGTCGTGGCGTGGACGCTGTTCTACGGCGCCGCCGCCGGCACCGTCGATTGGATCACGGGGGCCAACTACGGGTTCCTCCGGGGCAAGCCGGCCGATCCGTCGGTGCTCGATCTCCTCTCGCCCTGGCCCTGGTACATCGCGGAGCTGATACCCATCGGGCTTGGATTCATCCTGATCCTGTATCTGCCCTTTTTCGTCCGGGACCGGTTTCAGGATCGCAGCCGGCCGTAGATCAGGCAGTCGCGCCGGGCGCCGTCGCGCATCACATGCTCGCGCAAACGGCCTTCATAGACAAAGCCCAGCCGCTCCAGCAGGCGCTGGGAGGCGACGTTTCCGTCGTGGAATCTCGCCCAGAGGCGCTCCAGTTGCAGATCCTCGAAGCCATAGGCAATGACGCGCTCCATCGCCTCCAGCGCATAGCCCTTGCCCCAGCAATGGCGGGCGAACATGAAACCCACTTCCGCGCGCCCGTGGTGGCGGTCGATTTCGGAAAGATCGCACTCGCCCACGGCCGGTCCGTCGGGGGAAAGCGCGGCGGCCCACCATTTGGTCGTCTCGTCCGTCAGTTCGGGAATGTGGCGGACGAAGGTTTCATGGACCTCCTCGAGACTTTTCTGTTCCGGCCAGTCCCAATAGCGCATGACTTCCGGATCGCTTCGCGCCTCGAACAGCGCCGGCGCGTCGCTGACCGCGATGGGCCTGAGGAAAAGCCGTTTCGTCACGAGGATCATGGGAAGGCCCCGAAATTCATGAGGCGGCCGGCACTTCCGCGCCGTAGCCGCCTCACGCTGCCCCCTTCAAGCGGACCCGTTGCGAGGCCGAACCCCCAAATAGCCGGTCCCGCAGCGAGACGAAGTAGGGCCCGATCCCCGCGCCTGACGCAACAGTCACGCTTCCGTGACCGCGCTATTTGCAAACTCCTGTGGATTCGGCGCAACAACGCCGGGCTATGGCAGCCTGAAATGCTTGGAAAGCTTGAGCCCCTGGCGCTGGTAGTTGGAGCCCATCCCCTCTCCGTAGATCTCCGGGGGCGGATCGGTCAGCCGCTCGAACACCAGGCGGCCGATGGTCTGGCCGTGCTCCAGGATGAACGGCACCTCCCGGGAGCGGACCTCGAGCACCGCGCGCGCCGAGGGCGGATGGCCTTTTTCGTAGCCGAAGCCGGGATCGAAGAACCCCGCATAGTGGACACGGAACTCGCCGACGAGCGGATTGAAGGGCACCATCTCGGCCGCGTATTCCGGTGGAATTGCGACCGCCTCGCGCGACGCGAGAATATAGAACTCGTCGGGATCGAGAATGATGTTGCCCGACGGCTGCGCCGAAACCGGCTCCCAGTAGTCCGCCGGGTCGAGATAGCCGCGGCGATCGACATCGATGAGCGCGGTGTGGCGCTTGGCGCGCCAGCCGATCCGGCTCCCGTCATGTCCTCTCAGGTCGATCGAAAGGCCGAGGCCATTGTCGATGTCCGGCTCCGTGTCGACCAGCGGCACCTGCGCGTGCAGGCGCCTGAGCTGCGTGTCCGTGAATTGCGGCGAGCCATGGCGGATGCGGAGCTGGTTGAGCCGCGAGTTCTTCCGCACCAGCACCGGAAAGGTGCGCGGGCTGATCTCCGCAAAGAGCGGGCCGCGATATCCCGCTGCCACGCTGTCGAAGGCCTGCGCGTAATCCGTGATCAGGCGGGTGAAGACGTCGATGCGGCCGGTCGAGCTTTTCGGGTTCGCCGTTCCGGAGACCCGCGCGGAAAATTCGGCGCGCTCGATCAGCGGCACGATATAGACGCAGCCGGTCTCCAGCACGGCGCCTTCGGAGAGGTCGATGGCGTGCATGAAGACTGAGGAGAGCTTTTCCTCCACGGTCGCGTGGGGACCGGGCAGGAAGCTCGCGCGCACGCGCCAGGCGATGGCGCCAAGGCGCAGATCGATGCTCGCCGGTTGAAGCTGCGCCTCGTCGATGTCTTCCATCGCCACGATTTCGCGCCGCGCCCGGATCAGCCGGCGCAGCACATGGCTGGGAAGAATGCCCGTCGAATGGCGGCCGAATTCGCTCGCCTCCGAAGGTCCGTCGCCGAACAGGTTTTCCGCCGTATCCGTCATGCGGACCTTATAGGAAGGCCGGCGTCTCCGGTCATCGGCCATTGCAAACGACCCACGGGTTCCTCGCGGCGCGTCCGCCGGACCCGCGGCCGCGGCGCGAGGAATCTCCGGAACACCAAGAGAACGGAAAACGCGCAGCGGAAGCCGGAACGCATGGGGGAGCTGCTACCGTCCGATCCGCTCGCCGCGCTGGTCCTGGCCGTCCTGATGCCAGATGGCAGCGGCAACCTTTCCATCGGCATCGATTTCGAAACTGACCTGTGCATCGACGATCTTGAAGAAGAAGTCGCGATCCCCCTCGGGGAAGAGCGCGAGCGGATCCTGTCCGTTCTCGCTTTCGACGAGGTGGCCGCCCTCGCGCGACACCACCACGAAATCGTTGTCCGCGAACTTGTAGGTACCGGCATAGCGGTCGAGCAAAGCCGGATCGATCTTCGTCTCGACATGCTTCCGGGGAATGTGCAGATCGACGGGAATTTCCGGATCGAGGATGTGCAGGCCGATATCGTCCGCGCCCGTGCCGGTCTGCGCATTGGCAAGTGCGACGACGCCGAGCCGCGCCGCCGGATCGCAGCCGACAAAGGCGCGGAATCCGCCGACGCTGCCGTTCTTCCAGAAGATCTCCCGGCCGTCCCGGTCAAGAACGTTCCAGGCCAGCGCGATGGCGGTCGCCGGCTGCATGCCGCCTGGGCGGCGGATCCGGATCGTGGCCGCAAATGCGGAGGCAAGCGGTGAAGGACGAAGGCCCAGCATCGCCCGGAGCAGACGCATGAGGTCGCGGGCGGTGGATCTGTATCCGCCCGCGCCTGCGACCCCGCTGCCGAAATCCCAATGCCGCGCAGGCACCAGGTCCGCGGATGCAACGTCGTAGGAATAGCCGTACGCCATCCGTCGAAGCATCGAAGGCGTTGCCCGGCGCGCGGTATCGGCCATGCCGAGGGGTTTCAGAATGCGCCGTTCGATCAGGGTGTCGTATCCCGTGCCTGCGCGGCGGGCGAGCGCCAATCCCAGCAATCCGAAGCCCGGATTGGAGTAGTCGTAGGTTGTGCCTATCGGGTGTGGCGCCTTGTAGTGCGCCAGAAATTCGTAGAGATCGCCTTCGTCGTATCCCGCGTATTTGTTGTCCGGATCCTTGGGCGCCAGATTGGAGGGCCGCAGCGGCAGTCCGGCAGTGTGCGTGGCGAGATCGGCGAGCGTGATCTGCCGTGCGTCATCACGGGGAAGCCGGGTGCCCTTGGGCAAATATTCCGCCACCGGGTCGTCGAGCGCGACCTCGCCGCGCCCTGCCATGTCGGCGAGAGCGAGGGCGGTGAAAACCTTGGTCACGGAGCCGATATCATAGACCGTGTCCGCGCCGGCCTTCCGCGAGCCGCCTTTGGACGTCGTGCCATAGGCGATCGTACGGGCTCCCTGCGGCGTGACGAGGCCGACGACGATGCCGGTGGCCCAGTGTTGACGGTCGACACGCGTCGCGAGGATGTCGCGGATTTCGGAATCCGGCGCCACGGCGCCGGCCGGACCGGCAAGGGCGAACAGCATGAGAAATCCAAACATTGGGGGCGTGCGCATCGACGGACTTTCTCAGTTTTCCGGAAGCAGACCGGCTTGCGGAGCCGACAGGAATTTGGCGATTTCCGCAATGGCCTCTTCGAGGCCGCAACGGCTTACGGGTGCGTCCGGCGGAAAGGCGGAGAGAAGACGCGAGGGCGTTGCCGCCTCGAGGATGACGAAGCAGCCCCTGTCGGTTGCGCCGCGGATCAATCGCCCGAAGGCCTGCTTCAGTCGCAGCCGCGTGACGAGATCGTCGTAGCCCTTGCCGAACCGCGCGCGGCGCGCCTTGTGCAGAATGGTGGGCTTGGGCCAGGGCACCTTGTCGAACACGACGAGGCGCAGCGATCGGCCGGGGACGTCCACGCCGTCGCGCAGCGCGTCGGTGCCGAGCAGGCAGGCATTCTCTTCGGCGCGGAAGAGATCGACGAGCGCGCCTGCGTCGAGCCTGTCGACGTGCTGTGCATAGAGCGTAAGGCCGGCATTGCCCAGTGGCCCCGAGATGCGGCTCTCCACCGCGCGCAGGGTACGCACGGCGGTGAAAAGTCCGAGCGCGCCGCCGCCCGCCGCCAGGAACAATTCGCGATAGGCGGCAGCGATCTGGTCGATCTCGCGGCGGTTCACGCCATTGACCACGAAAACGCGCGCCTGTTCGCGATAGCGAAAGGGCGAGCCGAAGCTCGCGCGCTTCGGCGGCTCGGCAAGATGGGCCGCGCCGGTGCGCACCTCAGCGCTCTGCCAGTCTTCCGCTTCCGCCGCATCGCGCAGGGTGGCCGATGTGATGAGCGCGCCATGCGCGTTGGACAGAACTTCGCCGGCGAAGGGAATGGTGGGATCGATCCAGTGCCGTTCCAATCCGATGTCGAGGTCGCGACCCTCGTCCCGGTCCAGCTGGAACCAGTCCACGAACTCGTCGCTGATTTCGCCGGTCTGGAGCGCATCGAGCATCGAAATCCATGCGGGAAGAACGACTTTTGCCCGCCGCTCCAGCCCGCGCCGCGCTGCGTCGATCCGTGCCCTTTGATAGGTTTCGAGTTCGCGGGTCTTGTCGTCGAGCGTTTTGCGCAGGTGGTGCGCCAGACGCAGGAGCGGCGCGATCAGGCGCCCGAGCGCAACGCCGAGGACGCGCGCCGCTTCGATGATGTCCGGGCCGAGCGGCACGGTTTCCGCTTCGATCGAATAGAATGCATCGGCGTCGTCGCTGCGCGCCCGCAAGTGCCGAAGGCAGGCGGCGAGGAAGGCTTCGCCGGCGCCGCGCGGCGCACCGCCATGGAGCCGCGACAGCCAGCCTTCGCCTGCGAGTGTGCCGGCGGCGTGAATCGCGTCGTCGAGGGCGCGCCGGGCTTCCTCGCTGTCTTCGATCAGGCCGTCCAGGCGTTCCTGGAGGCCGCGCGCGCGGCTCCTGGCGCGTGCCTCCGGTCCCCGGATCCAGCGGCGCAGATCGGCCATCTCGGTGCCGGAGACGCGAGCGGCAAAGCCGCTGTCCGCGGCGTCGAAGAGATGATGGCCTTCGTCGAAGACATAGCGCACGCGCCGTTCCGGAGGCGTGTCCGTGGTCTCGTCCACGCTCAGCCAGTCCTGCGCGGCCTGCGCGATGACGAGCGCATGGTTGGCGACCACGATCGGCGCGTGGCGCGCGCGCCGCACCGCCCGCTCGATGTAGCAGGCCCGGTAGTGCGGGCAGGCGGCGTAGACGCACTCCCCGCGCCGGTCGGTAATCTCTCGCAAGGAGAGCGACGCGCCGAGGAAGGCCGGAAAGCCGTAGCCGGAGATGTCGCCGTCCGGTGTGACCTGCATCCAGCGCGCGATGAGACCGATCGCCACCGCGCGCTGCCCGGGCGCGAGGGCGGTGCGCTTGGCCGCCTCCTCGAAATTGAGCAGGCAGAGATAGTTCTCCCTCCCTTTGCGCACGACGGCTTTTTCGTTCCGTTCGGCGGGGTCGGGATAGAGGCGCGCGATCTCCTGCACGATCTGGCGCTGCAGATTGCGGGTGTAGGTCGATATCCAAAGTCCGGGTCCGTTCTTCTCCGCCCACAGGCTGGCAGGCGCCAGATAGCCGAGTGTCTTGCCGACTCCGGTGCCCGCTTCGACCAGCGCGATGCGCGGCGCGCCGGCGCGCTCTCGGGCCGTGAAGGCGTAGGAGGCGGCTTCGGCGTAGGATGCCTGTTCCTCGCGCGTCTCGCCCGCGAGGCCGACGAGCTGTCTCAGCCGGGCGCGCGCCTCTCCCGGATCGACCGGCAACGAGCCCGGCTTCGCGTTCGCTGCGTCGTCTTCCCATTGCGGCAGGCCGCGCCATACATCGAGCCCGGCGATGGGAGAGAGTTTCTGGGTGCTTCGCCCGATCTCCTCCAAAATCAGCGGCGACCAGCGCCATCCCGCGCGCTCCATCGTCTCGGCGAGCGGACGGATGGCGGCGCGCGCCTTCTCGTCCGGATTTCCCAGTTCGCAAATCAGGCGCTCCGCGGCGTCGCGCAGCACGCGCGCCGATGCTTCGGGTGTGCGCGGCGGATCCAGGCCGAGGCTGAGGGCCAGGCCGAGCGCGCCCGGCACGCAAGGCTGTCCGGGGCGCGCAAACGCGAAGAGTTCGAGCACGTCGAACAGCGCCGCCGCGGGCGGGGTTTTCAGCCGTCCCGCGACGAAGGCAGCATGCGCGACCATGACCTCGCCGGTGCGAAACAGAAGGCGAGCCTCATCGAGATTCAAACGCTCGCACGCGCCATCCGGCCGGCATACGGCAGCGCCGCCCGGCGCCGGCACGAGCGCGGGAGGAAGTGGATGGGACGGGGGTTCGTTCGGCATTTGTACTTGTAGGCCGAATGCCGAGGCGAAGGGAAGCAGCCGCTCTGCTAGGCGGCCAGCTCCGGATAGAGATTTGCCAGCGACCGCCGCACGCGTTCGTGCTCCCAAACGATCAGCTGTGCGGTGGTGCGCAGCTCGTGCGAAGAAGCGCCGTCGCGCGCGGCCTGCGCGAAGCTTCGGGCCGCCGCCGTCATGGCAGTGAGGCCGAGCCCGCCCGCGCTTCCGGCGATGTCCTGCGCGAGACGGGTCGCCTCGCCCCAATTCGCGTCGTGGCTTGCCTCGCCGAGTGCGTGACACAGGCGCTCCGCGGAATAGATGTACGATCTGAGGATCTCCACCAGCGTGGCGACGCCCACAGATTTCTCGAGCGTGGCGAAGGTGGCGGGATCGATCGCGGCAACGCTGTCCCTGGGCAGGTCATCCGGGGAAACGGCTTGTGGGGACGCGCGCGCGGAGTCGATCGCTTCGTAGAGCGCGGCAGTCGAGGGCGGCCAGTTCAGCACCGCGGTGGCGCAGCTTGGCGCGGGCTCGCCGCGGCGCCTCATGGCGATGATTGGGGATTTCATTCCGGGCACGGCGGCGAGCGCGTCCGTCCGTGCCGCGTCGGCGAGGATGATGTCGAACCGCCCGCGCCCGGCCATTGCCGCGGCGTCGCCCGCATTGTCCGCGCATTGCACGCGATTGCCGTAGGGCTCGAGCAGTTCGCAGAGCCGCCGATTTGCCTCGGCATCCTGCGCAACGACGAGGATCGACAGGCCTTCCGGCGCCGATGCAGCTGCCCTCGACCGGAGCGCCGGCTCGCGGGGTTCGGCGACGGGAAAGGTGAACCAGAATGTCGATCCCCGCCCCACTTCGCTGGCAAAGCCGGTGGAGCCGCCCATGGATTCGACGGTCCGCTTTACGACGGAAAGCCCCAGCCCCGCGCCCTGATGACGGCGCGTGTAGGACGAATCGCCGGGCTGGAAAGGCGTATAGAGCATGCCGGCGATTTCCTCCGGAACACCCAATCCGGTATCGATGACGCTGAAACGGACATGGTCCCGCTCCGCGCCTGGGATTTTTTCCACCCGGATTTCGACGCTTCCGCGTTCCGTGAATTTCAACGCGTTGTCGGCGAGCTTGAGCAGCACCTGGCGTACCCTGCGGGGATCGGCGGCAGCGCGGGGCATGTCTTCGCTTGCGGAGACCGTGAGCTTCAGATGCTTTTCCCAGGCCCGTGGCTGCAGCAGCCGTGCGACCGCGCGCGCCGCGCCGGCGGGATCGCAATCGTCCTCATACATGCGGTCGTCATCCGCGCGGGTGAGAGCAATGACGTCGTCGAGAAGCGTCTGCAGGCCCCGGCCCGCCTCGAGCATGACCTTGACGTGATCGCGCTGGGGATTTGCGAGTTCGGCGCGATCGAGCAACTGCGCCATCCCCAGCAGGGCATTCAGAGGCGTGCGCAGCTCGTGGCTGATGTTGGCAATGAACACGGATTTGGCCTGCGCGCTCGCGAGCGCCGCATCGCGGGCGTGTTCCGCTTCGAATTTCTCCTGGGAGAGATTGCGGATAAGACTGGAGTTCTCGTCGCGCAGATTCAGGCATTCGTCCATCAGGTCGGCGATGCCGTCGCAATAGGTGTAGAGCACCGCGGTGAACAGCGCGATGAGCACGGCCGTCGCTGTCGCATAGGCGCCGCCCTGCAGAAGCAGCAGGACAATCAGCGGCGTCAGGGCAAAGGTCGCATGGGCGAGATAGGCCGGCCGGTAGGCCGAGCGGGCGATGAACTCGGTGGCGGTCATCCCGAGAAAAGCGAGCGAAAGATAGGCTTGCGCCGGATAGGAGTTTGGAACGAACCAGAACCAGGCGCCTGTTCCCCACGTCGCGCCGGCGATTGCCGACACGAACGCGTAACGGTCCGCCCAGTACTGCGGATTGCTCTTCAACCCCCTGCGCTTGTAGGCCGTGGTGAGCTGTTCGGCCGCGATGACGACGGCGATCTGCAACGCCAGCGGCATCAGCACGTTCCAGCCGGGCTGCTTGCTCCCGAATAACGCCACCGGCACGCAAAGGGCGGCGAAGGGCAGGGAAAGATAGTGACGGCCGAGAGTGTAGAGGATGTCGATGCGCCCGGCGAACGCCGCACGCGATTCCTCATTCGGTGTGGCTCTGGCTTCGGACATTGACGGAAACCCTGCACAGAGCCTAGCTTCGCCCCCTTTCAAAACGCTTAAGGTCCAGTCTTTCCAATGAATTCCGGCAACCCTTCCTCCTTGCGCGAGCTTGCGCGGTCGGCCCGCGCCTGGCCGTTCGAGGAAGCGCGCAAAGTGCTGACGCGGATGGAACATGGGAGCGGAAAGGGCCGCTCGTCCGGTGAAGTCCTGTTCGAGACCGGCTACGGCCCGTCCGGTCTTCCCCATATCGGAACCTTTGGCGAGGTCGCGCGCACGACGTGGGTGCGCCGGGCCTTCGAGGCGATGTGTCCGGCGCGAACCCGGCTGATTTCGTTCTCGGACGACATGGACGGCCTGCGCAAGGTGCCGGGCAATGTTCCGAACCCCGAAATGCTGGAGGCCAATCTCGGCAAGCCATTGACTTCGATCCCGGATCCGTTTGGAACGCACGAGAGCTACGGCGCCCACAACAATGCACGATTGCGCGCGTTCCTCGACCGGTTCGGGTTCGACTACGAATTCCTGAGTTCCACCGATTGCTACCGCAGCGGCCGCTTCGACAAGGCGCTGTTGGCCGTCCTGGAGAACTACGAGGCCGTGCGCGACATCGTTCTGCCCACGCTCGGACCGGAGCGGCGCGCGACCTACTCGCCGTTTCTTCCGATCTCGCCCAAGAGCGGAATCGTGCTGCAGGTTCCCATACTGGAATGGAACAAGAAATCCGGAACGATCGTCTTCGAGGACGAAGGAAGGAAAACCGAGCTGCCGGTCACCGGCGGCCACGTGAAATGCCAATGGAAGGTCGATTGGGCAATGCGCTGGTTCGCGCTCGGCATCGACTACGAAATGTCTGGCAAGGATCTCATTTCCTCCGTCGAGCTCTCGACCAAAATCGCGCGCGCGCTGGGCGGCGAGCCGCCGGAGACGCTCAACTACGAGCTATTCCTCGACGAGCACGGGCAGCGCATCTCGAAATCGAAGGGCAACGGCCTTTCCGTCGACGAATGGCTCACCTATGGGCCCGACGAGAGCATCGCGCTCTTCATGTTCCAGAAGCCGCGGGCGGCCAAGAAGCTCTATTTCGACGTTATACCGAAGGCGGTGGACGACTATATCGCCTTTCTCGGGAAATACCGCGACGAGGACGCGGCGGCGCGGCTCGAAAATCCGGTTTGGCATATCCACAACGGTCGTCCGCCGGAAGAAACCTATCCGGTGAGCTTCGCGCTGTTGCTCACGCTGGTGAGCGCATCGAACGCATCGGACCGCGACCTGCTCTGGGGATTCATACGGGCTTACGCACCCGGCGCCAATCCGTCGGACAATCCGGGCCTCGACCGTCTGGTCGGATATGCGCTGCGCTACTATGAGGATTTCGTGAAGCCGGCCAAGCGCTACCGCGCCCCGAGCGACAGGGAACGCGCGGCCCTTGAAGACCTCGCCGATATTCTCGACAAATTCGGCAATGAGCGCGATTCCGAGAAGGTCCAGTTCGAGGTGTACGAAGTGGGAAAGCGCCACGCCTTCGAGCCGTTGCGCGACTGGTTCAGGGCGATCTATGAGGTCCTGTTCGGACAATCCCAGGGGCCGCGCTTCGGCTCCTTCGCGGCGCTATTCGGCTGCGGTGAGACGGCTGCCATGATCCGGCAGGCTCTCGCGCGGTAGCTCCCCGGCATCGGCGCCAAGCGCCGACGTCCCGTAGTATTCCGCAATTCTCGTCGTGAGCGCGCGCGTCAGCTCCCGTTCGGCTTCGCTCAGATGAGGGCTCCAGATGTCGAAGATCAGCACGGCGCGGGGCCTGTCGCTGCCGTTCCAGGCCTCGTGATCGATGGAATCGTCGAATACCATCGCCTTGCCCGGCTCCCATTCGCGCTGCTGGCCACCGACACGAAAGCCGCATCCGGGCGGCACAACCAGCGGCAGATGCACGACGAGCCGCGTGTTGACGGGACCCGTGTGCGCGGGGATGCGCGTCTTCGCGTCCAGAATGGAGAACAGCACGGTCGGTCCGTTGCCGGGGACATCCCACCGGGGCGCGGCCTGTAGCGCCTTTGCCGTGCGCGGGCAGCGAGCGATGTGTTCCGGGTACGCCCGGCCTTCGCGCCAGAGCGAATAGACTCCCCAGCGCCGCGAGCGGTTGAGTTCGGCCCACCGGTCGAGCGGCAGACCGGAAGGATCCGTCACATAGGGATCGAGGGCTTCCGGTCCATCCGACAGCACGTCGAGAAGTTCCGCGCGGATGTCGCCTGCCGCCTCCTCGACGGCCGCGAGCCACGGAAAATCCTCGTTGCGGTAGAACTCGATCGCGGGCAGCTCCGGGAAATACATGAAGGTCGGCTGCTGCCTGAATATCCGCCTCTTCTGCAGCATGATGTCCAGACATTGGTCGAAGCGGTCGAGCCGTTCGCCGGCGTGGCGCGCCCGGACCTCGTT
Organism: Rhizomicrobium sp.; assembly: GCA_035549575.1. Taxonomy (GTDB): domain Bacteria; phylum Pseudomonadota; class Alphaproteobacteria; order Micropepsales; family Micropepsaceae; genus Rhizomicrobium. Next base: position 55,896 of record DASZQP010000005.1, read on the forward strand.
GAGCCCGTCGCGAATGTGAATTTCCAGCGCGCGGTTGTTCGCCGCGACGACTTCGCTCGCATGCCGCAGTCTGGCAGCCATGGCCGGAGCAACGTTCGTGCCCGGCGGCAGCGACTGCAGGGCGGCGCGATAGCTCATCGCCGCCGCGCGCAAGTCTCCGACCTGCTCCTGGCGCCACGCAGTCTCCAGCAGCAGGCGAGTCTTTTGATCTTGAATGGACAGCATGAGCCGGCGAAGAGGCGAGCGCCGGGGAAGATACCGTTGCAACGGGAGCCCGATATGTCACGTCCTTGTGAATCGCCTTCACGTCGCCGTGAGAGACGTCACGGCGCCGTGACGCATCCGTTGCAATGTTTGCGTGTCCGGTCCGCCACGACACTTATTGGACAACAATTGTCGCCTATCACTGACTCGCCCAAATGATGCGATGGACGAAGGCGATGTCGGCCAGGGCAAACGTGCGGTCCTCGTGCGCCGTATTGAGAGATTTGAGCTCGACGCGCTGCGCCGTCATGCGATGCAGAAGCTTGGCCATCACCTCGCCGTCGAGGGTTTTGACGACGACACGGTCCCCACGCCTGGGCACGGCTACCGGCGACACGACGATGCGGTCGCCATCCCGGTAGACGGGCAGCATGGAATCGCCGGTAATCTCAAGCGCATAGGCGTGTTCGTCGGTCAGATCGGGGAAGGCGATCTCCTCCCAGCCGTTGCCGGCGGGAAAGCCGGAATCGTCGAAATAGCCGCGCGAGCCGGCTTGTGCCATTCCGATCAGCGGTACCATGCGCGTGCGGCCCGCCGTGCCCTCCACAAGTCCTACGAATTCGTCGAGACTCGCACCGGTCGCGGCGAGAATTTTCGACAGGCTCTCTGTCGATGGCCAGCGCAGCTTTCCCATGGCGACGCCGCGCTTGCTCTTGTTAAATGTCGTGGGATCGAGTCCGGCAAGTTTCGCCAGACCCGAAGGGGAGAGGCCATAGCGCGCAGCGAGTGCGTCGATGGCGCTCCAGATTTGCTTATGCGTCAGCATGGCATAAGAATTGATCCAAATTAATGGTAATAATTCCTATAACATGTTGACGCGAAGGTCCAGAGGAAAAGCATGGTGATGGACGCCGCCGCACGTGCCCTCGGCCTGCTGCCCGCGGAAATGGCCCATCGCCTAACCATTGGATTGACAAAGGTTTTTTCCGGCGTTTTGCCGGAGCCCGAAGCCGATGACGCGCGGCTGTCGGTGAGCGCGATGGGGCTGCGCTTTTCCAATCCCGTGGGGCTCGCCGCCGGATTCGACAAGGATGCGGAAGTGCCGGACGCCATGCTGCGTCTCGGTTTCGGCTTCGTCGAATGCGGAACGGTGACGCCGCGGGCGCAACGGGGCAATGCGAAGCCGCGGTTGTTTCGTCTTCGCGAGGATGGCGCGGTAATCAACCGCATGGGATTCAACAACCGCGGGATGGAGCACGCAGCCGCGCGCCTCGAACGCAGGATGCGTGCCGGAATCGTCGGCATCAACATCGGCGCGAACAAGGATTCTGCCGACCGCATCGACGACTACGCGCGGGGCTTCCTTCGAGTCGCCCCGCTCGCCGACTACGTAGCCGTAAATGTGTCATCGCCGAACACGCCGGGATTGCGGGGTCTGCAGAACCGCGGCGATTTGCAGCGTCTGTTGCAGACCCTGACCGACGCGCGCGCGCGCTCCGGCATCGTACGGCCCATCCTGCTCAAGATTGCGCCCGATCTGGACGGGCATGCCATGGACGACATCGCCGCAGTCGCGATCGCGGAAGGCATCGACGGTCTGATTGTCTCGAACACGACTGTCGCGCGTCCCCAGTTCCTGCGCAGTCCCAAAGCCGCGGAATCGGGCGGGTTATCGGGCAGGCCGCTCTTCGCGCCATCCACGCGGATTCTCGCAGGGATGCGGGCGCGGCTGGGCGGCCGCGTCGTGCTCGTCGGGGTTGGAGGGATCGCATGCGGTGCCGACGCCTACGCCAAGATCCGCGCCGGCGCGACTCTGGTGCAGCTCTACACCGCTCTTGCCTACCAAGGACCTGGGCTCGTCCCGCGCATCAAGCGCGAGCTGCTCGAATGCCTCGTGCGCGACGGCTTCGCGCGTCTCGCGGATGCCGTCGGCACGGGCGGCGACTAGGGATGTCGCGCGAAAGGCTACTCGCCGTTCGCCAGCAGGAAATGCCCGCGAAAGCTCGCGACCGGCCGCTCGGGATCCTCCTGCCACATCTCCGCGCGAGCGCTGACCACGCGCCGGCCCTGTCTCGCTAGCCAGGCGCGGGCATGACTTTCGACCGGCCTGCCGGTCCGGAGGTAGTCGATGGTGATGTCCACCGGTTTGGGCAAGCCGGAGGTCCCGGTCTCCCAAAGGATCTGCATGATTGCGGCCGTTTCCAGGAGTGAGCCCGTGACGCCGCCGTGCAGCGCCGGCAGGATCGGATTTCCGACAAGTTTGGCGTCGAACGGCATGTCGAGGGTGAACGCGCCGTTCTCCAGCCGCGCCGTCAGCCCGAGCCAGGCACAGTACGGAACGGCACGGAGCATCGCATTCGGGTCGGGTCGGGCGACGGTCATTGATCGGCTTTCGGCATGGCGGCGGAGGCGGGCATGAGCATGAAAGTGGCGGTCGCAATGGCGACGGGATCCTCTGGCGTGTCGTGATAGGCTCGCGCCCGCGCAAAGGCGATCTCGCGGGTGATCTTCAGGCACTCGGATTCGATCAAAAGGTCGCTCCGCGGCGTTGCCGGCTTCATGTAGTCGATGCGCAGGTCCAGGGTGGCCATCGCCATCGGCGCGCGAAGAGCCGATCCGATCGCCATGCCGCAGGCCTGATCGAGCATCGCGGTAATGACGCCGCCATGAACCACACCGGAATCGGGATTGCCGACCAGCTTTTCCGACCAGGGCAGGCGCATGCGCCCCCGGCCGCCCTCGAACTCCACGAGCTCGCCGCCGAGCGCGCGCAAGAACGCAGTCTGTCCCATGCCCTGCCGCATGGCGGCGCGCCAGAAATCCGCAAATTCGCTCATCGTGACCGTGATAGCCGCAGAAGGCGGCCCAGGAAAAGTCGCCGGCATTCAAAGTTGACGGTCTGTCACGATCTAGTAAAGTCCCGCGCCCACCGGAGGACCCATGGAAGCCCTCGCACCCGGACCCGCCGCGCCTCGCGCCCCTTCAGGCAAGCGCGAGCAAACCAAGTTGCAGAACCGTCAGATCATTCTGGAGGCGGCTCGCGGGGTCTTTGCCGAGATGGGATACGGGGCGGCGACCGTCCGCGACATCATCCGTGCCACGCCGCTCGCATCGGGCACGTTTTACAATTACTTCAAGTCCAAGGAAGAAGTGTTCCAGGCGATCCGGGACGACGTGGCGCTCGTTATTCGGCCGAAGCTGCGCGAGGAGCGCCGGAAGGCGGGAACGGTGGAGGAGTTCATTTCCGGGACCTTTCGCACCTTTTTCGATTTCGTGATCCAGGACGAACTCAATTTCCGCAATATCCGACACACCGCCGATTCCACGCGCGTGCGCATGGACACGCCCGAAGTTATCGCCGGGTTCGATGAGCTGCGCGAGGACATCGAACAGGCGATAGCGCGCGGCGTCTTCCCGCCGGTCGATGCGGACTACCTGATGGCGGCGATTGTCGGGGTCGCGTTCGAGATCACGGAGCGCATACTGCGCCGCGAGAATCGCGATCCCAATGCCGCGGCGGAATTTGCCACCCAGCTTTTCATGGGCGGGATTCGTGCGCTGCCATTTGTCGGACCATCCGTCGCCGGGCCGGGCCGCGTATGAAGGCGCTGGTCTGCCGCGCCATCTCCGAAGATATTGGAACGCTTCGCCTGGAAGAGGTGAGCCTGCCGCCGCCGGCCCGGGGGGAGGTGCGTGTGCGAATCCGCGCCGCCGCCGTGAACTTCCCCGATATCCTGACAGTGCAGGGAAAATATCAGCACAAGCCGGCCCTTCCCTTTACGCCCGGAATGGAAGCGGCCGGAGAGGTCGTAGCCTGCGGCGCGGATGTTGTCAGCGTGAAGCCCGGCGATCGCGTGATCGCGGGCGGGCTGGGGTGCTTCGCAGAGGAGGTTCAGCTTCCGGAAACCTCGCTGAGGCCGACCCCGGCCGGAATTGACGACGCCTTAGCCGCCGGATTCACCGCTGCGTATTTGACTGCCTATGTGGGGCTCGTGCGCCGCGCGCGGCTCGAGAAGGGCGAGTGGCTTCTCGTCCATGGCGCCGCCGGCGGCGTGGGACTGGCCGCTGCCGATCTCGGGCGCGCTCTGGGCGCGAAGGTGATGGCCACAGCATCGACGGACGTCAAGCGCGCGTTTCTGCAGCGGTACGGCGTCGATCGCGTGTTGCCTTCGTCCGGCTTTCGCGAGCAGGTGAAGGCGCTCAGCGGCGGCCGCGGGGCGGACGTGATCTTCGATCCCGTCGGCGGCGACGTCTTCGACGAGTCAACGCGCTGCATCGCCTTCGACGGCAGGCTTCTCGTCGTCGGTTTTGCCAGCGGACGCATCCCAGAGATTGGCGCGAACATTCCGCTGATCAAGGGATTCTCCGTCGTAGGCATGCGCGCGGGCGAATATGGGCGGCGGTTTCCCGAAAGGGGCCGAGAGAATATCGCCGCCATCGACGGGATGCTGGGAGAGGGACTGCTCCATCCTTGCGTCGGCGCGCGCTTTCCGCTCGATCGCGCCGCCGATGCCATGCGCATGCTTCTGGAGCGCCGGGCGGTCGGCAAGGTGATCGTCGAACCATAGGGGAAGGACATGGGCATAGCCGCGCCAATGCTCGCCGCGATGCTGGCTGCCGCGACGGCGACCGCCGAGCCGACGCTGTACGACCGCGTTGCGTCGCGATTGAAGAACGATCCCGCGCTCGCGAGGCAGCTCGGCCACCCCGCAAGGCAGATGGCGGACGTCTCCTGGATGATCGGCACTTGGGACATTGCAACGACAGTGGAGGCCGTGCGGGGGCACGCGGCCGAGAAGGGGACGAGCCGCGTTACCCCGCTATTCGGCGGCGTGTGGCTCGAAATCCGGGACACCTATCCCGGTGGAAATCAGGATGTTTCCTATCTCGGCTTCAATCCGGTCTCGAAACGCTGGGTATCGGTGACGGTCGACGGGCTGGGCAACCTGGTGACCAACACGTCCGCGGGATGGAAAGACGGCCGGCTCGTCTTTGTCGGAGATGTGATCGCGGTCGGCGAACGCGCAACACTCCGGCAGGTGATAACAAAGAAGAGCGAAAACTCCTACAGCATCACCAATGAGGAGAGGATGAAGGGCGGCCATTGGCGGCTGCTCGATACCTATCGCTACGAAAAGCGCGGACGGAATTGATTTCGTTCCGGCTTCAATAGGTCACGGGTTCCGTATCGTGGAAACGTGTCAGATCGACCACCCGCTTTCCGCGCGGCGTCAGCGACAGTACGTCCACGAAGCGGTGGCCCCGGCGAATGTCCTCCGGTCCGTATGAATAGCGTGCGTAGATCGTTTCGGCCATTGTCGCGTCGGACCCGGAAAGCAGCGCGATGATTTCCATCTGCCTGTCGATCATGTCCTCCGTGCAGAGTCCATGGAGCGGGCTGTTCTCGTCGATGACATGCATGATCGTCCAGGACAGCGAGAACAGCGCCGTTCGCGCGCGTACCAGTTTCAGCTCCTCGAAGCGGCGCATCGCGATGCCCTCGCTGCTCATGTGCTGGCGTGCCAGCGTCACCGAGATCGTCGCGTCCAGGACCTGGTTGCCGCGCTGGTTGGCGGTACGAAACATCAGTGTCGGCCGGCCATCGAACGGCGTGATCACGGCAACCTTCGAGAAAACGACGCGCGCGAACGGACGCGAGAACCGCGCGAACATGATGCCGGTGAACATCGCGATCATCAGGATGCCGGCGAAGGATTCCAGGATCACGATGCTGTTGGCGAAGTTCGATACCGGAACCATGACGCTGTAGTTGATGGAGCCGATCGTCTGCGCACTGAAGATGAATGCGTCCCAGAAATTTCCGGGCCGCGCGTGCTCGATGCCGCGCGGATCCGAAACGTAGAGCAGCGCGAAGCCCAGGTTTACGGCGAAGAAGAAGGCCGCAAGCCCGAGGAAGAAGAGCCACCACGGCGCCCTGAGGACAGCGTGATAGAAGTCCGTGTAGCGCGTGACGTCCTGACCCTTGACGATCGCGAGCTTCTGCTCGCGCCGGGGCAGCGGCCCCGGACGAAGGGTGGGAAATGGCGCGGGCTTGCGCGGAAAATTTTCCGTTTCACTCATGGCAGCGCACTTCTGGGGTCCGCCCGGCGCTTCGGGCCGGCGCGCGGCATGTGGCGGGACATTCGATGGAGCGCTTCGCCTGCGCACACCGGTCCGATAAGGCAGTGTGAACGGTCCCCGTCATGCCCGAGCCTCAGCGGGAGCGGTAGCGGGCGACTTTGCGGCGCCCGTCCCTGACGTTGCGCTCCCAGGGCGCATATAACCGGAACGGGCCGGGGAGACCAGAGCGGGACCCGCGGGTCGGGCACGCGGGCCCGGGAGAGCGCATCGCCTCCCCCCGCGAGAGCGGGGAGAGGTATGCGCGTGGCGAACGGAGGGGCGCTATTTCTTCGTCACGCTGAACACCACGCCGAGGCCGTCGGCGCCGCCGTATTGCGTCGTGCCGTAGAGAACGCCCTGGCTTGCTGCCAGTCCGGCCGAATAGCTGCTGCCGTCCGCACCGGTGAAGGCGTGCAGGACCTTTGCCTTGCCCTTCGACGTAATCTCGTAGATCACCCCGCACCGGCAATTCGGGTCGCCGCCGGCATTGGCCGTGCTGTAGAGATTTTTGCCGATCCTGAGCATGTCGCCTTCCGGGCTGGCGCCGTCGGCACCGCCCGTAAAGCTGTAGAGCGTGGTCAAGGTTCCGTCGCCGGCCAGTTTGAACACCGTGCCCTCGCCATTGGCGCCGCCATTGCCCGTGCTGCCATAGAGATTGCCGTCCTTGTCGATGTCCAGCCCGCCATAGAGAAATCCGCCGTCGGCACCGCCGGTGAAGCTGTACAGCGTGGTGAATGTCCCGTCCGGCGCGATCCTGTAGACCGCACCGTTGTCGCTCGCGCCGCCGAACGCCGTAACGCCATAGAGATTGCCCGCCTTGTCGCGGACCACTCCGTGCTCGGGATACTGGCCGTCGGTTCCCGCGAAGTCGTGCAGCACCGTAAACGTCCCGTCGAAGCCGTATTTGAAGACCGTGCCGTCCCCGTTGGCGCCACCGAAGAGCGCGGTACCGTAGAAATTGCCCTGCTTGTCGCGCACGAGATCGCCCCTCAGGAACGAGCCGTCGTTGCTGGCGAAGTTGTGCAGGACCTTGTACTTCCCCTTCGCGCTGAGCTTGAAGAGGACGCCGTTGCCGAACGTGCCACCACCCTCCGTCGTGCCGTAAAGATCGCCGTTCGGCATCAGGGTGACCGCGCCGTCCGGGACGGAACCGTCGCTGCCCGAAAAGGAATGGAGCAGCGTCTGGGTGCCATCCGGCGCGAGCCTGAAGATTGTCCCGTTGTTGCTGGCGCCGCCGTAGTTGGTGGTGCCGTAGATGTTGCCCAGATCGTCGATGGCGACGTTGGCGCCGGAACTCTGACCGTCATTGGGCGGTCCGGCGAAGTCGTGCAGCACCGTGTAGGTTGCGCCGGCCCCTCCGGGCGCGGAAGCGTCGCCGTGGACGGGTGCGGCGGCGCGGGGATGATTGCCCTCGATCGCCCGCATCCGCTTCCAGTCGGAACGCGTTGAATTCGCGGCGAGCACGGGGGTCAGCGCCAGGACCGCAAGGGCCGAACCGAGCAGCGCGGCGCGGAATGATGTACGGCAGGAATTCATTTCGGATCTCCATTTGTTCGTTGGCGAGTGCCAGCCGGCATTACGCCGCGTCATGCCGCTGCCTTGCAACGGAGAATCCTTGCCAATGTGTCGCCGTTTCCGGGTCGTGCACGCAGCGGTCTAGTATCCGCGCGCCCTCAGGTAGGCCGTGCGGCGCGCGGCCTGATCGCGACCGAGCTCATGAAGGTAATCCCAGCTGTAGAGGCCGGTGTCATGGCCGTCGTCGAAGCGGATGCGCACCGCGTAGTTCCCCACCGGTTCGAGTTCCACGATCTTCACATTCTCTTTTCCGGTGACGATCTGCTTCTGCCCGGGCCCGTGTCCCTGCACTTCCGCGCTCGGCGACTCCACCCGCAGATATTCCGCCGGCAGCGCGAAATGTTCGCCACTGTCGAAGGTGATGCCGAGCGACGCCCGGTCCTTGTCCAGCCTGATCTCCGTCGGCCAGGGCCGTTCCGCCGCCGGGCTCATCGTGCGTCGCGCTCCTCGTCGGTCAGTGCGCGAGCCTCGCCCGGCAGCATGATCGGGATTCCGTCGCGGATGGGATAAGCGAGCCCCGCACTCCGGCTGATCAGCTCCTGGCGGGAACGGTCATAGATCAGCGGACCCCTCGTGACAGGGCAGACCAGCACCTCGAGCAGTCTTGCGTCGGGCTCCACCGGCTTCTCCATCAATTCACCGACGCCGGACCGCTCCCAGACGTCGCGCTCGCCATTTCCAGCAGTGCCGTCAGCACGGCCACGCGCTCTTCCCAGCTATGGGCTTCGAGCAGCGCCTGCTTCTCCGCGGGCTCGAAGGGGCAGAGCATGGAAAGCGCATTGACCAGCGCCTCTCCGGGCGCGCTCATTACGCTTTGCCAGTCGGCCTTCAGATCGCGCATGGCGAGATAGGTGCGCAGCGCGCCGAGAAGCCGGTCGCGCGGGAATTCCATTTCGACCGGAGAGACCAGATCGCCGGCAAAGGGCGAATAGTCGGCTCGAACCTGGCGGTAGGGTGTGTCGACCGCGAGCTCCTCCGCGACACGGAAGCGGCACACGCCGGAAAGCGTGATCAGATAGCGGCCGTCATCGGCTTCCCGGTAGGATGTCAGACGTCCGGCGCATCCGACCGTGGAAAGCGGAGGTTTCAGCGTCGTGTCCTCGTGCTCGGTCGGCTGAATCATTCCGATCATGCGATCGCCCCTCAGCGCCTCGTCGACCATGGTCAGATAGCGGGGCTCGAAGACGTTGAGCGGCAGCTGGCCGCGCGGCAGCAGCAGCACTCCCGTCAGGGGGAAAACGGGAAGTGCCCTCGGCAGCAATTCGATGCTGTGATAGCGGCCCGCCATCTGCCGTCACGAGAAGAGGATCGAGGACAGCCTGCGCCGCGCATCGATCGTGCGCGGGTCGGCGGGGCCCATCGCGTCGAACAGCGTGAGCAGGTGTTTTCTTGCCGCTTCCTCGTTCCATTTGCGGTCGCGGCGCACCAGTTCGAGCAGTTGACCGAGCGCGGCGTCGCGGTCCCCCTGTCCGTCTAGTGCGAGCGCGAGGTCGTAGCGCGCCTGGTGGTCCGCCGGATCGGCTTCCAGCCTGACACGCAAGGGTTCGAGGTCGCCGGCGCTTTCCGCTGCCTGTTCGCGCAGGCGCAATTCCGCTTCGACCGCGCGTATCGCCTCGTCGCCGGCGCCGTCGGGGCGCACGAGCTGCAGGGTGGTCTTCGCGCGCTCCAGATCGCCGCTTTTCAGATAGCAGCGCGCAAGACCGGCCACCGCCTTGGGATGGCCCGGTTCGTCCTGCAGCACATGCGCGAAGGCCTGTGCGGCCGAGCCGATGTCGCCCGCGGCGAAAGACTCTTCGGCGGCGGCGAGAATTTCAGCGGCGTGGTCCGGTCCTCCATGGCCGCCGCTCAGCTGCTGCACGAACGCTCGGATCTGGCTTTCGGGGATGGCCCCCATGAATCCGTCCACCGGCTGGCCATTCCGGAAGGCATAAACGGTGGGAATCGACTGGATCCGAAGCTGGCGCGCGATTTCCTGATTCTCGTCGATATTGACCTTGACGAGTCGAACGGCGCCCTTCGCGTCATTGACCGCCTTTTCGAGCACCGGACCGAGCTGCTTGCAGGGTCCGCACCACGGCGCCCAGAAGTCGACGATCACCGGAAGGTCGCGGCTGGCATCGAGCACATCCGCGGCAAAGGTCTCGAGCGAGGAATCCTTCACATAGGGACCCGCCGCCCCGCCTCCGTTCGCGGCCCCGTTTCCAGCGTTTCCGGAGGCGATAGGCCGTCCGCTCGGTCCGATCAGTGCCATGACAATTCTCTTTGTATCCGGCCCGGAACATGGGCATGCCGCGGGCGAAAAGGAAGCCCAGCCGGCCAGGGAGTATAACGTCTCAGCGGCTCAAGCGTATGCGGCGAGCCGTCTTTCGAGCCGATCCCGTACGCCCGGCCATTCATCCGCAAGAATCGAAAAATAGACCGAATCGCGGAAATAGCCCCGCGGCATCCACATGTGCGACCGCAAAGTTCCTTCCTCCCTGGCGCCGAGCTTGAGTAGCGCCGCACGGGAGCGCGCATTCCGGGAGTCCGTCTTGAATTCGATACGATTGTAGGCGGCCGAGAAGGCATTCCGCAGCAGCAGGTATTTCGCCTCAGGGTTGACAGCTCCACCCCGCACGTCCGGCCTGTACCAGGTATATCCGATCTCGAGCCTGGCGTCGGAGGGGGCAATATTGAGATAGGAGGTCGATCCGACCACCGCATCGTCGGCAAGCCGGCGCACAACGAAGGTGAGCATGCGGCCCGCGGCATTCTCGGATTCAATCCAGGGAAGCCGCCGCGCAAAACCGTTGTCCGGCTCGACCGGGATATAGGTCCAGGTCTCCGGATCGCTCCCGGCATCGAGCAGCGCGGCATTGTGGCGGGTTTCGAGCGGCTCGAGCGCGATGAAGCGGCCGTTTAGCACATGCCGCTCCAGCGGCCGAACGGGATTCATTTCGGGGTCTCCGGCAGGTTCACGATTTGAGGCGCGTGTCCGCAATCCGCGATGAAGCGGAGCAGGTCGGAGGGACTGACCGCGATGGTGCGGTCGTTGCGCATCGGATGGAAGTTCAGCGGGTCGAAGGCGAGCATGTCCTGGTCGAGTACCACACTGACCCTCCCGGCCGTGTCGTTCATGAGAGCGAATGGCGTCACAGAGCCCGGCGGCACGCCGAGCGTGGCCTCCAGAAGTTCCCCCGACCCGAAGGAAAAGCGTGGTGCGCGGATTTTCCTGGAAAGCCCGTTGAGATCGAGCCGGAAATCGTCGCGCAGCACAACGAGCCAGAGGCCGCCTCTCTTGTCCTTGAGGAAGAGATTTTTGGTGTGGCCGCCGGGTTGCAGCGCATTGACTTCCGACGCTTCCCCCACGGTGAAGACGGGTTTGTGCACATAGCCGTTCCACGCGATGCCGAGCGCGCGGAGCTTCTCGTAGAGCGCTGCTTCCCGCCTATCGGGCGAAGGAAGGGTGACGTCTTTCTCGCTGACCAACGGTGTCGTTCCGGCGGATCGGGATATGGACGGCCCACGTAGCGAAAACCGCGAGCCGGGAACAGTGCAGGGCCCACAACGCTGATCTGCCTCTACGACCTAGGTCGGAATTCTTCCGCCGCCAGGCCGCGAATTCCCGGCGGCTACCGCACCAGGCGCCTGATCCATTCCGGCAACGCGAATGCGGCGGCATGAACGGCCGGATTGTAGTAGTCGGTCTTCAGCCTTGCCTTCTTGAAGGCCGCCGACGCCTTGCGGATGCCGGCCGGAGTTCCGAGCGCGCGCCGGCCCTTGCACGCCCAGGACAGCGCCATGAAGCCGCCTATGTAGGTCGGCACGACGGTGAGGTAGAGACCGCTCGACGGAAAGAATTCGGCAAGCTCGTTGAGCGCCTCGGTGATTTCCCAGGGCTGGTAGAACGGCACGCCGGTCTGGAATGTGGCGTAGCCCCCTGGCTTCAGCGCGCCCTTGACGCGGTCGTAGAAGGTTTCGCCGAACAGTGCCTTGCCGGGCCCCACCGGGTCGGGACGGTCGGCGACGATCAGGTCGAACCGGTTCCTGGAATCCTTTCGGCCCAGATATTCGAACGCATCGGCGATTTCGATCCTGAGCCGCCTGTCCTTGAATGCCCTGGCGTTGATCTCGCCGAAAAACTCCCTGCAACGCTCGACAACCTGGCCGTCGATGTCCACCAGCACGACCTCTTTCACGCCCTTGTGTTTCAGCGCCTCGTCGGCAATGGAAAGATCGCCGCCGCCCACGATCATCACCCGCTCGGCCTTGCCGTGCTCGAGCATCGGCAAATGTGTCAGCATTTCGGCATAGGCGCTCTCGTCGCGGGTGGTGATCTGCACGATGTCGTCCAGAGTCATCACCCGGCCGTTGGCAACCGTGTCGAAGATCTTGATGCGCTGATACTTGCTCTTCTCGTCGACGAGAGGCACGCCGGAGAGCTCCATGCTCTGCGCGTAGCCCTTGTGGAGGCGCTCCTGAAAAGCTTTCGGCATCGGCGTTTCCCTCTCTTCGAGCGTGACTGCGGCGTGGAAAAAGCGCGCCCGTATAGGGCGTGTGCGGAGCGCTGTCCACCTGCCTCGGAGGCCCGGCGAGCGCCGCCGAAGTGTGACAGCCAAGGTGTCGCTCTCGAGACTCTGTTCAAGAAAAAATTAGTCTCGGGCCAAAATTTTCTTGCATGGGGGGGCAACGTCCCTATATTTCCCCCGTTCTGGCAACAGAACAGAGCGGCGCGACGGCCTTCCGTCCGCCGCTTTCTTCTTAAGCGTCCGGAAGTCCGAAAGGCCAAGGCGCAGGTGTCAACTCTTAACGGGGTAGGTGCCCGAAATGGCTAAACTCGCACTTGTCGCGGCGACCAAAGAAGCAAAGACGCCACGCGTCCGTACTTCGGCGAAACCCGTGAAAATCGTTCCCGTTCCCGCGAACGAGCAGGAACACAAGGACCACTTCATCACGCGTGAAGGGGTCACCTTTGCCGGCAGCCACCTGATCATCGATCTGTGGGAAGCCGAAGGTCTCGCCGATCGTGACCGGATCGAGATGGCGCTGATCGACGCCGTAAAGGAAGCCGGCGCGACATTGCTGCATATCCATCTCCATACCTTCACGGATGGCGGCGGTATTTCGGGCGTGGCCGTGCTGGCGGAAAGCCACATCTCCGTCCACACCTGGCCGGAAAAGGGATACGCGGCGTTCGATGTGTTCATGTGCGGCGATGCGCAGCCTCGCAAGGCACTGGACGTGTTCAAGCGCGCGTTCAATCCTGGACGGGTTGTGGTCGGCGAGCACAAGCGCGGCGTCGTCTAGCGATACGTTCAACGCGAATCCGGACCGGGAGCGGCGCGGCCCGCCGCTCCCGCACGCCTGTTCCTCAGTCGAAACGGGATTCGCTCCGCAATGCCGCATCGCTGCTGAGCGAGACCCGCATTAACCAAAGTGGAAAATAGCACCCTGCGGATGCTGCCTTCCGTGTTGTGCGAGTGCCGAAATGGTTAGCATGGATTAACCGCGTCGCTGCGTATTGCGGCGGTTGCGGCATGAAACAGGCGGACGGCATTCGGTGCGATACGACGCTGCGATTATCGGCGCTGGCTCGAACGGTTTGGCCGCCGCGACCGTCCTGGCACGCGCCGGGCTCGCCGTCGTCGTCCTCGAAGGCCGGCCGCACGCAGGAGGCCGCGCCGCGACTTTGGAATTTCACCCCGGCTTCCGGGCGTCTGCCTATTGCGACGAGGTCGCGGCCATTCCGGCGGCGATATTCCATGCGCTCGATCTGGCCGGCCATGGCGCGCTCTTCGTGCCCGCTCCGTCGTCGCTCGCGCTGTGGCCGGACAGGCGAAGCGCGGTCCTGAACTGGGCCGGCAGCGAGGGCTGGACGTCATTCTTCCGCGAGACGCGCGCGCTGGCCCGGCAGGTGCTGGCGCGCGCGCTCGAAGATGCTTCATGCCCGTTTCGGCCATCGCGACTGGGGCCGCCGGCCATCGCGGCGTGGCCGGGCGAATTCCGGGCTTGGCCCTCGCTTGCGGATATCGCCGCGGAAGCCTTCGTTTCTCCTGACATGCAGGCGCATTTTGCCGCCGCGGTCCTGCAAGGACGCAGCGCCGATCCTCACGCGGCAGGAAGCGCGGTCCATCCGCTCGTCCCTGGCGGGGGAACGTCCGGAGCGATCATGGGCGGGCTGGGCACGCTGGCGGGATCCCTTGAGAAGGCCGCACGCGCGGCGGGTGCGGAATTGTCCCTGGGTCTCGAAGTGGCCGACCTTCGTTCCAGGGGTGGGACCGTGAACGGAATCCGTCTCGCGGACGGCACGGAAATCGAATCGCGCTGCGTCGTTTCCACACTGGATATTCGCAGGACCTTCTTTTCCCTTTTCGCCTGGGAAGACCTGCCCGAGCAGGCCCGCCGGCGCGCCTATGCCTGGCGGCAGGGCGGTGCCACGGCGCGGCTGCTGCTGGCTCTGGATTCGCCCCCGGCTATAGAGAGGGACTTTGCGTGCGGTCCGGTGCATGTCTGTCCCTCGATGGAGGCGTTCGCGCGGGCGCATGCATCCTGGCGCGCTTCAACGATCCCGGCCCGGCTGCCCATGACCCTGCGCGTCGTCTCGGCGGGCGACCCGCGCCTGGCCCCTCGCGGCAAGGCGGCGATGACGGCGACCATAGGTTCCATCCCGCATCAGCCGTTCGACGGTGCGTGGACGCACGAGAAGCGCAGCCATCTGCGCGACCTGGCAATTGCGCAAATTGAGGAGGTATTGCGGGGTACGGCAGGACGGGTGCTCGGCGCCGAACTCATTCTTCCTTCCGACATGGAGGATGCGCTCGGGCTCGCCTCCGGCGACCTCGACGGGGGCGAGATCGCGCTCGACCAGATGTTTGCGCGCCGCGGATTCGAGGACCATCCGGGGGGCCGCACGCCGCTGCGGGGTCTCTATCTCGGAGGACGTGCATCGCCGGCCGGCGCGCTCGGAACCTGTGCAGGAGGGTTTGCCGCCGCAAAGGCGGTTATGGCCGACCTGCAGGCCGGGTACCTGCCATGAGCGCAGCCGCGCGATACGACGCCGTGGTCATCGGAGGCGGAATCTCCGGCCTGGTTGCCGCGGCCCGTGTCGCGCAGGCAGGGCATTCGGTTCTGCTTCTCGATGCGGGCGATACGCCGGGCGGATCATGCCGGCCCTCGTCGTCGCTGGCTGGCGTCCGCCTGCCCCCGGGGGCCAGCCACTGCGTCGCGCTCGACCCGTGTGTGCTGCGGGAATTGAGGCTTGTGCGGCACGGGCTTCAATTCGTGTATCCGGACAGGCCTCTCGTCGGCCTGAGCAGGGACAGCAAGCCCCTCATCGTGGCCGGCGATGCGGACGAGGCGGTGCGCGCCATTGCGAGCCGCTCGCCGGCGGATGGAGAATCCTATCGGCGATTTCACCGCGAAATGGCCTCGGTTGCGCGGGCGATGCTGCCAATCTGGGGAGGCGAAGGCGGCGCACCCTGCGCAAGCGGGCGTCAGCGCCTTCTTTTGTCGCGTCTGAAGACGGCAAGCGCCGCCGACTTCCTCAATAGCCGGTTCGAGTCCGAGGCGGTGAAATCGCTGCTCGCATTCGATGCTGTGGAACCGTGGACCGCGGGGTCGGCTCTCGCGCTGGCGCGGCGCGCCGCACTGGAAGTCGCAGGCCGGCAAGGTGCCGTCTTTCCGCTCGGCGGACCGTCAGCTCTGGTCGAGACGCTTGTTCTGGCCGCCCGCGAGGCCGGCGTCGATGTCTGTTCGCGCGCACGGGTGACCGGGATCGAGATTTCGGGCGGAAGAACCGCGGGCGTGATGATGGATCATGGCGAGCGAATTTCCTGCGAAACCGTTCTTTCCAGCCTTTCCCGGCACGAAACGCTGCTGGACTTGTTGCCTTCCGGAAGCGCCGGTCTTGCCGAGTGCGCGGAGCTGCTGCGCAGCCGGCCGAAAATCGGCGAAGCCTCGATCCTTTTTCTGCTCGATGCGGAACCGCAAATCGATTGCGGGAGCGCGCCGCAGTCCGCGCGGTTTATCGTGGCCGACCGGCTGGAGAGCTACGCTGCGTCCGCGCGGCATGCGCGTGAGGGCCGTTTGCCCGACGAGCTCGTGCTCGAGGCGGTCATTCCCACGGCGGCCGATCCTTCATTGGCGCCGGAGGGACGGCACCTGCTGTCCGTGCGGGTCCCGGGTCTTCCCATCGCGCCCCTGGATGGATGGCCCGGCTTGGCAGTGAAATTCGTGGAGCGTGTCGTGTCGGCCCTCGAGCCGCACATCGGCAAATTGCGCCACCATATCGCCGGCTTGGAATTGCGCACGCCGGACGCGGGTACTGCCCGCCCGGGGCTGCGCGGCGGGGACCTGTTCCTGCCCTTCGCTGCGCGTATCGCTGCTCCCGTGGAAGGACTGTTTTTCTGTGGCAGCGACGCAGAGCCCGTCGTCTCCGCTTCGGGCAGCGCCGCGCGTGTCGCGGCCGGCTTCGCCGGCGACTATCTCGCGTGGAAGAGGCGAACATGACTCTCGTCCGCGCCACGCCGTTTCACGCGCGCACGTCGCAGGACAACCGGCTGAACGCCTGGTCGAACCGAAACGGATGGACGCTGCCCTCCCACTATGGCGATCCTGCAGCGGAAGCGCTGGCCGCGCGCACCACCGTCGTCCTGAGCGACATTTCATGGCGCTGGCGCGTGAAAATCGCCGGCGCGCGCGCCGAGGAATTTCTCGCGAGGCTTTTGACCAGAAACCCCGCAGCACTGTCCCCCGGCACGGCGTTCAAGGCGCTGTGGCTCACCGACCGCGGCGGCGTGCGCGGCGCGGGCGCTATTGCACGATACGGCGGGGACTCCTTTCGTCTGATCGCCGCCCGGTCCGATCCGGACTGGATCCGGCGGGCCGCCGCGCTGTTCGATGTCGAGGTGCACGATGAAGCGGGAGAGGCGGGCGGCCTTGCCATTGTAGGCCCCTTCGGCCGGGCGTTGATGGAGACTCTCGGCCTCGACGCGGCCATCGAACCTCTGGCTTCGCGGCGAATGGTATGGCGCGGGCTCGATGTCGAGCTTACGCGCTACGGCGAACACGGAGGATATGAGCTGTGGTGCTGCGCGGACGACGCGCCGATCCTCTGGAACCGGATTCTGAGGGCGGGTGAAGATTTCGCGCTCAAACCTGCGGGCCTGGAAGCGATGGACATTCTCGATCTCGAAGCCGGTATTCCCCGTCCGGGCCGCGACTACACGCCCGCGCCGGATGGCCGGTCTCATTCGCCTGCGGTTCGCGAACTCGGGCTGGAGGGGCTGGTCGACGCCGATCACCCGGATTTCAACGGTCGCGCCGCCTTTCTCTCTGCGCCTTCCGGCCTGACACGCGCGGGAATGGTCTTCGATGACGGTGGTCCGGCGCCGCACGCACCGCTATTCCACGGCGCCCTACCGGCCGGACGGACGATGAGCTCCCTCTACTCGCCCGCGCTTCGGCGCACCATCGCGCTGGCGAGCGTGAAGGCGGACCTTGCCGCACCGGGGACAAATCTGACCGTTCGGGGGCGGAACGCACGCGTGAACACCCTGCCTTTCCTTCCCACACCGGAAGCCGTCGATCCATGAGCCTTTCGGCATCCGGTCCGGGAAGCGCAGCGCAATGCTGCGCCGGAAAGGCGCCGCGGCGCCGTTAAATTCCGGAAAGCCTGGAACAGGGCGGATTGCACGCGCTTGTCCGCCGTGGTCGATAGCCGGTTGAGATGATCGATCCGGATGCCGACCTCGTTGCGCGTGCCGGGCAGGGTGATCGCGCGGCAGCACAGGCGCTGATGACGCGGCATCTGCCCAAGATGCTGACCGTCGCGCGCCGGATGCTCGGAAGCCAGGCAGAAGCGGAAGATGCGGTCCAGGATGCGTTCCTGAAGCTCTGGACCCATGCGGCACGCTGGCAACCGGGCCGCGCCCTGTTCGAAACCTGGCTCTACCGGGTCGTTCTGAACAAGTGCTACGACCGGCTGCGGCGCAAGGTTCCGGGCAAGCTGGACGAGGCGGCGGAGGTCGCGGATCCCGCGCCGGCCGCCGACGACCTGTTGCAGGGCTCCGCGGTCGCCCGGGAGATCGAGGCCGCGCTCCGGGACCTCCCTGAGCGCCAGCGCGCTGCGGTGGTGCTTTGCCACTACCAGGAGTGCGGCAACATCGAAGCGGCGGAGATTCTCGGGATCAGCGTTGAAGCATTGGAATCGCTGCTTTCCAGAGGACGCAGGGCATTGAGAACCCGATTGAGACACCTTAAGGACGACTAGACATGGGGACGGGGCATATACCACAGGAAACGGACGACGCCGCCTGGCTGCGCCGTCTCGCGGCGCGGCAGCCGCGCGTCGCCGTCACGCGCGAGTTTTCGGCGCGCATTCTGGCCTCGTTCGACGAGGCAAGCGCCCGCCGGAACGCCGGGATCGCGGGGGCGTTTCGCCGTCTGGAGCGGCGATTCCGCGAAACGGCCTGGCCCGGCATTCCCAGCTGGAAGCCCATGGTGGCGCTTGCGACCTCCCTGGCCTTCGGAATCGTCGCGGGCGCCTATCTCCCGCTCGAGGAAATGATGGGCGACGGCGGCGAGCAGACCGCGAGCGTTGCGTTCGACGCGCCCCCGGCGTTCGAACTCGGCGAGAGCTCGTGATGAGCGAGAGCGCTGCCGCGCCGAGCCGCCGGCCGGGTGTGCTTCTCATTGCCTCGCTTTGCCTCAATGTCGCGCTGATCGGCCTGGTCGCAATTGCACTGTTGCGGATTGGCGAGCACCCCATGGAGCCGCGCGGCCATCGCAGGGAACTCGGTCCGCAGGCCGTCATGCGCATGGTTCCCGCCGAGCGGGACAAGATCAGGCCCATCGTTGCAGCCCATCGTCCCCGTCTGCGGGAGCTTCGCAGCGCCGCGATGCGTGCGCGGGAGGAAAGCGTGCGCCTGCTCGGCGCCGACACGTTCGATGCCGCGGCTTTCGCACAATCGCTGGCGGCCGTCGAAGGCGCCGATGCGGCGCTTCAGTCCGAGATCGTCAAGGTCACGGCCGAGAGTGTCGCCGTACTGACCCCGAAGGAACGCCAGGCCGTGGCCGAGAAAATGCAAAACCCCCGGCGGCCATGGCTCAAGCGCTTTATTCGCAGGCATTAAGCCGCGGAAAGTCCTGACATTTTCCCCAAGCGCGGCGCCCAACCTTGTGGTAAGTTCCCGTTCGTAAATTTCCATTTTCCGTCCGCAACGGATCGCGCCGCAGACGGCGTGCCTGCGTTTTGCGGCCAGTCGAGAATTGTCATGGACAAGGCAACGCCGAAGATTTCCTTTCTCCGTCCCGATTTCGTGGACGCCGCGCGTGCGCGGTTCGATGCGCTGCGCAAGGAGCATCCGGACATACGGTCGGTCGACGCGGTGCTCGCCGACATATGCGGCGTGCTGCGGGGCAAGCGGTTGCCGCTCGAAGGGACAGCGCACCTGTTCGAGACTGGCATGCAGATCCCGCAATCCATCTACCTCATGGATGCGAGCGGGGAGATGGTCAATCCGTTCGGGCGCGGAATCGGCGACGGCGATCCCGACGGAACGGCCTGGCCGATTCCGGAAACGATTTCGCTCGTCTGGAACGCAAATGCCAAGCGCGCGCAGATGCTGATGACGCTGCGGGACGAAAGGGGCAACGCCCATCCCGCGGAGCCGCGCTCGGTGCTCGAGCGTGTGCTTGCGCGTTTCAAGGAACTGAAACTGACGCCGGTGGCGGCGCTGGAACTGGAATTCTATCTCATCGACCGGGAGCGCGGCGAAGGCGGCAGGCCCCAGCCGCCTCTCGATCCGCGCAGCGGCAACCGCGAACGGTACAATTCCGTGTACGGTATCGACGATCTCGACCGCTATCGTTCGTTTCTCGACGCTCTGGACGAGGCAGCCGCAACACAGGGGATTCCCGTCAGCGCAACGAGCTCCGAATACGCTCCGGGCCAGTTCGAGGCCAATCTCAGGCACCAGCCCGATGCGATGATGGCCGCGGATCACGCGGTGTTTCTCAAACAGGTCGTCAAGGCGGCCGCCCTGGCAAGCGGATTCGATGCGACATTCATGGCCAAGCCCTATCCCGACAGGGCGGGCACGGGCCTGCACGTCCATGTCAGCCTGGTTGACGGGAAGGGAAGGAACGTCTTCGACGACGGGACCGCCGCCGGCTCTGATCTGCTCCGCCACGCTATCGGAGGGATGCAGGCGCTGATGCCGGGCTCGATGGCGCTGTTCGCGCCGTCGGTCAATTCGTACCGGCGATTCCAGCCCGACATGTTCGCGCCCGTCAATCGCCGCTGGGGCGTGAACAACCGCTCGGCCGGGCTGCGCATTCCGATGGGTCCGGGGGAGGCGCGGCGCATCGAACACCGTGCGGCCGGCGCGGACGCCAATCCCTATCTGATGCTGGCGGCGGTGCTGGCCGGCTTGCACCACGGACTCGAAAACAGGCTCGATCCCGGTCCTGCCGCCGTCGGCAATGTTTCGCGCGAACCCGACACGACGCTGCCGTTTTCGCTGGACGACGCGCTGGACAGGCTGGCCGGCGACAAGGTGCTCGCGTCCTATCTGGGCGAGGAGACGGTCGCGCTTTATGCCGAAACCAAGCGGCTCGAGGCCAGGCGTTTTGCGAGGATCATCTCGCGCGCGGAATACGAGTGGTACCTGTAGGCCTCAGTCGCGCCGGATCCAAAGCTCCGTGCGCGTGCCTTCTCCCGGCTTCGAAGAGAGCCGGAGCGCTCCACCCATGCGGCCCGCAAGCGACATGGCGATCGCAAGTCCGAGCCCG
This sequence comes from Rhizomicrobium sp., assembly GCA_035549575.1. Classification (GTDB taxonomy): domain Bacteria; phylum Pseudomonadota; class Alphaproteobacteria; order Micropepsales; family Micropepsaceae; genus Rhizomicrobium. The sequence goes on from DASZQP010000005.1 coordinate 76,566, forward strand.
CTGCCGGTTTTGGCGCCCGCCCGGTCGAACCGGCCGAACGCGCGTCCGGCGCTTGCGGATTCTTCCGGCTTGAAGCCGGGACCGCTGTCCTGCACCGACACGATGCAGTGGGTATCGGCGGCCGCCAGCGTCACGCGAACCCGCCCGCCCGCCGGCGTGTAGTCGAGCGCATTGGTGAGAAGGCTTACGAGGATTTTTCGCACGGCCTGCGGATCCGCGCGAACGGGCAACGGCGGCGAAGGCGTCAGGCTCAGCGCAATGCGGCGCGAGAATGCGCGGCCGGTCTGCTCTTCCACGATCGTGGCGGCGACCTCCGCGATGTTGAATGTCGCGGGCCTCAGCGGATAGTGACCGGCCTCGAGGTTGGCGTATTCCAGAATGTCGCCGATCTTGGCATGAAGCCCGCGCCCTGCCGTGCCGATATCGCGGGCGTATTCGGCATATTTGCTGTGCCCGACCGCGCCGAACATTCCGCGCTCGATGATTTCGGAGAATCCGATGACCGCGTTGAGCGGTGTGCGCAATTCATGGCTCATGTGCGCGACGAATTCCGCCTTCGTGCGTCTGGCCTCGATCGCGTCCCGTTCGGCCTGCGCCAGGCGTACGAGAAGCCGCGCGTCGGGCCGCGAGGTGGCGCGAAGAGCCTTGACAGCGCGGTTCGCCTTCGCGCGCTTCTCGAATTCGCCCACGAACAGCGCCGAAAGCCCCGCGCCCACCAGCGCCGGACCGAAGATCACGAAGAAGTAGAGCGGAAGCGATCCGTACCAGGCATGGAGCGCATCGCTTCCGTCGGGCGCGATGGAAATCGTTACCGGCCAGCCTCGCGCGTGCGCCCGCGCATCCTCTCTCGAAGGGGCAATGCCGACGAGAGTCGTGCCGGCGGCGGAGATGGAGGCATTGCGCAGGATTTCGGATGGTGCGAGAGCCTCCGCATCGAAGGACAGTGCGACGGCATCGCCACGATGCGGGAATATCATGGTCGCCAGACCGCCCCCGCCGATCAGCACGCGTCCCTTGCGGCCGAGGGCGACGATGCCCGCGGGGATGCGGACGAATTCCATCCCTCCGGTCCATGTCGCCGGCGCGCCGCTTCCGTCGCCGAACACCGCTATGTTTCGCAGCGCCTTGCCGGCTCCGGCGATCGGGCGGCCGTCCGCAAAGTCTTTTCCCAAGGCTTCGAAGCGATCGAGATTCTCCTCCACGACGGCGGCGATATCGCCGGCCCGCCGCGTTTCGAAGTATTGCGCCTGCGCGAGCGCATGAACCCGCTCGAAGCGCATTTGCAGGGCCGACGCCGCGGCAAAGGCCCCGCAGATCAGCACGACCGATATCACGACCGTGGCCTTGATATTGCGGGAGGCAAAGCGCGCCGCCTCTGCGGCGATCGCTTGCGCGGCGCCGATGGGCCTGAGAACTGCGCCGCTCACCGCCATACTCGCCACACCCCCGTGCGCGGCCAAGTGATTCGCCAGAATCATTATGCGAATCGCCGAGTCGCTGTCATTAACGAATTCGGATCGGGGCCGTTAACGAATCACCCGAGCATCTTGCTCGCCACCTCGTACAGGTTCGGAGAGATGCCGGGCAGCGCAAGCATCCGCTCGAGCTCCGCGCGCATCAGGCCCTGACGCGCCCCGTCGTAGCGGCGCCATGCCTCGAATGCGGCCGCCATGCGGGAGGATACCTGCGGATTCACCGGATCGAGCGCGCGGATGGTTTCGCCGACCAGGCCGTATCCGCTGCCGTTCGCGGCATGGAAGCACAGGTGATTGCCCGCGAACGCGCCGACGAGCGAACGCACCCGGTTCGGATTTTTCGCATCGTAGGCTTGATGGCGCGTCAGGGCGCGCACGCGATCGGCCGTGCCGGGTAGCGGAGACGACGCCTGCAGCGCCATCCACTTGTCGAGCACGAGCGGATTGCCGCGGAAGCGGTCGTGGAAATCGGCGAAGGCCGAGTCGCGCCTGGCGGATTCCATGCGCGAAAGAGAGGCGAGCCCAGCGATCATGTCCGTCATGTTGCCGGCCGTGCGGTAGTGGGCGTCCGCCCGCGCTGCCGCCGCTTCGTCGTCGGCCGCCGTGAGATAGCGCAGCAGGACATTGCGCAGCGCCCGCCTTCCCGCGGATTCCGCGTCGGGCGAAAACCCGTCCTTCGCATCGAGCCCAAGGTACAGCGTTTCGATAGCGGCCCCGTGCGCGGCCGCCACCGCGCGGATCAGGCCGGTGCGGGCGCGATGGATTGCCTCCGGGTCCGGCAGCGACATCGCGAGCGCGAGGTCGCTCTCGGGCGGCGGCACCAGCATTTGGGCCGCGAACGCCATGTCGTCCCCGGCGCGCGCGAGGACCTCTCCGATCGCGGCGAGGTATGCGGCGTCCGGCACCACGGAGGAATCCGCCGCCATCTGGATGAGTATGTCGGTGGCAAGCGCCTGCCCCGCTTCCCAGCGGTTGAACGAATCCGTGTCGCGGCTCATCAGCGCGGCGTGGGACTTCCGATCGGTCGGCACCCTGAAGATCGCCGGCGCCGAAAACCCTCGACCGACGGACAACAGCGGCGGCTCGGCGATGTCGACGAAGACGAAGCGCTGCTCGGCCGCAGTGAGCTCCAGCACGCGCTCCTCCGCGCCCTGCGCATTTTCTCCCTCCAGCGTGAGGGGCAGCGCGCCCGACCGGCCGAGCAGCCCCAGACGTACCGGAATATGCATCGGTTTCTTCGTGGGCTGGCCCGGCGTTGGACCCAGCGTTTGCCGCAACGACAGCGCATAGGTCTTGCCCGCCGCGTCGTATTCCCCGCTGGCCTCGACGGTCGGTGTGCCGGATTGCGAATACCACAGCCGGAACTGCGTCAGGTCGCGCCCGCAGGCGTCCTCGAAGCACTTCACCCAATCCTCGACGGTGGCGGCCTGTCCGTCATGGCGCGCGAAATAGAGATCGGTGGCCTTGCGGTAGCCTTCGTCGCCCACGAGCGTCTTGAGCATGCCGATGACCTCGGCGCCTTTTTCGTAGACTGTCGCGGTGTAGAAATTGTCGATGGTAATGTAGCTCTGCGGCTGCACCGGATGGGCAAGCGGACCGGCGTCCTCGACGAACTGGCGCATGCGCAGCGCCTTGACGTCCTGTATGCGGCAAACGCCCGCCGAGCGCATGTCGGCGGAAAAACTCTGGTCGCGGAAGACGGTAAGGCCCTCCTTCAGCGAGAGCTGAAACCAGTCGCGGCAGGTGATGCGGTCGCCCGTCCAATTGTGGAAATACTCGTGCGCCACAACGCTTTCGATGCGCGCGTAGTCCTCGTCCGTGGCTGTTTCGGGGGAGGCGAGAAGGAGCTTGTCGTTGAATATGTTCAACCCCTTGTTCTCCATGGCGCCGAAATTGAAGGCACTGACGGCCACGATCATGAAGATGTCCAGATCGTATTCGCGCCCGTATTTCTCCTCGTCCCAGCGCATCGCCCGCTTCAGGGAGTCCATCGCATAGACGACCCTGGATTCATTGCCATGCTCGACATAGATCCGAAGATCGACCGGCCGCCCCGAGCGGCGGACGAAGGTGTCCTTGAGGACGCCGAGATCGCCTGCCACAAGCGCGAAGAGATAACAGGGCTTGGGAAACGGGTCGTTCCAGACCGCATAGTGGCGGCCGTCCGGGAGCGGACCGCTGTCGATCAGGTTTCCATTGGACAGCAGGACGGGGCATTCCTTCCGAGATGCCTCGATGCGCGTGGTGTAGACGGCAAGCACGTCGGGCCGGTCGAGGAAGTAGGTGATGCGGCGAAAGCCCTCGGCCTCGCATTGCGTGCAGAAGATTCCCCGCGCAAGGTAGAGACCCTCCAGCGCCGTATTGTCCGCGGGCGCCGTCTCGGTGACGATTTCGAGCGTGAAGCTCTCCGGCAGGGACGGGATCGTGAGTGTCTCGGCGTCGGCATGATATTCCGCGGATGAAAGCTTTCGTCCGTCCACCGACACCGAAACGAGCGTGAGGTGTTCCCCGTTCAGCACAAGGGGCGGGCTCCCGGCGGCGGCGCGGGCCACCCTGGAAACGGCGGTCACCCGCGTCGCATGGGGATCGAGCACGAAGGTCAGCGCGATTTCGCCGATCCGGTAGTCCGGCGGCCGGTAGTCCTTGAGCGCGATGGCGCGCGGTTCTTCTGTGCGCATGGGATCCTCGTGGCAGGGGCGGGAGGTATAGCCTGTGACGGAAACCATCGAAAGCGCGGATATCCGGCCTTCCGGAAATCCGGTTTACGGAACTTTCACCACATTTCCAGAGGGATGGGGAAATCGCCCCGCGCCGCGATCATAAGATCGGACATGCGCATTCTTATGTTCTCCATTCTGACTTTGGTAACCATCGGCTGCCCGCTGGCCGCCGGGGCAGCCACAAGCGTTCCGCGGGAACCGGCCCTCAGGCCCGATGCCGGCGAGACGGTCGTGGTGGAGGCATCGCGCGAGAACGGCAACGACTACAAGCTCGGTCCGGGCGACAAGGTGCGGGTGACGGTCTATGGCGAGGAAGATCTTTCCGGCGAGTTCCAGGTGGACAGCGCCGGCTATCTCCGCCTGCCGCTGATCGGCCAGGTTCATGCCGGCGGACGTTCGGCGTACCAGCTCGAAAGCGAAGTCGAGAGCGAGCTGGAAAACGGCTACCTCAGGACGCCGCGCGTGAATGTCGAGGTGACCACCTATCGGCCGTTCTACATCCTCGGGCAGGTCAACCGCCCCGGACAGTATGCCTATGTGAGCAACATGAGCGCGCTGGACGCTGTCGCTCTCGCGGGCGGGTATACCGACCACGCCGTCGAATCGACGCTCTATGTGCGTCACGAGGGCGAGACGAAAGAACACGAAGTCCCGGCCGACGAGTCGGTCAAGATCCGTCCGGGCGACGTGGTACGGGTGGAGCAGACCCTGTTCTGGTCGGTTGCGTCGGTGCTCGCACCGGCGACTTCGGTGATTTCGCCCGCCGCGTCGCTCGCCTACGTCCTGCGGCCTTAAGAACTATCCACTCGCCCCGGGCGCCGAACTGCCTTAAGCAGGCGCCATGAGCGCCCCCAATGCCATCGTTAGGATCGGTCCGGTGGAGGTCGGCAACGCAAGGCCTCTCTCCGTCATTGCCGGTCCCTGCCAGCTCGAGAGCCGCGCGCATGCGCTCGAAATGGCATCGGCCCTAAAGGAAATTGCCGCCAACGCCGGTGTAGGGCTGATCTACAAGACGAGCTTCGACAAGGCCAACCGGACCAGCGGTTCCGGCAAGCGCGGTCTCGGCCTCCAAGCCTCGCTGCCGATCTTCTCGGAAATCCGCGACACGCTGGGTCTGCCCGTTCTGACCGATGTGCACGAGCGCGAACAATGCGCGATCGTCGCGCAGGTGGTGGATGTGCTTCAAATTCCCGCATTCCTGTCGCGGCAGACCGATTTGATCGTTGCCGCGGCGCGGACCGGAAAGGCCGTCAATGTCAAGAAGGGCCAGTTTCTCGCGCCCTGGGACATGAAGAACGTGATCGCCAAGGTCACCGAAGCCGGCAATCCGGACGTCCTGGTCACCGAGCGTGGCGCGAGCTTCGGCTACAACACGCTTGTCGTTGACATGACGGCCCTTCCGGAAATGGCCGGATATGGCGCTCCGGTCGTTATGGATGCGACCCATGCCGTGCAGAAGCCTGGTGGGCAGGGCGCGTCGTCCGGCGGAAACCGCGAGATGGCGCCTTATATCGCCCGGGCGGCCGTCGCTGTCGGCGTCGCCGCGGTTTTCCTGGAAACGCACCAGGACCCGGACAATGCGCCGTCCGACGGCCCCAACATGCTGAAGCTGAAGGACCTTCCGGTGCTGCTGGCAGAGCTCGTCGAACTGGACCGTATCGCCAAGAAGCGGGCGCGATAGGCGCGCCCGGGTTCAATTCGCACCGAGCGCCATCCACGCCTGCACGATTCCGACGATGGACAGGATCAGCAATCCCAGTGTCGCCAGGCCTGAGATCGAAAACCCCAGGCTCCGGGTCGAGGGGTCGGCCATGTAGGCCTGGGCGTAAACGATGCGCCCTATGATCCAGACCAGGCCCAGCGCTCCGACGAGCAGCGGCAGCATGTGGAAATAGCCGTTCGCCAGCCACAGCAGAGGAAGGAAAATAACGATCTGCTCCAGCGTGTTCATCTGCACGCGGAAGGCGCGTTCGAATTCCGGATGGCCGCTTGTTGCCGGGGCCTTGACGTCGTGTTTGCCCCGCATGGCTCCGACCCGCAGACCGGTCCAGAAGAACACCAGCAGCGCAAGAATGGTGACAAGCGCCGTGAAAAGAGTGGCAAGCGTGTCGATCATGGCATGTCTTCCCCTGACAGTAGCCCGCTACCGCGCGAAGGACGCGGATGACGCATCAGGGAAGCATAGTGCGATTCGCAACGCTCGCGTTACCGGGGTGTCCCTTTCGGCGCTACTGCGGCGTCCCCATGTCCTCGTCGCCGCTCCCGGCATCGGGCTGCGCGTCGCGATGGTGGCGATGGGCCCGGGGATTGGACATGCGCGCCTCCAGCTTCGCCAGCATCCTGTCGCGCTTCTCCGCCGGCAGGGCGTTCCATTCCGCTTCGAGCTGCTGGCGCCAGGACGCCTTCTGCGCGTCGGTCATCATGCGGATTTTCTGCATTTCCTGCTTGCGGTAGCTCTTCCTCTCGGCGCGGGACATGTCCTTGGTGGCATGCTTCATGTGGACCCGGAAGGCGAGGCGCAATTCGGGCGAGGGAAACAGGGCCTGCAATTTCGCATTGCGGCGTCCCGATTCGGCCTGTGCCGGAACCGAGACCTGGCTTGCGGTGGGCGGCACGGCCATGGCCGCGGTCGAAAGCAGCGCGACGGCGACGGCGGCGAACAGAATGCGGGGGCTGGCCATGAAAAGGAACTCCTGTTTTCGGTCATTGAACGCTGCCGGCGCGGGGCTCCGTCGCGGCTTGCGCGAAACGCGGCGCCTGCCTAGAAGCAGGGAACTTCCCGCATTCCCGCACGAAAGCCCTGGGTCATGACCGCCATCGTCGATATCTCCGCCCGCGAAATCCTCGATTCCCGCGGCAATCCCACCGTCGAAGTCGATGTGAGTTTGGAGGACGGATCCTTCGGGCGGGCTGCCGTTCCCTCGGGCGCCTCGACGGGGGCCCATGAGGCGGTCGAACTGCGCGACGGGGATATGCACCGCTACGGGGGCAAGGGCGTCGAAAGGGCGGTCGCGGCCGTGAATGGCGAGATTTTCGACACGCTTTGCGGCCTGGAGGCGGACGACCAGCCGCGCCTGGACCGGATGATGTGCGCGCTCGATGGTACGCCGAACAAGGCGCGTCTCGGCGCCAATGCCATTCTTGGGGCCTCTCTCGCGGTGGCAAAGGCGGCGGCGGCAAGCGCGGGCTTGCCACTCTATCGCTATGTCGGCGGAGCGAAGGCCCAGGTGCTTCCGGTCCCGATGATGAACATCGTGAACGGCGGAGTCCACGCCGACAATCCGATCGACTTCCAGGAATTCATGATCATGCCGGTGGGCGCCCCCAGCTTCCGCGAAGGGCTGCGCATGGGGGCGGAAGTGTTTCACACGCTCAAGAAGCAGCTTCACGATGCCGGCCACGATACCAACGTGGGCGACGAGGGCGGTTTCGCGCCGAACCTGAAGAGCGCCGACGAGGCCTTGAGCTTCATCGTGAAGGCGATCGAGAAGGCCGGCTACAGGCCCGGCGAAGACGTTTATCTCGCCCTCGATCCCGCCTCGACCGAGTTTTTCAAGAAGGGAAAATACGTTCTCGAGGGCGAAGGAAGAACGCTCGATGCATCCGGGATGGTGAAGGTCTACGAGGATCTGACCGCGCGCTATCCTATCGTTTCGATCGAAGACGGAATGGCGGAGGACGATTGGGACGGATGGATCGCGCTCACCCGGTCGATCGGCACGAAGGTGCAGCTCGTGGGCGACGATCTTTTCGTCACCAACACGGAGCGTCTGAAGGACGGGATCGCGAAGGCCGCGGCCAACGCCATCCTGATCAAGGTGAACCAGATCGGAACCTTGACGGAGACGCTCGACGCCGTGGAGACAGCGCACAGGGCAGCCTATCGCGCGGTGATGTCCCATCGTTCCGGCGAGACGGAAGATTCGACCATTGCCGATCTCGCCGTGGCGACGAATTGCGGGCAGATCAAGACGGGATCGCTTGCCCGCTCCGACCGGCTGGCCAAGTACAACCAGCTTCTGCGCATCGAGGAAATGCTCGGCGACCAGGCGATCTACGCCGGCCGCAGCGTGCTCAAGGCCTGACCTTCCGGAGAATTTCTCTCGGAACACGGATCGCGCGGTTCTCGCCTCTCGACAGGACGAATTCTTCCGCCCGGGATCCGCGCGAGGGCGGTCGGTGCCGGCCCCGATCGCTCCTGTTGCACTCTACTGTTCCAGCCATCGCACGAGTTCGAGAGCACGGGCGATCACCTGATCCGCCGATGCGCCGGCCCCGAGCGAAAAGGCGGCAGCCTGGAGCGCGGCCCGGCGGTTGCCGTTCGCAGCCTGGCCCGCTCTTTCCTCGCGCAGCGCCATGATCCGCTTTTCCTTGTCAATCCTCGCGGTCTTTTCCGCTTCGCGCTGCGCCTGCCTTTGCCGCCGGCGTTCCTCGCGCGCAATGGGATCGTCTTCGTCATCGGACATGCAAATCCCCGGTTTTTTCCTGGAGCGCGTCCAGAATGGCATATTTCGACGCCGCCATGGCGCCGCCGGAACGGCCCCACAGATATTTAATCTTCCGCGCGGGTCGCTGCGGATGCGACCGCATCGCAACGGCAAGGGAAGCCGATGTCCGTACCCGCGTGCGCGGCGCGCGTCTCAATTCTTCTTGACGTGCAGAATCGTTGGTGATTCGTTCGCTGGATGCGAATCAGGCGAAGCGTCACGCGCATCTTCGCGGCAATGGTCCTGCCAGCCGTGTGCGGAGCCGTCTCGGCCTATTTCGGCTACTACGCGATCTGGGGCGAGCGCGGAGCACTGGCTCTCGAGGACACCAGTGCGGAGCTCGGGATCCGAAAAGACCAGCTCGCGCAAATTCGCGACAAGCGGGTCCGGCTCGAGCACCGTATCGAACTGATGAAATCGGGCGACCCCGACATGATCGAGGAACTCTACCGCAAGGAATTGCTCGAAGGCGCGCCGAACCAGGTGGCGGTGCCCCGCAAGCCGGACTGACCCGCGCGCCGGGCCGTTCCAAGGCGCGATCTGTGCGATCGGCGCTTGCGTCACCCTGCCGATCCGGTTCACCCCGGGAAACGGCGCTCCACGGCGGCGAGGATGCCGCGGCCATGACCGGCACTGACAATCCGTCACTGCTTGCCAAATCCCGGTACCCTTGCCACAACCGGATCATGTCGCGCGTTTTCACCGCTTATCCCCAGCGGGGCATTGAATGAATAACCCTGAAATATCAAAGGGTAATGGTACGGCAGCGCCGGGTGCCGCCTCTCTGAAGGCGTATTATTCCGACATGCTCCTGATCCGCCGCTTCGAGGAGAAGGCCGGCCAGCTCTACGGCATGGGCCTGATCGGCGGTTTCTGCCATCTCTATATAGGGCAGGAAGCCGTCGTTGTGGGCATGCAGCACGCCACCGGCCCCGGCGACCAGGTCATCACGGCCTACCGCGATCACGGACACATGCTTGCGTGCGGCATGGACCCCAAGGGAGTCATGGCCGAGCTGACGGGCCGCCACTCCGGCTATTCCAAGGGCAAGGGCGGGTCGATGCACATGTTCAGCGGGGAGAAAAGGTTCTACGGCGGACACGGCATAGTCGGCGCGCAGATTCCGCTGGGCACCGGTCTGGCATTCGCCAACAAATATCGCGGAAACGGAGCGGTCGCGCTCACCTATTTCGGCGACGGCGCCGCCAATCAGGGACAGGTGTACGAATCCTTCAACATGGCCGAGCTCTGGAAGCTGCCGGTCGTCTACATCATCGAGAACAATCAGTACGCCATGGGCACGAGCGTGGAGCGCTCGAGCGCGCAGGTCGATCTGTCGAAGCGCGGTTCGTCCTTCAACATTCCGGGCGAGTCCGTCGACGGCATGGATGTCGAGGCCGTCAATGCCGCCGGGCGGAAGGCGATCGAGTATTGCCGGGCAGGCAACGGACCGATCATCCTCGAGATGAAGACCTATCGCTATCGCGGACATTCCATGTCTGACCCGGCGAAGTACCGAACGCGCGAGGAAGTGCAAACCGTGCGCGAAAAGCGCGATCCCATCGAGCATCTGGGCAACAGGATGGTGTCGGCCGGTCTTGCAACCGAGGAGGAATTGAAGGCCATCGACAAGGACATCCGCCAGATCGTGAACAACGCCGCGGAGTTCGCAACCGAAAGCCCCGAGCCCGATCCGTCGGAGCTCTATACGGACGTGCTGGCATGACGCAGATTCTCATGCCTGCGCTGTCGCCCACCATGGAGGAGGGCAAGCTCGCCAAATGGCTGGTGAAGGAGGGCGACGAGGTCAGGTCGGGCGACATCCTCGCGGAGATCGAGACCGACAAGGCGACGATGGAGTTCGAGGCGGTCGATGAGGGCCGCATCGGGAAGATTCTCGTCCCCGAAGGCACCGAGGGCGTAAAGGTCAACGCGCCCATCGCAACGCTG
>DASZQP010000006.1:0-13671 GCA_035549575.1 Rhizomicrobium sp.
CGATCAGCTTGCGCACGAATTCGCCGGCCTTGCGTTCGCCTGCGAGATCGACTGGCGGAGCAGCACCCTCTTCGCGCCCCTCGATCTCGCGCAGATAGATCGACTGGCCGAGATGGCCGCGCGTATCGCCGATGAGGACGATCGCGTCGCCTTCGCGCTTGAAGGCCAGGGTCGCCATGCGATGGACGTCCCGCATCAGGCCGACCGCTCCGATGGCCGGCGTGGGAAAAATCCCCTCGCCGTTGGTCTCGTTGTAGAGAGAGCAATTGCCGCTGATCACCGGGAAATCGAGCGCGCGGCAGGCCTCGCCGATGCCGTCCACCGCGGCCACGATCTGCCACATGATCTCCGGCTTCTCGGGATTGCCGAAATTGAGATTGTCGGTGACCGCGAGCGGCCTGGCGCCGACCGCCGAGATGTTGCGATACGCTTCCGCCACCGCCTGTTTCGCGCCTTCCTTCGGATCGGCCCTGCAATAGCGCGGGGTCACGTCGGTGGTGATGGCGAGCCCCTTGTTCGAGCCGTGCACGCGCACCACCGCCGCGTCGCCGCCGGGCTGCTGCACCGTGTCGGCCATGACGCTGTAGTCGTATTGCTCCCACACCCAGCGGCGCGAGCACATGTCCGGCGAGCCCAGGATCGTCTTCAGCGATTCGAGGATCGGTTTCTTCGCGTCGAATTTCGGATTGCCGCGTGCCGGCGTGTTCTTGTTGTAGGGACGCTCATAAACCGGCGCGGCGTCCGACAACGCCGTGATCGGCATGTCGGCCTCGACTTTGCCCTTGTGCTTTACCACAAGGCGATGCGTGTCGGTCGTGATGCCGATGACGGCGAAGTCGAGCTCCCATTTTCGAAAGATTTTTTCCGCTTCCTTTTCGCGGCCGGGTTTCAGCACGGCAAGCATGCGCTCCTGCGATTCGGAGAGCATCATCTCGTAGGCGGTCATGCCCTCTTCGCGCTGGGGCACCTTGTCGAGATCGAGCTCGATGCCCGAGCCGCCCTTGTCGCCCATCTCCGCCGAGGACGAGGTGAGGCCCGCCGCGCCCATGTCCTGGATGGCGATGATCGCGTCCGTCGCCATCAGTTCGAGGCAGGCTTCGAGCAGCAGTTTCTCGGTGAAGGGATCGCCGACCTGCACTGTGGGGCGTTTTTCCTCCGACGCGTCGTCGAATTCCGCGCTCGCCATCGTGGCGCCATGGATGCCGTCGCGGCCGGTCTTCGAGCCGATATAGACGACGGGATTGCCCGCGCCCTTTGCGGCGGAAAGGAAAATCTTGTCCTGGCGCGCGAGGCCCACGCACATCGCGTTGACGAGGATGTTGCCGTTGTAGGAGCGGTGGAAATTCACCTCGCCGCCGACCGTCGGCACGCCCATGCAGTTGCCGTAGCCGCCGATTCCGCGCACCACGCCGTCGACCAGATGCCGCGTCTTGGGATGGGAAGGATCGCCGAAGCGCAGCGCATTCATCATCGCGACCGGCCGCGCGCCCATCGTGAACACGTCGCGCATGATGCCGCCCACGCCCGTTGCAGCACCCTGATAGGGCTCGATGAAGCTTGGATGGTTGTGGCTCTCCATCTTGAAGATCGCCGCATCGCCATCGCCGATATCGATCACACCGGCGTTTTCGCCCGGGCCCTGCAGCACCCACGGCGCCTTGGTCGGCAGCTTGCGCAGATGCACGCGCGTGGATTTGTAGGAGCAATGCTCGCTCCACATCACCGAGAAGATGCCGAGTTCGACCAGCGTCGGCTCACGGCCCATGAGCTTCAGGATGCGGGCGTATTCATCCTCGGAGAGACCGTGCTCCTTGACGAGTTGGGGAGTGATGGCGGTCATTGCGAGCTTATCTTTTCGTAGGCGACGAGGCATTGGGTGCCGGATTGTTTTTGCGCGCCAGTCAGGACAACGCCTCGATCAGGCTCTGGAACAAGGCCACGCCATCGGTGCCGCCGAGCAGCGGATCGACCACGCGCTCGGGATGCGGCATGAGGCCCAGCACATTGCGCTTCTCGTTCAGGATGCCGGCGATGTTGCGCGCGGAGCCGTTCGGGTTGTCGCCCTCGGCATAACGAAACACGACGCGGTTCTCGGCTTCGAGGCGGTCGAGCGTTTCCTCGTCGGCGACATAGTTGCCTTCGCCATGCGCGACGGGGAAGCTGACCGTCTGCCCCTTCTCGTATTTTCGTGTGAAGGCCGACTGGGTTTCCTCCACCGTCATCTGCACCGGACGGCAGACGAATTTGAGACCGGCATTGCGCACGAGCGCGCCGGGCAGCATGTGGCTCTCGGTCAGAACCTGAAAGCCGTTGCAGATGCCGATGACCGCGCCACCTTTCTCCGCATGCGCCTTCACCGCGCGCATGATCGGCGACTGGCTCGCCATCGCCCCGCAGCGCAGGTAATCGCCGTAGGAAAAGCCGCCCGGGATCACGACCAGATCGACATCGGGAAGCTCCGTATCCTGATGCCAGACCATGTGGGTCTTGTTGCCGGTGAGCTGCTCCAGCGCCGTCGCCGCATCGCGGTCGCAGTTGGAGGCCGGAAATACGACGACGGCGGATTTCACGCAGGCAGCCCTTTCGTCTTGCGGTCCGCGCCCGGAAACTCCCGTTGCGGACAGGATGGAAGCGAAGGTTCTGCCGGGGTGGAATCCGCCGCTGCCGTCATGTCATTTCTGCGGCTTGGCCGGCTCCTTGGCGGGCGGATTGGCCGGCGGCTTCCCCGAAGGCTTCGCCAGAGTGGAATTGCCGTCGCTCGGAAGGTCGATGTGCGGCGACTGGTTCATTTCGCGGTGGAGCAGGCGCATGTCGCGCTTGATGAACGGCGTTTCCTTCACCAGCTTGCGCCCCAGCGGGCTGGCGAAGAAGGCGGCCAGCGCCTTGAGCTCCGGCAGGGTGAAATGGTGCGACACGACGCGCGACTGCAGCTGCAGATTCGCCGACGCGCGGGTCAGCGCGCGCTTGCGAACCTCCTGCTCGAACTTCTTGACGTCCACCTTGGGGTCGCCCTTCTTACGGTTCGCGACGATCTTCGGCATCATCTCGTTGAGCAGCCTGGAAGCGACTTCCGGGTCGGTGTTCGGATGATAGAGCTTGATGAACTGCCTTGCCGCCTCGACCTTCGCCGGATCATCGGGCGTGGAGAGGATGTTCTTGGGGGCCTGCGCCGGGGGCTTTGCCGGCGGCGGAGCGGCCGCGAACGCGGCCAGGCCCAGGCAGCACGCGGCGGCTGCCGCAATGCCAATCGATGCGAAGGAAAATTTCAGCATACCCACATCCTGTCTCGTTGCCGGCGGAGCGCCGGATCTTTCCGGTTCAACCCTTCAGTTCGAATTCGTACTTCTCGATGACCGTATTTGCGAGGAGCTTTTCGCACATATCCTTAAGCGACGCGCGGGCCTTCGCCTCGTCGGTTTCCGCAAGCTCGATGTCGATGACCTTGCCCTGGCGCACCTCGCCCACGCGATCGAAACCCAGACCGTTGAGCGCATGGCCGATGGCCTTCCCCTGCGGATCGAGAACGCCGTTCTTTAAGGTCACAAACACGCGCGCTTTCATTACATCTCCGTTAACCTGACAGGGGCGGGCCGGCGCAGGTTCCGAACCGGCCGGCGGCGGACGCTAGGGGACGGGATCATCGAACGAGCTGGGGCCCCTTCACCTCGCCCTGCACCGATTCGGGCATGATGCCGAGGCGCCGTGCGACTTCGCTGTAGGCCTCGACCACCCCGCCGAGATCGCGGCGGAACCGGTCCTTGTCCATCTTCTCGTTCGACGAAACGTCCCAGAGCCGGCAGGAATCCGGGCTGATCTCGTCCGCGAGGACGATGCGCATGTAGTCGTTTTCCCAGAGCCTTCCGAACTCGACCTTGAAATCGACGAGGCGGATGCCGACGCCCAGGAAAAGCCCGGAAAGGAAATCGTTGATGCGTATGGTGAGATTGACGATGTCGTCCAGGTCCTGCGGGCTGGCCCATCCGAACGCGGTGATGTGCTCCTCGCTCACCCAGGGATCGTGAAGGGCGTCGCTCTTGTAGTAATACTCGATGATCGAGCGCGGCAGCGTCGTGCCCTCGTCGATGCCCAGACGCTTGGCCAGCGATCCGGCCGCGACATTGCGCACGACGACCTCGAGCGGGATGATCTCGACCTCCTTGACGAGCTGCTCGCGCATGTTGATGCGGCGGACGAAATGGGTCGGCACCCCGATCGCGTTGAGCTGCGTCATCAGGTATTCGCTGATGCGGTTGTTGAGCACGCCCTTGCCGTCGAGAACGGCCTTCTTGGTGGCGTCGAAGGCGGTGGTGTCGTCCTTGAAGTACTGCACGAGGGTTCCCGGCTCGGGGCCCTCGTAGAGGATCTTGGCCTTGCCCTCGTAGATCTGGCGGCGGCGTTTCATTGAGAAGTTCCTTCGGGCCGGCGGCCCAAAATGGAAAACGGGCGGAGCCCGTCAAAAAGGCAAAATAGCGAGCGCGGCACGGGGGGGCAATGTTGCGGTTGGCCGCAATTGTTCCTATGTCTGACCGGAGTCCGCGATTTTGCGGCGCGGCCGGGATTTCCGGAAATTATCGTCCATTTCCAAGAGGTTGCCAGATGTCAGATGCCTTCAAGGAGCGCGGCCGCGGCTATGAGAGCAAATGGGCCCACGACGCGGAGATGCGCTTCCGGGTGACCGCGCGGCGCAACAAGCTCCTGGGCCTGTGGGCGGCGGCGGAAATGGGCATCAAGGACGAGGCCGCCGAAGACTACGCCCGGTCGGTGATCCGCGCCGACATGGAGGAACCGGGCGACGAGGACGTGTTCCGCAAGCTGCGCGCCGATTTCGACGCGGCCGGGACCGCCGTGTCCGACCAGGCCATCCGCAGCAAGCTTCGAGAGCTCATGGACGTGGCGGGCGAACAGGTCTCCGCCGAGGACAAAAGGTAGAGGGCATCAGCCCCCTCTCAGCCGGGCGAGCGCCTCCGGATAGCGCCGCGAGAGTGGAACGCGCAGCCCGTCGAGTTCGATCGTGTAGTCGCCGGAGCCGTCCGGCCTCAGCGCCGTCATCCGCGCGGCGTTGACCAGCCATGACCGATGCGTACGCAGGAAGCCGCGCGGCTTGAGCTCGTCCTCCAGGCCCGAGAGGGAGGAGCGCATCATCAGCCTGCGCCCGTCGCGCAGGACGAATTCGACGTAGTTCCCCGCCGAGGCGACGGCCAGGATGTCGGACAGCGAGACGCGCGTCAGCTTCGCGCCGTCGCGGATATCGAAGGTGAAGGTCTGCCCCGGCGCCTCGATGAGCTGCTGCTGGCGCAGCAGGTGGGCGACCAGCGCAAAACCGGCGATGAACAGACCGTAGCCGAGCGTATCCTTGCGCAGCTCGTAGAAAAAATGGGGAAGGAAGGCGCCGAACTCGTAGCGGTCGCCCGCGGCCCGATAGACGAGATCGCGCAGCAGAATGAATCCGCCGACATGGGCGAGGGAGAACAGGAGCACGCCGGGGACGTGCGCGAACAGCTTCCATCGCGGCCGGACGCCGGGGGGCGCCAGCCGGAAGGCGACCCAGGGAATCCAGAAGAACGCCATGAGGGTTAGCCAGCTGGTCGCCTCCCACACCACCGGTGCCGCCAGCCCGAGCTCGGGCTCCTCGTGGCTCATGGTTATGACATTGAGCGTGTTGACGGCGGCGACCATCACCGCGGCCATGGCGAAGGTGTACAGAAACGTGCGCCGCAGCGTGCCGCTCGTCCCCAGAGCATCGCCGCTCATCCCAAGCCATTGCCAGACATCACGAATCCGGCGCGCGCCGTCACCGGCCCCTTTCGCGCGGCGAGGCAAGGAACCAGATTGGGAGGGCGGAGGCACGGACATGGGCGGAGCATAGCCCGTCCGGCGTCGGGATCGGGAGAGCGGCATGCGGAAGATCGGCGATCTGGCACTGGGTCTTGTGGTAGCGGCACTGCTGATCGCTCCCCCCGCGCACGCCGGGGCACCCGGGTGGCCCTTCTACGGCGGCGACGCGGGCGGACAGAGGTTCTCGCCCGCGCGGCAGATCAACCCGTCGAATGTCGCGGGCCTGAAGCAGGCCTGGAGCTACTCCACCGGCGACCTGACATCGAAGGCCGGAGCGATGAAGCGCGCGAGCTTCGAGGACACGCCCATCCTGGCGGCCGGCCGGCTCTTCGTGTGCTCGCCCTTCAACGAGGTCATCGCCCTAGACCCCGGCACCGGCCGTCAGCTCTGGCGCTTCGATCCGAAGCTCGACATCCGGATGCACTATCCCAACGACTATGTGTGCCGCGGCGTCGCCTATGCCGGGGGACGGATCTATCTCAACACGGCGGACCGGCGTCTCATCGCGCTCGACGCCGGGAGCGGCAGGCCGGTCAAGACCTTCGGCAACGGCGGTACGGTGACGATCCCGCCGGGAGAGCGGCGCGACGGACGTTTCGGGCGCATCCATACGACATCGGCGCCGGTCGTGAGCCATGGCATCGTCATCGTCGGCTCGTCGATCGACGACAATCAGAAGGTCGACGAGCTGCGCGGAACGGTGCATGCCTTCGACGCGCTCACCGGCGCGCTGCGCTGGAGCTTCGATCCGCTGTCCGGCCGGAAGCCGCCCTTCCGCGGCGGCGCCGCCAATGTCTGGGCGCCGATGAGCGTGGACGAGAAGCGCGGGCTCGTCTTTCTGCCCGTGTCGAGCACGAGCCCGGATTTCTGGGGCGGGCTGCGCGCCGGCGACGGACGGTATGCAAACTCCGTCGTCGCGCTGAAGATCGAGACCGGCGAGGTCGCGTGGGCGTTCCAGACGACCCATCACGACGTCTGGGACTACGACATTCCGGCGCAACCCACGCTCGGAACCGTGACCTACAGGGGCCGGACCGCTCCGGCGGTCCTGCAGCCGACCAAGCAGGGGCTGCTGTTCACGCTCGATCGCGAAACCGGGACGGCGCTCGTTCCGGTGGTGGAGCGCAGGGTGCCGCAAGATCCGGCCGAGGGCGAGCATCTCTCCCCGACGCAGCCCTTTCCCGTCGCGCCGCCGCCGCTTGCGCCCAACCGCATCGCGCCGGACGACGCCTTCGGTCTGACCTTCTGGGATCGCAATGCCTGCAGGAAACTGATCGCGGGCGCGCGCCACGACGGCCTCTACACGCCGCCTTCGACCCGCGGCACGATCCTCTATCCCTTCACCGGCGGCGGAACGAACTGGGGCGGCCTCGCCTTCGATCAGGCGCACGACATCGTCTATGTGAACACATCGAGCGCCATGCACCGCGTCACGCTCATCCGGCGGAAGGAATTCGGAGCGGCGCGCGAGAAATTCTTCGACAAGGAGGTGTCCCCGAACGAAGGCGCCCCCTTCGGCATGATGCGCGAGACGCTGCTCTCGCCCATCGGCATGCCCTGCAATCCGCCGCCCTGGGGCCAGCTGCACGCCATCGACATGCGCATGGGGAAGATTCTGTGGTCGGTGCCGCTGGGCACGACCGAGGATCTGATGCCATTCTCGCAATATCTGCTCGGAAAGACGGGGACGCCCAATCTCGGCGGGCCGATCGTGACGGCGGGCGGCCTCGTCTTCATCGGCGCGGCCATGGACGACTACCTGCGCGCCTTCGATGCGAAAAGCGGGAGGGAACTGTGGAAGGGCCGCCTGCCGGCCGGCGGCCAGGCCACGCCCATGACCTATGTATGGAAGGGCCGGCAGTATGTCGTCATCGCCGCGGGCGGCCACTCCAAGCTCGGCACCAGGCGCGGCGACCGCGTCGTGGCGTTCGCCCTCCCCTGATCAGCTCGCATCGTCGTCGTCATCGTCGTCGTGCCGGTGGCGGTGACGGAAGCGGTGACGATGCGCGCCCGGCGAGGACCGCTCGTCCCGGAAATCGCCCCTGGCGGAGAAATCGACGTCGAAATCGATGCGGTCGGCGAGGAACATGTCGCTCAGCGGCATCGTCCAGATGATCGTATGGCCGTATTTGTCGCTCCATACGGTCGGATGAACGACGCGGTTGGCGACCTGGACCGGCGCGATGTGCTCGATCGTGCCGGGCAGCCACACGGAGAATGTGTAGGTGTGATCGCCGAACATGGAGTGGAGAATGGACCGGCCCCAATGCTCGTCGTCGTCGTCGTCGTCCCGATAGCGCCTGCCGTGATCGATATTGAAGCTGCGGTGGAAATTGACCTCGGACGGCCCGAGGCCGAGGAGGGCCTTCCCCTTCGGGTGCAGGCTCAGCGTCTCGTCCCCGAGCCGGAGATCGGAGAGGGTCCGGAACGCGATCTGCGAAGTCTGGATCGTGGTGCCATCCTTGCGCACGACGCGCGTCACCAGGTCGTTGTCGCCGCCGATGTCGATGTCGGCGTGTTTCTTGTCCAGCCCTTCGCCGACGATGCCGTCCGCCTTGAGGACAACGGCGTAGCTGCCGCTGCCGTCGCTCTTGATCGCCACCTTCTGCTCGAGATCGAAACATCCCGAAAGCCCCCCGGCGCACAGCGCCACCACCGCTGCCGAGACCGCCCGTTTCGGCAAAAATCCAGCAATATCCATAACTTGCCTCTTGAACCCGGTCCCCTCGAAAACCTGAGATGGGGAAGCCCACAGGAAAAGCAAGGACTAGCGGGATATTCGACTAGCCCCAGATGCGCCCGAGGGCACCCACGAAATTGGCGCCGATCACCTTTTCCGCCACGCGGGCGGGATAGCCGCGCTTGAGGAGCGCATCGGCGATCACCTCGATGCGGCGCGGCGTGTTGAGACCGATCACATACATCGGCCGGTCCTCCTCCGGTGCCGCGACGCCGGTCTTCTGCCGGTATTCCTCCATCTTGCGGAATTCCTCCTCCGGCATGTCCCAGGCGTTCAACGCGCTGTCGCTGCCAACGCCGACATGATCCTCGCCGCAGACGGCGAGCGCGTGGGTCATGTGCGCCATGTAGTCGTCGAGCGCCGGCTGCTTCGGGCTGGGGGTGAGATAGGGAAGATCGTAGATGCCGACCACGCCGCCCTTGTCCGCTACCGCCTTCAGAATCTCGTCGGACTTGTTGCGCGGATGGGGATGAACGGCCTTGCAGCCGGCGTGCGTGACGAGGACGGGTCGAGCGGACAGCGCGAGGACATCCTTCGACGTCGCCTCGTTGGCGTGGGAGATGTCGATGGCCACGCCCTCCTCGTTCATCGCCTGCACCGACTTGCGGCCGGGATCCGTGAGCCCGGATGGCGGATCGGCGAGCACGCCGGACGCCCAGGGCGATGCCTTGTTGTAGGAAAGCTGCATCACCCGCACGCCGAGATTCCGGAACAGCGCGATGCGCTCGACCTTGCCCTCGAACATCTCCACCGACTCGAACGAGAACAGCACGCCGAACTTTCCCTCCCGCTTGGCTCGCGCGAAGTCCGATGCGCGGCGGATCTGCAGGTAGGTTTCGGGGTACTGCTCGATCACGCGCTGGGCGAACGCGATTTCGGCGAGCGTGCTCTCGAAACCGGAATCGGTTCCGGCAAGCGACGTCTTGACGGCAGTGACGCCGCTGTCGCGCGCGACATCCAGCATCGCCCGCGGGAAGGGGAATTTTTCCTGTGCCGGCGGGCTGCAATTGGCGTCGAAGACAATGGATTTCCGATAGAGGGACCGCGCCCGGGCGGACACGCCCCTGTCCGTGTCGGGAACCGGAAGGGGCGCGGCCGCGGTCAGTGCGAGCGCGCCCGATGCAAGGATGATCTGCCTGCGGTCCATCGCCGACTCCCCTGGACTGTTTGACTGACCCTGCGGAAATTCGGGCATAGGATCAATGCCT
Organism: Rhizomicrobium sp.; assembly: GCA_035549575.1. Lineage (GTDB taxonomy): Bacteria > Pseudomonadota > Alphaproteobacteria > Micropepsales > Micropepsaceae > Rhizomicrobium. The sequence goes on from DASZQP010000006.1 coordinate 9,784, forward strand.
GGAATGGAGCCAGAAATGTCCGAGCTCGACAATGCCATCGCCGATCCGGCGACCTATGCCGACGAGGCGCGCATTCACGGACTCCTGGCGGGATTGCGCCGCGACGATCCGGTTCACTGGACCGAACCTGCGGGTTTCAGGCCCTATTGGGCGATCGCGAAATACGCCGACATCCTGGAGATCGAAAGGCTCAACGACACGTTCCTGAACGAGCCGCGCTCGACGCTGATGAACATCCAGACCGAGCGCGATCTGGCGGCGATGTGGGGCGGACCCGATCCGAAGACGGGGCGCGTGTCACCGTTCCGCACGCTGATCGACATGGACAATCCCGATCACCGCGCCTATCGCGGGCTCTCCCAGGCATGGTTCATGCCGGCCAATCTGAGGAAGCTCGAGGCACGCGTCGACGAGCTGGCGAGGCGATACGTCGACCTGATGATGGCGAAGGGGCCGCAATGCGATTTCGCCCGCGATATCGCGGTCTACTATCCGCTGCACGTGATCATGTCGATCCTCGGCGTGCCCGAAAGCGACGAACCGCTGATGCTCAAGCTCACCCAGGAGCTGTTCGGGGGCGCCGATCCCGACATGAAGCGCAAGGACGATCCGGGCACGGGCGCGGTGCAGACCAACACGATCCTGGATTTCTTCGTCTACTTCAACAAGATGACGGCGGAGCGCCGCGCCTGTCCGGGCGAGGACCTGGCCAGCGTCATCGCCAACGGCAAGGTGAACGGCTGCCCGCTCGGCGATCTGGAAACCGCCTCGTACTACATCATCGTCGCAACCGCCGGGCACGATACGACGAGCTCGACCATCGCCGGCGGATTGCGCGCGCTGATCGAGAATCCCGACGAGCTTGCGAAGCTGAAGGCCAACCCCGAGCTTCTGTCATCCGCGATCGACGAGATGATCCGCTGGGTGACGCCGGTGCAGCACTTCATGCGCACCGCGACCGCGGACCATGAGCTGCGCGGGCGCAAGATCAGGGCCGGGGACGCGTTGCAGCTGCTCTACATTTCGGGCAATCGCGATGAAGAAGCGTTTCCCGATCCGTTCGAATTCAAGGTCGACCGCGAGCCCAACCGCCATGTCGCCTTCGGCTACGGCGCCCATGTCTGTCTCGGCCAGCATCTGGCGAAGATGGAGGCCAGGGCCTTCTTCAAGGAACTGCTCGGCCGTCTCGAGACGATCGAACTGGCCGGGGAGCCCAGGCGGATCCAGTCGACCTTCGTGACCGGGCTGAAGACGCTGCCCGTGCGCTATTCGATCCGCGCCGCCTAGCCGAATTCGAGCGCGATGGCCGAGAATTGCAGCACCGCCGCGGCCAGCACCGCGCCGTGCCAGATCGCCTTGTGATAGGGCATGCGCTCCCACACATAGAACACGACGCCGAGGGTGTAGACGATGCCGCCGGCCATCAGGAGCCAGAAATCCAGCCTGGCGACGTTTTGCGCCAGAGGTTCGATCACGGTCACGATCAGCCAGCCCATGGCGATATAGAGCGCGATGCTCACGCGCTCGAAACGCAGCGGAAACAGGACCTTTATCGCGACGCCGAACGTCGCCGCGCACCATATGATCGCAAGAATGAGGGGCCCTTCGCCGTCCAGGCGATTGACGGCGAAGGGCGTATAGGTCGCCGCGATCATGATGAAGATCGCCGCGTGATCCAGCCGCCGCAACACGAGCTTCGACCGTCTGTGCTGCGGCATGAGATTGTAGGCCGCGGAGAATCCGATCATCGCCAGAAGGCCCGCGCAATAGACCGTGACCGAAATCACGACCGGCAGGCCGGTCACATGGAAGAGAAGCCAGAGGCTGGCGTTGACGGCGAAGAGGATGCCCAGAACGTGGATCGCCGCGTCGGCCAGGTGCTCGTGGCGCGAATAGAGCCGTGTTACGCCCCTTGCGGCGATTTCGGCGGCGCTTGGCATCGTCGCTGGTTCCGTTGGCTGGCCTTCATGGAACGGTTTTGCCCGACCCTGGTTCCGATGCCAAGCGCGCAAGGCCGGGATGGTGCGGGCGGAGGGACTCGAACCCCCACAAGCCTTTCGGCTCTACGGATTTTAAGTCCTATTTGATATGCGATAACATATTGGTTAAATTAAATATTTTGTCGCATCTTACGTGTATGTGTAACTGGATGTGTAAGTTTTTGGTCATTTTTTCGATGTTTCCTGAGACCTCTAGGGCATTGAAAACACAAGGCAATTAGAAACTTCCCTATAGAAACCTTAGGAAATCCCCCAAAATCGGCCATTTTGAGCGCTAGAGCGCTTAAGGTGATGCCTAGCGGCTAGCGTCGGCGTCTTGCGCGCGCTTGTGTCCAACGACCGATAGGTCTTTCTGATCGACAATGCGCCCGCACCGATTGCAGACGTAGAGGTCATCCCAGCCGCTTCCTACCGTGGGTTCAATCTCAACGCCGTCTGCGTTGCAGGTGGCGAAGCCATCGCTGTCCGGCGTGTTCCCGCAAAGGCAAACCCAGGCGGTGTCGTCGTGGTCTTCGTGTGTAATCTTTTCCATATTGTTTCCTTCAAATGGTTTGGCAGAACAAATCGAAAGCGTCTACCGAAACCGGCAACCGCTGTTTTCGTGCCGTTAGAACAGCGTCATCTGACGCACTGCCTGTTGCTGCGCTTGCCATTCCGGCGTTGCTGCTTCTGCATCAAGCCACGCGCGAACGTAGCCGAGCGGCCCGCCGAACTCGGCGACCTCCGCCTCGCTCAGGAAGTGCGAGCGATAGCCGGTCTCGGTGATGGGAAGCTTTGATGTGCTTGGCTCTAGAACATGGATGGAAAGGTGGGTCATGCCGGTCATGGTGGCGTAGTCCCGCTCAGACGAAACAGAGAGGGTGATGCCCTGCCACTCCAGCATTTCGGTGGTGATGGTATTTTCTGTTTTCACAACTAGCTCCTTCATGGTTTGCGCAATGCAAACCGAACTAGCCCTGCGGCAATGAGCGGGGAGAAGCCGTCACAGACCGGAGCCAAGTGAACTGGCGCGGGCCGGAGCGAAGCGACCACACGGGCACTTGGATGCGCTCGTCTTGGTCTTGACGGCGAAGGGGGCGCAGCCCCTCGAAACTTTTTCTTTTCAAATCCAATAAATACGTTTGAACTGGCACTATGGCCATTCCCGACAACGAGCTGTGCTTCGACTATCACCTTGAGGTGTACCAAAAGCTTGGCCATTTAACCGGTATCGCCGAGGACGACGCTTATTGGCATCGTAACGCCGAGTACTTGCACGCGCTCTGTGTCGTTCAAGCGGCTCTCGATCTCCAGACCGATGCCTGTTTGCTTTTTCCTAAGCTCCGAACCAAGACAGGTGTCGCGAATCTTCGCTTTGGCATTGGCCGTCGCACCAAGCAGATATGGCTTGGACTAAGAACACTGCTTGAATTGGTGCACCCCGAACATACCGATCCCCTCCAGCATGAAAGCGTAGAAGAGGTGTCGCGCGACTTGAACGGCATCTACATCAACATACGCGGTGTGCTGGACAACCTGGCTTGGTGCCTTGCTGCCGAGTTCGGAAGTGGGGATGCTGAGAAGCTCGCCCCGATGTCGGTGAATTTGTTCGGGCGGGACTTTCTGAATGATAACGGCCTTACGGATTTTGCAGATTTCCTCGGAACGTTCGCGGACTGGAGCCGGGAATTAAAGAAGCGGCGGGATCCCTCTGCGCATCGTATTCCACTTTCCGTTCCCCCGGCGATTCTCGACAAGGCCGCGCAGGAGGAGTACGCGCGCCTCCAGGCCGAGCACGACGAAGTGCTCAAGGCAGCATACGCAATGCATGGCGACCAAGAGCAGCGTTTGAAGCTCTTGCAGAAGGCTGGCGAGATTTCAGACGCGCAAAGCCGGATAGGTACGTTCA
>DASZQP010000007.1:0-38433 GCA_035549575.1 Rhizomicrobium sp.
GATCGAATCCCACATCGCCTCCCAGCCCGAGCCGAAGCGCTCCGACATGCGCGCGCTCGACCGGCTCATCCGCAAGGCGATGCCGCGCTGCAGGCTGTGGTTCATGGACGGCAGGGACGAGCGCGGCAAGCAGGTGACCAATCCCAATATCGGCTACGGCCATCAGACGCTGGAATATGCGAACGGCACGTCGCGCGAATTCTATCAGGTCGGATTCAGCGCCAACAAAGCGGGCATCTCCGTCTATATCCTCGGGCTCAAGGACAGGAAGTACCTGGCGAAGACCTACGGCAAGACGATCGGCAAGGCGGCCGTCACCGGCTATTGCATCCGGTTCAAATCGCTCGAGGACATCGACGCCGGCGTGCTCGCGGATGCGATCCGCTACGGCGCGGCCGCGACGGGCTGACCGCCGCGCTTGCGGAGATCGGCGGTTGCGCTAGGGTCCGCGCATGGCTGCCGCAGTCTGGGCGCGGGATCGCGCCGCGCACTTCTATCTCGGCATGGCGTGGACCGGTGCCGCCGCTGCGGCCGCAGGCTTCAGCACGACCTATTTCATACCGCTGGCGACGGGCCGACTCGCCGTGCCGGCAATCGCGCATGTGCATGGCCTGCTGTTCTTCTCGTGGATCGCGCTTCTGGTCGCGCAGGCGTTTCTGGTGCGGACGGGCCGGACGCGGCTGCACCGCAGGATCGGCTGGGCCGCGGTGCCGCTGGCGCTCGCCATGGCGGCAAGCGGCATGGGCGTCGGGCTTCACGCCGTCGGGCGCGATCTGGCCGTCATCGGCGAGGCGAGCTATTCCCAGCTCGTCGGCGTGGTGACGAGCATGGCCTTTCTCCTGGCCTATGTCGGAATCGCCATCGCGATGCGGAAGCGGCCGGACTGGCACAAGCGCATGATCCTTCTCGCCACCATCGCGATCCTGTGGCCGGCCTGGTTCCGCTTCCGGCACTTCCTGCCGTGGATTCCCAATCCGGACATCCTGCTGGCCGTCGTGCTGGCCGACTCGCTGGTGGCCGCGGCGATGATCCGCGACAGGCTCGTTCTGGGGCGCGTGCATCCCGCCTACTGGATATTCGGCACCGCGCTCGTCGGCGAGCATGTGCTCGAAGCGGTCTTCTACGATACCGCTCCGTGGCGGGCGGCCGCCAAGACGATCTATCTCGCCCTGACGTGACCGGCGCCTACAGGCCGGGCAGAAGCGCGTCCAGCTGCGCGAACTGCTCGTCGTATCCGGCCACGCTGCCCGAGGCGATGGCCTCGTCGAGCGCTTCCTTCGAGGGATAGAGCTCGCGGATCGTGACCAGCGTGGCGCCGCCCTTCTCCTCGAAGGTCACGGTGGTGACGGGGCCGTTCTCTCCCGCTTCCTCGTTGGTCCAGACCAGGCGCGCGTCCGGCACGACTTCGAGATAGCGGCCGAAGAACGCCATCGGCTGCCCGAAATCCGGATGCGAGAACACGAAGCGGTAGGTGCCGCCGGTGCGCGCATCCATCTCGCAGGAAACGAAGGTCATGCCGATCGATTTCGGCACCCACCAGCGCTTGAGCAGATCGGGCGTGGTCCAGGCGCGGAACACGAGCCGCGCCGGCGCGTCGAAGCTGCGCGTGACGGCCATCTCGCGGCCGGATGCGCGTTCCGATGTCGTCCGCTCATTTTTTCCTTTTGCGTCCATCGCCCTTTTCCTTCCGTTTCAGTTCCTCGACGACTTCGTCCAGCGCCGCGAAGCGCGCCGCCCAGAGTTCGCGATACGCCGCAATCCATGCCGCTTCCTCCGCCAGCACGCGCGGGCCGAGCCTGCAGGTGCGCACGCGGCCGATTTTCTCGGTGGCGACGAGGCCGGCCTCCTCCAGCACGCCGACATGCTTCTTCATGCCGGTCAGCGTCATGCGGAACTTCCCGGCCAGATCGCTGATCGAGCAGTCCGCGCGGCCGAGCTGCTCCAGAACGCCGCGCCGCGTCGCGTCGGAGAGCGCGGCAAAGGAGGAATCGAGGCGGACGGCGGAATACTGAACCATGTGGTTCAGTATAGGCCCGGCAGATTGGCGGCGTCAAGCGGCCCCCGCCGGTGCTAGCCTTCCCCGCGCGGCATCCGCCGGAACGAGGAGAAGGACATGATGACCGTCTGGGGCGAAGGCCGCGGCTTCCGCGTCGTCTGGCTGCTCGAGGAAATGGGCCTGCCGTACAGGCTGCGCCCCGTCGATCTGCTCGCCGGCGCCGACAAGGATCCGGAGTTTCTCCGCATCAATCCCGGCGGATTCATTCCCGTGCTCGAGGACGGCGATGCCGTGATGGTCGAATCCATCGCGATCATGGAGTACCTGCTCGCGCGCCACGGCGGCCCGTCCCGTGCCGGGCTCGCGCCCGCGCCGGACGATCCGGCCTATCCCGCCTATCAGCAATTCCTGCACCTGGGCGAGGCGGGGCTCGGGGCGAACATCCAGGTGGTCGTGGTCAGCGGCTTTGTCGCCCCGGAAGGCGAGCGGAACAACTGGGGCGCCCGCTGGGCGCTGGACCAGTTCCACAAGCGCATGAAGCTGGTGAAGCGTCAGCTTGCGCGCGCGCCCTACATGGCGGGCGGCGCGTTCACCGCGGCGGACATCTCGGTGACCTACGCGCTCAACCTCGCCATCCGGCGCGGCGGGATCGTTCTCGACGAGGCGGAAAGGGCCTACATGGCCCGCACCACCGCGCGCGATGCCTACCGGCGCGCGCTCGACGCCTGTCCGGCGACCAAGGGATTCTACGCGGACTTCCCCGCACCGTGACGGGGACGGCGGCGCGTCCTACGTCGCGTCGTCCGTGTCGTCTTCCGCGTCTTCCGCCTCGTGGATCTGTGTGTCGAGCGCCCGCTTCACGACATAGACGGAATCGATGGCGTCCTCGAGCCGGACGCGGAACTGGTCCACGGCCTCCTGCATCGGCGGCGGCAGCTCCGTCCAGCAGTCCAGCACGCGCCGCATCGCGTCCTCGACGGTTCCCATCATGCCGCTGACGGCGATGTCGCGATAGATCTTCGGCACCGGAAACCCTCCCTCGTGCAAGCCGTGGCTGTCGGACCAGGCGACGCCATAGACTCTGCGCGCGCCGGCGGCAAGCGCCGCGGACGGACGCAGGCGCGGGAACCATTCCACAGGCGCAATGCCGCCCGCCCGGATTCGCGGGCGGGACGTTCTATGAGCGGCATAGGATCGGAACCGACGGAAGGAGACCGCAAATGCACCGCTCGCGCCTCAACGGCATTCTCATCGACTGCAACACGGACGACATCGGGTCCGCCGCGCGCTTCTGGGCCTCGGCGCTCGGCCGACGGATCGATCCCGGCCATCCCGGCACGCGCGGCAACTACGTCATGCTGGAAACGCCGCCGGGCGAGATCGCCGTGCAGATCCAGCGCGTGGACCACGAAAGCCGCGTGCATCTCGACATCGAGACGGACGACATCCCCGCCGAGGTCGCGCGCCTCGAAAGGCTGGGCGCCACGGTGGATACGCGCATGGAACGCTGGGTGGTGATGCGCGCGCCCTCCGGCCAGCGCTTCTGCGTCGTGCGCGTGCAGCGGGAGGGATTCCCGAAGGGCGCGGCGGAATGGGAATAGGCCTTTCGGCGGGAGCGCGACTGCGCTGACAATATGTCAGGAAAAAAAGCCTTAATACCCCTTGACAACAAGGTTTCAGGTCATATCTCGCAGCCCATGATGGAAAACAATCCCAAGGCTGGCGGGGAAGAGGCCAGCGAAAACAAGCCGGCGCCGCCGGTTGCTGCCGCCCCGGGCGATCCGTCCGAAGGCGGGACCGCTCTTGCCGGCAACGACGAGATCCGCCGCTACGCCGCCCGGCAGCTGATGCAGCATCTCCAGGTCGGCGCCGATCTTGCCCTGCGCTGCGAGCTGCTGTCGCAAAAGGCGAAGGCCGACAAGCTGGGGCCGCTCAACGCGGCCGCGCGGCTGGCGCACGCCAATGCGCGGGTCGCCGAAGCGCTCGCAAACTTCGCGGAAATCGAGCGCCGTCACCGCTCGATCATCGAGCGGATTCAACCGCCTGCGCCGGATTTGGCCGAATTGAATTCACGTTTGCAGAGCGGCGGGGTGGGGGAGCGGGGCGCTCTCGAATTCTGGAAGCGGATCGAGGCCTATGTCGACGAGGCGGTCTGCGCGCGCATGGCCGACGCGGATGCGGAGGATTCGCTGCGCCAGCTCATCAGGGACATGGAGGAGAAGATCGGCGATGCCGAGGCACGGCACAGGGAAGAGATGCCGGACGCATAGGAAACGGCCGGCGGACGGCCCTGCGGGGGCGCCGGCCAGGCGCGGCGCGCCGCCCGGCAACGCGAACGCGCTCAAGCACGGCAAGTACACGCGCGAGCGCCGCGCGCTGTTCGCCGCGGTCCGGGCGCACATAGTCGAGGGGCGCGCGCTTCTGGCCGCGCTCGCCGGCGCCGGCGATTGTTCGGGCGGCCGATTCGATGCTTACAATGACCGCGGGAGCAGCGCGGGGCATCATGAATCCATTTCCCGAGGACATCTTCACCGAGCCGGAGGACGTCGATCCCGACACGCTGTCCAATCTGGGTCCGCTCCGGCGGCTGGCGGGGATCTGGCAGAGCGCGAAGGGCGTGGACATCGCGCCGAAGGCGCCGGGACCGGAACGGCGGCAATATATCGAGCGCATCGACATGCAGCCCATCGACCCGCAGGCGAACGGGCCGCAGCTCTTCTACGGCCTGCGCTATCACGTCCACATCAATACGGAGGAAGAAGACATCACCTTCCACGACCAGGTGGGCTACTGGCTGTGGGAGAAGGAGACGGGCCTCGTACTGCAGTCCCTGACCATTCCGCGCGGGCAGATCGCGCTGGCGTCCGGCCATGCCGCGCCCGGCGACGACACGCTGGTGGTGAGCGCGGCGCGCGGACGGACAAGCTACGGAATCTGTTCGACCGATTTTCTCGAATACGCCTTCCGGACGGATTCCTATCGCCTGGAGATCACCTTCCATCCGGACGGAAGCTGGAGCTATGTCTCCGACACCATGCTGACGGTGCGCGGGCAGGACGCGCCGTTCCAGCATCGCGACCGCAACACGCTGGTGAAGATCGCCGAGCCGGAGCCCAATCCCCTCTATCGCATCGTGAGCGGACGAAAGGCCGGATGAGAGGCGCCAGATGGAATCCGCAGGCCTTTCCGCCCATGCCGTTCTCGTCAGCGACAGGCTCGTCGTCGATCGCTCCCGGTACCGCGACATCGTTTCGACGGCGCCGTTCGCGTTCCGCAGGGGCGGCGGCTATGTCGTGGTCTACCGCTACGGCGCGGTCGTGCTGGCCGGGCTGACGCCGGAGGAGGAAACGGACGCGCTCGCGCAGTTCGCGGGAGACGCGCCCCAGCCCGTCGAGGAGGAGCGTCTCGGCCTCGAGATCCGCGCCGGCGAGGAGGAAGGCGCGACCGGGAACGGCGTCTTCCGCATCCGCGAGCTGAACCTTGCGAATGTGCTGGTGATCGCCGACATCCTGGCCAAGAGCGTGGCCCTTGCGCGCTACGAGCGCGAGATCGCGTCCGTCTTCGACACGATCGAGCCGGAGGCGCGGCGCCTTGCGACCAGCGGCAGGCTGCCGAAGGCGCGAAAGGCGCTGCTGCGGCTCATCGGCTCGGCGCTGCTCGCGCAGCACCGCGTCTCCGGCCGCATCGCCTTCGCCGAGAAGCCGGACGTGCTGTGGGAGCATCCCGAGCTCGGCCGCCTGTACGCGCGGCTGGAGGACGAATACGAGATCGTCGAGCGCGGAACGCTGCTCAACGGAAAGGTCGGCGTCGTGGCCAGCGCGGCGCAGACCTTCACCGACACGATGGACACGGCGCGCTCGGCGCGGCTCGAGCTGCTCATCGTGTTCCTCATTCTCGCGGAACTCGTTCTCGGTGCGGCGGCGTTCTTCCGGCCCTAGCGGCGGACGGTGGGGCGGCCGCCCGGCCGCGCGGCGCGGGCGGCCGTCGCGATCAGCCGGGGATCTCGGGCTCGACGAGCCGCGAAAGGTTTTGCAGCGACTGCTGCCAGCCGAGATAGCAGGCCTCCACCGGTATCGCGTCGGGTATGCCCTCCTGCACGATCGACAGTTCGGTGCCGACGGAAACCCGCTTCAGCGTCACCGTGACCCGCATCTGGCCGGGAAGGTTGGGGTCGTCGAAGACGTCGGTGTAGACGAGCCTTTCGTCCGGCACCATCTCGAGATATTCGCCGCCGAAGGAATGGCTGCTGCCGGTCGTGAAATTGCGGAACGACATGCGGAAGCGGCCGCCGACCTTCGCGTCCTGCTGATGGGATGTCGCCGCGAAGCCGTCGGGCGGAAGCCATTTGGCCATCGCATCCGGCTCGAGAAAGGCGCGATAGATCTTGGCGGGCGTCGTCGCGAGCACGCGATGAAGGCGGACTGTGCCGGGCATGGGGATTCTCCTTTTTCCTGTGGTGGCTGCGGCCGCGCGGGTCAGGCGCCGGGGATGGGAAGAACGGGCATGATCTCGACGCCCGCGCCGGGGAAGATCGTGAAATGCGGATGGCCCTCGAACAGCCGTGCCGCGGCCTCGTGGGATTCGGCGCGCACGATTGTGAAGCCCGCCAGGTCGTTGCTCGTGTCCGCCGTGCCTTCCGGCCCGACGCGCCTGGTCTTGCCGAGGGGGCCGCCGCCCTCAACGATGGAGGGCTGGTGCTTCGCCACCCAGGCCTTCCACGCGGCGATGCCTTCCCGCTGCCTTGCATTGCGCTCCGCTTCGGGCATCGCCATCCACGCCGCCATGCGCGGGTTGTCCTTGCTGCCGACGAAAACGGCGAGATAGGTGTTGCTGCTCATTGTGCTGTCTTTCCCTTGATTGTCTTGCGGTTGAACAAAAGTTCGACGTAGCGGCGGAGATGGTCGATGCTGGCCGCGGCGATCTCCGCTCCGCCTTTCGCCTTGGCCAGGATGAATGCGCCCTGCAGCACGGCTTGCGTGTGAAGGGCGAGACTTTCGGGCGTGAAGTCCGCCGCGACACCGTGGAGCTTCGCCGCCTCCGCGATATCGGATTCGAGGGTCCGGGCATGTCCGCTGATCGAGGCGTCGCAGGCGGCACGTATGCGCGGATCGGTGTCGAAGGTTTCCTGCACCATCGTGCCGACCAGGCAGGTGAACTCCGGGACTTCGCCCTGGAGCAGCTCCTTGCGGAAATCGAGATAGGCGAGCACGCGGTCGAGCGGATCCGCATGCCGGTGATAGGGGGCCTGCGCGAACAGTTCCCCGGTCGATTCCGACCAGTGGTTCGCGGCGGCGACGGCGAGATCCGCCTTGCTCGCGAAGTGGTGGAAGAACGCACCCTTGGTGACCCCCGCCCTCGCGCACAGCTCGTCGACGGATGTGGCCGCAAATCCCTTGGCGCGGATCAGCGCGAGCGCCGCGTCCAGCAATTTCCGCCGTGCCGTGCTTTCCCTGGCCAAGTGTCGTCCTCCCGGCGTCTATATACCGACCAGTTGGTATGTATGTCAAGGCAGCCGACGTGCAGTACAGGCGTGCCCTTGTCTATTAGTGCATCCTTATATAATTAAGTCCCTATATATTTCCTCCGGAGGCCGAACATGTTTTCCAATCCCTTGGGCGCCCAGTTCCGCCGCGTCGAAAGCCGCCAGCGCGAAGGCAGGTCCGTGCGCGTTGTCGTCGCCAGCAGGGTCTACGATACGGGCATCGACGATCTGTGGAATGCGCTGACGAGCCGCGAGCGCATCCCGCGCTGGTTCCTGCCCATCGAGGGCGATCTGAAGCCCGGCGGGCGCTACCAGCTGACGGGCAATGCGGGCGGAACGATCTTGCAGTGCGATCCGCCCCGGGCATTCGACATCACCTGGGAGTTCGGAGGCGGCACGAGCTGGGTCACGGTGCTCCTGGCGCCCGAAGGCGCGGGCACGCTGCTGACGCTCGAGCATAGCGTGCTCGCCTCGGACACCGACGAGCACTGGACGAAATTCGGACCTGGCGCGGTGGGCGTCGGTTGGGATCTCACCATGGAAGGACTGGCGGAGTACCTGGGAATGAAGGGGGCGGCTGTCGATCACGCTGCGGCACATGCCTGGATGGCGTCGGACGAGGGCAAGGATTTCATGCGCAAAAGCGGACATGCCTGGGCCGACGCACATATCCAGGGCGGGGAGAATGCGGAAACGGCCCGCGCGATGGCGGCACGCACGATCGCGTTCTACACTGGCGGCTGATGCACGCCTTCGATGTCCTTGGCGATCCCGTGCGGCGCCGGCTTCTGGAATTGCTGGCCGAAGGGGAACGATCGTCGGGCGAATTGACGGCCATCATACAGGCGGAATTCGGCATTTCGCAGCCGGCGGTCTCGCAGCATCTCAAGGTCCTTCGCGACAGCGGGTTTGCGAGCGCGCGTGCCGACGGCACCCGGCGCATCTATTCGGTCGCGCCCGGGCCGATGCGGGAGATCGACGAATGGCTGGATCGGTTTCGCACCTTCTGGATTCCGAAATTCGAGGCGCTTGCAACGGAAGTGGCGCGCGGCAAGAGGTCGGGGAGGAGCAGGTCCGGACGGTCCCAGGCGCCGTAGTCACCGCTGCCGGCGCGCTCTAGTCTGGCGAGCCCACAGACCGGAAAAGCCCCATGACGAATCCCACCGAAAGTCTCCTTCTGTCGTCGCTGATGTTTGCCACCGGTGTGGGCATTCCGGTCATGGCGGCACTGAATGCCCGTCTCGGCACGCAGCTCGGCAGTCCATGGGCGGCCGGATTCCTGCTGTTCGTGCTCGGCGCCGGAATATGCGGCATTGCCATGCTCTGGCTGGGTCCGCCGCAGAAGGGCTGGTTCGTGGCGCCGGCCTTCTACTACATGGGCGGCGTCCTGGTCGCGTTCTACGTGCTTTCGGTGACCTGGTCCGCGCCGCGCATCGGAGTCGCGAACGCGATCTTTTTCGTGCTTGTGGGGCAGATCGTTGCCGCGGCCCTGATCGATCAGTTCGGCCTGTTCGGCGCATTGAAATCCACACTCACCTGGCCGCGCTTGTTGGGCATTGCGCTGATGCTCGTGGGCACTTTCCTCGCCCGCCGCGTCGCCTGATCACAGCGCGAGCGAGGGCTGCGCACCCGCGCTCGCGCCGAGGACGACACCCTCGAGTGCGAGCATCCGGATTTTCGTGGCGGCGCCGCCAGGGGCGGAGAAGCCGCCGACCTTGTTTCCCGCCGCCAGCACGCGATGACACGGCACAATGAGCGGAACCGGATTCCTGGCCATCGCCTGTCCCACGTCGCGCGCAGCTTCCCAATCGCTGCGGCCGACGGATTTCGCGAGCTCGCCATAGGTGGTCGTCTCGCCCCAGGGAAGCCGCCTCGCAGCCGCATAGACCTTCGAGAAGAATTCGTCCTGCACACCCAGATCGACCGGAATATCGGAGAAATCGGCTCGCTCGCCGGAGAAGTAGCGCTTGATCGCCACGATGGCCCGGACGATTTCCGGCGGGGGCGGCGCAGGCGTTGCTTGCGGAATCCGCTTGAGCAGTCCTCGCTCGGCCGCGTCCGCTCCCGCCTCGGGCAGCCGCAGTCGCGTAACACCCCGGCTGCTCCAGGCAATTGCACACATGCCCTGTGAGGTTTCGAAAATGCCGTAGTGCTGTGCCGTCGTAGTCATGTGTCGTGGCTCCCGGGGCCTCCGTGGCGGCAATGTTGCGCGGAGGGAACAGCAACTCCACCCGCTTCTTGCGCCGGCCCGCCGCATGGGCGGTATGCCTGCAGAGGAAGGGCTTCGCACGGTCCGAACCCCTATATAGGCCGTATGCTCCGGAGACACATCCTCGATCGTCCGATTTGGTCTGCGCTCACCACAAGTCAGGCGCAACTCGCCGAGAAGAATGGCGCCGCCCGCCGCTATCCGCCCGAAATCGCACCTTTTGCCGACCTGGAGGATTTTTCCGCGGAGAGCTTCGACGCGCTGTTTGCGCTGCTGGGGCCGGGAGAACCCGCGGTTCTCTTCACGCCGGAACCGGTGGCGGCCCCTGTCCAGTTCGATACGGTCATGGCCGCGACCGGGGAGCAGATGATCGGCACCCCCGCAAGGTACGAAGGCCAGACACCGGAAATCGTTCCTCTCGGCGAACCGGATGCGAGTGAGATGCGTGCATTGGCGGAACTGACGCGGCCAGGGCCCTTTGGCCCGCGCACGCACACGCTCGGCCGCTTCTTCGGCATTCGCATCGGCGGCCGGCTTGTCGCGATGACGGGTGAGCGCATGAGGCCGGGGGGCTACACCGAGATGACCGCGGTCTGCGTGCACCCGGACCATCGCGGCATGGGGCTGGCCCAGGCGCTGCTTTCGCATGTCGGACGCCAGATCGCGGCGCGGGGCGAAATCCCTTTCCTGCATGTGTTTTCGGATAACCTGTCCGCGATTTCCCTCTACCGGCGACAGGGCATGACGACCCGCCGCCGCCTCCACGTCACGGTATTGGGCCGGAAAGGAGACAAGCTGGGTGAGGCGCTACCGCATTGAGGCCGATGGAGGATGCCGTTGCGCCGCCCGGCGAAAGTCCCTGATCATTCCAAGCGGTCGCAGTCGCGCGCGGGCGCGGCCGACCCCCTGCATCACGCCACGAAGTCCAGGAGCACAACTTTGGCAGATATGAGTTCGTTTCCCATCACCCGGCGCTGGCCGGCAAAATATCGCGACCGGCTTCAGCTCTACTCCGCGCCCACCCCAAACGGCGTGAAAGTCTCGATCATGCTGGAGGAGATCGGACTGCCTTACGAGGCCCACTACGTCGATATCGGCAAGAACGAGAGCTGGACCGAGGAGTTCCTTTCGCTCAATCCCAACGGCAAGATTCCCGCGATTGTCGATCCCGCCGGACCGGGTGGCGAGCCGATGGGGCTGTTCGAGTCGGGCGCAATCCTGATGTATCTTGCGGAAAAGTCGGGAAAGCTTATGCCCACCGATCCCGCGCGGCGCTATGAAACCATCCAGTGGGTGTTTTTCCAGATGTCGTTCATCGGACCGATGTTCGGTCAAGTCGGGTTCTTCCACAAGTTTGCCGGCCGCGAATACGAGGACAAGAGACCCTTGAACCGCTATGTCTCGGAATCGAAGCGTTTGCTCGGCGTGTTGGACGCCCGTCTTGCGGGCCGCGACTGGATCATGGGAGCGGAATACACGATCGCCGATATCTCGATGCTCGGGTGGGTACGCAATCTGATCGGCTTCTACGGCGCGCGCGATCTGGTTTCGTATGATTCCTTTGAATTTGTGCCTGCCTGGCTGGAGCGCGGCCTCGAGCGGCCTGCGGTGCAGCGAGGGCTCGCCATTCCGGCTCGCTAGCGATGTGCGGCAAATTTACTGCCATGTATGCCTGGCGGGATCTGCACTACTATTCGGATTTGCTGACCTCTCACGGCATCGGGACGGGCGCCGAAAACGAGGCGGAAACCGTGCTCGCCACGCCCATGCGAACGATGCCGGTCGTCTGCCTCGACGCTTCGGGCCAGCGTATCACCATTCCCATGCGCTGGGGTTGGATCGACGTCAGGGCGCAGGACCCGCGGAAGAAGCCGGGAATGATGCATGCCAGAAGCGAAACACTCGACGTGAAGCCGCTTTGGAAGCACGCCTTCGCGAACGGGCGGGGCGTTGTATGGGCGGATTCGTTCAATGTTGGCGAGGAGGTCGCTCCCAACAGGGTCAGGCAGTGGAACTGCCGCCGGGCCGATGGCAGGCCACTGGGGATCGCCGTGCTCTGGGAGCGCTGGGAACACCCGCGACATGGCGCGCTTCACGTGTTCGTGCCCGTTACAACCGAATCGCCGCCGTCCGTCCGCAGCAAGGATGACCGCTTTCCCGTGTTGCTCGATTCCGAGGACGGGATCGCACTCTGGCTGGGAGAATCCAGCGCTCCTGTTGAAGACATCAAGACGCTCTTTCGAATCTATGAGGGCGAGTTGATCGTGCGGGAGGAGAAGAACGCCTCACCGCGGCGGCGAACCACCGCAAAGGCCCAAAGGGAACTCTTCTAGCGGCTTGCCACCGCACATTGTTCCGGTTACGTTCTTGACACGCCAGCGGTGTATCGGTGGCGATTTCCGCGAAGCAAGGTCGTGCGTTCCATGGCAGGAAAGACCGTCGTCTACGGTATCAAGAATTGCGACACGATGAAGAAGGCGCGCGCCTGGCTCGAACGGCATCGGGTCGACTACGAGTTTCACGACTACAAGGCCGCAGGCATCGCGCGCAGCACGCTTGAAGCGTGGGAGAGGCGGGTCGGCTGGGAGGCTTTGCTCAACCGGAGCGGCACGACATTCCGCAAATTGCCCGAGGCAAGCAGGGAAGGCATAGCAAAAACATCCGCGATCACGCTGATGCTTGCGCAGCCATCCATGATCAGGCGCCCGGTTGTGGAAACGAACGGGGAGATCCTCGTCGGATTCAAGCCGGAGATCTATGAGAAGGCTTTTGGCCGATAGTGGCTTGCGCACATGTCGGCCGCGCAATCAAGTCCTGCGGAGATATATTTGGCTGTGCATGACTTTCGATAGGGCTTGCGGCATCGCGCCGGGGTGATTGATTCGCCTGAGCGGTTGCGCAAGAACCGCCGCCCCTTCCGCGGGCAGGGAGTGCATGGAACAGGAAGTCTATCGCCACGTACCTTATGACATCGAAGTCGAGCAGGCACTTCTCGGCTCGATTCTGGTGGACAACCGCGCGCTCGAAGCGGTTGCGGCCCTGCTCAAGGCGGAGCATTTCTACGATCCGCTGCATCAACGCCTCTATGAATCGATGATTGCGATGCAGGACCGTGGCGGTATGACGCTGACGCCGCTCACGCTCCATGCTGCGTTGAAAGCCGATCCCGGTCTCCAGGAGGTCGGTGGCCACGCCTATCTCGTCGGTCTGGCACAGGCCGCACCGGCGCTTCCGAATGTTCGGGACCTTGCGCGGATTCTCCACGACCTTTCCGTTCGCCGATCGCTGATCCGCATCGGCGAGGACATGGTCAATGCGGCCTACGAAGCGCCTCACGACAAGCCGCCCAAGGCGCAGATAGAGGAAGCGGAAAAGGCGCTCTACCGCATCAGCGAGTCCTCGAAGTACAGCGCAGGCCCGCTCGATTTTGCCGAGAGCCTTCGCCGCACCGTGGAACTGGCGGAAAAGGCGCAAGCGAGAGGCGGCCGGATATCCGGACTGGCCACGGGATTCAGCGACATCGACTCGCTTCTCGGGGGGCTGCAGCCTTCCGACCTGATCATTCTCGCCGGCCGTCCCGGCATGGGCAAATCCTCGCTTGCCACCAACATCGCATTTCACGCCGCGCGCGCCTATGTACAGGATCAGGAGGCGGGCATCGAAGTGCCGCGCGGCGCCCCCGTCCTGCTTTTCTCTCTCGAAATGGCGGCACAACAGCTCGCCGCCCGCATACTCTCCGAGCAGACCGAGATCGAAATGTGGAAAATCCGCAACGGCAAGTTCTCGGACAGCGAGTGGGAGAAGTTCGTCCTGACCATGCAGGACCTGTCCGCGCTTCCGCTCTATATCGACGACACCGGCGGGATTTCCATTGCGCAAATAGCCGCTCGTTCCCGCAGGCTGAAGCGGGAAAAGAACATCGGCTGCGTGATCATCGACCACATTCAGCTGATCGAAGGGACCGGGCGCGCGGAAAATCGCGTGCAGGAAATCACGGAGATTTCCAAGTCTCTGAAAGTTCTCGCAAAGGAGCTGGACGTGCCGGTGCTCGCATTGTCCCAGCTGTCGCGTGGCGTCGATAGCCGCGATGACAAGCGGCCGGTGCTGTCCGACCTGCGCGAATCCGGCTCCATCGAGCAGGATGCCGACGTCGTGATGTTCGTCTATCGCGAAGAGTACTACCTGAAGTCGCGTGAACCCGATCCCAGTTCCGCGGAACACGCCAAGTGGCTCGAGAAATGCGAGCGCGCACACCGGCGCGCGGAACTGCTCGTCGAAAAGCACCGCCATGGCGCGACCAACAAGATCGACCTCTTTTTCGACGATCGCTTCACGCGGTTCTCCAATCTGGCGACCGACGCCAGCTGATCGAAGAAGGCGTATTATGTTCGACTACCTGAGAGGTCGCAGCGGCCGGAAGGAATACTGGATAAGCGTCGCCATCCTTGTTCTGCTCGGTCTCGCGCTCGCCTATTTCGACGTGCCGGGAGCGAGCGGCGCAACGACGTTCCTGTGGCTGGTCGTATGGGGGCGCCGCCTGCACGATCTGGGAAAATCTGCGTGGTTCGTGACGGTCCCGATAGGATTGATCGTAGCGGTCACTGTCGTTGCCCTCGCATTGGGGGGCGAAGGCCTCCGGAAGGCGATCGAATACAGTCAGAACGGTCAGGGCAATGTCGGCGAATCGCAGGCAGCGCAGTTTTTTGCACTTCTGGGGCTGCTACTCGTCATCCAGTTCGCATTCACGATCTGGCTGGGCCTGAGACCGGGTGATCCCGGCGGCAATCGCTTCGGCCCGCCACCGGACGAATCGGCCAAAGGCTAACGGTTCCTGTCGCAGTCCGAATTGTAGCCGCGCCAGGGCGACATGCGGCTGCGGACATCTTTGCGAGTTAGCACGGCGGGATTTTCCGCTTCCGCGTCCGCTGCGCCGAAACCGCCGTAGCTGCGACCGTAGCCATCGATCCACGTGGTGGCCACTTCGCGCGGCTCCTCTCCGTACTGCTCCGCTGCGCCTTGGTAGCCGGGCGCCTCGTCCACGCCCGGGCGGTATTCCCGCATGGAGGACGAGGAACGGACGCGGCTCCACGATGCAACGCGATGGGATGCCGCGTGTCTGCGGTGCGGTCTCCAGGAATGCCTGTTTGCGCGGGCATGCAGGTGCGCTGCGGCGCGGCGCTCGACAACCGGTGCCGGCCGAGACGGTGCAGGCTGGCAGTTGCAGGCCGGCGCGGCCGTGACGACCTGCGCGGGAGCCGGGGCCGTCGCTTGTTCGTTGCGTCCGCAACCGATCAGGCTCCAGCAGATCAGGAGTCCCGCCGCAGCGGTTAACATTGCGCGCATGTCATGTCTCCGCGAAACGCCGAAAGGTGCATATTTCTGCTCCATTTTGAAGCACCCGCGTCAAGGCGGGACATAACTTTTCCGATACTGGTTAATTTCAGCGGCATTGCGCTGCGGCAAAACCTGATAGAATGACCGGTGCCAGCATCGCGTATCGCATAGCGCTGCCGCCTAGCCGCCGGACCGAAGCCTTTGGTGTCACGAGACAGCGCCATCGACACATCGCTCGCCCTGATCGGTGGCGCACGCATTCGTGCCAGCGAAGAGCAGCGTGCGCGTTTCGCCCGGCGCACCGTCGCGGGCGCTGCCGTCGCGATCGTGCATATTCTCTTCGTCCTGTTGCTTGTGATCAGCGGACGAATGGCGGAGGGCGCTCGCAATGCGCTGCCCAAGGAACTCGTCCTGCTCCTGCCCGAGCTCCAGAAGTCCAGACCGCAGCCCCTGCCACTGCCGCCTCTCGACCTTTCGCGCCCTGTGCCCCAGTCGCCCGCCGTCACAATCACCCAGCCTCCGCCGCCGCCGTCCACCACTCAAAAGCCCGGCGACGTTCTCGAAGCGATCGGCAGGGAGCTGGCCTGTGGCGCGGGTTCCTACGAAAAGCTGTCGCAGGCGCAACGGGAGGCGTGCCGCCGTCAGCCGTGGAAATTCAAGAAGAACGCCAAGGGAGTGATCGTGCTCGATGTCGCGCCGCGTCCACAAGAGGATGATTCCATTTCCGGCAACGACGCGGAAATCCGGACCTTGCAGACCTCCGATCCCTGCCTTGCGGCCGGAAATTCGCACTCCGAATGCATCCACAAAGACATCTTCGGTCGCTGATGCGCGCGGGACCGTCATTCCGGAATCCGGATGAAGCAGACTTTGACGCCAGCGGCGGACCACTCCATTCTTTCGCGCAGATGAGCGATTTCGAAGCGGCGCGCCTGACGGTGCGGTTGGGCGCGGTGGCGGCCAATTTCAGGATCTTTCAGAGCATGGCCGGTACTGCCTCGGTCGCCGCGGTGGTCAAGGCCGATGCCTACGGGCTGGGCATGCAGCCGGTGGCGCGGCACCTGGCGGCCAATGGTTGCGACACGTTTTTCGTCGCGCGGCTGCAGGAAGGGGTATCCCTGCGGCCGGTCGTGCCGCAAGCGCGCATATTCGTCCTCGACGGCGCGCCGGACGGCTCCATACCCGAACTGCTGGCGTATCGCTTGACTCCTGTCCTCAATTCCCTTGCCGAAATCGCGCAATGGAGCGCCGCCGCGCGTCAAGCAAACACGATCCTCGAAGGCGCAATCCATCTCGATACCGGTATGAGCAGGCTGGGGCTTCCACCGGAGGAACTCGACCTGCTTGCTTCCGAATGGGCAAAGCGCCTCGACCGCGTGCGGGCCGTCCTCCTGATGAGCCACCTCGCCTGTGCCGACGATCCGGCACATCCGCTGAACCGGCTTCAGCACGAGCGGTTCCGGGCGGCGCTCGCGCGGCTTCCCGCGGCTCCCGCAAGTCTCTCGTCCTCGGGTGGCGCCATGCTGGGCAAGGATTTTGCCTTCGACATGGTCCGGCCGGGCATCGGTCTCTACGGAGGAAATCCGCAACCGAAGAAAGCCAATCCGTTTGCCCCGGTCGCGATACTGACGGGCCGCATCCTGCAACTTCGCCATATCGGGGTGGGCGACACGGTGGGTTATGGCGCCACATTCGCGGCATCGAGGCCGACGACTCTTGCGACAACGGGGCTCGGTTACACCGACGGGTTGATGCGGGCACTCAGCAATCGGGGCGCGGGGGCCATTGCCGGCAGGCGCGTGCCGATCGCCGGCCGGGTCTCGATGGACCTGGTTACCCTCGACGTGACGGAGGTCCCGCCGGAACAGCTCCGCGTAGGCGGCGAAATCGAATTCGTCGGCGACACGATTTCGCTCGAAGAGGTCGCCGCAGCATCCTGCACGGCGTCATACGAGATACTGACCTCCCTTGCGCGTCGCGTAGCGCGCCATTATGAGGCGGGACGATGAACATCCTTGCCGCAATCGGCCGCGTGATGCTGGCGTTCCTGGCCGAAACGGGAAGTCTGGCGATTTTTGCCGCTCGGGGCATCTGGGGCGTGGTGCGGCCGCCGGTGTACTGGTCGCTGATCGTCAAGCAGATGATGCGCATCGGCTACAATTCGCTTCCCGTGGTCGGGCTTACGGCATTCTTCACCGGCGGCGTGCTTGCGCTGCAGATCTATATCGGCAGCAATCGCTACGGCGCCGAGGCCTTTGTTCCGCAGATCGTGGTTCTCGGCATCACGCGCGAGCTCGGTCCCGTGATTGCCGGGCTCATGGTCGCCGGGCGGGTGGCCGCGGCCATCGCCGCGGAGATCGGCACCATGCGCGTGACCGAGCAGATCGACGCGCTGACGACTCTCGCCACCGATCCCACGAAATATCTCGTCGTGCCGCGACTTCTGGCGGCCGTGATTTCCATGCCGATCCTCGTCGCCATCGCCGATTCCGTCGGCGTGTTCGGCGGCTATGTCGTCGCTACCCAGAGCCTCGGCTTCACGGGTTCGATTTATCTCAAGAACACTGCCGATTTCGTGACCATGCAGGACGTCACGTCCGGGCTGATAAAGGCGGCGGCATTCGGATTCCTCATCGCGCTTATGGGCTGCTACAACGGCTTCAATTCGCGCGGCGGCGCGCAAGGCGTCGGTTCCGCGACGACGAACGCAGTGGTGTCGGCATCGATTCTGATTCTCGCCGCGAACTACATCCTCACCAACATGCTTTTCGTGAAGTGACCGCCATGGCTACGGCGAAGGTGGAACTCCAGGGCGTCTGCAAGCGCTTCGGTTCCAAGGTCGTCCTCGACGGCATCGACCTTTCGATCGAGCGGGGTCAGTCGGTGGTCGTCATCGGCGGCTCCGGCACGGGGAAATCGGTGATGATCAAGTGCGTGCTCGGCATCCTCAAGCCGGATGGCGGCCGGATTTTCGTCGACGGCGAAGACGTCACGCATATCGGCGGGCGCGCGCGCGATGCCATGCTCAGGAAATTCGGCATGCTGTTCCAGGGCGGCGCGCTGTTCGACAGCCTGCCTGTATGGGAAAACGTGGCGTTCGGACTGATTCAGGGCCGCGGCGTCCCCCGCAATCGGGCTCGCGACATCGCCATCGAAAAGCTCGCAAAGGTCGGCCTCGGTCCGGACGTCGCGATGCTGTCGCCTGCGGAACTGTCCGGCGGAATGCAGAAGCGCGTCGGCCTTGCACGCGCCATCGCGGCGGACCCCGAGATCATTTTCTTCGACGAGCCGACCACAGGGCTCGACCCGATCATGGCGGACGTGATCAACGACCTCATCGTGGCAACGGTGAGGGATGTCGGCGCCACCGCGATCTCCATCACGCACGACATGGCGAGCGTTCGGAAGATCGCGGACCGGGTCGCCATGCTCTACCGCGGCAAGATCATCTGGCAGGGACCGAAAGACCAGATCGATTCCAGCGGAAATCCCTACGTCGATCAGTTCATTCACGGCCGCGCCGACGGTCCGATCAAGATGGAAGTCCGGCGCTAGGCCCGCCGCTTGACGGCTGTGGTAGACTCGAATCATGGCGAAGGGTCAGTCTTCCTATGTCTGCCAGGCGTGCGGCGCGGTCCATCCCAAATGGTCGGGCAGGTGCGACGCCTGCGGAGGCTGGAATACGATGGTGGAGGAAAGCTCGGCGCCTCCGCTTGGCGGCGACGGGAAAAGGCGCCCGCGCGGCCGGTCGTTTTCGCTTGAGGATCTCAAGGCGGTCGATGCGCAGCCGCCGCGCCGCGCGACCGGGCTTGCCGAATTCGACCGCGTTTGCGGCGGCGGGCTGGTCGCAGGCTCGGCGGTTCTGGTCGGGGGCGATCCCGGCATCGGAAAATCCACTCTGCTTCTCCAGGCGCTGGCGGCCTATGCGAGGGCCGGTGGCCGGGCAGTCTATATTTCGGGCGAGGAGGCCATGGCGCAGGTCCGCCTGCGCGCGGCGCGGATGGATTTGGGCGATGCGCCCGTCGCGCTTGGCGCCGCGACCTGCATCGAGGACATCCTCGCAACGCTCGAGGCCGGTCCTGTCGCCGGAATTGTTGCCGTAGATTCCATCCAGACCATCTGGACTTCGGCTCTGGACGCCGCGCCGGGGACGATCACACAGGTACGAACGGCCTCTTTCGATCTCGTGCGTTACGCCAAGGCGACCGGTGCGGCCGTCATTCTTGTAGGCCACGTTACCAAGGACGGCCAGATCGCCGGACCCAAGGCCGTCGAGCACCTTGTCGACGCGGTCCTCTATTTCGAAGGCGAGAAGGGGCACCATTTTCGCCTCCTGCGGGCCGTCAAGAACCGGTTCGGACCGACGGACGAGATCGGTGTCTTCGAAATGACCGGAAAGGGTCTTGCGGAGGTCCCCAATCCCTCGGCGCTGTTTCTCGGCGACCGTTCCTCTCTGGCTCCCGGAGCGGCGGTGTTCGCGGGTCTCGAAGGGACCCGCCCGCTCCTCATGGAAATCCAGGCACTGGCTGCCGCGACCGCCTACGGCACACCGCGGCGAGCGGTGGTGGGGTGGGACGCCGGCCGCCTCGCCATGATTCTGGCCGTTCTCGACGCACGCGGGGGGCTGGGTATGAGCGGACACGATGTCTATCTCAACGTCGCAGGCGGGCTCGAGGTGGACGAACCTGCGGCCGATCTGGCAGCTGCTGCGGCGCTTGTCTCCTCCTTTCACGGCCGGCCTCTGCCCCGGGACACGATCCTCTTCGGCGAGATCAGCCTATCGGGCGATGTCCGCCCGGTGCCGCAGGCGGAGTTGCGGCTGAAGGAAGCCGCGAAGCTCGGCTTCAAGTCGGCAATCGTACCCGCAGGTACGCGTGCGGAGGGCGCGGGTCTGGCCTTGACCGAGGTAGGGGATGTCCGGGATCTGCTGATCCTGACGGGCACGCAGCGAACGGCGGAGCGCCGAAGCGCCGCCCGTGGTAGACTCGAATCATGATTGCGCTGGGAATCACCTATATCGATCCGATCGTGGTCGTTCTGGTCATTGTGTCCGCGATCTATGCCGCCACGCGCGGATTCGTTTCCGAAACGCTCTCGATCGTCGCATGGGCCGCAGCCGCTTTTGCGACCCTGTTCTTCGGGCCGAAGCTCGCGCCGCTGGCGCGCAACCTGATATCGCCGCCGTTTCTGGGACAGCTGGCAGGTTACGCGCTCATTTTCCTCGTCGTGCTGATCCCGCTTTCCTTCATCAGCCACCGCCTTTCGGAATCCGTAAAGTCCTCGCAAGTGAGCACGCTCGACCGCTCGCTCGGCGCGGCCTTCGGGGTGATACGGGGCGTCGCAATCATCGGGCTTGCCTACATCGCCTTTTCCGCCCTCGTACCGGTTCGCAGCCAGCCCGAATGGCTCGCGGCCGCGCGCACCCTCCCGGTGATCCAGGGATCAGCGGAAGTGCTGCTCTCGCTGGTTCCCGACCAGCATGTTTCGACACTGGCGGAAAAAAAGCCCGCTTCGCCCCGAGTAGAGGCCGCCGTCCCGCCCGTGCCGGGCCCAAGGCCAGCCAGGGCGAATGCGGCCAAAAAGCGCGCCCAAAAAGCCTATGGCGCTGAGGAGCGCCGCGAGCTAGACAGGCTCATAGAGACCACCGGCGGAAGCGGAAATCCATGACGGGTCTTCCCGAAATCTCGAACCTCGACGAGGACAAGCTGCACGAGGAATGCGGCGTGTTCGGCATATTCGGCCATCCCGACGCGGCCGCGCTGACCGTGCTCGGATTGCACGCCCTCCAGCACCGCGGCCAGGAAGCCTCCGGAATCGTGACCTATCACGACGGCCAATTCACCGCCGAGCGGCACACCGGCCTCGTCGGCGACATTTTCGGCGGCAAGAACGCGCATCGCGCGGAGAACCTGAAGGGTTCGTTCGCCATCGGACACAACCGGTATTCGACCGCGGGTGGCGCGCGCGCCAGCAACATCCAGCCGATGTTCGCCGATCTCGCGGGCGGCGGCATCGCGCTTGCCCACAACGGCAATTTGACGAACGCCCGCATCCTGCGCGAGGAGCTTGTCAGGGATGGCGCGATCTTCCAGTCCACCTCCGACACGGAAGTCATCATCCATCTTGCCGCGCGCAGCAAGTTCGGGCCGGTCGTCCATCGCCTGATCGACGCGCTGAAACAGGTGACCGGTGCCTATTCGCTTGTCGGCCTGACCTCCAAAAAGCTTATAGGCGTGCGCGATCCCTGGGGCGTGAGGCCGCTGGTTCTCGGCGATCTCGACGGCACGCCGATCCTGGCATCGGAGACCTGCGCGCTCGACATAATCGGCGCGGAATTCGTGCGGGACGTCGAGCCCGGCGAAATGGTCGTCATTACCAAGGACGGCATCGAATCGCTTCACCCGTTCAACAAGCAGCCTCACCAGTTCTGCATCTTCGAGTACATCTATTTCGCGCGGCCGGACTCGCAGGTCGAGGGCCGCAACGTCTATGCGGTGCGCAAGCGCATCGGCGAAGAGCTCGCCCGGGAGGCGAGGGCCGATGCCGACATGGTAATACCGGTACCCGATTCCGGCGTTCCGGCGGCTCTCGGCTATGCCGAGGCGTCGAAGACCCCGTTCGAACTCGGCATCATCCGGAACCACTATGTGGGCCGGACCTTCATCGAGCCGACCGACGGCATCCGGCACTTCGGCGTGCGCCGCAAGCACAACCCCAACCGGGCGACGCTCGCGGGAAAGCGCGTTGTCCTGATAGACGATTCCATCGTGCGCGGAACGACCTCGAAGAAGATCGTGCAGATGGTGCGCGACGCCGGCGCGGCCGAAGTGCATTTCCGTGTCGCCAGTCCGCCGACCACGCATTCCTGCTTCTACGGCGTCAACACTCCGAATACGGACGACCTTCTCGCCCACAGGATGGACGTCGAGGAAATGCGCCGCTTCATCGGTGCCGACAGTCTCGCCTTCGTGTCGCTCGACGGTCTCTATCGCGCGATGGGCGATGCGGGACGGGATCCCGCAAGGCCGCGCTTCTGCGACGCCTGCTTCTCGGGCTCCTATTCGATCGCGCTGCCGGATATCGCCGGCGGGCGCAGGGAAGGCCAGCTCTCGCTTCTCGCCGACGTCGCCTGATCCCATGGCAGGATTGCTCGAAGGGCGCGTGGCGCTCGTCACCGGCGCATCCCGCGGCATTGGCCGGGCCGCCGCGAAGGCGCTCGCTGCCGAGGGCGCCCATGTGGTTCTGGTCGCGCGCACGGTCGGCGGCCTCGAGGACGCCGACGACGAGGTTCGCGCGGCGGGCGGCAGCGCCACGCTGGTTCCTCTCGATCTGAAGGATTTCGCCGCGCTCGACCGGCTCGGGGCCTCGATATACGAGCGCTGGGGGCGGCTGGACGCGTTCCTCGGAAATGCCGGCGTCCTTGGCAGCATCACGCCGCTCACGCATCTCGAGCCCAAGGTCTTCCAGGAGCTGTTGGACATCAATGTCACCGCGAACTGGCGGCTGATCCGCGCGTTGCACCCCCTGTTGCTGGCGTCCGACGCGGGCCGCGCGCTGTTCGTGAGCTCGGGCGCGGCGCGCAAGCACACGCCTTTCTGGGGCGGATACGGCATGGCGAAGGCGGCTCTGGAGTCGCTTGTTCTCACCTATGCGGCCGAATGCGAGATCACGAACATAAGGGTCAATCTGCTCAACCCCGGGCCGCTGAGAACCGCCATGCGGGCGAAGGCCATGCCGGGAGAGGACCCAGCCACCCTGCAGCCGCCGGAGGCCGTGGCGCCGCTGATCGTCGCGTTGCTGTCGCCGTCCTGTGCCCGCAATGGCGAGCTCGTCGCTTTCCGGAGCTAGGCGTTTTTGCGTTCCGGTCCGATTGCGCCGGCCTTGCCCATTGCGGCTAGCTTGCCGTGTAGGGATTTTTCGCGCTTCGCAGGCGCAGGCGGATCGGTACGCCATCGAGATCGAAGGCTTTGCGCAACCCGTTTGTGAGATATCGCAGATAGGCGTCGGGCAGCGCGTCCAGCTGATTGCCGAACAGCGCGAACGTCGGCGGGCGCACTTTCGGCTGGGTCATGTAGCGGATGCGGACGCGCCGGCCCCGGATCGCGGGCGGAGCATGGCGCGCCAGCGCCTCCTCCAGAAACCTGTTGAGCGCCGATGTAGCGATGTGCCTGTTCCAGGCGCGGTCCGCCGCGAGGACCGCCGGCAGCAGCCGCTCGATCCCCTCTCCGGTCCTGGCCGAAACCGCCACTAGCTGCGCGCCGGCAAGCTGCGGCAGCGACTCGTCGAGTTGCCGCCGAAGCCGGCCGATCGCCCCGGCGCGGTCGGCGATCAGATCCCATTTGTTGATCGCGAACACCGCCGCACGGCCTTCCTTCTCGATCAGGTCGGCGATCGTCAGATCCTGCTTTTCGAAGGGTTGCGTTGCGTCGATCGTCACGATTACGCAATCGGCGAAGCGGATCGCGTCCAGCGTGCTCTGGATCGACAGCTGCTCGAGCGTCCGGCCGGCTGCACGCGCGCTCTTGCGCAGACCGGCCGTGTCGTGAAGCAGGATGACGCGGCCGTCCGCGTTCCACGGCGCGGCGATCGCGTCGCGTGTCAGTCCCGGCTCCGGACCGGTCAGCGAACGCTCGCTGCCGAGAATGTGGTTGAAAAGGCTCGACTTGCCCACATTCGGCCGGCCGACGATCGCCAGCCGCAGGGGGCGGTCCGCGACGGTCTCCGCATCGGCGTCGTTCCCGTCGGGGGCTTCCTCGTCCGGGCCGGGGACGAATGCCCCGAGCGCCTCGGCAAGCTCCCCGGTGCCGAGATTGTGTTCCGCGGACAGCGCGATCGCCTCGCCGAATCCCAGCCGGTAGGCTTCCGCGACGGAGTCGACATGCCCGCGTCCCTCCGACTTGTTGGCCGCAAGGATCACCGGCTTGCCGGTGCGGCGAAGGGTCTCCGCGACGATCTCGTCGCCGGCCGTCACGCCGTCGCGCGCGTCGATCACGAAGAGGCAGACATCGGCATCCGCTATCGCGGCATTGGTCTGGGCAGTCATCCGCGCGGCGAGGCTGCCTTCCGTTCCCGTCTCGAATCCGGCCGTATCGATCAACTTCAGCGGCAGGCCGGCGAACTCCACATTGGCCTCGCGGCGGTCGCGGGTCAGCCCCGGCGTATCGTGCACCAGTGCGAGCTTCCGGCCGGCGAGCCGGTTGAACAGCGTCGACTTGCCCACGTTCGGGCGTCCGACGATGGCGACGGAGAGCGGCATGGCACGGATCAGCGCAGCGCGACAAGCTGTGCGTCGTTGGTCCACAGGTAAAGCGTGTCCTTGGCGACGACCGGCGCGATGTACGCGGCGCTCGGAATTTCCATGCGCCCCAGAACCTCGCCGGTATAGGGCGACAGCGACACGGCGAAGCCCTGCGACGAAACCAGGATCAGCCTGTCCGACACCAGAACGGGGCCGGCCCAGACGATGGGATTGTCGTGGTCCGGGTCCGTCCAGCGCTGCATCTGGCGAACCCATTTCACACGGCCTTCCTTTCGCGTGAGACAGAGAATCTGCTGCTCCTTCGAAAGGACATAGACATAGTCGCCGGCGGCCCAGGGCGTTTGAATGCCGCCGATGTCGCGCGACCAGTCCCGCTCGCCGGAGTTCAAGCCGATGGCCGCCATCACGCCGGAATGGCTGATCGCGAAGACCATGTCTCGGTCGACGACCGGCCGGCCCGCGATGTCGTCGAGTTCCGACAGCGCGGTCACGCCCCCCGTACCCGTCAGCATGTCGTTCCAGGCGACGCGGCCGTTCTGCACGCGCAAGGCATAGAGCTCGCCGGAGGTATAGGGCACGATGACGAATTCGCCGGCGACCGCCGCGCTCGTGCTCTCCAGGATGCCCGCGGATTCGGTGATGCCCTGGTGGTCCCAGAGCTTCCGCCCATCGGACTGCGCCAGCGCGAAGAAGTGGTTGTCCTGGCTCGAAACGAACACGCGGCCGCCGCTCGCCACGGGAGCGTTCACGATCGGAACGCCGAGGCCGGTCTTCCACACCTGCTTGCCCGAGGCATTCATGGCGATCACGTCGCCGAAGCCGGTGGTGGCAAAGATCATTCCGCCGTCGGACGCGAGGCCGCCGCCCGCGCCCTTGGTGGGATCGACGGAGCTATCCGTACCGAAAATGCCGAGCGTCAATTCGTTCAGCGTGCTCTGTTCGCCGCTGGGCGCGAGCGACTTGTCCCACAGCGGCTTGCCGTTCCGTGCGTCGAATGCGTAGAGATGCGTGTCCGCGTCGAGGACATAGACCGTGTTGTTCACCACGATCGGCGGAGCGGTCAGCCGCGATTGCGTGTCCGATCCCTTGCCTGCCTGCTGGATCCAGATCGGGCGCAAAGGTCCGTTCGCCTCCAGATGATACAGGGCGTTGGACGCGTAGCCGCCGGGATTGGCCCAGTCGTCGTTGCGATAGGGCGGAGGCAGCACGACATCCGTGCCGGACAGTGTCGGATCGGGCTTCAGCGATTCGTCCAGCGACATCACCGGGATGCGCTCGCCCTTGAGCTTCGAGAGGCGCGAGGAGGGCGTGAACCATCCCGCGGTGAGATCGTCCAGCTGGCTGCAGCCGCTCGCAAAAAGGGCCACGGCCGCGATCGCGGCAAGCTGGCTCGACGAAGGACGTCTCATGGGTTGGTCTGGCCTTGCGCGGTGCCTTGCGGCTGGGGTGTTTGCGGGGGAGGCACGGTCCCCAGATTCTTGTCCCCGCCGGCCTTGATGAAGATCGCCATGGCATTCGTCCGTCCGTGCATCGCCGCCGGCACATTCGGGTCGGATGCAAGCGTCTCGAATTCCTTCTGCGCCTGTGCCAGCGCGCCGGCGCGGTAGTCAGCATAGGCCAGGATTTCCCGCGCCATGAAGCGGTACGCGCTCGTGCTGTTCGTCAGCGGCGCGAGCAGCGTCTCGACGCTCGACTTGGGCTGGGTTTCGACCTCGATCCATGCCGCGCGCAGCCGCGCCACGTCGGCGAGAGGAGAATCCTTCTTCTGGGCAATCGCCTTGTAGACCGCGAGCGCATCGGCCGTGTTGTCGGCGGAATAGAGCGCATCGGCCTGGGCGAGCTGCGCCACGCTGGCATAGCCCGACGGCGCGGTCTTGACGATGTCGCCATAGGCTTGCGCAGCCTTGACGGCGTCGCCGCGGTTGGCCAGTTCCTGCGCCGCATAGAACCTGCCGGATGCGACCGTGCGCTGCTGGAATTCGTAGCGCTGCCAGAACTTGTACCCGGCCACGGCGATGACCACGGCGGCGACTGCCGCGATCGCATAGTCGCCGTACTGCTTCCAGAGCTTTTCGAAGCGTTCGCGGCGAACGTCCTCCTCGACTTCGTGGAAGATGTCGGTCACGGCAATATTCCTCTTCGGGATCTGGAATGCAGGCGTGCGCCCGCGCAAACCTTTGACAGGCCGGGATAATTAGCCGGACCGGCCCGCAATGGCAACTTGCTTATCGGTAAGGCCGGTTATCCCGCCTTTTTCATCGCGTAGACGTTTTCCAGGCCGGGGAATCGGCGCTCGCGAACGTCATGGGCATAGGCCTTGACCGCTTCCTCGATCGCCGGCCCCAGGCTCGCGTACTGGCGGACGAATTTGGGCGGGTTGGGGTTCAGGCCCAGCATGTCCTCCATGACCAGTATCTGTCCGTCGCACTCGGCCGATGCGCCGATTCCGATCGTCGGCACGGGGATCTGCCGGGTGATCTTGGCCGCCAGGGGCTCGGCCATGCCTTCCAGCACGACCGCGAAGGCGCCGGCTTCCGCAATCTCCCTGGCGTCGGCCTCGATCGCGGGCCATTCCGCCTCCGTGCGGCCCTGGGTCTTGAATCCGCCGAAGATCTGGATCATCTGCGGCGTAAGCCCGATGTGGCCCATGACCGGGATGCCGCGCTGGGTAAGATAGTGCACGGTTTCCGCAATGCGCGTTCCGCCTTCCATCTTTACGGCCGTGCATCCGGTTTCTTGAATGACGCGCGCGGCGTTGCGAAACGCGATCTGCGGCGATTCCTCATAGCTTCCGAACGGCATGTCGACCACGACGAGCGCATGCTTCGAGCCGCGCATCACCGCCTTGCCATGGGTGATCATCATGTCGAGCGTGACGCCGAGCGTCGTCTCCATTCCATGCATGACCATGCCCAGACTGTCGCCCACGAGCATCAGATCGACGTGGCTGTCCAGCAGGCGTGCCGTATGGGCGTGGTAGCAGGTCAGGCACACGACCGGTTGCGCGTTCTTGCGGCGGCGGATTTCCGGAACGGTGACGCGCTTGGTCTCGACGACGGCGGACATGGCTGATCCTTTCGTTTTCGCAGTGCAGCATAGCCGATCCAGGATCGCGGCACGAGTGCCGCGCGCGCGAGCGCTTTCCACGGGGAAAAGCCGCACTCGCACTATCTCGCAATTCCGGGGATTTGGATGAGATGGCGTTTCCACCGACTCGGTTCAAGGGGCGTCAAAAATAAATTTCTCCGCGGATTTCCTCGATTTTTCTAAAAAAGTCGGTCGGAGATTTTTTTGATCGGCCCCGGGTGCGCGCGCAGTGCCGCGACTCTTCTGCCGCTACGGCAATCTTTTGCGAAGAAATTTCGCTATACTCAATGCGGCGCACGGGACCTGACCATGTCCGAAGACGACGTCGAGTACGATCCGCCAGAAGATGAGCCGCAGCTGCTCGCCTTTGTCCGCAACTACTGGGAAAGAAAGCGCGGCCGCGCCCCCATGCCCCGCCGGCAGGACATCGTGCCGTCCGATATGCGGACGCTGTTGCGCCATATCCTGCTCGCGGACATCGTGGACGGGGGGAAGGACTTCCGGTACCGCCTGGTCGGAAGCGAATTGCAGCGTTTTTTCACCGGCAATCCGACCGGCATGCTGATGAGCGACGCGCTGGCGCCCTTCGGCCCGGACGCGGTACGGCGCACGATCCACACCTATCAGGCCGTGCTGGCGCGCCGCGCCCCGTTCCGGATCCGGGGAGATGGAGCGCTCTATTCCCAGCACGCGAAGATCTTCGACGCCCTGCTGGCGCCGCTATCCGATGACGGGGTGACCCCCAACATGATCATCGGGACTTTCATCTTCGTCTGGGACTTTCATGCGGCGGCCGAGGCGCCGCGAATCGTCGAGCCGGACGAAATTGCGCTCGCCCATGCGCTCGTGGCCGGCCGCGCCTGAATTTTTAGGGTTAATCATCCGTTAACAGCTCGGGCCTAGGCTGCCTCAAGGTTGGGAGGCTGCCGGTGGACCAGGACGTCCGTCCGAGGCTTGTAATCGACCGGGCCCGGTTCGGCCCGCGGTCCTTCCGCGCCTGCGCGACAGCCCGATTGCGGATCGCGCCCCGCGCTCCCCGCCTGCACGAAACCGTCACCCAATCCAGCCAACGCCAAAGGCGCGGGAGGCAATGACATGAGACCTCGTTCGGGTCGGCACGCCTTGCAGAATGTCACGGATTTCCAGAAATATTTTTTCGATGCGGCGATGCTGAGCCGCGGCGGGCGTGGCGGGCGCCGGCTCACCCATACCGGCTTCGGTGCGAAGTATTCGCAGGCCCGGCTGGGGCGGGGCACCTCGCGAATGCGTTAGCGCGACGGAAAATGGCCGGCGCCGCGAACGGCCGGCCATCTTCCCTGCCAGGCGGAATCAGGAGCTCGCCGGCTCGGCCGGTTCCTCTTCGCCTTCCTCGGCCTTGGGCCCGGCGCCCTCCTCGAACATCTCTTCGGCCGCGGCCTTGACCTCTTCCTCTTCCGTCTTCTCGGCCAGCACGTCCTCGCCGCGCGCGATGCGTTCGGCCTCGTCCTCGGTGCGGGCAACCACGATCGACACCTTCACGCGGACTTCCGGGTGGAGGATCACGCTGATCGCCGATTTGCCGATGTCCTTGATCGGGCGGTCGAGCGCGACCTGCGTGCGTCCGACGCTGAATCCGCCGGACGTGATCGCATCCGCGATGTCGCGCGGGCTGACCGACCCGTAGAGCTGGCCGCGATCGCCCGCCTGGCGCAGCAGAGAGAATGTCTGGCCGTCCAGCCGCGCGGCGACCTTCTCGGCCTCCGACTTGCGCTCCAGGTTGCGCGCCTCGAGCTGCGCCTTTTGCGACTGGAAATATTCGCGGTTCGTCTTGTTGGCGCGCAGCGCCTTCTTCTGCGGCAGGAGATAGTTGCGTGCGAAGCCGTCCTTGACGCGGACCTCGTCGCCCATCTGTCCCAGCTTCTCGACCCGTTCGAGCAGGATCACTTGCATGGTGCGTCTCCTACTTCACGACATAGGGAAGGAGCGCCATGAACCGCGCGCGCTTGATGGCGACGGCGAGCAGGCGCTGCTTCTTTGTCGACACCGCCGTGATGCGGCTCGGAACGATCTTGCCGCGCTCCGAAATGAACCGCTGCAGCAGCTTGGTGTCCTTGTAGTCGATCTTCGGCGCATTGGCGCCCGAGAACGGGCAGGTCTTCTTGCGGCGGAAGAAGGGGCGGCGCTTGTCGCCGCCGTCGCGGGATCCGGCGTGGCTCATCTAGGCGGCCTCCTCGGTCTCGGTGGTTTCGGGCTTGTTGTCGTCGCGGCGGTTCTTGTTCGAGGACTGCTCGAAGGCATCGACCTTCACGGTGATGTAGCGCAGCACGTCCTCGTTGATCTTGTTCTGGCGCTCGAGTTCGACGATCGCCTTCGACGGTGCGTTGATGTTGAGGAGCACATAGTGCCCCTTGCGGTTCTTCTTGATGCGGTAGGCGAGTCCGCGCAGGCCCCAATATTCCTGCTTCTCGACCTTGCCGCCCTCGCCTTCGACGATGGTCTTGAGGTGGGTCGCCAGCGCGTCCACCTGCTGCGCACTGATGTCCTGGCGCGCGATCAGGAGATGCTCGTACAGAGCCATCCCGTCAACTCCCTGTTTTGGCTGCGGAATCCGTCGCGGCGGGATGCCGTTCCGGACTATGGTTCGCTATGGGAACAAGGCCTCCCTGCGACCGCAGCCGACGTTTGAGCCGCGGCTTATAGGGGAGGGGGCGAATTGAGGCAAGAGCTCGCGGACCCCCGGGCGCAGTCACTGTCTTGCCTCTGGAGACACAAGCACAATCCGGGGCCTGCGAGATTTTGTCGTGTTGGGCGCGAGCATTTGGTCGATTTGCTCACGACGCTGAATCATAGCACGCCGGGAATCGACGATGCCGGGCACCGCGATGCGTTCCCCGCAGAGGATCGGGCGCCAAAATTCGAAGCCGGACTCCTTCCCACAAAGGCGCCGAATGTCTCACCCGTGATGCGCGAGAATTTGCGCCACGGTTCGGCAGCATTGCCCATTCGCATCGGCACATTCTGTAGTCCGGACGCATGTCGGACCGGGCCGATCCTGCTCCCGCCGCGATTGTTGCCCGAGGCGGAACCCAGGACGCTTGACTTCGATGGGGCTGCTTGATTTCTCTCACGCCCCATGACTCGCGCGTTCATCTTTCCCGGACAGGGCAGCCAGGCCGTCGGCATGGGCAAGGCGCTGGCGGATGCCTTCGTGCCCGCGCGCGAAGTTTTCCAGGAAGTCGACGATGCGCTCTCGCAGCGGCTCTCGAGGCTGATGTGGGAAGGTCCGGAGAGCGAACTCGTTCTTACCGAGAACGCGCAGCCCGCGATCATGGCCGCGAGCCTCGCGTCGATCCGCGTGCTCGAGCGCGAGGCGGGTCTCGACATGGCGAAGCATGCCCGCGCGGTCGCCGGTCATTCGCTCGGCGAATATAGCGCGCTCTGCGCGGCCGGAGCATTTGCGCTCGGCGATGCGGCGCGGCTTCTGAAGCTGCGCGGCCAGGCGATGCAGGCGGCGGTCCCGGTCGGAGAAGGCGGCATGAGTGCGCTGCTGGGCGCCGAGATCGATCAGGCCGAAGCGCTCGCAAGGGAATGCGCCGCCGCGACCGGCGGCATCTGCGTCGTCGCCAACGACAATGCCCCGGGGCAGGTCGTGATCTCCGGCACCAGGGCTGCGATCGACAAGGCGTCCGAGATCGCCAGATCCATGGGGATCAAGCGTGCCATGGCGCTCAACGTTTCGGCGCCGTTCCATTCGCCGATGATGCAGCCCGCCGCAGAGAGGATGCGCGATGCGCTGGAACGGGTGACCCTCCGCCCGCCGGTGGTTCCGGTCCTGGCCAATGTCACGGCGGCGGAAGCGAGCGAGCCCGATTCCATCCGCCGGCTCCTGGTGGAGCAGGTGACGGGGCGCGTGCGCTGGCGCGAAAGCGTGCTCGCCATGCGCGGACTCGGTGTAGATACGACGGTCGAGGCGGGCGGCAACAAGGTGCTAACCGGAATGGTCAAGCGCATCGACAGGGAATTGCAGACCGTCACGCTCGATACGCCCGCCGACATCGAAGAGCTTGCGAGGACATTGTGATGTTCGATCTCACTGGAAAATCCGCGCTCGTCACCGGCGCGTCCGGCGGAATCGGCGGCGCGATCGCCAGGGCGCTGCACGGCCAGGGCGCGACCGTCGTGCTTTCCGGCACGCGCGCCGATGCACTGGAGGTCCTGAAGGGTGAGCTCGGCAGCCGGGCGCACACCGCGATCTGCAATCTGTCCGACTCCGCGTCTGTCGAAAATCTTCCCAAGGCGGCGGAAGCGGCGCTGGGGGCTCCGGTCGACATCCTTGTCAACAATGCCGGCATCACGCGCGACAACCTCTTCATGCGCATGAAGGACGAGGAGTGGGACCAGGTCGTTGCCGTCAACCTGACCGCCGCCTTTCGCCTCTCCCGCTCGGTCCTCCGCGGCATGATGAAGAAGCGCTGGGGCCGGATCGTCTCCATCACCTCGGTGGTGGGAGAGACGGGAAATCCCGGCCAGGGCAACTACGCCGCCGCCAAGGCGGGTCTTGTCGGCATGTCGAAATCGCTCGCGGCCGAAGTGGCGAGCCGGAACATCACGGTCAACTGCGTGGCGCCGGGCTTTATCGCCACCGCCATGACCGAGGTGCTGACCGATGCCCAAAAGGAGGCCATCGGCCAGCGAATCCCGGCCAGCCGGATGGGCAGGCCCGAGGAAGTCGCCGCGGCGGTCGTCTATCTCGCGAGCGAGGAGGCCGCCTATGTGACAGGATCGACCATTCAAATCAACGGCGGGATGGCCATGATTTGATTGTGAATTCAGGAAGTTAAGGCGTGTGTGGCGGGCCCGGAAGCTTTATGTTACCAAACAGAACTTTCCTACCCCCGCACACGTTGAGACGTGCGGGCCTTGCCGCGGGCCGCAGAATAACATCGAAGCCGGTGGATGCACAGAAACGAAGAGGTTCCTGAACCAATGAGCGATACTGCAGAGCGCGTGAAGAAGATTGTCGTCGACCACCTGAACGTGGACGCCGACAAGGTCGTCGATAGCGCCTCTTTTATTGAAGACCTGGGCGCCGACAGCTTGGACACCGTCGAGCTGGTGATGGCGTTCGAGGAGGAATTCGGGATCGAGATACCCGACGACGCGGCGGAGTCCATCGTGACTGTCGGAGACGCCGTCAAGTACATCGACAAACAGCAAGCCGCCTAAGGCAGCCCTGATCGCATCCATCATGCGTCGGGTTGTCGTAACTGGATTGGGACTCGTCACGCCGCTCGCCTGCGGCGTCGACGAGTCTTGGTCGCGGCTGATCGCGGCGAAGTCCGGCGCCGGCAAAATCGAAAATTTCGACACGTCCGATCTCGCGACGCGGATCGCCTGCCAGGTTCCGCGCGGCGACGGCGCAAACGGCACCTTCAATCCGGACGCGTGGATGGATCCGAAGGAGCAGCGGCGCGTCGACGATTTCATCCTCTTCGGGCTCGCGGCGGCGAGGCAGGCCGTCCGTGACTCGGGCTGGGAGCCGAAAACGGAGGAGGAGCGCTGCCGGACCGGCGTGCTCATCGGCTCGGGTATCGGGGGGCTGAACGGCATCGCGGAAACCGCGCTCCTGCTCAAGGACAAGGGTCCGCGGCGCGTCTCGCCCTTTTTCATACCGGGGCGGCTCATCAACCTGGTCTCGGGCTATGCCTCGATCGAGTTCGGCTTCAAGGGTCCCAACCATTCGGTGGTGACGGCCTGCGCGACGGGTGCGCACGCCATCGGCGATGCGGCCCGCCTGATCGCGCTCGACGACGCGGACCTGATGCTTGCCGGTGGCGCGGAGGCGGCGATCTGCCGGATCGGCATCGCGGGCTTCAATGCCTGCCGCGCCCTGTCGACCGCATTCAACGAAACGCCGGAGCGGGCATCGCGTCCCTACGACAAGGATCGCGACGGCTTTGTCATGGGGGAGGGTGCCGGCGTCGTCATGCTCGAGGAGTACGAGCATGCCAGGGCGCGCGGCGCGCGGATCTACGGCGAGATCGTCGGCTATGGACTGTCGGGAGACGCCTTTCACATAACCGCGCCGTCCGAGGACGGCGACGGCGGCTATCGCGCGATGAAGATGGCGCTGAAGCGCTCCGGTTTTGCTCCCTCCGACATCGACTATGTCAATGCGCACGGTACATCCACCATGGCGGACGGCATCGAACTCGGGGCGGTCGAGCGTTTCATGGGCAATGCGGCGGCGAAGGTTTCGATGTCGTCCACGAAATCGGCGATCGGCCACCTGCTGGGCGCCGCGGGTTCGGTGGAGGCGATCTTCTGCCTGCTGGCGATGCGCGACCAGATCGTTCCTCCCACGCTCAATCTCGACAACCCCGACGTCGAAACGCAAATCGATCTCGTGCCCCATGCCGCGCGCAGGCGCGAGGTCAAGACCACGATGTCGAACTCCTTCGGTTTCGGCGGGACCAACGCGTGCCTGATCATGACGGCGGTGGAATAGCCCTTCCGGGCCGCGCGGCCGGTGCTCCCGTTCGCGCCGGATGCCCCCGGAAGGCAGCCGGCGGAAACGGCGCCGTCCCCGTATTTCACTAGAGCCCTGGCGGATGCCCGCAATGCGCAAGATCCTGGTCCTGGTCCTCCTCGCCGCGACCGTTGCGGGTGCCTGGTACTGGGAACGGCACAATTTCACCGCGCCAGGACCGTCGCAAAAATACACGGTGGTGCTGGTCAGGCCCGGCGATCACGTGGTCACCATCGCGCGGCACCTGGCCGATGCCGGCGTCGTGCGGAACGCGGACCTGTTCCGTGTGGGTTTGCGGCTGCGCAATCTTCACACCACGCTCAAGGCCGGGGAGTTCATGTTCCCTCCCCATGCCAGCATGGCGAGCGTCGCCGGCATCATCGCGAGCGGACGCTCGATCCAGCACAAGCAGACCGTGGCCGAGGGGCTCACCAGCGAAATGATCGTCAGGCTTCTCGAGGCCAACCCCGTACTTGTCGGCGCTGCCGGTGCGGTGCCGGCCGAGGGCACGCTGCTTCCGGAGACCTACCTTTTCACCCGCGGCACCACGCGAGCCGAGCTGATCGCACGGATGAAGGCGGCGCAGGCGAAGCTGCTCGCGCAACTTTGGCCGGCCCGCGCGCGCGATCTGCCGCTGCGCACGCCGCAGGAAGCCGTAACGCTCGCCTCGATGGTGGAGAAGGAAACCTCGATTCCGGAGGAGCGTCGCCATATCGCCGGCGTGTTCGTAAACCGCCTGCGCCTCGGCATGCGGCTGCAGTCCGATCCGACGATCATCTACGACATCACCGGGGGCTATCCGCTCGGCCGCGGAATCCGCCAAAGCGAACTTGAGCGGGCCTCGCCCCACAATACCTACGCGATCGACGGCCTGCCGCCCTCCCCGATATGCAATCCGGGCAAGGACGCGATCGCGGCCGTGCTCGATCCCGCTGCGACGCGGGATCTGTATTTCGTCGCCGACGGAAGCGGCGGGCACGCCTTCTCCGAGACGCAGGCCGGGCAGAACAGGAACGTGACCAACTGGCGCAGGATCGAGCGCGACCGGAAGAGATCGCAGCTTCCAGTGCCGCATCCCCGGCGATAGACTTTGCCGGCGATCGGAGAATCCCCTCAATGGCGCTTGTCAGCATGACCGGCTTCGCGGAAGGCCAGGGCGGCCGCGACGGCGCGCGCTGGCGCTGGGAAGCGAAAAGCGTCAACGGGCGCGGGCTGGATTTGAGGCTGCGCATGCCGCCGGGCTTCGACGGGATCGAGCCCGCCGCGCGGATGCTGGCCGGAGAGCGGTTCAAGCGGGGTTCGATCCAGGCGACCTTGACTCTCGAGGGACCGGAAGGCGAACGCGGGCTCAGGATCGATCCCGTCGCTCTCGCCTCCGCAGTGCGCATCGCCCGCGAGGTGGCGGCGGAAACGGGTCTGCCGGCGGCCCGCATCGACGGACTTCTGGCGCTCAAGGGCGTGATCGTGCAGGACGAAGCCGTTCTGGCCGATTCCGACCGCGCGCAGAGGGACGCCGCCATCCTCGAGACCCTGGCCGCGACCTTCGATACGCTTTCGCGCGCACGCCGGGCCGAAGGCGCGAAGCTGGCGGTGGTCCTTTTGGCGCAGATCGCGGACATCGAAAAGCTGACCGTTGCGGCGGGCGAGCTGGCCGCCAGCCAGCCGCAGGCGTTGCGCGACAAGCTCGCGGCGCAGCTGAAGGATCTGCTCGAACCGGGAACCGTTGCGGAGGATCGGCTCGCGCAGGAAATCGCGCTTCTGGCCTTGCGCGCCGATGTTCGCGAGGAGCTTGACCGGCTTGCCGCGCATGTGCAGGAAGCCCGGACCCTGATCGATTCCGGCGCGGCCGTGGGCCGCAAGCTCGATTTTCTCGCGCAGGAATTCAACCGCGAGGCCAACACGCTGTGCTCGAAATCGTCCGACATCGCGCTCACGCGCACGGGGCTCGCGCTCAAGGCGGCCATCGACCAGTTCCGCGAACAGGCCCAGAATGTCGAATAGCATGACGCCGGCGGGACTCTCGGGATGAGCGAGATCAAGCGCCGCGGGCTGATGCTCGTCCTGTCCTCGCCATCCGGCGCCGGCAAGACCACGCTGTCGCGCATGCTGCTTGCCAGCGATCCGAACATCATGCTCTCGGTTTCGGCGACGACGCGGGCAAGGCGCCGCGACGAGGTCGAGGGCAGGGACTATTTCTTCGTCACGCCGGAGGAATTCGAAAACTGGGCGAGGAAGGATGCATTTCTCGAGCACGCCGTCGTGTTCGATCACCGCTACGGAACGCCCAAGGGACCGGTCGAGGACGCGCTCGTCTCCGGCCGCGACGTCCTGTTCGATATCGACTGGCAGGGCACGCAGCAGATGAAGGAAAAGGCGCGCGACGATCTCGTCAGCATCTTCGTCCTGCCGCCCAGCCATGCCGAGCTGGAGCGGCGCCTAAGGGAGCGCGCACAGGACAGCGACGAGATCGTCGCCCGGCGCATGGCCAAGGCCGCGGACGAGATCAGCCACTGGCCGGAATACGACTATGTGATCGTCAACCGCGACATCGAGCGCGCGCTGATGCAGATCAAGTCCATTCTCGAGGCCGAGCGCGCGCGGCGCTCGCGCCAGATCGGCGTCGGCGAATTCGTGGCGGGGCTCACGCGGTAGAATTTCCGGTGCGGCTGTCGGGTCCCTGGCGGCAGGGCTAGAATGTCTCCCCCACCATTTCCTCGCTCTTCGCCCAGAGTGCCCTGGCGCGTTCGGGATCGAGGGCATAGGCGCGCACGCCTCCGCGCGCATCGGGATTCTCCTGCAGCGCCGCGACGTGGCAGTCCTCGCAATATTTGCCGCCGACCTCGCCGGCAGGAGCGACGAAGCCGGCCCATACCGTCGTGGCCGCTCCCTGCGGAATGGACTTCCATTGGAAGGCCGGCGCGCCGGCCGCCTTGTTGGACTCCTCGAGGTTCTTGAGCATTCCGTGGATCAGCTCCGGGGTCATGTGGCGGCCGAGTTCGGTCATGATGCCGCCCGGATGCACGGCAGTCGCGCGGATGCCTTCGCCCTT
Source organism: Rhizomicrobium sp. (assembly GCA_035549575.1). Taxonomy (GTDB): domain Bacteria; phylum Pseudomonadota; class Alphaproteobacteria; order Micropepsales; family Micropepsaceae; genus Rhizomicrobium. Next base: position 36,925 of record DASZQP010000007.1, read on the forward strand.
GTGGCGGCGGTCGAATTCCACCGCGAACAGGACGTTTGCCGTCTTCGAGCGGCCATAGGCGCCGAACTCCGTATAGGGCGTGCGCTCGAAATTCGGATCGTCGAGATCAACGTCGGAGAAGCGATGGCCGGCGGAGGACAGGTTCACCAAGCGCCCACCATTCTTCCCGATCAGGGAGGCGATGCGGTTCACGAGCACGAAATGACCCAGATGATTGGTGCCGAACTGGGTCTCAAACCCATCGGCCGTTGTGCCTTTAGGGCAGGCCATGACACCGGCGTTGCAGATCACCACGTCGAACGGCTTGCCGGCCTTCACCAGCGCATCGGCGCAGGCGCGCACGCTTTTGAGGGAAGCGAGGTCGAGTTCGATCAGTTCGAGGCTTCCGCCATTGGCGGCATCCCTGCGCACGGACTCGGTCGCCTTCCGCGCCTTGTCCAGGTCCCGCGCCGCGCCGACGACAGAGGCGCCGTGGGCCGCGAGCGCGCGGCAGGTCTCGACGCCGAGGCCTGCGGATGCGCCGGTGACCAGCACGCGCTTGCCGTTGAGGTTGACGCCTTCGAGAACGTCGTCGGTCGTGCTCTCCGCACCGAATGCCTTGGCCATGGAAACCTCCGATCAGTGCAGATTGACGCGATAGACGCGCGCGGCCGTGCCGCTGAACAATGCGGTCTTTTCGCTGGCGGAATAGTTCGCCGCGATGCGCTTGAAGGCGTTCCAAAGAGAGACGTAGTCCGCGCCGAACTTGTCGACCGGGAAGTTGCTCTCGAACATGCAGCGCGCGGGCCCGAACGCCTCGATGCAGGTTTCGATATAGGGCTTCCATTGTGCTGCCAGCGTCTCCGAGGACGGCATCGGCTCTGCCATGCGCTTGCGCCAGCCCGCGAAGGGCATCGGCAAGCCGCCGAGCTTGACGGCGACGTTCTGGCATTTCGCGAGTTCGCGGATGTTGTCGCGCCAGATCCCGAAGCGCTCTTCGCGCCTGCCTTCGTAGGCGGCGATGCCGAGCGGCGTGCCGACATGGTCGCAGACGATGGTCGTGTCGGGGTTTGCGCGCGACAGATCGATCAGGTCCGGCAGCTGCGGCTCCAGCAGCCACGCGTCGAACGACAGGCCGAGCTTGTGCAGGACCTTGAAGCCTTCGCGGAATCTCGCATCGCGATAGAGCCCTTCCGGCACGCGGCCGTGCAGGGGCCCGAGCACATTCGGATCGGCGTCCCACGAACAGCTCTGACGGATGCCGCGGAAGCGGCCATGCCCCGCGTCGATATGCGAGCGCAGGACATCCTCGACCGCTTCGTAACGCAGATCGACGTGACCCACGATGCCGGCGCAGGCGCGCACGTCGCCGTAGAGCCCGCTCGCCGTCATCGCAGCGATGCCGTTCACGAACTCGGTCTCGCCGACGCAGCGCAGCGCCTCCGGCCCGTCGGCGCGGTACATCGCGCCGCATTCCATGTAGATCGTTCCGCGGATGTTGTGGCCGCTCTTCAGGTCCGCGAGCAGCTC
>DASZQP010000008.1:0-2378 GCA_035549575.1 Rhizomicrobium sp.
CGCGCAACTAACGCCGCCCACAATACGGACCGCAGGTCCAGAGACGAAGATTTGCGGGGCTTGCGCCGAAGTTGCCGCTGCATTGCGCGCCGGCTCCGGCGGGGCCGCGAGCCCAACCGCCAAATGGTGCCCAGGGGCGGAATCGAATATGGAACGCAAGCATTTGATAAATAAAGTGTCTCTCAATGAGATTTCGTTTTGAGCCAACACGTCAGCCAACACGTTTTCCGCCTTAAAAAATCGCGGGTTCGATTCCCGTCGCGAAGCTGGCGCGCGGTCCAACGGCCCAAATCGACACGCCAAAAGCGAGAGGCGCACCCGCATTCGAGCGAAGAGAACTGAAGCGAATCACGATCTCCGTCGGAAAAGATGATTCGCTCCGCGCGCGAAGAGCGATAACGGAAACTCTGCATTCGCCGACATTCGACGGCAAATCCCGGATCAAGACGTAGAGAAAACCGCATTCGCGATGGCGACAAATCGGGGAATTTGTTTAGATTAATCCGCCATCGCCCGCAGGGACGCGGGCCTGACCGCCGGAGTCAAACCGGTCAACGATGGCGAGACTATCATGGAACAACTTGCCCTGACGGTCGCCGAGGCTTGCGCCGCTGCCCGGATCGGCCGAACCACGCTTTACGAGGCGATCAAGCGCGGCGATCTCGTTGCCGCAAAGTATGGTCGCAAGACCCTCATTCGCGTCGACGATCTGCGCAGCTGGCTCGCCCGTTTGCCTACCATTGGCCCAAACGCGACGCCGACCAGCGCATCCGATCACCGCGGCAGGCAACATCGAATTTGAACTCACGGCCAAGCGTCAAATGGACGACCTGTCCATGCTGCCGGATATCTGGGCCGCGCCTTTGTCCCAAGGATGGAGCGTGTTTCCGCTTCAGCTTCGCGGGAAGAGGCCGCTTTGCGAATGGAAGAAGTTCCAGATGGAGCGCGCGTCCCTCGAGCAAGTGCGCGAATGGGCGACGCGCGAATGCAACGTCGGCATCGTCACAGGTCGCATCTCCAAGATCGTGGTCCTCGACCTCGACAGCGAGGAGGCCATAGCCGAGGCGAAGCGGCTCGGCCTGCCCCACACATCTACGGTGCGCACCGGAAAAGGGCTTCACGTCTATTTTCGTCACCCTGGCTCCTTCGATGTTCGCAACGCCGCCGGAGTTTTCCCCGGCGCCGATATCCGCGGCGACGGCGGCTATGTGGTTGCACCGGGCTCGGTCCACGAAAACGGCAAAGTCTACACGTGGGCCTTGCCACCCGGATTGTACGACTTCGCTCCGCTGCCGGAATGGCTTTTCGACCGGCTCAACTCCGATGCTGTGCACGTCCAGGCGGAACGGATGAGAAACGCTCCGCCGGGCACCCGCAACGACACGCTCAATCGAGTCGCGTTTGAGACGGCGCGCATGGCTGCCCGTCATGAGATCGACGGTCCAGATGCACGGCGCCGCCTCGCCGAAGCAGCAATGGACGCAGGGCTCGATCCCCACGAAATCCTGCCGACGCTGGGCAGCGGCTGGAAGGCCGGGCTTGCCGTAGAACTCGTAAAAGGTGCTGCGGCAAGGCCGCATCCGAAACCGCCGCCCCGTTTCGACTGGGTGAGCGGTTCGATCATGCCCGTACTCGGCGGACAATGGATCATCAAGGGCTTCCTACCCAGAGAAGGAATGGGCGTTGTCTACGGCCGGCCCGGTTGCGGAAAGTCTTTCGTCGTCCTCGATATCTCGCTGTGTATCGCGGCGGGCGTGGATTGGCGCGGCCTCAAGACCAAATGCTGTCCGGTATCCTACATCGCCTCGGAGGGCGGAGGCGCTTTCGCAAACAGAGTCGTTTCGTGGTGCGCCGAGTACGGGGTGCCGTGCCCGCCGGGGTTCCGTTTCTCCACCGTCATGCTGAACCTGCGCAGTGACGAAACCGACGCGCTCGCCCTGATCCAGGATGTGCAAGCACATCAGCCGGGCTGTGGGCTCGTCGTCATCGACACGCTGAGCCGCAACATAGCCGGCGGGAACGAGAATGCTGCCGAGGACATGGGCGCGTTCGTCAACTTATGTGACCGGATATCCAAAGAACTCGGCTGCCTTGTGCTGGTCGTCCATCATACCGGCAAGGACGAAGCACGTGGCGCCCGAGGCCACAGCCTCCTACTCGGAGCCGTTTCGACCGAGATCGAAATCACCAGAAAACAGGGCGAGCCGGGTGCGATCAAGGTCACCAAGCAGCGCGACGGCTCGGATGGAGCCGAATACGGGTTCATGCTGAAGGCGACCACGGTGGGCGTAGATGAGGATGGCGACACAGTCACGTGCGCGGTTGCGATCGACGCCGACGCACCGAAGGGAAGGCCACGACCGCAAGGGAAGGTTCAG
>DASZQP010000009.1:0-32469 GCA_035549575.1 Rhizomicrobium sp.
GGCAACATCCGTTTCGAGGCGGATCAGCACAGCACCTTTGCCCGTCCCCCGGACTTCGCGCCGCCAGCGGAGGGCGCCCGACGGCACATCGCTGCCGCTCGAGACGAACCTCATCCGCCGCGCCGCACGGATGCGCACAAGGCCTGCACCCTCGTCCTGTATGTCCCTGTGCGCTCTATTGCCGGCCTTCCGGCCTCATCCCGTGTTCCTCCGAACTCCACGAACGAAATGGGAACGGGAAAGCGGGCGTTCAAGCCCTGCTTGCATCACGAATTGTTACCGTCCCGATGGAAAGAAAGTTTCGCGCATTGTGCAGCGGCCGGGGGGCGAGTCCGTCCTTGTGCCGCACGCGCGGCTTGGTGCAAGTAGCGCCCGGACTTCGTTCCGGGCAGTGCGGCTGCGAGGCCGGATTCGCGCGCGGGAGACGAAGGCAGTCACAGGCGAAACATTCCGGCCGGTCACGGCCGGCGGCAGCAGTATCGGAGGAGTTGAGGATGACGGACGGAAGCAATCCGGGCGGCGGCGCGCGGGCGAATGGCAGGCGCGCGGCGGCCGCGCTGGCAATGGGCGCGGCGATGCTGGCGGCGGGCGGAGCGGCGGCACAGGCCGGCTATGTCGGCATACTCGGCGGCGGCCCGACCTACATGCGCAACACGACCTATGTGAAGGAGCTGAAGAAGGCCGGCTTCAACGAGCTCATCGTGTGGAGCGTCGAGGTCAAGCCGAACGGCGACCTCAACCTCAACGGCGAATTCCCGCTGACCTCGGAAGGAAAATACATCGGCGACCAGATGTGGCCCAAGTTCGGTCACGACCTCAGGACCATCAAGTCGGGCAAGGTGACGCGCGTGACCTTCAGCATCGGCTCGTCGAATTTCGGCGATTTCCAGAACATCAAGGCGCTCGTGGATTCGCAGGGCACCGGCAAGAAGAGCATCCTCTACAAGGATTTCGCGGCGCTGGCGGCGGCGCTTCCCGTCGATGCGATCGATCTCAACGACGAGAACAGCTACGATAGCGAGTCGACGATCAAGTTCGCGCTGATGCTCGGCGGGCTCGGCTATCACGTCACGATCAATCCCTACACCAACAACAACTACTGGACCTCGCTGGTCTCGAACATCAACGGCCAGATGCCCGGTCTCGTGGACGGCGTCCATCTGCAGACCTATGCCGGCGGCAACGGCAACAATCCCTGCGTCAACTGGGATTTCGGCGGCGTGCCGGTCTATCCCGGCCTGTCGGACCAGCACGCGGCGCCGCCCTATGTGACGCCGCAGCAGGCGCGCGACAAGCTCGCGAACTGGCATGCCCAATGCGGCATCACCGGCGCGTGGCTCTGGATCTTCGACGAGATCAAGGGCACGGACCTGCCGAAGAAATATGCCCATGCCATGATCAAGGGCGTGAGCGGCACGGCGGCGCGGAAATAGAAGCGCCGGCGCGGCGGCGCGTTGCGGGTCAGCCTCGCGACGCGCCCGCGCCGGACGCGGCCTGCGCCGGACCTGGCGCCGGGTCCGCGACGCGGATCAGCCCGTAATAGAAGACCAGGAGCGCCACGACGCAGATCAGCGCCGTGTGCGGAAGCAGGGTGGCGACCAGCGAGGTCAGCGCCACCGCGCCCAGATAGATCGCGAGCGCCTTCGGCGCGCCGAACGCGGCCTGCAGCCGGTGATGCAGATGGTTGCGGTCCGGCGCGAAGGGCGAGCGGCCGCTGAGCGGCCGGCTGATCGCGAGCCGGAGGCAGTCGATCACCGGAAGGAAGAACCAGACCACCACCGTCTCCAGCGAGACGAATCCCTTCACATGCGCCGCCGCGGTGAGCAGCCCGAGCACGAAGGTCACGCCGTAGCTCCCGCAATTCCCCAGAAAGAGCTTGCCCGTCAGGTTGAAGGCGAACACGCAGACCGCCGCGGCGCAGACCGCGCTGGCGACGAGCACGATGGCGCCGCCGCCGATCGAGGCCAGGCACGCGGACCAGATGACGAACATGCCGGTCACGAGCCCGCTTTGGCCGTCGGCCATGTTCACCGCGTTGACGAGACCGATGCAGGTCAGCCCCATCAGCAGCAGATAGGGCAGAAGGTCGATCTCCGTCGGCGGGAAATCGCCCCAGCGCATCACCTGCGCGACGAGCTTGGGATCGACGAGGAATGCGACCGCCAGGAACACGAGCAGCAGCGCGGTGCGCGCGAGCGGCTTGGTGTCCGACTGGTCGTCCCAGAAGCCGACCGTTCCCACGCCTGCGCCCGACAGCAGCACGGCGAGCACGAGCCGGTTGTCGATCTGCGGATTGATGATCATCGCGCTCGCCACCCAGACGAGCAGCGGCAGGAGAATGGCGATCCCGCCGACGAGCGGCGTCGGCGCGGCGTGGAGCTTGCGGCAGGAATCGGGATGATCGATGACGCCGAGCGCCTCGCCCAGCGGGCGCGCGCAAAATCCGATGAGCAGCGTGAGGCTCACCGTCAGCGCGAACAGGATCTTGGGCAACCAGTATTCTGCTGCCGTCATATCTTACCCGGTGCGCCGCCCAGCCCCAGAGGCATGGACGAACCTTGGCGAAAAAGCAACTTGCGGCGTCCGGCTTTCACCATGACGGTTACAATTCCATGGAGGTTTTGCGTCAGATCGATGAAATCCGGCCGTCCGGCTACTGGCTCGCCAGGACCGCGAGGGACGCGGCGGATATCGCCAGCTGGCTGAAGATCTGAGTCATGTCGAGGATGAGCTGGCGCGAATCGTAGGGCCTGAGGTCGCGCGGAACCACGATCGTGCTTCCCGGCGGTATGTTCACGCGGCCGATGTTGAGCCAGGAGCTTTCGACCTTTTCCGCCTTTCCGTCCGGCAGCACGATGAAGGTCATCGAATCGTCGGCGAACTGGGCATAGCCGCCGGCCTGCTCCAGGTAGTCGTCCACGCTCATCTTGGCATCGTAGGGAAAGCTGCCCGGCTGGAGCACCTGTCCGAGGACCGTCACCGTCGAGGGGCGCTGCGGCACATAGATCACGTCGCCGGGCTCGAGCAGCGGATCGAGATTCGGCTTGGCCAGCAGCAGGCTCGGATCGGCGATCACGGAGATGCGTCCGAGCGGCTTCTGGTTGCGCAGCTGGTTCACGAAGGCCTGCAGCGCGCTGAAGTCGTTGGCGGCGAGCCGGTTCGTCGCGCTCGTCGTCACGCGAGTCATCGCGCCGATGAGCTGGCTCTGCACCTCGTCGGCGGCGCGCTGATAGCCCTGCGCCTCGAGGCTCGCGGCGGAGCGCCGCAGGAATATCGTGCCATAGGGATAGGCGACATCGGTGAGCCCGCCCGCCTGGACCAGAAGCTTGGACAGGTGTTCGCCGCGGGTGATGCGGTAGGTGCCGGCGTAGCGCAGCTCGCCCTGCAGCGTCACCGACCCGATGCCGGCGTCGGCATAGACCTCGTGCACGCGGAACTCGTCGCGCGGCCGCACCGTGTAGCGCGCCGCGTCGGCGAAGCGGATCGTGCCCTGCCGCGTGGACGCCGTGCCGGTGCTCCGTTCCACCGTCGTCGAGATGACGTCGATGCCGCTTTCGTCCGCCCAGTTGCTTTCCCCGCCGGCCGCGGCGATCAATGTGTCGAGCGTGAGCGCGGGGCCCGCGAAATAGACGCCGGGGCCGCGCACCGCCCCCGCCATGATCACGGAATGGTCGAGCAGGAAATTCGCCAGCACCACCGGCTCGATCGACAGCTGCTGCGCCGCCTGCGCGAAGGACACCGCCTCCTCGTTGGTCGGCACCTGCGTGCCGGAGAGATTCTGCTGCTCCAGATTTGCCGGCGGCACGTTCGACAGCGTTCCCGCCGGCACGTCCGAAGGCAGGGCCGGCGGCGGATAGGCGCCGGGCACGGGGCCCGCACCGCCGGAATACGGCGCGAGATTGGCCAGCGCCCCGGGCAAAACGGGATTGATGTAAGGCGACGGCCGATAATTTCCCGCCGCTGCCGCCGCCTCCTGGCCGGAACCGGGATAGGCGGGATTTCCGCCCGCGGCGCCGGCATAGGCTGCTCCGCCGGGTCCGCCGCCTGCGGCACCGGGCGGTCCCTGCGTTGCCGGTCCGGAACCGGCCGGCGCGCCGCCGCCGCCGGGATAGGAAGGCTGCGCGCCCGTCTGGGACGGGACGGCCATCCCCGGCGCCGTGCCGGGCAGCGGTGACGGGGCCTGCGCCCCGGACGGCTGGACGGGCTGGCCCGTTGTCGGATCGATGGGAGGATTGGGATTGGCGTTCTCCTCGTTGCGCGACATCTGCTGCAGAAAATCGGAATCCGACGTCGTCTCGTCCGCGTTGGGCGGCTGGTTCGGCATCAGCCCCTGCGGATCGCGCTGCGACTCCAGCACCGCGAGCCTGTACTGGCGGAACTGCATCATCGCGCCGCGCAGCATCCGCGATTCCCGCGTGGAGAACACGCGCACCACGTCGCCGGTCTGCAGCGGCATGTCCTCGGTGCCGGCCAGCACCGCCGCCGGCGTGAAGGCGATCAGGCTGCGGATGTAGGATTTGGAGTCGCGGCGCGAGATGATCCCGAACGTCGTGTCGGGAGACGGACCGAGCGCACCGGGCTGGCGGATCACATCCGAAAGCCGCGTCTCGCCCGTGATCGGGAAGCGTCCGGCGAGCGCGGTCCCTCCGGCGAGCTCCGCCTGGCTGGTGACCTCGTCGGCCGCGCGCTGCACGAAGAGGATCTCCCCGTCGCCGACCTTCGCGCTTTTCTCGACCTGCACCATCCGCGACTGGCCGTCGGCGTCGAGCCGCAGGACCGAGAGGCGGTACTTGCCCCGCACCTCGAAGCCGCCCGCCAGCGATGCCAGGCCGCTCACCGAAATCGACGACGTTCCGGGCGCGAGCTCGTAGATTCCGGGCAGCCGCACCCAGCCCGCCGCCGCCACCGTCTTTCCGAGCGGCGGCACCACGATCCTGTCCCCGTCGGTGAGGTGGATCGCCGATGCCGAGCCGCGCTGGGTGATGAGGCCGTAGAGATCGACATGCATGACGCGGCCGCCGCGCACGACCTGGATGGCGCGCAGGCTGCCCGTCTTGTTCACGCCGCCCGAGATCGCGATCGCATCGGCGGGAGTCGATAGCCCCGTCAGGATGCGCGCGCCGGGATTGGCCACCTCGCCCGTCACCAGCACGTTGATCTGCCGCAGCTGGCTGATCGAGACGAACGCCTGCGTCGAAACATAGGCGCGCTTGACCGCGTTCAGAAGATCCTTGCGGAACGCGCCGAACGTCCGGCCCGCGGCGGATACCGGATTGAGCAGCGGAAGGACGACCTGCCCGTTGCGGTCCACCGCGGCCTGGTACTCCGCGTTCTCGCGTCCGCGCAGCGACACGTCGATCTCGTCGCCGGGGCCGAGGATGTAGTCGTCCTGCACCGCGCCCATCTGCGGAATGGCGACGGGATGGCCGACGCCGAACTGGTCGTAGCCGAACTGGCGCAGCCTGATGCCTGCGCGCGACGACAGTATCTGCTCGAGGCGCGACGTGGGCAGCGGCACGCCGGCCGGCGCGGTGGGCTGCAGGATGATGGAGCCCTGTGGGGGCGGCTGGCTCGTCGTGCCGCCGCCGAGCGTCGAGCCGAGGCGCGACTTCAGCATCTGCTCGATCTGATCGATGCCGATGTTGCCGGTATCGGGACTCGTCTGTGCGCCGCCGGGCGCGATCCACAGCAGCGGAAGCGCGGCGATCGCCGCGGCGAGCGCCAGGACGCGCGCGCGGCGCGATGCCAGTACGATTGAATGCCGCTGCCGCATGGCCTCTTCAGCGAATGGCGTTGGAAACGGTTCTCGAAAGGACGGCCATCATGTCCATTTCCGGCCGGGATAGATTTAACTTGTCAAATGCTTAGGGCGAAAGCAAGCATAGCGGGAGCGGGCTTTCATGCGATGGAAAGAGGCAGTATGTGGCGGCGGCGGACCGGCACGAGCCTCGCGCGATGCACGCGATGAACCATAGCGCAGCCTCTGCAGCACTCGGCGCGACTTTGCTCCTGCTCGCATCGGGCGGATGCGCCATGGCCGGAGACGCAGGCTCGAGCGACGGCATTCTTCCGCGTACGACATTCGGCGACATCGGGCTGATCGAAATGCCGAGCGCGGACATGGCACCTGACGGGCAGCTTAACGCCACATTGGGATTTTTTCAGAATACGCAGCGCTACGATCTCGGCTTCCAGGCGCTGCCGTGGCTGGACGTGTCGTTCCGCTATTCGAGCGTGTCGTTCCCCGGAGGCCGCACCTATTACGATCGCGGCTACGGACTCAAGCTCAGGCTGTTGCAGGAAGGCGAGTACGTACCCGCCCTCGCGGTCGGCGTGCGCGATCTCAAGGGAACGGGACTCTACGCGGGCGAATATGTCGCGGCGACCAAGCGGGTGTTCGACGATTTCGACGTCACCGCGGGCATCGGCTGGGGCCGGCTCGGCTCGACCGGCACGCTGGCCAATCCGCTGGCGCAAGTCTTCTCGTCGTTCGAGAGGCGCGACACGCTCTCCGGCGACGTCGCTCCGGGACAGCTCTTTCACGGGCGCAGCGCCGGCATCTTCGGGGGCGTCACCTGGCAGACCCCCATCCGCCGTCTCGCGCTCAGCGCGGAGTACAGCAGCGACCGCTACGTCGAGGAAGAATCCGGCGGCGCATTCCGGCCGCGCAGCCAGGTCAATGTCGGTCTGCGCTATCAGCCTTTCGACTTCGTACAGATCGGAATGGACTGGCTCTACGGCCGCGCCATCGAGGCGAATGTAACGTTTGCGCTCGATCCCGGGCACGACGTTTTTTCCCACCGCACCTCGCCGCCGCCGCCGCCCGTCGCGCAGCGGTCGGAGGAGCAGCGTCATGCCGCACTCGCGGCCCTGATCGACGGCGATGACGGATCTTCGTCCGCAGCCGCGCGGCCTGCGCGCCGTTCGCCCGTGGACCGCTTCGTCGATCGCGCGCTGACCCGGACGCGCGGCATCCGCAACATCGCGCTTCGGGGCACGAGGGTCCTTGCGCTCGTCGATGCGCGCGCCTTCACGGTGGAGGACTGCCGCGCACTGGCCGAACTCGCATCGGAACTGAAGGGACCTCTCGATACCGTGACGCTGGCGGCGGAGCAACGGAAGTATCCGATCACCTGTCCGGTGCCCGGCAGGGAGCCGCTGCTCATGGCCGCGCGCTATGACGGCGCAATGGAGCCGCCAGGGCCGCCGGCATCGGGGCCGGAGGCGGACGGGCCGGTCCCGCCGGAACGGGTCGCGGAGAAAATCCGCCGCCATGCCGCGCAACAGTCGCTGCGCATCGAATCCGTCAGGATCGGAACGGGCGAGATCGCGGTGGCGTATTCGAATTCGCACTATCGCAGCGAGGCCGAAGCCGTATCGCGGCTGATCCGGGTTCTGATGGCGGACGCACCGCCCGGCGTGGAGTATTTCGAGCTGGTCTCGTACTACGAAGGGGCACCCTTCCAGCGCTTCAGGGTCTCGCGCTCCGCAATGGAGCGACTGTTCGCGCAGAAGGCCACGGTCGCGGAGGCGCCCGGCGCCGTTTCCGTCAGCCGTCCCGGCGCGGATTGGGACGAGCGCCCGGCGCACGGTTATCCGCGCTTCGACTGGGGGATCGTGCCGGTCCTGAAGGAAAACTATTTCGGCTCGGACACGCCGACGGAAGGCAGCTTCTCGCTCGGGCTATCCGGGAGGCTCGCGCTCTGGCCGGGCGTGTCGCTCGATGCCGAGGCCGACGGCAATGTGTGGAACGATTTCACCGTTCCCGCGGCGAACACAAGCACGCTTCCGCATGTCCGCAGCGACTATCCGCTGTACCTCGAGCATGGCGCCGAGGGCATCGGCCGCCTCTACGGCGCCTATCATTTCGTCCTCGCGCCGGGCGTGATCGCGCTCGCCAAGGCCGGCTATCTCGAGAGCATGTACGGCGGGGCCGGAGGCGAGATTCTCTGGCAGCCCGAATCGAGCCGCTTCGCGTTCGGCCTGGACGCCTACGAGGTCTGGCAGAGGGACTACGACAGGCTGTTCGGATTCCGCGGCTACCACGCCTTTACCGGGCACGCCTCGATCTACTACCGCTCGCCCTGGTTCGGCCTGAACGCGAAGCTGATGGCCGGGCAATATCTGGCGGGCGACCGCGGGGCGACGCTCGAAATCACCCGGCGCTTCGAGACGGGCGTGGAGATCGGCGCGTATGCGACCATCACCGACGTGCCGCCGAGCCAGTTCGGCCAGGGCAGTTTCGACAAGGGCATCGTGGTCCGCATTCCGCTCGAATGGGCACTGCCCGTAACGACGCAATCGGCGTTCGACCTGAACCTGAAGCCGGTGCTGAGGGACGGCGGACAGCGGCTGGAAGGCGACACGACGCTTTACGGCGATACCGCGCGGATGAGTCTCGGCGCGTTCGATTCCGATCTGGGGCGGCTGATCGCCCCCTAGAGCCGGTTGGAACGGAAGGCGCGTGTCGTGTACCGTGCACGGATCAAGGGAGCTGCACATTTTGCGACGGGGCATCATTCTCGCGGGCGGGTCGGGGACGCGCCTCTATCCGGTCACAAGGGCGGTCAGCAAGCAGCTGATGCCGGTCTACGACAAGCCGATGATCTACTATCCCCTCTCGGTCCTGATGCTGGCGGGGATACGGGAAATCCTCATCATCACCACGCCGCGCGACCGTCCGTCGTTCGAGGACCTGCTGGGCGACGGAAGCGGGCTCGGCCTCGATCTCAGCTACGCGGTGCAGCCCGATCCGGGCGGGCTCGCGCAGGCGTTCCACATCGGCCGGGACTTCGTCGAGGGACGCCCCTCGGCGCTGATCCTCGGCGACAACATCTTCTACGGCCAGGGACTGAGCGCACTGCTCGCCAGCGCCGGCGGGCGCGAGAGCGGGGCCACGGTGTTCGGCTACGGCGTGTCGAATCCGCAGGCCTATGGCGTGGTGTCCTTCGACGCGAACGGCCGGGCGGAGACCATCGAGGAAAAGCCGCGCAATCCGAAATCGAACTACGCCGTGACGGGCCTCTATTTCTACGACGCGCGCGTGGTGGAGTACGCCCATGCGATCCGCCCCTCGCACCGCGGCGAGCTCGAGATCACCGACGTCAACCGGATGTATCTGGAGGCCGGCACGCTGAACGTCGAGATCATGGGCCGCGGCTTTGCCTGGCTCGACACCGGCACCCATGCCTCGCTCGTGGATGCGGCGCTGTATGTGAAGATCATCGAGGACCGCCAGGGCTTCAAGATCTGCTGCCCCGAGGAGATCGCCTGGCGCATGGGCTTCATCGACGACGCGCAGCTGGAGCGCATCGCGGGGCCCTTGTGCAAGGCCGGCTATGGCGAGTATCTCCTGCGCCTGCTGGCACAAGGTGCGCCGCTTGAAGATCGTTGAAACCGCCCTGCCCGAAGTCAAGGTGCTGGAGCCCGCCGTGTTCCGGGACGAGCGCGGATTCTTCCTCGAGAGCTGGAATGCGAGGACGTTCGCGGCCGCGGGCATCGCGGAGAATTTCGTGCAGGACAACCACAGCCGCTCCGCAAGGGGCGTTCTGCGCGGGCTGCACTACCAGATCCGCTCGCCGCAGGGAAAGCTCGTGCGCGTGGTGGCCGGCGCGATCTTCGACGTGGCGGTGGATCTGCGGCGGTCCTCTCCGCGCTTCGGGCGCTGGACGGGCGTGGAGCTGTCGGCGGAGAACATGCGGCAATGCTGGATACCGCCGGGCTTCGCGCACGGATTCCTGAGTCTGCGCGACGGCACCGAGTTGCTCTACAAATGCACGGACTTCTATTCCGCGCAGGCCGAGCGCTCGCTGCTCTGGAACGATCCCGCGATCGCGATCGACTGGCCGCTCGACGGCGCGGCGGCGCCGGTCCTTTCCGCAAAGGATGCCGCGGCGAAGACCCTCGCGGAGGCGGAGACCTTCCCGTGAAGTGTCTTGTCGCCGGCGGCGAGGGACAGCTCGGCCGCGCGCTGCAGGCGGCGGCACCGCCGGAGGCGGAGATTCACGCGCCGGCGCGCGCGCTCTGCGACATCACCGACGCAGCCGCCCTCGCGGCATGGTTCGGGAAGATCCGTCCCGCCGTGGTGTTCAACGCGGCGGCCTATACCGCCGTCGATGCGGCGGAGAGCGACGAAGCCGCGGCGGAGCGCGTCAATGCCGAAGGCGCCGGCCTTCTCGCGCGGATGTGCGCGGAGCATGGCGCGCGCCTCGTGCACGTCTCGACCGATTTCGTGTTCGACGGCCGCGCCGGCACGCCCTATGCGCCGGACGACGCGCCCAATCCCCTGAATGCCTATGGACGCACCAAGCTGAAGGGCGAGGAGGCCGTTGCAAGCGCCGCGCCCGGCGCGCTCGTCGTGCGGACGGCCTGGGTCTATGCGGCGCGCGGGCGGAATTTCGTCCACACCATGCTGCGCGTCATGCGCGAGCGCGGCGAGGTGCGCGTCGTGGCCGACCAGATCGGCACGCCGACCCATGCCCGCAATCTCGCCCGCGCGCTGTGGGACCTTTCGGGCCGCGGCGCATCGGGATGCTATCATTTCACCGACAGCGGGGTTGCGAGCTGGTACGATTTCGCCGCCGCCATTGCGGAGGAGGCTGCGGCCGCGGGACTTCTGAAGTCGCGCGCCGCCGTGGTACCCATCGCCTCGCGGGACTATCCGGCGCCGGCGCGGCGGCCGCCGTTCAGCGTGCTCGACAAGTCGAAGACCTGGGCCGCGCTCGGAACCACGGGACAGCATTGGCGCGAGGCGCTGCGGGAGATGCTCCGGGAAATGGACCACGATGGCTAACCTTCTGGTGACCGGCGGCGCGGGCTTCATCGGCGCCAACTTCGTCCGCTACTGGCGGCGGCAGCATCCCGGCGATCCGCTCGTCGTGCTCGACGCGCTGACCTATGCCGGCAACGCCGCGAGCCTCGAGGGTGTCGCCGGCATCGTTTTCGTGAAGGGCGACATCCGCGACTTCGGGCTCGCCGGACGGCTGATCGCCGAACACGAGATCGACACGATCGTGCATTTCGCGGCCGAAACCCATGTCGACCGATCCATCCACGGTCCCGACGCCTTCATCGACACCAATGTCGTGGGAACGCACGCGCTGCTGAAGGCCGCGAAGGCTGCGTGGCTCGATGCCGGATCGGGCAAGCCGCACCGCTTCCACCACATCTCGACCGACGAGGTGTTCGGCTCGCTCGGTGCGGACGACCCGGCCTTCTGCGAAACGACGCCGTACCAGCCGAATTCGCCCTACGCGTCCTCGAAGGCGGCGTCGGACCATCTCGTGCGCGCCTATCACCGCACCTACGGCCTCCAGACGACGACCACGAACTGCTCGAACAACTACGGGCCGTACCAGTTTCCCGAAAAGCTGATCCCGCTGTTCGTGATCAACGCGCTCGAGGGGCGGCCGCTGCCGATCTACGGCGACGGCGGCAATGTGCGCGACTGGCTGCATGTGGCGGACCATTGCCGCGCCGTCGAGCTGGTGCTGCGCCACGGCCGCGCCGGCGAGACCTACAACATCGGCGGCGGTGCGGAGCTGCCCAATCTGGCGATCATCGACGGCATCTGCGCCGCCATCGACAGCATGTTCGCGCGGCGCGGGGATCTGGCGCAGCGGTTCCCGGCCGCCCCGCCGGCCCGCGGCGAACCGGCGGCGAGCCTGAAAACCTATGTCGCCGACCGCAAGGGCCACGACCGGCGCTACGCCATGAACGGCGCCAAGATCGAGGCCGAGCTCGGCTACAGGCCCTCCGTGCCCCTCGAGCAGGGCCTGCGCGAGACGATCGAATGGTATATTGAAAACCAGCCGTGGTGGCGCGCCGTCATGGACGGCAGCTACCGCCAGTGGATCGCGACGAACTATGCCTCGAATGGTGCCTAGATGACCGTCCGCCGGCAGGGAGCGCGCAAATGACGAGGGCCGAAGAAGGCCGCACCCTGTTCGGCACGGGGATGAATCTCGGACAGCTCGCGCGCGCGCTCGAGCGCCGCAGGAAGCTGATCTTCGCCTCCATGCTCGCGTTTCTGGCCGTGGGGCTGATCTATCTGCACCTCGTGGACTACACCTACACCGCCACCCTCGTCGTCAGCCCCGTTCCCACGTCGTCTTCCTCGGCGGCGAGCGGCCTCGCGAGCAAGCTGGGCAGCATCGGAAATCTCGCCTCGCTCGCAGGGATCAATCTCGGCGGCGACATGGGCAACCAGGCCTTCACGATGTACCAGGAGGGCATCTATTCGCGCGATGTCGCCGACACGCTGGCGCGCGATCCCGAGATCATGCACGCGGTGTTCGACAAGCAGTGGGACGCGGCGGCGCGGAAATGGACCCCGCCCCTGCCCCTGCTGCGCGCGATCGTGGAGGTCGTCGACGGAATCTTCGGCGTGCCGGTGCAGCCCTGGCAGCCGCCGAATGGCGCGCTGCTTCAGGAGTACATCGCCGACAATGTCGACCTCGACACCGATCCGCAAAACCCGATCGTCACCATCACCTACCGCTACAAGGACCCGCAGAAGGCGGTGCGCTTCCTTCACGAGCTCGACCGCGCCGTGGACAACAAGCTGCGCAACCTGGCGCTGGCGCGGGCGCGGCAATACGTCGGCTATCTCTCCGGCCAGCTCACCAGGGTGACGAACACCGATGTGCGCGACGCGCTGATGTCCACGCTGGTCGATCAGGAAAACACGGTGATGATGGCGAGCGTCACGGCGCCCTATGCGGCGCAGCCCTTCGGCGCGCCCAGCGCCTCGCGCAAGCCCGAGAATCCGAAGCCGCTCCTCGTCGTTTCCGCCGCGCTCGTCACCGGCGGGCTCCTGGGATGCCTCGGCGCGCTATGGCTGCCGCCGCTCGGCTGGCCCGCGGCGCGCTTCAGGCGGCGGCGCGCGAAAGCACGTCAAGGTACTGCCTGATCACGAACCGCTCGTCGAACTCCGCTTCCATCTTGGCCCGGCCGCGGCGCCCCATTTCCTCGCGCTCGCTCTGCGGAAGGGCGATGAACTTCTCCAGCGCCGCGACGAGATCGCCCACGTCCTGGGGACGGCACAGATAGCCCGTCGAATTGTCGTCCACCGCGTCGCGGCATCCGGCGACGTCGCAGGTGACGACCGGCTTCTCCAGCGCGGCCGCCTCCAGCAGGGACCGCGGCACGCCTTCGCGGTAGTAGGAGGGAAGCACGATGCAGTCCGCCGCCAGCATCTGCTCTCGCACGTCGTCCGACGCGCCCAGGAACTCGATCGCGCCCTCGTTCACCCACTGGTCGATGGTGCGGAGCGGCACGCCGGTCTCGTCGTGCTGGACCCAGCCCAGCACCTGGAAGCGCGCCGACGGCACCCGCGCCCTGATCGCCCTGGCCGCGGCGACATACTGTCCGAGACCCTTTTCCCACAGCAGCCTGGCCACGAAGAGGAACACCGGGCCCCCGGCCGCGCGCACGCGGCAGCCGTTCATGGAAAACCTCTGCAGATCGACGCCTGAGCCGGGAATCCGCCGGGCTTTCGCGCCATCGACGATGCCGGCATCGACCAGAAGGCGCAGGTCGTCGTTGTTCTGGAAGAACACGGTGGCGGCGCGCCGGAACGCGCGCTTGAACGACGCCTTCGCGAGCCAGATCAGCGACGACTCGCCGGAAAAGGCGCGGCCCAGGCCGGAGATGTTCGGAACGAAGGTCACGCCGGGGCCCGTGATCGCAAACCCGCAGTGGATGTTGCCCTTCGGCGTGAAGCTGAACACCGTGCCCACGCGCTGCGTGCGCAGCAGGCGGCGCAGCCTGAGGGTGCACTGCAGCTCGCGCATGGGGCTGAGCCCGGTCGCGTCGAGCGGTATGTGGTGGTGCTCGAACCCCTCGGAGACGAGTCTTGCCGTGTAGGCGTCCTCCGGCGCGACCGCCAGAACCTCGTAGCCCGTGTCGCGCAGCGCGGACATGAGGCGCCTGCGAAAATTGTAGAGATACCAGCTCGTGTTGGCGACCAGAGCGACCTTGGCGTTGCGGGTGGCGCGCATGGCTAGTCCGCTCCCGCCGCCGAGGCGAGAATCGCGCAGAACTTCGGCGCCGTCGCCCGCAGCGAATAGTGCGCCTCGACGCGCGCGCGCCCCTGCGCGCCCATGCGCCTCCGCAAATCCGCGTCCTGCGCCAGCGTGCGCAGAGCCGCGGCCCAGGATCCGGCATCGGCGGCGAGAATGCCGGTCTCGGGCGTGACGATCTCGACGTTCGCGCCGACCGGCGAGGCGATCACTGGACGGCCCGCCGCCATGTACTGGATCAGCTTGTAGCCGCATTTGCCGCGCTCCCACGGTTCGTCCGGCAGGGGCATCACGCCGATGTGCAGCGTGCTCAGCAATTCCGCTTCGGTCGCGGCCGACCACGGGTGCTGCTCGAGCGGCACGCCGAGGTCGCCGACCTCTCCCGCGCCCACGGTCACCAGCCGCAACGGGATGGCGGCGGCGCAGAGCGGCTCCTTCAGCTGCCGCAGATAGCGTGTCGTCTCGGGTGTTCCGATCCAGCCGATGCGGATTTCCCCGTGCGCCGGTTCGGCCAGAACAGGATAGCGGTCGGGATCCACCACCGTGGGAATCCGCGCAACATTGCGCGCGCCATGCTCGCGCGCGTAGCGCTCGAGATAGGCGCTGCCCGCCGTGACCGCGTGCGCGCCGGCGAGAAGCCCGTCGAGCTTGCGCGCGAGCAGCGCGCGAAGGAACGGGTTCCGGTTCCGGTCGTAGGTGTGGAACGTCGCGTCGTCGTAGTCCACGACATAGGGAACGCGCATGCGCCGCGGCAGGGATTCGAAGATGCCCGGCAGGAACGGAAACATCTCCTTCTCGATCCACACGACCGATGCCCGGCGCAGGTTCCGAAGCGCGAGCGCGCGGCGCACATAGGCGCCCATGACTCCGGAAACCGCGCGGCCGCCGGTCTCGTACAGACGGCGAAGATAGGAAGCGTCGAAAAACGGAGCGAACGTGACGTCCGCGCCCAGGGATCTCAGCGCTTCGACATACTGGCCGGTGCGCAACCGGCTGCTCGCCGCCTGGGTGGCGTGGCGGCTCAGGATCAGGACGGACCACCGGCGTCCGGGCGCAATGCGGACCGCACCGTAGCCTGCCTCGTCGGGGGATGGACTACCCGTAAAAGTAAAAGCCTTCAACATCGCGCCCTTACCGTGTAGCCCGAGTCTTACCTAGCGTCCCCCCCACAGCCGTGTAAAGGCGACTGGCTTAAACGCGGTTCCCGGAAGAATCCATCGCAATCTTGTCCGCTCCGCGATTCCGCGCGAGCGATGGCCGTTCGCACGCGCGTGCCTTCCCGGCTGCAGCGATTGCGCATGCGGAACAGTCGCGAACGAACATGCGGCGGGCGGAATATTGTTGCAGCAGTCTTGCGCCGGCGATTCGATTCGCGCCTTTGCCTATCCGGTCCCGGCCCGATCGCCGCGCAGCCCGTCGCGCGCCCATTTCCATAACATTCCGTAACCTCGAACCGTCTCGCCCGCTTCCCGCGCGGAAGCGCGAAGAAGGGCGCGGCCGAGTCGCGGCAGGGGCTCGACAAAAAGCGCGAAGGCTGCGACCGCCGCGGCCTTCCCGCGCGGGAAGTGCTTCCGTGCGTACAGAATGCGGCTGCGCAGGGAATAGAACAGCCGGACATCCCTCACCTGCTCCGAGGAGCCGCCCCCCTTGTGGAAGGCCGTTGCCTCCGCGAGATACCAGGTCCGCCAGCCCGCCCGTGATGCGCGCAGCGAGAAATCCAGATCCTCGAGATAGACGAAGAAGCGTTCGTCGAATCCGCCGAGAGCGGCGAAGACCTCGCGCCGCACGAAATAGAACGCGCCCATGGTGTGATCGACGAAGCGGCTCGAAAGGTGATCGAACTCGCGAAGGTGAACCGCGGGAAAGAACGGAAGGCCGGCGCCTTCCAGCCCGAGCGATTTTCCGACCAGGCTGCGCCAATCGGGAAACCGCGCGCAATGGCGGTGCGTCTGTCCTCCGTCGCCGACGAGACGGACGCCGCAGATGCCGGTCCCTGCCGCGCCCGGCCCTTCCATGAAGCCGAGCACCGTGGAGAGCGTACCCTCCATCAGCCGCGCATCGGGATTGAGGAACAGGATATAGGGCGCGGATCCGCGCGCGGCGCCGAGATTGCACGCCCTGGCGAAACCGAGATTCTGTCGGGCACGGACAATGCCGGAAGCTGGATCGCCGGTGCAGGCATCGTCCGATCCGTCGGTCGAGCCGTTGTCCACGACGCATACGCTCGCGACGGCGCCGCCGCCGTGGGCGCGGATCGAGTCGAGGCAGTCGCGCAGCTGGCCGCCGGAATTCCAGTTGACGATGACGATGTCGATCATGCTGCCGCAGGCGAATCCGCCGGGCCGTGCCGGCCGAAGGCGCGGACGCCGGTGCAGGCAAGCGCATAGGGGATGAAGATCACGAACATGTAGTCGAATTTCTCGAGATAGGGATTGGTCGCATTGGCGATCAGGAATCCCGCAAAGCCCGCCAGCACCGGCGTGCTGTATCGCGCCGTCTGCGCGATCCGCGACAGGCGGAACAGCTGCAGGCCGATCCATGCGATGCCCGCGCCATACAGCATCACGCCCAGCGCGCCCATGCTGTAGAGGCCGTAGACGTAGCTCAGCTCGTAGGCCCACGGCAGGTCGTGCGAGCGCAGGGAGCCGTATTTCACGGCCGTGGAGCCGAGGCCGTGCCCGAAAATCGGAGAGTCGGCGAACCCCGCCATCAACGATTTGAACTGCGCGCCGCGCGCGAAGGCCGAACCCTGGTCCGCGAGCGTGGTGAACTGGAACCCGGCCTGCATGCGGTCGGCGAGGATGTCGAGCCTGAGCCCGCCGAAATAGAACGCCAGCGACACGCCTGCGCCGATCAGGAGCAAGAGGATCAGCAGGTTCGAGAACCTGAACCGGGCGAAGAACGTCAGCGAGAAAAGCGACAGCAGCAGCACCACCCAGGTGCCGCGCCTGCCGGTGACGATCGAATCCAGGATGGTGACGATCAGCACCAGATAGAACAGCGGCCCGAATTTCATTCCGGCGCGGAAAAGGAAGGAAAACAGCATGAACGGCACGGAGAAATTGAGCACCGACAGGAGCGGGAAGCTGAGCTTGGTATATCCGCCGCCGAAGGAGGCATTGCTGTCGTCGAAGAGCGGGATGTTCTTGTGGCCGGTCAGCTTGAGGGCGAACACGGCGACGATCAGCAGCGAGGCCAGACCGAGGAGAAGCTGAAGAAGACGCACGATTTTCTTCGACTCATCGAGCGAGCAGGTGCCCGCCAGAAAGCCGAGCAGAAGCGGATAGGCGACGTGAACCGTCGAGACCGCGACGGCTCCGGGCGTTCCGGCGAGCAGGCCGTAGTAGCAATAGACCGCGCCGACCGAAGCATAGAACAGCGGTATCAGCGTGTTGTAGCGGTCGAACACGAGCCGGCCGGCGCCCTGCAGGCTGAGGATTCGCAGTGGCGCGTAGATCGCCAGGATCATAATCTTGACGGCCGCCAGTTGCGTCGGGAACAGGACGATCATGAACAGCGCCAGCGCGAAGACGAAATGGTCGACCGCCTCGAGCGGTATCCGCGCGGCGAGGTCCGAAAGGATGGATCCGGGTTCGGCCTTGTGGGTGTCCGACGTCACGATTGCGACCAGCTGCTACCGGCCGGACGGGATGGGAAATTCCGGCCGCGTCACTATAGACCGGGGCTGCGCGACCGCGCCACGCAAAGCCGCAGGGCGCCAATGACCGCCGGCCGCCCCCCTTCGGCGCGGCGCGGCGGGGCCACCGCCGTTGGCTGACGCCGTTTCCGTCGCGCTCTGCACCTACAACGGCGAGAAATATCTCGCCGGGCAGCTGCAGAGTTTTCTACGGCAGTCTCTCCTGCCCGCGGAAATCGTCGTCTGCGACGACGCATCGGCGGACGAGACCATTCGGATCGTCCGCGATTTCGCGGCCGCCTCGCCCGTTCCCGTGCGGTGGGAGGTCAATCCGGAGAATCTGGGATCGTCGCGGAATTTCGAACGGGCGATCGTCCGCTGCGCCGGCGACATCATCGTGCTGAGCGACCAGGACGACGTGTGGCGTCCGGACAAGATCGCGCGCATCGTGGAGACATTCGCCGCGCGGCCGCGGGCGGGACTGGTATTTTCCGACGCCGAGGTCGTGGACCGGGAGCTGAACAGCCTCGGCTACACCCTCTGGCAGAGCATGGGCTTCGGCCCCGCGCGCCAGCGTGCGATGCGCGCGCCCGGCGGCGCCCTGCGCGTGCTGCTGAAACACACTGCCGTCGCCGGCGCGACGATGGCATTCCGCGCCGGACTTCGTCCGCTGCTGTGTCCCATCGGCGACGGCTGGATCCATGACGAGTGGATCGCGCTCCTGTCGGCCGGCGCTGGCGAAATCGTTGCCATCCCCGAACCGCTGGTGCTGTACCGGCAGCACGGGGGCAACCAGATCGGCGGCTTGCGGCGGACCGCCTTCGATCGCGCCGGCGCGGTGCGCGCCACCGGCCGCGACGCCGCCACCGCGCGGATCCGGTCCCTTGCTCGGCAGTATCGCGAGGCTGCCGGGCGGCTCGCGCAATTTGCCGGCAATGCCGGAGGGGCCGTTCCCCTCGCCCCCCTGCTGGAGAAGATCGCGCATCTGGAAACGCGGGCGCGGCTGCGCGGCGGTGGCCGATTGCCGCGAACGGGCCTCGCCGTGCTCGAGCTCGCGAAAGGCGGCTACCATCGCTATTCCGCCGGATGGGCGAGCTTTCTGAAGGACGTCTTCTGAATCTCCCCCTAGGTGCCGGCCAGCGCCCGCGCCCGCCGGAACACTTCCGCGCGCACGACGGTCGAGCCCGCGCAGGAAACGGCCAGCAGAACGAGGGCCAGCAGCGCCGCCATCGCGCACATCGCGATCCTTCCATGCGGCCACACGGCAACGCGGGAGAGGATCCAGCCGGCAAGGACGGTGGGAACGACGATCGCCAGAACGTCCCGCGTCATCCAGCGCCAGTGGCGGCCCGTGAAGAAGCGGGCGTGCACCACGGGAATCCAGAACAAGGCATAGAGCCCGTTCGCTGCGGCCCAGGCCGCGCCGGTGCCGGCCGCGCCGTAACGCGGGGCGAGAAGGAGATAGGCCGGCACCAGGAAAGCCAGGAGCAGCGCATGGCCGATGAAATGCAGCTTCAGATCGCCGTGCGCGTACTGAATGTAATAGACGAAGGAATGCAGCGACACCGCGCCGTAGCCGATGGCGTAGAGGCAGAGGATGGGAGCCGCCTGCGCGGCGATTGCCGCATCGCCCGTCCAGGCCTCGAGAACCTTTTCGGCGAAGAACGCCAGGAGCACGACGGCCGGAGCCAGCAAAGTCACCGCCGCCTGCGTCGAGCGGCTGTATAGGCTCGCGATGCCCGCATCGTTCCGTTCCGCGACGAGCTTGGTCAATCGCGGCATGAGCGCGAGGTTGAACGGACCGTTCGCCGCGTTGATCGCCGTCGCCGCCACCACTGCGATGGAGAACACGCCGTATTGGGCGAGCGGCAGCAGCTTGGACAGGATGAGCCTGTCGGTCTGGGAGACCACGACCCAGACCGTCGCGGAAAACGCAATCGCAAGCGAGAACGCGAGGTTCCGGCGCAGCGGATCCCAGGAGAATTTCCCCCGCGGGCCTGCGCCCCGCCGGACCAGCGCGTAGGTGGCGATCATCAGTCCAGCCAGCTCCAGAACCGCGACGGCGAGCTGATAGGAAAAGAAATTGACCGGCGTGGCGCCCATCGCGGCGAATACGGCCAGGACGCCGACGAAGCGCGCGGTGGATACGGTGATGTTGTATCCGCTCAGCCAGACCTGCCTCTCGAATCCGTTGACGACGCCGCGATAGAGTCCGGACATCCAGCGCAGCGGCGCCGCCAGCCCCATGAGCATCACCGCGTCCGCGACCTCCTCGATGCGAAGGCTGCCGACCTTCAGCCAGGAGACCGCGATTTCCCGCGAAAGCAGCACAAGGACCAGCGCGCCCAGCATGGCGACGGCTCCGAACACCGCTTCCAGCGCGCGCATGTGCGCCCGCAGCGCGTCGATGCCGATCGCGCCGGCGCGGAAGCGCGCCGTCTCGCGGGCCAGCGTCGGCGTCAGGCCCATGTCGAGCAGCTGGAACCACGAGGTCATCATCGTGAAGAAGCCGATGAGGCCGTAGGCCTCCTTGCCCATGTAGGAGAGATAGACCGGCGCCATGACGACGCCGACGGCCATGCCGTAGATCTGGCTCGCATAGTTGGCGAGGATGTTGCGCCTTACGGACACGCGCGGAGCCATTGCGGGTCGATGCTTCCGTGTGTTGCCGGAGACGCGGTCCGATGCGGCCTGCCGCGGCCCGGCGGGCGAGTCGGCCGGTATCCAAGGAGGAACCTAGCGAAACCGGAATTGCCGCGTCCACCTGCGCGCCTCCACCGCGCCGCAAGCGGCCTCGCGCCGTCGCAGCCGGGCTCGCGCCGCCGGCGACGCCCGCGCTACAGGCCCGCGGTGCGGCTGTCCCAAAGCGCTTTCCTGTGATCGGCCGTGTAGATCACCAGGTTGCCGTCGTCCTGCGCCGCCAGATAGGCATTGGGATTGCCGGTCGTATGGCTTGCCCATACGCACCGCCCCGCCGCATTGTAGATCGTGAGATTTCCGTCCGCCTGCATCGCGAGCCGCTCGCCGAGCGAGCCGCTCTGCCAGATGGCCCTGTTGCGCCTGACGTTCCAGAGCTGCAGGTTGCCGGATGCGTTGAACCACAGGCGGTAGTGCTCGCCGACGCTCCAAGAAGAGTCGCGGCGAAACTCGATCGCCTGGAACTGGATTTTCCCCATGGCCTCTCCAATCGCGAATCGATTTTCGTTAGCGCAATTCGGTGACCGTTTTTTGCAGACCTGCGCAATTCGCGGCGCGCGCCGGTCCCGCCCGGAGAGGCCGGCGTTCCGTCGCCGAATCCGCAGTTCCGTACGCGCCCGCGGCCGGGATTGCCGGTCCGTTACATCGGCCGCACGCGGCCTTGCGGCTTCAAAAACTGTAACGAAGCGCGGTTATGGGACCTGCCCCGGAGGGTGAATGACGCTTCTTGGATGCATGCGCAGTCTGGCCGCGACCGCCATATTTTTCCTTGTCGGTGTCCCCTGCGATGCGGCCCCGGCGCCCGACCCCCGGCCCGTCATTCTGCACTATGCCGACATGGCGGAAGCGGCCTATGGGGATTCCCTGGCCGGTGCGGAGCGGCTGCAGCAGGCGGTCGCGGCGTTCCTTGCCGCCCCGGACGCGCAATCGCTCGCGCGGGCGCGCGAGGCATGGAAAGCCGCGCGGATTCCCTACATGCAGACGGAGGGCTTCCGCTTCGGGAACGCGACGGTCGACGCCTGGGAGCCCCGCGTGAATGCCTGGCCGCTGGACGAAGGATTGATCGACTATGTCGCGCCCGCCTACGGCTCGCAGTCGGATCAGAACCCGCTCTATACCCTCAATGTCGTCGCCAACGAAAGGCTGCGGGTTGGCGCGGAAATCCTCGACGCATCGGTCATCGACGCGGCGCTACTGCGCAGGCTGCAGGAGGCCGAGGGCGTGCAGAGCAACGTCTCGACCGGCTATCATGCCATCGAGTTCCTGCTGTGGGGCCAGAACCTCGCCGGCGCCACGGGAGGAAGCGGAGAACGTCCGTACACGGATTACGATCCGAAGGCCTGCACGCACGGCAACTGTGCGCGCCGAGCCGCCTATCTGAAGGCCGCGGCCGCGCTGCTCGTCGCCGATCTCGAGGAAATGACGAGCGCCTGGGGCAAGGACGGAAAGGCGCGTGCCGAGCTTGTCGCGAAGGGCCCGGAAGGCGGCCTCGGCGAGATTCTCACGGGGCTCGGCAGCCTGACCTTCGGAGAGATGGCCGGCGAACGCATGAAGCTGGGCCTGATGCTGCACGACCCGGAGGAGCAGCAGGACTGCTTCTCCAACAATACGCACAATTCCCACTACTACGACGAGGTGGGCATCGTCGGGATCTGGCGCGGGCGCTATGTGCGCACGGATGGAACGGTGGTCGAGGGCGCGAGCATGCGCGACTATGCCGGCGCCATCGATCCTGCCGCGGCGAGCAGGATGGACGCCGCCCTGGAACAGGCTCTCGGCTCGATCGGCCGGATCAAGCAGGCCGCCGACACGGGCCGCATGGCCTATAGCCAGATGATCGCCGCCGGAAACGCCGAGGGAAACCGCATGCTGCAGGAGGCAATGGAAACACTCGTCGCGCAGACGCGCGCCATCGAGGCCGTCGCGGCAGCGCTGCATGTCGCCGTGGCTTCCGGCAGATCCGATCGCAACCCCGGATCCGGCGGATTGCGATAGGCGCAATGACGACGCGCCGCGAATTCCTGCTGTCGGCCGCATGCGCGTCCCTTTCCGGCTGCGCGATCCTTGCCGAAAAGCGCGACGCGCGGCTCTCCGAGCAGGCAATCGGGGACGAAAGGATTTCCCTCGCCGCCGCTCCGGGCGCCATCGGCCTGGTCGGGGGCCGCAAGACGCCGGCATGGCTTTACGGGGGCCGCCTGTTTCCCGTGCTGCGCATGAAGCAGGGCCAGGCGCTCGACGTCACGCTGCGGAACGCGCTTGCGGAGCGCACTTCGATCCATTGGCACGGCGTGCGCGCCCCCAACGGCATGGACGGCGTGCCCTATCTCACCCAGCGCCCCGTGCAGCCCGGCGAGGAATTCCGCTACCGCTTCGTTCCGCCGGACCCCGGAACCTATTTCTTTCATCCACATTGCAACACCGCCGAACAGATGGGGCGCGGACTTGTCGGTGTCCTGATCGTCGAGGACGAATTGCGGGCCGACGACGACATCGCGATGGTCGTGAAGGACTGGCGGCTCGACGGGAGCGGGGGCTTCCTTCCCTTCTACACGGCGGGCGGCGCGAGCAGATCCGGAACATTCGGCACGCTGCGCACCGTGAACGGCGTGCCCACGCCGGTCTTCGGCACGCAGGCCGGTGCGCAGGTCCGGCTGCGGCTCATCAACGCCGATCCCACGCGGATCCTGGAAATCGGGCTCGACGGGGCGGAGGCCCGCGTCATTGCGGTGGACGGCAACAGGCTCGAGCCCTTCAGGCTCGAAACCTGGCGTCTCGGTCCGGCGATGCGGATCGATCTCCTGCTCGAGGCCGGGACGCGGACATTGCGGCTGCTCGACTATTTCGCAAGCGAGCCCGTCGTGCTCGCCACGATCGAGCCGCGTGGCGCCGGGGCGGCCCGGCCCGCGCCCGCATCCGGCGAGCCGCCACTGCGCACGGATTTCGCCGGCGCGAGGCGCGAGCGGCTCGAGCTCGGCGCCGGACTCGCGAGCGCCGGCGTGCCGGGCGCAGAGCCGATCGTCCTTCCCGGCGGCGGGTCCATCGACCTGTCCGACACGCTTTGCCTCTCCGAGGACACGTTCTGGACCCTGAACGGAAAATCCTGGCCGACGCGCGATCACGCGCGGCTGCCCCCGCCGCTCTTCGAATTCCGCAAGGGCGAAGCCGTGATCTTCGACATCGCCAACACGACGTCGCGCGCCCATCCGATCCACATCCACGGCCACACCATGACCGTCCTTTCCGCGAGCCTCCTGAAACGCCCGCTGCACAGGGCCGATACGGTCCTCGTGCTTCCCAACGAGCGCGCGAGCGTGGCCTTCGTCGCGGACAATCCCGGCAAGTGGATGATCCACTGCCATGTGATAGAACACCAGGAAACGGGAATGATGGGATGGTTTCGCGTTTCCTGATCGCAGCGGTGCTGGCGGCCGCGGCGCCGGCTTCCGCCGCGGGCGTCTACGAGCGCCCGGCAAACCACGCGGCCATCAGTCTCCAGGGCGCTGCGGGCTGGGCCCTGTTCAAGCGTCCCTGGATCTCCGCGCCCTCGTCGCTGCAGGCGGACGATGGCGTCGGCCCGCTTTACTCCGCACGATCCTGCAATGCCTGCCATGCCGGCGGCGGCCCGGGACCCGTCGCCGAAGGGCCTGTCGGCGACGGCTCCGTCGTCCGGCTCGGGCGCGCCGAGGGCGGCGGCGACCCGATTTACGGCACGCAGATCCAGTCCCTTGCCCTGCCCGGCTACGATCCAGAGGCCGACGTCGCCCTGCGTTGGGAAAATTCCGGCGGCTTGCGCACGCCGAGGCTGATTTTCGCGAATCTCCGCTACGGTCCGCTAGGCGCCGAGACCCGCACCGCATATCTCCGCGCGCCCTCCCTGTTCGGAATCGGGATGCTCGAATCCGTTCCGGAGAGCGAAATTCTCTCGCGGTCCTCCACGGGCAGGCCCAACTGGGTCGAAGACGGGAAGGGAAAGCGGAGGCTCGGCCGCTTCGGATGGAAGGCATCCACCGCGGAGCTGGCGCCGCAGGTCGCGCTCGCGTTCCAGCGCGACTTCGGAATTTCGACCAGCGATCTGCCCGGCGCCTATGGCGAATGTACCGAGGCGGAATCCGGCTGCCGCAACGTGGCCGGACGCGCGGTCGAGCTGCCGGATGCCCTTCGCGACGAGATCGCGACGTTCCTGCGGCTGCTGCGTCCGCCGGAGGAGCCGCGAACGGCCGATCCCGGCTATGCGCTGTTCCGGAACGCCGGCTGCATGGAATGCCACGCACTGCTCAGGGACGCGCATGGCGGCATCGTGCCGGCCTACACGGATCTTCTGCTGCACGACATGGGCCGCGGCCTCGACGACGGAATCGCCGAAGGTTCCGCCAGGGGCTCGGAGTGGCGCACCGCGCCTCTCTGGGACGTGGCGGGGAGCCTCGCCCAGGGCGGGCTGCTGCACGACGGCCGCGCGACCAGCATCGCGGAGGCCGTGCAATGGCATGGCGGCCAAGCGTCGCAGGCACGGGCCAGCTTCAACGCATTGTCGCCCAGCGAGCGCAAGCTGATCGACGACTTTCTGCTCAGGCGCTGATTCATGCATCTCCTCCGTCTGCCGGCATTGTTTGCCGGACTGTTCCTCTCCAGTGCCGCACTGGCTGCCGATCCCGCGGCGATCGCTCTTGACTATGCCGACACCTTTGCCATCCCGCGTTTTCAGAAGGTGGCGCAGGCCGCTCATGCACAGCAGGATGCCTGGTCGCGGTTCTGTACCGGCCGCGGGGCCGGAACGGCGGAGCCCCTGCGGGATGCCTACAACGCGCTTGCCGATGCCTGGGCGCAGGTGGAATTCGTGCGCATCGGTCCCGCGGCGATCGCGCTGCGCGCGGAACGCTTCAATTGGTGGCTCGACCGCACCGACGCCACGGGAAAGGCGCTGAACGCGATGCTGGCGAGCGATCCCGCCACGCTCACGGTGGAAATGCTGGCTACCGGCAGCGTCGCCGGCCAGGGACTGCCGGTCATCGAGCGCCTGATCTACCCGCAGGAGGAGGCCTCGAAGCTGATGGGCGATGCCGGCGCGCAGCGCTGCGCGGTCGGACTTGCGGTTGCGCGCGAGCAGTCGCGCATCGCGGACGATATCGTCGCGGACTGGACCGCGCCGGACGGCGCGCGCGCGGCGCTCGCGGCCAACACGCGCTGGAAAGTCGCATTCGCCGACGGGAAGGAGGCGGCGAGCGTGATGATGACCGATCTCGTCGCCGGCCTCGAGACGCTGAAGGACCTCAAGGTCGCCATGCTCTTCCACGACGTCACCAACGGCAAGGCGCCGCGGCTGGCCGAAGCCGCCCGCAGCGGGCGCACGACGAAAGACATCGCGCTCAACCTTCAGGCAATCCGCGAAGGACTTTCCCCCTTTATGGCCGGCGCGTCCGTCAACGCCCGCACACAGCTCGACGTCGCGTTCGACGACGCGCGCAGGAGGCTCGACGAGTTCGATCGGGCGGCCCCGGCCGACCGGCAGGCGGCGATCACCCGGGCGCTCGCGGTGTTCGTGACCCTGAGCCAGACCGCGATGACGGTGACGCCGCAGGCGACGGGACTAACCCTCGGATTCAATATGCTCGATGGCGACTAGACGGGAATTTCTTGCCGGCGCCGCCGGTCTGTGCTTCGCGGCGCGTGCCGGCCGCGCGTCCGCGCCCGCGCCGCGCCTTGCGAGCGCCGTCCATGCCGGATCCTCCGACGAAGGCGCGATCTGGCAGGATGGACGGCTCGCGTCCTTCGCCATTCCGGCGCGCGGGCACGGACTTGCCCACGGCAGGGAGGGACACGTCGTGCTGATGGGGCGGCGCCCCGGCCTGTTCTCGTCCATCGTCGATCCCGACAATCCCGCCGTCGGAGCCCGCGTATTCCGGCCTTCGGCGAACTGCCGCTTTTCCGGCCATGCCGCGATGACCGTCGACCGGACCGCGCTCGTCAGCGGCGAGTTCGACTCGGGGAGCTACGCGGCGTTCGCGGTAGCGCGCGATCCGGTCACGGGCGCCGAACGCGCGCGCTGGAAGCTGGACGGAATCGAGCCGCACGATCTGGCCTTCGCGTGCGGGGACACACGCCTCATCGTCGCCCTCGGCGGGCTCGTCAACGACGGCGGCGTTGCCGGACCGGCCTACAATCCCGACGGCGTGCGCAGCGAGGTCGTCGAGGTCGACCCTTCCTCCGGCGCGGTTGTCGCGCGTCACAGGCTCCCGTCGGCATACGAGTCCCTGTCGCTGCGCCATCTCTCCGCCGCGCCCAGGGGCGACTGCATCGCCGTGGCGGCGCAGGACCAGGACCTGTCGGAACGGCGTCCCCTCGTTGGCCTGCTCGCGCCGGGAGCGGGGATCGAGCTCCTGCCCATGCCGGACCCGCGCGATTTCGACCTGCGCGGCTATGTCGGATCGCTGGCATTCGACGCGAGCGGCGCGTTCGTCGCGGCCGCAAGCCCGCGCGGCAGCCTGGTGGGCCTCTGGTCGGCGCCGCGCCGCGCCTGGCTCGGCGCGATCGCGCTTGCCGATGTCTGCGGCATAGCCGCGGGGATCGAGCCCGCGACCTTCTGGGCTTCCACCGGCCATGGCGGAATCTTCGAGCTGGCGGCCGGACCGCGCGGGCTGGATGTCGTGCGGCAGTGGCGCGCCGATGCCGGCTTCGACAATCACCTGCTCCTGATCTGATTTCCCCCGAAAAGCGAACGGGCCGGCTTTCGCCGGCCCGCCGCGGTTCGCGATTGCGCCTGCGCTAGTGCGCGCCGCGCAGTCCGATCTGGATGGCGCTGCCCATGTCGTTGGCCACAGCGTCGCGATTGCCGGTGTTGGGAAGACCCTTCCACCGCTCGATCGTCGACATGATCGAGGTCGTGTCGTGCTCCGTGTGATCGACGCCGGAATGGGCGAACGTCTTGGAGATCGTGATCGCCGGAATGCGCGTTCCCGGACCCCACTTGTCATGCGGGCCGCCGGCGCCGCCGGAAGTGCCCGGAGGCGCTACATGGTCCCACTGTCCGCCGAACTCGTCGTAGGTAATCATGACAACGGTGCTGTCTCCGTCCGGACCGTTGAAGATCGCGTTCAGGAGATTCACGAGGTGGCTGCTGCCCTGCGATTCGCTGGCGTAGCCGGGATGCTCGTTGTCCTCGCCGAGCGGCTTGACGAAGCTGACTTCGGGCAGCCGGCCGGTGTTGGCGCGCTGGATGAACTCCACCTCGTCGCGCAGATGCTTGGCGCGGTTGGCGGTGCCGGGAGCGAAGCTGGCATAGTAGTTGAACGCCTGGTGGTGGAACTGGAAGTCCGCGTCGGGGCAGTTGGGCCAAACGGCCGTCGCCAGGACGTGCGGATCCTTGCAGCTGTGATCCTTGCGCGTGCCGTTGGTCCAGCCGGGCTTGCCGATGTCGCCGTCGGCGTTCGACCATCCGCCCGAGAACCACGCCCAGTGGATGTTGCTGTTGCTGAGAATGTCGCCGATGGTGGTGTTGGTGAGCGGCGGCAGCTGCTTCGCGACGGCGGTGCCGGGCGAATAGGGCTGATAGGTCGGCTGGATCGTGTTCACCGCATAGTCGCCGCAGGCCAGCGTGTTGGCCGCGCCGCACTTCTGGGTCAGCTGCGAATCCTTGACCGAACCCGTGACCGTATAGAGCGGCGTGTTGGTGGGCATGCCGTTGGAATCGACGATCGAATGCAGATCGTTCGATCCGCCGTCCTGCACCGCGTTCGCGAACAGCGGCGCGGTTCCGGCGACGAGAACCTGGTGGTTGAGGAACGATCCGCCGAACGCGCCCTGGAAGAAATTGTCCGAAACGACGTAGTGCGGCGCGCCTGCCGAATGAAGGTATTTGTAGATCGGCAGATTCTGCGTGTTGTAGTAGCCCATCACCAGACCCGACGCATCGCTGCCCGTCATGTAGCGGTTCTGCTTGCCGTCGTTGAGCTGATACTGCTCGCTGTAGAAGCGGTGGACGATATCGCGCGTGCAGCCGCCGGGAAGACCCTGGCCGTTAAGGATGCCGTTTGCGGCGAACTGGCCGGGCGCGGGGCAGGTCGTGGCGTCGGCGGGGATGAAATCCTCGATCGGGAAGGGCGAATTCGCGAAGTCGCTGTCGATCGCCGGCGAGCCGCTGTGGTCCGTGCAGGTGACCGAAAGGGGCGGCGAGGTCAGGTTGACGTCGAGCTGATAGAGGCAGCCATAGGGCGTGACATTGTCTTGCCGGACCTGAGTCGTATTTCCCGCCGTGGCGTTCGACAGGCCATTGACCGACTGGCCCTCGATGGCGTCCCAGCCGCCGTACAAATTGTCGAAGCTGTGATTTTCCTGATAGATGATGACCAGGTGCTTCACGCCCGGACCGAGAATGTTTCTCTGTGTCGTCGCGGCAGAGGCCGAACCGGCCCCCGCGCAGACGGTGAGAGCTGCCGCGGCCGTGAAGCCGAGCAGACGGGTTGAAAGTCTCATTGGCACTGCCTCCGTTGACTGGAATCCAAGAATGACGCGGAAGCTGCCTCCGGATGACGACAGTGTGTTTGCCGATTTCTTTCAGAATGAACGCGATTTTATGAAGGGGATGCGCCCGCGCATTCCCGGGGCGTGCGCGCTGCGCGGCGCTTGCGAGCGCGCCGGCAACGCGCGCCGCAGGATACGAGCATGCCCACGCGTCGGCGTTGGGCCGGCGCTCCCCGCGCGCGATGGGCAGATGGAATCGGTGCCGGGCGAGGGTACCGCGACCGTGCACGGAACTCGCGCGCGAATAACATTTCCTAATTCGGGCCGTTGGTAAAAATTGCAATCATCATGTTGCAATTGCAAGCTTTCAAAACGATTCCCCCGGTGATCGACTTCGGCCTCTCTTGATTGTTGCAGGTGCGTATTCCCGCCTTTACGTCGTATACGAGGGGACACAGAAGTCTGTTTCACATGGCGAGTCCGGAACCCGCGCGATTGGATTTGAAGCCCCCCGATCCACCCATCCCCCTCTCCGAAGTCCGCGCGAAAATCGTCGCGATGGAAAAGGAGCTCGATGCCGGCGCCACTCTGGAGCCCGAAAGGCTGCACGCGCTGGAGCCCTCGGTGGTGCATTGGGGCGTCCAATCGGCGGAGTGTCATCCCATCCCGCGATTTGCCCGCCTGCTGGCGCGGATCAAGGATCATTCGACCGCGCTGGAGATACTGAAGCTGGCGCTGACCTCGGCGCCGGACAACCAGACGGTGCCCCTGCTTCTCGCCAACATGTACGCCGAGCTCGGGGAGCACGATACCGCGCTCGACATATTGCGACCGGTCGCCGAACGGCCCGACGCCGAACCGGCCGTGATCAAGCGCGCCGCCGACTTCCACTGGAAGCTCGGCAACACGGCGGAATCGCTCGCGCTCCAGCGCAGGGCGGGTGCGGTCGATCCGTCCAGGATGCGCTTCCATCTGAATTCGCTTCTCGCCGCGGGGCGCTCGGAGGATGCGTTGCGCGAGGGCCGTCAGGTGCTCGCCGACGATGTCGCGGACGCGGGACTGCTCTTCGCGGCCCTGAACGCGCTTCGCCGCCATTCCGGAGACGCGGACGAGATCGCGCGGGCCCGCGCGCGCTTCCTTGCTGCTGCGGAAGCCGACAGCACGGGACCGTTCTGGCGTGCGCGGCTCCACCGTACGGAGCAGAACCTCGACGCCGCGCTCGCCGAACTCGACCAGGCCGTTCTCGGCGGCTCCGCGGACGCGGCCCTGCTCCGGGAGCGGGCGAGCGTGGCGATCGCCCTCGGCCATTGGGGGCGCGATGCGCGCGCACTGCGGGATGCACAGGAGGCCGCGCGGGACTTCCCGGAACTGCGGGCGCAGCTGGACAGCGCGGACGGATTGCTGCGCGCCTTCGGCGCCACTCTGCAGGACGCGGCGCAGAATCCAGCGCGTTTCGATCATGTGCGCTCGCCCGAGAGCGTCTTCGAGCTGGTTGCAAAAGACACGGCCAGGCCCCGCATCCGGCCGAACGGCAACGGCCTTGCGATGATCGCGCATTCGCTGACGGCGGGCGGCGCCGAAAGGATCGTCGCCAACACCTACCGCCATCTGCGGGAGGGCGGGCGCTTCGACTGGGTCGCTCTCTATCTCTTCAACCTGTCGCCGCAGGACGGTTCGGATTTCTATCTGCCGCTCACCGGCCTGTCGCCGCAAGAGGCGGTTGTGCTCGACCGCGGCAGCAACACGGAACCACCCTTCTCCTACCTTCCGTTCGAACCGGGACGGAAGGCGCAGGCGATCTACAACCGGCTGCTCCAGGACCGCCCGGCCGTCGTCCACGCCTCGCTCGAACCGCTCACGCTGCACGCGGGGCTCGCGGCCCTGGCGGCCGGCATCCCGAAGATCGTCCTGCATACGCACAACATGCGGCCGACCGAATTGCATCCGGATTCGCCCGCTCCGCCGCGCTGGCGCGACTGCTACCGCGCACTGCTGGGGCGCGAGGAGGTGAGACTGTTGGGCTGCGCGGAGGCGTCGATCCGCGACTATGCGGACTGGATCGGCCTCACCGACACCAGCAACCTCGGGGTCGTCTACAACGGACTGGATTTCGACAAGTTCAGGCCCGCGCCGGCGCCCGAGACCGGCGCGGAGCTCCGCGAGTCGCTGGGAATCCCGGCCGGCGCGCCCACGATCGGAACGGCCTTCAAGTTCCGCGAGGAGAAACGGCCGCTGCTGTGGGCGGAGGCGGCGTGCCGCGTGCTCGCGCTGCGTCCCGATTCGCGCTTCGTGATGTTCGGCGACGGCCCGCTCCTGCGGCCCACGATGGCCTATGTCGCCGCCAGCGGCGCGAGGGCCAGCTTCTCGTTTCCCGGACTTGTGCCGGACCTCTATCGCTGGCTGCCGATGCTGGACCTGTTCATGCTGTCTTCGAAATCCGAGGCGCTGCCCAATGTGCTCCTCGAGGCGCAGGCTTCCGGCGTCCCTGTCATCGCCCATAACGTCGGCGGCATCGCCGAAACGATGATCGACGGCACCACCGGGCTGCTCGTGCGCGAGGACAGCGCCGACGCGCTTGCGGGCGCGATCCTGCGCGCCATCGATGCGCCGGAATGGCGAAAGCGGGCGGCCAGCGAAGGCCCGGCCTTCGTGCGGGAGCGATTCAATACGGAAAAGATGATCGAGACGCTGACCGGCTACATGCTGGGCCGTTGAGATTCGATGCGGTGGAGATTTGCGTGACGGTAGTTCGGTTCATGTTGGTCATGCCGTGGGGGCGGGTCGGCAGCAATCTGCTGTTCGCGATCTTGCGCCAATCCGCCCCGATGAAGCTGGCCAATGAAACCTTCAACACGTTGAAGACCGCCCAAGAACAGGAAGCATGGTTCCACGACTTCTATGAGGTCGCGGGCGCCCCACCCGATCGTAAATACATCGGTTCGAAGCAAAGCGTTCGCGCGATGCGCGACCTTCCGATCATGGAGGGCCTACTGCGCGACCACAGCGTTCGCGTGGTCCGGCTTCGCAGAGACAACATTGTGAAGGCTGCCATATCGCAGATCCGCGCGGAGCAATATGCAAAGCAGACGGAACGCGAGACGGGCGTCGGCGCCTGGGCCGTCAAGAAGGGGGATGTCCCTCTCGGACCGACCGAAATCGATCCCAATGTGCTCGTGCCCCGCACCGAGATCATGGAGAAATTTCAGTCATCCATGATGAATTCGTTCCAGGGCCTTGATGTGCTCGACATCGAGTATGAAGAGATAAATTCGTCGCTCGACGATGTTGTTACCCGACTGCGTGATTTTCTGGGCGCGCCCCAAAGCCATTTCAAGGTGCCGTTCGAGAAGGCAACGCCGGACAATCTCAGGACCGCGATCGCCAACTATTCGGAAGTCATGCACACGCTGGAGAACACGCGCTTCGCGCAATGGGCGAAACTCGATTGATGAGGCACAGGCGGCGGCCTGGTGCCGCACCACCCCCAACAGAGAATTCAGCGTTTCTTGGTTCTGTCCACGCGCCGCGCCTGAATCTCGCGCACCTTTTCCTCGGCTTCCATGGCGCGGAGCCGGGCTTCGGATTTCTGCGCGGTGAGTTCGGCGATTCGGACCTCGGCCTCCAGGCGCTTGATCTCGGCGTCGTGTTCGTTGCGCATGT
>DASZQP010000010.1:0-42507 GCA_035549575.1 Rhizomicrobium sp.
CGCCTACTTCGAGCGCGACCTGTTCAATATGCTGCGCCAAGGACGCGGTATTCCAGCCGTGCCGATTATTCTAATCGGAGTCGTCCCTTAGCTGGCTACTTTTCGTAGTGACGTTTCGCGTTCCTCGTCTGACGGCTCGAACCACATCCGGCATGGCTCGCCATTCTCGTCAGTGTCCGGCAGGTCGTCTCTTTCGCCGTCGTAGTCAACGATACGAATTGGGAATGGATTGCCAGCCGTCCACTGCACCTGCCCGCCGTAAACGCCGATCGTGATATCCGGATGAGGCTGAGCTGAGATGATCTTTTTCGCCAGCGCGTTGACAAGCGAGCCCTTAACATTGTTCGCCCGCACAAGTGTCGCCAGAGCTTGCCGCAACAAATTGCGTTCGTCCGAACTAAGGGGAAGCCAAACGTCCATGGTCATGAATTCATCTCTCTAGCACTCAATCTAGGATAGAATATCTCCGGCGGACGAACCAGATGCATCATCTGCGGGCCAGCGCTTCGTCTCGTAGGACTCGATCTGCGCCGCCAGCACGTCGAAGCGGTCGGCCTCCGGCGTGCCGCGCTTCGGCTCCTGCTCGAAATATTGCGCAATCGTTTTCAGCGCGCGGTCGTAATCGCGCTCGGTCCGCATCGGGCCGATCCGCGTTTTCGGTCTTGTCTTTGTCCGCATCGCGTCTCTCCGAATAGGCGCGCACCCGTATAACGTGCTGAAAAAAATACTCTCGCCCCCCTTGACACACAGGAATTCGATCCTACTTCCCCGGGGTGGTGCAGGGATGGTCCGGCGCCCGTCGGGAGAGCAGCGTGGCCCGTCCCGCCTTCGCATTCCGCATCCGCCGCTGCCCGGTGTCCCGGCGTTCGGGGCCATGGCGCCGCGCCGCCGCAATGTTCACAGCCCGTTTCGATAGCGCCCCCTCCCCCAGGGGCGCAGGGCGCGCGATTCCGCAGCCGGCTTCGTGCCAAATCTCCCTTTCCGACGAAGGGCTTGCGGGCGAAACGGGCGAATTGAATTCACGTTCGGCGGCAGGCCCCCGGGGGGCCGCGGCTCCCGCACCTGCGCGGCCGCCCCTGCCCGCCCCGGCGCGAGGCGGCCGCCACGGCGCGAGTTTGATCCGGCGCAAGGACGCGCGCCGGGCCCGCACGCAGGGTGTGCCGGCAATCCGCGGGAGACTCTCCCATGAAGACCACTCCGGTCCGGGCCGGCGTCGTGCTCGGCCTCCTGCTCGCGGTCTATCACGCGTGCTGGTCGGCGCTGGTGTTCACCGGCGTGGCGCAGAAATTCCTCGATTTCATCTTCTGGGCGCATTTCATCGTGCCGGTCTATCGCGTCGAGCCGTTCGAGTTCGCGCGCGCGCTCGTCCTCCTCGCCGTGACCTTCGCCTTCGGCTTCGCGATCGGCCTTGTCGGCGCGTCGATCTGGAACGCGTTCCGCGCGCGGGACTGACGGGCGGCGCGCCCGCATCGCGGGCCGTTCGCGAACTCGTGAATGCGCAGGGCGGCCGCTCACGCCGCTGTCATTGGCGCGCCCGGTCGTGCGGGGATGAGATCGTGCGGCCGCGCGCGAATTGCGCCCGGGGGCGGAGCGCAAGCACCATGCAGCACTACGACAGCGATACGCAGCACCGGCCCCTCCCCGGCCGCGAGCGTATGCGCATCCGCGATGCCTGGAGCGCGTTCTGGAACGATCCGGCCTCCGGCCTGCAATGCGTGCGCGGCGCTCCGGACGTGACCGCGGCGCTGGCGGCGCACTGGCACGGCTTCGCCTCCACGCTGGGCGGCGGCGCGCGCGTGCTCGATCTCGGCTGCGGCGCGGGCGCGGCCGCCCGCGCGCTGGTGGAGGCGCGTGGCGATCTTTCCGTCACCGGAATCGATTTCGCCCGCGTGCCGCCCTCGCCCGACCGCCGGATCGCGCTCATCTCCGGCAGGCCGATGGAGCAGCCGGGATTCGGGCCGGCCGCTTTCGACGCGGCGGTGAGCCAGTTCGGGTTCGAATACGGCCGTACCCACCGGACGGCGCGGCAGCTCGCCAGGATCCTCGCGCCGGGGGCGCCGTTCTCCTTCGTCGTCCATCACGCGGGCAGCAGCGTCGTCGCCGCCAACCGCGCGCGGCTGGAGCTGATCCTCGCAGTGACGGCGCCCGGGATGCGCGCGGCCTTTCTCGCCGGGAGCGGGTTCCTGCTCGCCGCGCGGCTGGATGCGCTTCGCCGCGCACACCCGGGCGACACGCTGGCGGCGGAGCTCGCGCGCCTGCTTCCGCTCCGCGCGCGGCAGGGCGCGCGCGACAGGGCGCTCGCCTGGAACGCGCTGGAGGAAGCGCTGGCACCGGAGCGAACGATCCTGGAGGCGCTCGACGCCTGCTGCGTCGATCCGGAGGAGCTCGGCGGATGGCTCGGGCCGCTCGGGCAGTTCTTCGCGATCGCCGGCGTCCGCGTCCTGCGCAAGGCCAATGGCGACACGATCGCCTGGGCCGTCGCGGGCACGCGGCTAGAAGCGGCTCCTTAGGAAGGCCGCCGCGCCGTCGGAGATCGCGCCGATCTTGTCGGTCGCCTGGCGAAAGAACTTGAAATCGAGCTCGGCCTGGGGGCTTCCGTCCCGCACGCCGCGCCAGGGCTTGAGGTCGTCGCGGCCGAGACCGCGCCGGACGCGCTTCAGGCGCCCGATCTCGACGCTGACGCGTGGGGTCCAGCGCTCCGCTCCGCGCGGCCTGGGCACCGCCGCCACCTTCGTCGCCACGCCCCTGGCGGCGAGGCAGCCGTCCGCGAAGACGAACACCTCGTCGCCGGCGGCGATCGCCTTCCCGCCATACATGGTCTTCATGCGCGGAAGGCGCAAAGCCGGCGCGCGCGGATCGACCGGTTTCGTCTTCGCCACGAAGGACGCCATCGTTCTCTCCCTTGCGCGCGCTACGCCATCACGGGCCTGTCACGCATCCGCCATGACGCCCGCATGTTCGCATGATAGATCGCACCGCGACCAGAAGGACCCCGCCATGACGATCCGCGCCGCGCTCGCCTTCGCCCTCTGCCTCCTCGCCGCGGCCGGACCCGCGCTCGCCGCCCGGAAGCTGCCCAGGCCCGGCCATGTCGTGATCGTGGTGGAGGAGAACCACGGCTATTCCCAGATCATCGGCAACGCGCAGGCGCCCTATATCAACGGCCTCGCGCAGGCGGGCGCGCTGTTCACCGACTCGCACGCGACCGGCCATCCGAGCCAGCCGAACTATCTGGAGCTGTTCTCGGGCTCGAACCAGGGCGTGACCAACGATTCCTGCCCACACAGCTTCGATACGGAGAACGAGGCCGGACAGCTTCTCGCCGCGGGACTCACCTTCGTGGGCTATTCGGAGGGGCTGCCGAACGAGGGCTCGCTGGTGTGCACCTCGGGCAAATATGCGCGCAAGCACGCGCCATGGACGGACTTCCCCGCCCTGCCGGCGACGGCGAACGAGCCGTGGACCGTGTTTCCGAAGAAGTTCGGGAAGCTGCCGACAGTGTCCTGGGTGATCCCCGATCTCGACGACGACATGCACGACGGCACGATCCAGCAGGGCGACACCTGGCTCAAGAACAACCTCTCCGACTATGTGACATGGGCGAACACGCACAACAGCCTCCTCATCGTCACCTGGGACGAGGACCAGGGCACGCAGGACAACCGCATCGCCACGATCTTCGCGGGGCCCATGGTGAAGCCGGGGCAGTACGGCGAGCACATCACCCACGACACGATCCTCAGGACCATCGAGGCGATGTACGGCCTCGCCCCGCTCGCCAACGCCGCCTACGCAAAGCCGATCAAGGATGTGTGGAGGTAGGGGCGAGCCGTGGACCGCTCTCCCCGCATGGACATTGCGGGCTTGAGATTCGCCCACGCATCGCCTCTCTTCGATGAAGCGCAAACGTCGCGGCGCGCGGGGTTCGGATATCCGCTTTCCCATCGTTGAGGGACAAGGATAGTGCCGCGCAACGAACGATGTTGCGCCACGTTGCGTTCATGTAGGCTGCCGACATGTCCCGCGCGTTCGTAAAAGAGTCCTCCGAATCCGCTCCGCCGCCGGAGCGTATGGTGTCGGAGGGGCCCAATCCCGTGACCGCGGAGGGGCTGGCACAGATCGAGGGCCATGTGGCGCGGCTCGAGGCGGCGCTCGCGGCCGAAGCCAATGTCCTTCTGCGCGAGACGATGGAGCGCGACCTCCGCTACTGGCGGGTGGCGCGCGAGCGCGCGGTGGTGGCGCCGAAGCCGGAAGGCACAGCCGTCGCGTTCGGAAGCACCGTCACCTTCGTTCGCGGGGGCCGCACCCAGCGGCTGCGCATCGTCGGCGAGGACGAGGCCGATCCCAAGAGCGGCACGCTCTCCTGGCGGAGCCCCCTCGCCCAGGCGCTGATGGGCGGCGAGGCGGGCGACGCGGTCGAGATGGCGGGCGCCAAGGGCGAGATCGGGATCCTTCGCGTGGAGAATTGAGCGCGGAACGAAGTTTCCGGGCCGGACGTTACCGCCTGCGGGATTTGCCAGGGAGCGCCAATGTCCGCGTTCGGCCTCTATGTGATGGGATTCATCGTGCTGCTCGGCGGGCTGGGCTATGGCGCCTGGCTTCTGCATGTGCCGCAGACCTGGATCGTCGTCGGCGCGCTCGTCGTCATCGGCATCGGCATCATGTCGGCGGTCACGCACACCAAGCGCCGAGACCCGCCGAGCGAGGCACCGCCGGCGGCCTAGCGCGGCTCGCGGCCCGGCTATTTCCGCCTGGGCTTGCGGCTGGCGCGCGGATGCAGCCTCACGCCCGGGGCACCGCCATCGTTGATGAACTCGATGCCGGCTTCCTCGAACGCCCGCCGGATCGCGTCCACCGTTCGCGGCTTCAACTCCTCCCCGCGCTCGAAGCGCACGATCGTGCCCGCGGCCACGCGGGCCAGCTGGGCCACATCCTCGATACGCAATTCGGTCGCGGCGCGCGCCATTCTGGACTGTACCGGCGCAATCGGCGTTTCAATGCGATTTCGACTTGACATTGTGTTTTTGAATTATACAATCTGTTTCTGCTGGGAATCGTCCCTTAATATCATGCGGCATGCCGAAGGGCGCGCCGTCAATACTCTTTCGTGCCCGTTTTCCGGGTTCGAGAGAGTTCTCCCGATCGGGATTGGGCATGGACTCGAAAAGCGAAGGCGGGGATTTTTTTCGCCCGTTGGTCCATGTCTGAGAAGGCCGCCTCCCTGCGGGCGATCCGCAGCCTCGTTGCGAAGATGCAGGAGCCGCTGGACACGGCCATCGGGCTCGCGCACGGGCTCGATCTGATCGCCCAGGAGCTGAACACGGCCGATGCCGGGGCCAGCCAGCCGATCATGGCACTCGCGGCGCTGCTGGCGGACCGGCTCGCGCTGGTTCAGCAGACCTGGCGCGCGATCGGGGAAGCCAGTTCGGCCGATCTCCCGCCCCGCCGCATCGAATAGGCTCTGGCGGCGGATCGTCCTGTAAAGCCTAGGTTTTCCGCCGCTCCCTTGTAATTTCGGCCGGCCGCACCCATATAAGTGGGGCGGGCGCCCGTATCATGCCGGGCGAAGCGCATCTGCTGCCACCCGCCCCCGGGGCGCCAGGATCTGCCGGAAATTCTCCGATAGCGGCGCCAGTTCGTCCCGCATCGCGACACGCGGAGTGGGCTAAACCCGAAAGGAGCGGCGATGACCGAGATCAGCGACAAGGCGTCAGGACGCACGCGTGCACAGAATCATTTCGCTGCCGCAGAGCGGCGTGACACGCTGGTCAAGCAGATGATCGCCGCCGAAAACGCAGCGCGGGACGCCAAGACGGCGCGCCTGCGCAGTCTGCGCCTCGCGAAGGAGGAAGCCGAGCGCCTGGCCGGTTCGCGCGACACCGCGAAGCCGGCCGCGCAGCCCGTTCGGAAAAGGCATCGGCGCGTGAATGTGAAATAGGGTCTCGCCCGCTGACCGAAGGGCTTCGCATCCAGGCCGAATAAACCGCCCGCGCGGACTCCGGCCCGCCCGGGCACGAAATCCCTCGCCAGCCCCTCTCGCTTTCCATCATGCGGCCCGGACAAGTGCCACAGGATGAAGCCTGTTGCAGCCTTTCGCGCACAATATATCGCCGCGCCAGCCCGTGCACGCGCGCGATTCTGCCAAATGATGCACGCTTGAGCGTTTCGTTCGCGTATCCTTGTAAGCGGGAGCCGAATGGATTAAATAGCTGCAACCGTGGTGGTGTCCCGTCAGTTGAAGCGCCTCTGTTTAAATTCCCGACCCGCCTGAGTGCGCGCCTGGACGAGACAGTGAACTTCCGATGATCGATCGCTACCGCACCGTCCGGGCATGTTGCTCGTGCGGATTTTGACTAGGAAAAACTCAATGACCATCGGAACTGTGAAGTTCTTCAATACCTCGAAGGGTTTCGGATTCATCCAGCCCGAAGGCGGCGGCAAGGACGTGTTCGTTCATGCCACTGCTGTCGAAGCGGCCGGCATGCGGACCCTTCAGGAAGGCCAGAAAGTGTCGTTCGACGTCGTTCCCGACGCGCGCGGCGCCAAGGCGGCGAATCTCAAGGCCGTCTGAGGCTTCGAACTTCGTGGAAAGGGGCGGCGGGAGCGATCTTGCCGCCCCTTTGTTT
This sequence comes from Rhizomicrobium sp., assembly GCA_035549575.1. GTDB lineage: Bacteria > Pseudomonadota > Alphaproteobacteria > Micropepsales > Micropepsaceae > Rhizomicrobium. The sequence goes on from DASZQP010000010.1 coordinate 6,627, forward strand.
TTCACTCGTTCGCGGGTGCGGAAGGAAACTGGATACCCACGCGCTTCTGACCCGTCGAAGGCGTTTCGAACCGAACCGTCTTCGGACCGAGATTCTGCTGCGGGATCGCCGCAGTAACGCCGTAGGTCCCCTTCGGAAGCTGGAGCAGCACCCACGGGCCCGAGCAGTCGAACTCGGCGAGCAGCTTGCCCGTGTTGTCCATCACCTTCACGTTCTCCCCGGCGAGGAACTGGGCCGCGCTATTGGAGAACTCGAGCCGGATCGGATAGTCCGCCCATCGCGGATCGTCCTTGGCCGAACCGACGCCGGTGCACACCGCCTGCAGACTGCCGACCGTCGTCGGCGCATCCATCGGCAGAACCGCCGCTGCTACGGGAAAGGCGAAAAATGCGACGGCGCCTGCTCCTGCCGTCATCGACAAAATATGCCTGATGCTCATTGCTTCGATCCTTTCGAAATTTCGACCAACTCCTCCTCGAACCACAAAACGCCAAACCCTTCCCACCGTTCCGCTTGCGGCTATACTCCCGTATGGGTTGATAAGAGGAACACGACATGCATACCGGGAATATTGCCTTTGCCGCGTTCGCGGCGATTCTGGTCTCCGGCGTTGCGGATGCGGCGATGAAACCGCGTGCCGTCGCCCACATGAAAACGCAAACCGGCGCAGCCGCCGGCCAGGTGGATTTCCTTCAGACGAATCACGGCGTGCTGATCACCTACGATATCAAGGGATTGAGGCCGGGCGTGCACGCCATACACATTCATACCTCGGGCAACTGCGATCCGAAAGTTAAGTTCACCAGCGCCGGTCCCCATTTTTCGCCCCAGCAGAAAATGCACGGGTTCATGACCAGGGGCGGGCCCCATGCGGGCGATCTGCCGAACGAGTTCGCTGCCTCCGACGGCACCCTCCATGCCGCGACGATGACGACGGCATTCGCGCTCGGCAACGGCAAGAAATCGATCTTCGATCGCGACGGCGCCGCGATCGTCGTCCATGCGGGGGCGGACGACTACAGCGGCCAGCCTGCCGGAAATTCGGGAGATCGGATCGCTTGCGGCGTCATCGTTCGCACGGTCGGACCGGCGAAGCGCAGGGCTGCCCAGCGCACCGCGCATAAATGAATCGTGCAAGCTCGTCTTCGCCACGGGAGACAATTCGATGCACACGCTTCACCAGATGCACATTTCCGGGAACTGCTACAAGGTGCGCCTCGCCGCGCGTCAGCTGGGAATTCCCATCGCACTGCGGGACTACGGCGTGTTCGACGGCACCACGCGCCGGGCCCCTTTCCTCGCAAGGAATCCGAACGGCCGCGTGCCGCTGCTGGAAACCGGCGACGGCCGCTGCCTGCCCGAATCCGGCGCGATCCTGTGGTATCTGGCGGAAGGCACCGATCTGGCTCCAGGAGACCGCTGGAGCAGGGCAGAGGCCCTGCAATGGATGTTCTTCGAGCAATACAGCCACGAGCCTTACATCGCGGTCGCGCGTCTGTGGCTTGCGCACGCCCCCGAGGAAGAGCTCGAGAAGAGACGGCACCTTGTCGGGGAATGGCACGACAAGGGCAACGCTGCGCTCGGGGTTATGGAAACGCACCTGAAGGCGAACGCCTGGTTTGCGGGCGGCCGGTACTCCATCGCCGATATCGCCCTTTACGGGTACACCCACTGCGCGGCCGAAGGCGGTTTCGACCTCTCGCGCTACCCCGCCGTGAGCGCGTGGCTGGCGCGGGTTGCGGACCAGCCGGGCCATATTCCGATGTCCGAGACATGGTGATGCCCGGCGGACAACGGGATAAAATCCGGTCCGCGGTGCGCGATTCGCGATAAGGACGGGAGGATTCGATCATGAACAATTCGAGAGCCCTGGTTGCGGAATTCATTGGTACGTTCTGGCTCGTGCTCGGCGGATGCGGCGCGGCCGTGCTGGCCGCCGGCGTTCCCGACGTCGGCATAGGCTATGCCGGAGTAGCCCTTGCGTTCGGCCTCACGGTTCTCACCGGTGCCTACGCGCTCGGACATATCTCCGGAGCGCATTTCAACCCCGCGGTGACCTTCGGCCTGTTCGTAGCGGGACGCTTTCCGGCGAAGAACGTCCTTCCCTATTGGGTCAGCCAGGTGCTGGGGGGGCTGGCAGCCGGCGGCGTGCTGTGCGTGATCGCCAGCGGAATGGCGGGTTTCGACCCGTCTGCGGGTTTTGCGTCGAACGGATATGGCGAGCACTCGCCACAGGGCTATTCTATGCTCTCCGGAGCGGTATGCGAGATCGTGATGACGTTCATGTTCCTGATCGTCATTCTGGGCGCCACATCCTATCGCGAGCCCGCCGGCTTTGCGCCTCTGGCTATCGGTCTGGCGCTCACGCTGATCCATCTGATTTCGATTCCGGTGACGAATACCTCCGTCAATCCCGCGCGCTCGATGGGCGTGGCGGTCTATCAGGGCGGCTGGGCCATTGCCCAACTCTGGTTCTTCTGGGTCATGCCTCTGATCGGGGCCGGCCTTGGCGGAATCGTCCAACGCTGGATTTCGGGTGCCGACCGGACTGCGGTCGAATCCAAGATGTAATGCGGCCTGCTTGTCTTTCGGCGGCCTCCGTTCTCATATGAGGCTGGCCGCCGAGAGGCACAGGTGAACGGAACCCGGAACGAACATTCTTCCTTCTTCGATGCCGATGCGCTGCGCCTTGCTCTGACGGCGCTCGCGCGGGCGCATTCGGACAAGTCACATGTGCGTTCGAATGCGCTCGCCCTGATAAGGAGCGCGTTCCAGTCGGGCCGAGCGGCGATCCGCGGCCGCGTCGAGGACGGCACGCTTTCCGGGCAGCGCGCGGCACAGGCGCTGTCGGACCTCCAGGACGCCCTGATCCAGGTACTCTACGATTTTGCCACCAAGCACTTCTACTACGCGCAGAATCCGACGGTGTCCGAGCATCTCGCCATAGTAGCCACCGGCGGCTACGGACGCGGGGAGCTTGCGCCATATTCGGATATCGATCTGCTCTTCCTGCGTCCGTTCAAGCAAACACCGTGGGGCGAGAGCGTCGTGGAATTCGTGCTCTACATGCTCTGGGATCTGGGGTTGAAGGTGGGCCACGCAACACGCTCCCTCCCCGAATGCATCCGCTACGCAAGGAACGACGTGACGGTCGGAACGGCGCTCATCGAAGCGCGCTACGTCGCCGGCGACCGCAAGCTCTTTGAGGAGTTGCGCAAAAAATACTGGACGGACGTTGCCAGAGGATCGGGCCGGGAGTTCGTGGAAGCAAAGCTGGCCGAGCGCGACAAGAGGCACGAACGCCACGGCCAGAGCCGCTATCTTGTCGAACCGAACATCAAGGAGGGCAAGGGCGGCCTGCGCGACCTCCAGACGCTCTACTGGATCGGAAAGTATCTCTACCACGAGGACGATTCGGCATCGCTCGTGGCACACCATGTTTTTTCCGGGGAAGAGTACGCCCGCTTCCAGAAGGCGGAGGCATTTCTGTGGGAGGTACGGGTGCGTCTCCACTACCTCGCAGGTCAGGCCGAAGAAAGGCTTTCCTTCGATGCGCAAACCGTTCTTGCAGCTCAGCTGAACTTTCGCGACGCAAATCCGCGTGCAGCGGTCGAAGCGTTCATGCGGGCCTATTTTCTTGTCGCCAAGGACGTGGGCGACCTGACCCGTATATTTTGTGCCGCACTCGAGGAGCAAAACCGCAAGCCCAGGCCCTCCATCTCGCGTTTGCTGCCGGGGTTTCTCAAGCCCCGCAGCGGTGACGAGGACTTCTTCGTGGAAAACGGTCGGCTGAACGCGCGGGCGAATGCTTTCCAGCGCGATCCCGTCAACCTCATTCGGATATTCCACCTGGCGGACGAGAAAGGCGTCGATGTTCATCCCGCCGCCCTTCGCACGATCACGCGCTCCCTCGATTTGATGACGGACAGCCTCCGGGCGAACCCCGACGCGAACCGGCTCTTCCTTGAGATTCTCGCCTCCAGGCGGAATCCGGAACGGGCCCTCCGCCTGCTCAATGAGGCCGGCGTGTTCGGTCGCTTCGTGCCCGAGTTCGGCCGCGTCGTGGCGCAGATGCAATTCAACATGTATCACCATTTCACCGTCGACGAGCATTTGATCCGCACCGTCGGCAACGTGGCAGCCATCGAACGCGGGGAGCACAGGCAGGAGCATCCGCTGTCCACCGAGATCATCCGGCGCGTCAAATCGCGGGAGGTCCTCTATTGTGCCGCTCTCCTGCACGATATCGCCAAGGGCCTGCCCGGTGATCACTCCGGTACCGGCTCGAACATCGCCGAGCGTCTGTGCCCGCGGTTTGGCCTCTCGGCAGAGGAAACGGCCGCCGTGTCGTGGCTGGTGCGGCACCATCTCGTGATGAGCGACACCGCGCAGCGGCGGGACATTTCCGATTCCAAGACCGTGCGCGATTTCGTCGCCGCCGTGCAGTCGCCGGAGCTGCTCCGGCTTCTTCTGATACTCACTGTCGCGGATATTCGCGCGGTGGGACCCGGCGTCTGGAACGGGTGGAAGGGGCAGCTGCTTCGCGAGCTCTACTACGAGGCCGAGGCACTGATGACAGGCGGCGACGCGGCACCGGCCAGGGCGGCGCGCATTGCCGAGGCGAAATCGGAACTGGCCGGGCGCATCCGCGACCTGCCCGATCTCGCGCAATCGCGTGCTCTGGCACGGCACAGCGACAGCTATTGGATTTCGTTCGACGACGACACGCTCGAACGCCATGCGCGGCTCATGTCCGCGACAGACCAAACGGCCGATTTTCCGGGTCTGCTCGCGCTGAGCAACGCGTTCCGGTGCGTAACCGAAATCGTGATATATACCGCAGACAGGCCCGGCCTCTTTTCCCAACTTGCCGGGGCGATCTCGCTTTCCGGCGGATCCATCGTGGATGCGAAGGTGTTCACCACGTCCGACGGATTCGCCCTCGATGTCTTTTCCGTGCAGAACGCGCAGGGAGAGCCGTTCGGCGACACGGCGCGCATCGCCAGGCTGCGGCAGACCATCGCCAGCACGCTCCGCGGCGAGCTGCGGCCGCGCGCGCAATTTGCAGAGCGCCGCGCTAAAAAGCACAGCACGGCGTTCCGTGTGCGCCCCAGCGTGCGATTCGACAACGACGCCTCGACGATCGCGACGGTACTCGAGGTCGAGGGCCTCGACCGGCCGGGTTTGCTCTACGAGGTCACGCACGCGATATTCGAATGCGGCCTTTCGATCTCCTCCGCGATCGTCTCGACCTATGGCGAACGGGCCGTAGACGTCTTCTATGTGCGGGACGCCTACGGACACAAGATTTTGCACCCGGACCGGCTCAAATCGGTGGAAAGGCGTCTGCTCGGCGCGCTGGAGAGCAAGGCCCTTGAAGCCACGGCGCTGTCCGGGGCATAAGGCGCGGCATTTCCAAGAATTCCGACATGACCGAACTGTCGCACCCTCAGCTCGTCCTTTCCGGCATGCAGCCGACCAACACGCTGCATTTGGGTAACTACCTCGGGGCGCTCAAGAACTGGGTCCGCATGCAGAGCGAAATGCCCTGCCTGTTCTGTGTGGTGGACATGCACGCGCTCACGCAGGAATCGGGCTATGCAAAGCCCGGCGACGTGCGCCGCGCGACCCGTGAAGTTGCGGCAGCCTATATAGCGGCAGGCGTCGATTCGAAACGCACGCCGATCTTTGCGCAGTCTTCCGTGAAAGAACACGCGGAGCTTGCCTGGATCTTCAATTGCGTTGCGCGGCTCGGCTGGCTCGACCGAATGACGCAGTTCAAGGAGAAATCCGGCAAGCACAAGGAAAGGGCTTCGGTCGGGCTGTACACCTATCCCGTACTTATGGCGGCCGACATCCTGGTCTACAGGGCCACGCACGTCCCGGTGGGCGAGGATCAGAAGCAGCATCTCGAGCTGTCGCGCGACATCGCGCAGAAGTTCAACAACGACTATGGCGTTCCGGGTTTTTTTCCGCAGCCCGAGCCGGTGATAACCGGCCCAGCAACACGCGTGATGAGCTTGCGCGACGGCACCAAGAAAATGTCCAAGACCGACGAATCCGACAATTCGCGGATCAACCTGACGGACGGCGCGGATGCGATTGCTCAAAAGATCCGCAAAGCCAAGACCGATCCCAATCCCCTGCCGGGGGACAAGGAGGGGCTGGCGGGGCGGCCCGAAGCCGAGAACCTGATCAACATCTACGCCGCGCTTTCGGACGGGACGCAGGAGTCGGTTCTGTCGGAATTCGGCGGCAGGCAATTCTCCGAATTCAAGAATTCCCTGGCCGATCTCACCGTCGCGAAAATCGCGCCGTTGGCGAGCGAAATGCGCCGACTGCTCGGCGATTCGACCGAACTCGACCGGATACTAAGGGATGGTGCCGACCATGCCCGCGCCATAGCGGCACCCATCATGGATGAGATAAAGCGCCTCGTCGGCTTCGTATCCTAGGGCTTTCGCGGGCTCACCGGCGCCGAGGGATCGATGCCGTAGGTGAACATCACGTCGTGGTCCCGGCGGACAAGGCTTTGCCCTCCGTCCACCACGATCGTGGTTCCGGTAATCGAGGGAACGCGGACGATGAAGCTCACCGCCTCCGCAATGTCGTCCGGCGTGCTTCCGTAGCCGAGCGGCGCTCTCGAATGGGCGAGCCGGAATCCTTCGTCCGTCTGTTCGCCGCTTTTCAGCGTCAGCCCCGGAGCGACACCCGCCACGCGAACACGCGGCGCCAATGCCATCGCCAGAAGCTGCGTTGCCGACTGAAGTGCGGATTTCATGATCGTGTAGGACAGGAAATCGGGATTCAGGTTGAAGACTTTCTGGTCCAGCAGGTTGACGATGAGTCCGAGGCCTTCGAGCTGCTTGGCGAAGGCATGCGCCAGAAGCAACGGCGCCCGAAGATTCGTGCGATAGAGCCCGTCCAGGCTTTCGGCTGTGATGGTGGAGATGTCGTCATAGGCGAAGGCCGCAGCGCTGTTTACCAGGATGGTGCACGGGCCGAGCCGGTCCGCGACCTGCGCGAAAATCCGCGCGCCCGAGTCCGGCTCCGCGAGATCGCCTTCCACCGGCGCCGCGCGATGTCCGTCGGCGGTCAGTGCCGCGACGAGCTCCGCTGCGACCGCATTCTTTCGCGCATGGACGGCCACCGGCCAGCCGTCGCGGGCGAGCCGTCGCGCGATTGCCGCACCGAGGCGCACACCCCCGCCCGTCACCAGCGCGCATCCGGATGGGCTCGGGTGCCGCACCGTGCTCATTCCCGCACCCGATAGATCTCCACGCCAGCCGCGGCGGCAGCCTCGTAAATGTCGGGCTTGACGATGGATACGCGACAGGCACGCACCCGTTCGTCCCGGAAGCACAGCGCAATGAGCTCCTCCAGGAGGGTCTCGATCAGAAGCACATGGGGCCGGCCTTCCCAGGCCTTGATCGCCGAGTGGATCGGATCGTAGTCGACGACAGAGGCCAGCCCCTCGCCTTCCAGATGCGACCGGCCGTCGGAAAACATCTCGACATTGACGATCACCCTTTGCGGCTTGTCGGGCACCCGCTCGTGGGCGTGAACTCCCAGGCGGACATGCGTGACGAAATCGCGGATCATCATCCGTGCATATCCGCCCTGTCCCGTCCAGGCGGGTTTGATCGGTTCGTCGAAAACTGTCATGGCCGGATGATCTAGCATCGCGCGCTTGCGCGCCGCAATTCCGGGCAAGCTTCAGCCCAGCCCCTCGGCCCTCCATCGCAACATGCCGCCCGGAAGGTTTGCGACTCTGGCAAATCCTGCCTGGCGCAGGAGGTTGACGGCCTGGGCAGAGCGAGCTCCCGAACGGCATACGGCAACAACCGGAACGTCTTTCGACAGCTCTTCGACGCGCTCCGGCAGGCTGCCGAGCGGGATCAGGAGCGCGCCTGCGATATGACCCAGTGGCCCGGTGAATTCCTCCGGCTCGCGCACGTCGAGAATTTGTACGCCGGACGGATTCTCGGCAACCCATTGGGGATCGATTTCGGGAATGCCCGAAAAGGTAACGGTCAGTGGCGCCCAGTCCGGGTCGGTCATCGGCGAAACTCCTTGAAGGAACCCGCATTGCATGTTGGCCGGCACGGCCACGTCAATCTGCTTGGGATGGGCGAGCCTCAGATTGCGCATGGTGAGCGAGAAATCGATCTCGCTAAGGCCGTCTCCCAGCCTCGGGTTGAACTGCCGCTCTTCGGCCACGCTGGTGGCGGTAAGGCCGCGGTAGTCATGCGCTGGATAGAGCGGGCATTCGTTCGGAAGCGAGAATATCTTCTCCCTCACGGAGCGGAAAAGAAGTCCGGGGTCTCCGTCCTGAAAATCCGTGCGGCCGCAGCCGCGAATCAGGAGGCAGTCGCCCGTGAACGCCATCTCCTCTCCGTCGAGCACATAGGTCACGCATCCTTTCGTATGACCGGGCGTTGCGCGCACCCCCAGGGAGCGCATCCCGAAGGATATGCGGTCGCCTTCGACCAGGTACCGGTCCGCGCCGCCGGCGTCGCTCGCCTTCGAGATCGCTATGAGACTGCCGAAGCGCTGCTTCATGAGCCATGCGCCCGTCACGTGGTCGGCGTGGACGTGGGTGTCCAGCGTGGCAACCAGCCGGAGCCCGAGCTCCGCGATAAGCGCGCTGTCCCGGCGCGCCTGCTCGAACACGGGATCGATGAGTACCGCATCGCCGCCATCGGCAAGAAGATAGGTGTAGGTCGACGATGCCGGATCGAACATCTGGCGAAAGATCAGCACGGAAACCGCCCCGCGGACGCTTTGGTTTTGGCCAGGCACGCTATTATATCCGCGCCATGGATGATAGCGGAAGACGGCAGGAGCGGCCCCTCAAGGGCGTGGCGCGGATTCAGGCCTATCTGAAGACGCTGCCCGACTCTCCCGGCGTCTACCGGATGGTCGACGCGAGGGGCGAGGTGCTCTACGTCGGCAAGGCGAAAAGCCTCAGGAAGCGCGTGGCCAGCTACGCCAAGTCGGGCGGCCACAACGAGCGCATTTCGCGCATGATCGCCGAAACGGCAGAAATGATCTTCCTCACCACGGCATCGGAAACCGAAGCGCTCCTGCTCGAATCCAACCTGATCAAGCGCCTCAAGCCCCGCTACAACGTCTCCTACCGGGACGACAAATCCTTTCCCAATATCCTGCTGCGCCAGGACCATCCCTTTCCGCAGCTTCTGAAGCACCGCGGCGCGCGGACCGTGAAAGGTGTCTATTTCGGGCCCTTCGCCAGCGCGCAGGCGGTAGGGCGGACGCTGAACACCCTGCAGCGCGCCTTCCTTCTGCGCTCCTGTTCGGACGCGGTTTTCGAATCGCGCACGCGGCCCTGTCTGCTGTTCCAGATCAAGCGCTGCAGCGCGCCCTGTGTCGGACGGATCGACGAGCCCGGCTACACCGAGCTTGTGCGGGAGGCCGGGCAGTTCCTGGAGGGCAAAACCCGGGCCGTCCAGGCGCAGCTGGTCCGCGACATGAGCGAATCGGCAGAACAACTGGATTTCGAACGTGCCGCACGGCTGCGCGATCGGGTGCGTGCGATGAACCAGATTCAATCGGCACAGGGCGTCAACCCGGCGACGTTTTCGGAGGCGGACGTATTCGCGGCCTATCAGCAGGGCGACGACATCTGCATCCAGGTATTCTTTTTCCGCGCGGCGCAGAACTGGGGCAACAAGCCCTACTTCCCGCGTCATCCCCGTGAACTGTCGCGCGGCGAAATACTCGAAGCCTTCGTCGGGCAGTTCTATGACGAGCGCCCAGCGCCCAGGCTGATCCTGATTTCGGATCCCGTCCCCGAAGCCGGCCTGCTGGCGGGCGCCCTTGCGATGCGCGCCGGCCACAAGGTCGAGATCGTGCACCCCCAGCGGGGCGAGAAGCGCGAGATTGTGGAGATGGCCGTTCAGAATGCACGCGAACAGCTGGCGCGCCGCATTGCGGAGAATTCCGCGCAGCGCGAATTGCTCGACGGCGTCGCGGAACTTTTCGGCCTCGAGGGAGCGCCTCGGCGGATCGAGGTCTACGACAATTCCCACATCCAGGGCAGCAGCGCGGTCGGGGCGATGATCGTCGCGGGGCCGGACGGCTTCGAGAAAGGCGAATATCGCAAATTCAACATCAAGTCCGCGGAGCTCGCGCCCGGAGACGACTATGCGATGATGCGGGAGGTGCTGACCCGGCGTTTCGCGCGGCTCGTGAAGGAAGAAGGCGATCCCAAAACCAAGTGGCCCGATGTCGCGCTGATCGACGGCGGACCCGGCCAGCTTGCGGTCGCCTGCCAGGTGTTCGCCGATCTCGGCGTGGAGGACGTGACGCTGGTGGCGATTTCGAAGGGACCGGACCGCGACGCGGGCCGCGAGCATTTTCACCTGCCCGGACGGGAGCCCTTCCGTCTCGATCCGAGGAGCCCGATCCTCTACTACCTACAGCGGTTGCGCGACGAGGCGCACCGCTTTGCCATCGGAACCCATCGGAAGAAACGCTCCAGGGCGATCGGCGCGAACCCGTTGGACGAGATCGCCGGGGTGGGCGCCGGCCGCAAGCGGGCACTGCTGCAGCATTTCGGCTCGGCCAGGGCCGTTGCGGGGGCAAGTGTGACAGAACTCGCGTCCGTCGGAGGCGTCAGCCAGACGCTGGCCAGGAAGATATTCGACTATTTCCACCCCGCGGGCTGAGGTTTGCGTCCGAAAACGGGCTACGCTGTGCGCTCGGGAGGGATCATGACCACACGCCGAAAATTTCTTGGAAGCGCCGCCGGCGCGGCCGCGCTGGGCGTTTTGCCGCCCGGTCTGCGGGCAGCGATGGCGGAGGCTGTGCCGGCCGGCACCGGCACGATCCAGGATGTGGAGCACGTCGTGATCTTCATGCAGGAGAACCGCTCCTTCGATCACTATTTCGGGACACTGAACGGAGTCCGCGGATTTTCCGATCCGCGCGCCATCGCGCTGCCCGGCGGCAAGCCGGTCTGGCACCAGCCGCACGGTGGGAAGGAATTCACGCCCTTCCACCTCGATACGGGCGAGACCGCCGCCCAGTGCATGCGCAGCCTCGACCACAGCTGGAAGGCGAGCCACGATTTGTGGAAAGACCACGACGCCTGGATCCCGATAAAATCGGAGATGACGATGGGATATTTCTCCCGTCGCGACATCCCGTTCTACTACGCGCTCGCCGATGCCTTCACGGTTTGCGATGCCTACTACTGCTCCGTGTTCGGGCCAACGTCGCCCAATCGCCTGCATCTGTTCAGCGGAACGAGCGGATTGACTGCCGGCGACGATCGATGGGCGGTCGCCAATCCCGACGAGATCAACGAAACCGCCGATCCGGACAACGACACGGCCTCGTTCGGTGCTTTCACCTGGCAGACCTTCGCCGAACAGCTTGAAGCGGCGGGCGTTTCGTGGCGCGTCTATCAGGAGTATGACAATTACGGAGACAATGCCCTCGCCTACTTCCGCAATTTTCGCAGAGGCGGCGATTCGAACCTCGTGGCGCGGGCGCGATCCTGGGCCCGCGGATCCGACCGACACAACGCAAAGTCGTCCCGCGGCGAGCATTTGGTGGCGGCGTTCGCAAGGGATGTTGCCGCCGATCGCCTTCCGCAGGTTTCATGGATCGTGGCGCCGTACATCATGTGCGAGCACCCTGCTGCGCCCCCGTCTTATGGCGAAGCGCTGACATCACAGCTTCTCGAGGCTCTCGCAGCGAACAGCGAGGTCTGGAAAAAGACCGCCTTCATTCTGAACTACGACGAGAACGACGGTTTCTTCGATCACATGCCGCCGCCCGTGCCGCCGCTTGCCGCAGATCAGGGCGCGAGTACCGTGGACCTTGCCGGCGAAGACTATCGCGGGGTGCCGTTGGGGTTCGGACCGAGAGTGCCGGCGATTGTCGTCTCGCCCTGGACGACCGGCGGCTTCGTCAATTCGGAGGTTTTCGATCACACCTCGGTGCTCCGCTTTCTAGAAGCGCGATTCGGCGTGGCGGCACCGAACATTTCGCCGTGGCGGCGCGCCATTGCCGGCGACCTGACCTCCGTCTTCGATTTCCGTCGGACCTCCCCTGCCGGAAACATGCCCGATGGCGGCGACGGAATCCGTCGCGCAGACGGGCAATGTCGCTTGCCCACGGCCGGCTATCGAAGCGAGGACCTCCCGCGGCAGGAACCCGGGCAGCGCCCGGCGAGGCCCCTGCCCTACGCTTTCGAAATATCGGGCCGCCTGGCGGAAGAGGGTTTCGCTCTGGTCCTTGCCAACACCGGCCGGGCGGGCGCCGCCTTCCGGGTATCGTCCGCGCTAGGCGGAGGACCCTGGCATTTCGCCGTCGAAGCCGGGAAGTCGGTTACCTACGCCTTGCCCCGCAACGGCCGCTACGACTTCAGCGTTCTGGGTCCGAACGGCTATTTTCGCCGGTTCGCCGGTGACGCCGATGATCTGATCGACATCGTGCTGCAGTACAATGCGCAGGCGGGGACGCTCGACGGCGAAATTCGCAACGATGGCGCGTTTCGTACCACGCTTCAGCGGCGGGACGGCTACGACCCCGGCACACCCGCCACTGTCACCGTGGAATCGGGCCAAACGCGTGAGTTCCGCCATCCCATCGCGCAAAACGCGAATTGGTACGAACTCACTTTCGAAACCGCGGGCGGCTACCTGCGCCAGTTCGCCGGCCATGTCGAGACCGGCGCGCCCAGCATGAGCGACCCGCTTTTCGGATGAATGGTCGCGCCGCCCGCCTGCCGTGCTAGGGTGAGACATGCTTCGTCTGCCCAACATTCTTACGATCATGCGGATCGTGCTGGTTCCGGTATTCGCGCTGGCCTTCGTGCTGCCCGGCGAGACGGCGCGTCTGACTGCCTTCATCGTATTCTGCATCGCGGGCGTCAGCGACGCGCTGGATGGCCTGGCCGCGCGCAAGCTCAACGCCGGCACCGAGTTCGGGCGGATGCTCGATCCCATTGCGGACAAGATTCTCGTCGCCGTGGCCCTAATGATGCTGGTGGCCGAAGGCTCCATCCGGCAGTTCAATCTCACGATGAGCGTAACGAGCCTTTTGCGGCTCGTCCCTGCTCTGATCATCCTTGCGCGGGAGATTCTGGTATCGGGCCTGCGCGAATTCCTCGCCGGCGCGCGGGTGAGCATACCCGTCACCGCTGTCGCGAAATTCAAGACCACGCTGCAGATGATCGCCATCGGCGCAATGATCCTGACGCCGCTGGCATACAGGTTCTTTCCCGGCGTGCCCGCAGTGTCCTATACGGCGTTCGCCTATGCGCTGCTTTGGATCGCGGCGGCGCTGACGGTTTATACGGGCTTTGTCTATTTTCGGGCCGGACTGAAGCACCTCCACGGATCGGCGAGGCAGGTAACGTGAATCTTCTCTACTTTGCCTGGGTACGGCAGAAGATCGGCAAGACCGAGGAGCGGATCGAACTTCCCGTCAATGTAGCCTCGGTCCGCGCACTGGCGGAATATCTGCGCGGTCGCGGCGCGGGCTACGAGGAGGTGTTTTCCGATCTCGCGCGTCTGCGCGTGGCGGTGAACCAGGAGCATGTTTCGTTCGACGCATCGCTGGCTGCGAACGACGAGGTTGCTTTTTTTCCGCCGGTAACGGGCGGATGACGCCGCTCGTCAGAATCCAGACGGCGGATATCGACGCCGCGCGCGAGTTGCAGGCGCTGGCCGGGCGCAGCGGCGATGCCGGCGCGATTGCGACGTTCTCGGGTCACGTGCGCGCGGACGGTGGCCTCGACGCGCTGACGCTCGAGCACTATCCGGGGATGACCGAGCGGGAAATCGCACGCCACGTCGCCGAAGCGGAATCGAAATGGCCTCTCCTGGGCGCGACCATCATTCACCGCATCGGCCGGCTGGTTCCGGGGGAACGGATCGTGTTCGTGGCCGTGGCATCGGCGCACCGCCGGGCGGCCTTCGAGGCGTGCGCCTTCCTGATGGACCACCTGAAAACGCGCGCGCCGTTCTGGAAGCGGGAGGAGCGCGGCGCGCATTCGCAATGGGTCGAGGCCAGGGCCGCGGACGAGGAGGCCGCCGGCCGGTGGCGCAAATAGGTCCTACGCCACCTTGTTCAGGGTGACTTCGCTCACCGGCTTGCGAACGTCCGCCGCGTAGGCGCTCATAAGCGTTTCCGTCAGCGGACCCGGCGTGAATGTGTGCCCGGCGATTTCCGATACCGGCGTGACCTCCGCCGCCGAACCGGTCAGGAAACACTCCGTGAATGTCGGGAGTTCGGCCGGCTCGATATACCGTTCCACCACCGGGATTTGCCGCGCGCGCGCCAACGCCATCACCGACTGGCGGGTAATGCCGTTCAGGAAACAGTCCGCGATGGGAGTGTGCAGGGTCCCGTCCTTGACAAAGAAGATGTTTGCGCCCGTCGCCTCGGCCACCAGACCGCGATAGTCGAGCATCATTGCGTCGCCGTATCCCCGCGATTCCGCCTCGTGCTTGGAAAGGGTGCAGATCATGTACAACCCGGCCGCCTTGGATTTGGTCGGCGCGCTTTCCGGCGAAGGGCGCCGCCAGCGGGAAATCTCGAGCCGGATCCCCTTGAGCTTTTCCGTCGGATCGAAATAGGACGCCCATTGCCAGGCAGCGATAGCCACGTGGATCCTGGATTTCGGCGCGGCCACCGACATCTGCTCAGAACCGCGAAAGACGACGGGACGCAAATAGGCGTCCTTGAAGCCCTGGACGCGCGCGGCCTCGACTGTTGCCCTGCTGATTTCTTCCTCGGAATACGGGATTTGCATTCCCAGGATCCGCGCGCTTTCGAACAGGCGCGCCGTGTGGTCTTCGAGCTTGTAGATCCGGCCGTTGTACAGGCGTTCGCCCTCGAACACGCTGGAGGCATAGTGCAGCCCGTGCGTGAGAACATGAATCTTCGCCTCCGCCCACGGAACGAGCTTTCCATCGAACCAGAGAGAGCCGTCGCGTTGATCGAATGGGATGATTTCCGCCATTTCCGTCCCTTTCGCCCTTGGCGTTTCGCTCCGGGGCCTCGTTAGGGCGGCCTTTCCGGCCGCTGGGCCCCGAGCCCTGTTTGGACCCTATATCGGCGGATTGGCCCGCCGTGGCAAGGTGCGAAAGGCACATTGTGGAGTATACTTGACAGTCCCTCCAAATGATCGCCAAAAGCCCACCCGTGTTGTTTCCTTGCGTACGACGGCCGTTTATGGTGAGAGACTTGCGAAACCCGCGGCGCCTCGCGAAACAGGCCACTGCTCGGAAGAGGGGCAGCGGTCTCGAGCTGCGTTTCTTGCGCCGCATCGCTGTTATGCGTGGGAGTTGTCCGGGAGTTCCGGTCCCGTGAGCGGCGCCGGAGCGCGGGTGGCTGACCCGCATCTTCTCGTGATCGACGACGACGACAGGTTGCGCGCACTGCTGCAGCGCTATCTCTCATCCAACGGATTCCGGGTAAGCGCGGCGGCCGACGCGGCGGACGCCCGTTCGCTGATGAAATCGATCGCCTTCGACCTGTTGATCGTCGACGTCATGATGCCGGGCGAGTCCGGACTGGATTTCACGCGCTCGGTGCGCGCGCATTCCCACATGCCGGTGCTCATGCTGACTGCGCGCGGCGAGACGCAGGACCGGATCGCCGGACTGGAGCTGGGAGCCGACGACTACCTTTCGAAGCCATTCGAGCCGCGGGAGCTCCTTCTGCGCGTCAGCGCGTTGCTGCGGCGCGCCGTTCCGCTGCAACGCGTGGCCCATGGCGAGGTCAAGCTGGGCGAGTGCGTCTTCGACCCGCAACGCGGCCAGCTTCGCCGCAAGGGCCGCCCCGTGAAATTGACGAGTTCGGAGTCCGCCCTGCTCCAGCTCTTCGCGGCCAATGCGGGGCGCTCCTTCTCGCGCGCCGACCTCTGCACGCGGCTGGGCGTATCGCTGGAGCGCTCCATCGACGTGCAGGTCACGCGACTGCGCCGGAAAATCGAGGAGGACCCCAAGCTGCCCCTGTACCTTCAGACGGTGCGCGGCGTTGGGTATGTGCTCGTGCCAGACAGTGTCGCCTGAATCTTCCAGCGAAGGGCTCGTCAAGCGGGCGTTGCCGCGCGGCCTGTTCGGCCGCTCGCTGATCATCATCGTAGCGCCGGTGGTGATCCTGCAGGCGATAGTGTCCTATGTCTTCTTCGAGCGGGACATCGACGCATCGACACGCAGGCTGTCGCGCGATATCGCCGCCGACGTGTCCTTCCTGATCGCGCTCGAGGACAATTATCCGCCCCGCGAACGCGCTGAGCTGCGCAGACTCGCCAGCAGGATGCTGCGCTTCGACATCTCGTTCCTGCCGGGTCAGAGAATTCCGCCGCCGGCAAAGCAGCACCGGCACCAGAGCACGATCGACCAGGCCCTGGACGACATCATCGCGCAGCAGATCGGCGAAGTCCGTCATTTCCAAACCTCGCGCCTCGGGGACGATTTCGACATTCGCGTCGAGGTGCGTGACGGCGTGCTGCGCATGATCGTGCCGCGCGAACGCGCAACCGTGTCGGCACCGGATATTTTCATCCTGTGGATGGTGGGCTCGTCGCTGATCCTGCTCGCTGTCGCAATCCTGTTTCTGCGGAACCAGGTACGGCCGATCGAACGGCTGGCGCGGGCGGCCGACGCTTTCGGCAAGGGCCGGGCGGTTCCGGATTTCAAGCCGTATGGCGCTTCCGAAGTCCGTCGCGCGGCAAAGGCCTTTCTGACAATGCGGGAGCGGCTCGAACGCCACCTGCAGCAGCGCACGGAAATGCTGGCTGGCGTCAGCCACGACCTGAAAACGCCGCTAACCCGTGTGCGCCTGCAACTCGCGATGATGGACGACAGTCCCGATATCGAGGCGATGCGCAAGGACGTCATCGAGATGGAACATATGCTGGACGAATATCTCGAATTCGCCCGCGGCGAAGGGGGCGAACAGGCGGGCCCCGTCGACGCCCTTTCGCTCGTGCGGGATTCTGCCGAACGTGCGGTACGAAGCCGCCTCACGGACTCCTCGCGAATATCGATAGCCGCCGCCGAGCCCATGACACTCATGGTGCGCCCGCGCGCCGTGGGCCGCTGCATCACGAATCTTGTGGACAATGCGCTCAAATACGGAAGGCAGGTCCATCTCTCCCTCTGGCGCGACGAGCGGACCGCCCATATCTGCGTCGACGACGATGGTCCCGGAATACCCGAATCCCAGCGGGAGGAAGCGTTCCGCCCCTTCCACCGCCTGGATATCGGCCGGAATCTCCAGACGGGCGGGGTTGGGCTCGGCCTGGCCATCGCCCGGGATATTGCGCGTGCCCATGGCGGCGATGTCGTCCTCGGCGACAGTCCCCAAGGCGGACTGCGCGCGATCCTTCGCCTGCCGGTTTGACCTGTTTCCGTGGCGAGCGGATCCCGAGCGCGGCTTGCTCGACCCCGGGGCGGCGGCGCCGACGCGAGGCCCATTCGACCGCGGCAGGCCCGGAATCAGGACGAGAGTTCGCCTGCCCGCTTGTTTGCGGCCGCCACGGCGCGCGCGATCAAGCTGTTCAACCCATTTTTCCCGGCGAGGACCTCGAGCGCCGCTTCGGTCGTGCCACCTGGACTGGTCACGTCGCGGCGCAACTCGGCTGGAGAGCGCTTGTCGGAGGCGAGCAGAGCCCCCGCCCCCATGATTGTCGCCCGCGCGAGCTTGTCGGCCTCGGCACGCGGCATGCCTTGCGCCTGGGCCGCCTCTGCGAGGGCCTCCACCATGAGAAACACGTAGGCAGGCCCGGAACCGGAGACGGCGGTTGTGACGTCGATCAGGCTTTCGCGGCCCACCCAGATCGTTTCGCCCAGCGGGGCGAGCAAACGCGCGACCAGCCTGCGCTCGCCGGCGGCGATGTTGGCCGGTGCATAGATCGCGCTGATCCCCTTTCCGATCGCACCGGGCGTATTGGGCATGGCGCGGAGGATTTTCGCTTGCTTCCCCCACGATTTCCTCAGTGTGGCGATGGATGTTCCGGCCGCGATCGACACCATGGTCGTTCCGCCCGCGGCAATCGGCCGTAGCCCGATGGCCTGGCTGCGAAGCACCTGGGGCTTGACTGCCACGACGCACACCCGGGGACGGCAAGCGGCAATCGTTCCGATATCCGGCACGAACTCCACGCCCTTGAGCCTCAAGAGCCGCGCCGACGGATGGGGGTCGACGGCGATCAGGGGCGACAGCCCGCGTCCGAGCCAGCCCCGGAGCATTGCGCCTCCCATCCGGCCGGCGCCCACCAGAAGTATCGGACCTTTTACGCCTGGCCCTGGCATTCCAGGATGGCCGCAGCCAACGCTTCCTGTGCCGTCTTCCCTCCCCAGAGAACGAACTGGAACGCCGGATAGTAGTGTTCACACGCCTCGACGGCCAGATTGAGCAGCGCCTCGCACTGCGCGGCGCTGGCATGTGCATCGGGGAAGATCATGGCGTGCCGGAACACGATCGTTCCGTCCTCCGGCCAAAGGTCGAAATGCCCGATCCAGAGCTTGGCGTTCACATGCATCAACAGGTCCGCGACATTCGACCGCCGGACCTCGTCGCCGATGCGCATGTCGAACGCGGAAGACAGATGCAGGGACTGCAAATCCTCACGCCAGGTAAAATTGAAATGATGGTCGGTCCAGCGGCCCGCCACCGAGAGGTTGAGTTCGTCGCGCCCCGCCCGCTCGAAATGCCAGCCATTGTCCTCCACCGCCTGCTCGAGCATGTCGAGCGGGTGAGCACCGGCCGGTGTCTCGTTCAGTTGGATGCTCGTCATTGAGGCACTCCTACGCGTGGGGTCTGACGCAAATCGAAGCAGTTGAGAGTCAAACTGACACAAGATTTTGTAGTCGCACAAGAGTCCTGGGCGGCGGTTTTTTGCGCCAAAAATCTCGTGCACAGGTTTTGGACTCCTCAGGACTCCTTTTTGGGAGTCGAAACAAGCGCTTCGAGCGCGGCGACGCGCGCAGCCAGGGATTCATTTTCCGCCCGTGCCTTGGCAGCCATGGCCCGGACCGCTTCGAATTCTTCCCGCGGAACCAGATTCATGTCGGCGACCAGCTTCTCGAGCCGCTGGCGGACGAATGTGTCGATTTCGTTGCGCAGGCTCTGCGCCGCGCCGGCGGCGTCCGTGAACAATCGTGCCATGCCGTCCAGGAATGGATTGTCAGTCTGCATCGCGGCCTCCTATTCCCGACAGCGAATAGCCAATCGCGAATGGCGAGGCGAGCCAAATCGGCCTAGAACCCGGTTCGCGGCATCCGGCATCGAACGGTTCCATGGTCATTCCTTTCCCGCAGATCGATCCCGTACTCGTCCACCT
This sequence comes from Rhizomicrobium sp., assembly GCA_035549575.1. Taxonomy (GTDB): domain Bacteria; phylum Pseudomonadota; class Alphaproteobacteria; order Micropepsales; family Micropepsaceae; genus Rhizomicrobium. The sequence continues at coordinate 25,960 of DASZQP010000010.1, forward strand.
GGGGCCCATTGCCATCCGCTGGTATGCCATAGCGTATATCGCGGGCATCCTGATCGGCTGGGGCATGGTGATCCAGATGCTTCGCCAGAGATCACTCTGGGCACCCGCGCCCTTCTCGGGAAAGCCACCGGCCACGGAGGAACAGATTGGCGATTTCGTCGTCTGGGCGACGCTGGGCGTAATCGTAGGGGGCCGCCTCGGGTGGGTCATCTTCTACGGAATATTCCTGTGCAGCGCCTCTCCGGGCGGGGACTACTGCGCAGGCTTGCCGGGCGAGTTCGTGACCAATCCCATCCGCATCGTCGCCGCCTGGGAGGGGGGGATGTCCTTTCACGGCGCCGTCATCGGGGTCGTGACGGCGCTCTGGTTTTTCTGCCGCAGACACAAGCTGAGCTTCTTTTCGATGGGCGATCTTGTCTGCCTCGTTCAACCCATCGGCCAATTCTTCGGCCGCATCGCCAATTTCGTGAACGGCGAACTCTGGGGAAAGCCCAGCGACGTGCCCTGGGCAATGATATTTCCGCGCGCCCATGACGGCGTACCCCGCCATCCGAGCCAGCTGTACGAAGCGGCGCTGGAAGGCATCCTTCTGTTCGCCGTGCTTCAAGTCTGCCTGCGCGTGTTCCGGATGCACGAGCGCCCCGGGCTGATCAGCGCGGTCTTCCTTGCGAGCTACGGGATCCTCAGATTCGTCGTCGAGTTCTTCCGCGAGCCCGACACGCCGTTCCTGGGCTGGTTCAGCATGGGCCAGGCACTTTCGATCGCGCTGATCTTGGGCGGCGCGGGCCTCGCGTGGGTCGTGCTCGGCAAGCCGAAGGCCGCGTGAACGCTCTCGCGGAGAAGATTGCGGCGTTGATCGCGGCGCAGGGTCCGATTTCGATATCGGCATTCATGAGCCTGGCGCTGCACGATCCGCAAGCCGGCTACTATACGACCCGAGATCCGCTGGGAGCAGCCGGCGATTTCACCACCGCACCCGAGATCAGCCAGGTTTTCGGAGAAATCCTCGGCTTGTGGTTCGTGCAGCTCTGGCACGATCAGGGAAGGCCGGCGCGCAAGCACCTGGTCGAGCTCGGGCCGGGCCGAGGCACCCTGCTGGCGGATGCGCTCAGGGCCGCTGGCGTGGTGCCGGAGTTCCTCGACGGGCTGGAAATCGTCCTCGTCGAGGCGAGTGCCGTCCTTCGAAACATCCAGCGCGAAAAGCTCGGGCCCTACGGCAACCGCATCCAATGGCTCTCGCACTTCGATGCGGCGCTTGGCGACGAACCTCTCTATCTTCTTGCCAATGAGTTCTTCGACGCCCTGCCGATTCGTCAATACGTGAAGGCAGGTCGCGGCTGGTTCGAGCGCATGGTGACCACCGACGCCGAGGGGAGGCTTGCATTCGGACTGTCGCCGGTCCCGTTGCCGCCGCATCTTGTTCCGGAGGACAGCGAGCATGTGCCCGAGGGCAGCGTCCTCGAGAATCGTCCGGCCGCCGATGCCCTCGCCGAAGAGATTGCGCAGGCGATCGAACGGCGGGGCGGGGGCGCCCTGATCGTCGACTATGGGCACGATGCGCCGGGTTTCGGAGATACGCTTCAGGCCGTAGCCGGCCATGCCTTCTCTTCCGTCCTCGACAAGCCCGGCGAAAGCGACCTGTCGGCCCATGTAAATTTCCGCACCTTCGCGGAATGCGCGAGGGTAACGGGGGCCAGCGTATTCGGCCCGGTCGACCAGGGCGTGTTCCTGCAACGACTCGGCGCGGCCCAGCGCGTCCAGCAACTTGCGATTCGCAATCCGTCTTCCGCGCAGATGCTTCGTTCCCAGCTTGACCGGCTCGTCAATCCCGATCACATGGGCAGGCTGTTCAAGGCGCTGGCGATCCTGCCGCGCGCCACGGCACCGCCGCCAGGGTTCTAGTCATGCACGTCCTGCGCTCCGCGCTTCTCGAAGGGTCGCACATCGCTCACGGTTTTTTCGGGCGCACGGGCGGTGTGTCGAAAGGCATCTATGCATCCCTCAACTGCGGACCCGGTTCGGGAGACGACCCGGCCGATGTCGTGGAGAACCGGCGACGAGCGGCCGGGGCCCTGGACGGCAGGGCACAACTCGTCACGCTCTATCAGGTCCACGGCTCGGGCGCTGTGACCGTCGCCGAGCCGTGGATCGCCGGCGAGGCCCCGAGGGCCGATGCCATGGTCACAAACAACACAAACATCGCGCTTGGAATACTCACGGCGGATTGCGCTCCGGTCCTTCTGGCGGATCGCGCTGCGGACGTCGTCGGGGCAGCGCATGCCGGCTGGAAAGGTGCTGTCGCAGGCGTCACCGATGCGGCAATTGCGGCCATGGAAGCACTGGGCGCAAAACGTTCGCGAATCGCCGCCGCGGTCGGTCCGTGCATCGGGCAGGACAACTACGAAGTCGGACCGGAATTCCATTCCGGATTTCTGCGAGCGGAAGTTGGAAACGACCGCTATTTCGCCGCCGGCACGCGCGCCGGCCACTACCGTTTCGATCTCGGGGCCTATGTCTGCGACCGGCTCGCCGATTCGGGAATTTCTCGCGTCGAAAGGCTACCGGCGTGCACCTACGCGCAAGAGGCCGAATTTTTCAGTTTCCGCAGAGCCACCCATCGCGGCGAGTCGGACTACGGACGGCAGCTCTCGGCGATCATGTTGAGAGGCTGAAATGCCGGTTTACCGGCCTTGGTGCAGTTGCTAAAAGCCCGTCACCGAACCGTCACGAGCTGGAGCCCGTCCACATGAGCGAATTGAACGGAGCGCGGGGCATGAAGCTCCTGGCGGGCAATTCCAATCGGGCGCTGGCCGAGGACATGGCCCGCTTTCTCAAGCTGCCGCTGGTAAAGGCGGTGGTGCGCCGATTCGCCGACATGGAAGTCTTCGTCGAGATTCAGGAAAACGTCCGAGGAGAGGACATCTTCGTCATCCAGTCGACGAGTTTTCCCGCCAACGACAATCTGATGGAACTGCTGATCGTGATCGACGCGCTGAAGCGGGCATCGGCGCGCCGGATCACTGCGGTCATTCCCTATTTCGGCTACGCACGCCAGGATCGAAAGGTGGGGCCGCGGACCCCGATCTCCGCCAAGCTCGTCGCGAATCTGATAACGGAGGCCGGCGCCAATCGCGTGTTGACCGTCGATCTGCATGCGGGCCAGATCCAGGGCTTTTTCGATATCCCTACCGACAATCTCTATGCCATGCCGGTGATGGTGAAGGACATCCAGGACTATCTCGGCCAGGACAATCTGATGGTGGTTTCGCCGGACGTCGGCGGCGTTGTTCGAGCCCGCGCGCTGGCCAAGAGGCTGGGCGGCGATCTGGCCATCGTCGACAAGCGCCGCGAAAGGGCCGGCGAATCGGAGGTGATGAACATCATCGGAGACGTGGAAGGCCGGTCCTGCATCCTGATCGACGACATCGTCGATTCGGGCGGCACGATCTGCAACGCCGCCGAAGCCCTGCTTCGGGAGGGTGCGAAGGACGTGTGCGCCTATGCGACGCATGGCGTGCTGTCCGGCGGCGCGGTTGCCCGCATCAAGGGTTCCAAACTCAAGTCCCTGGTCATCACCGACTCGATCGCCGCGACCGACGAAGTCGCGAAATGCGCCAATATCCGCCGGATTTCGATCGCGCCCCTGATCGGAGAGGCCATGCGCCGAATCAACAACGAGGCGAGCGTGTCGAGCTTGTTCGATTAGGCGACGAGTTCCCGCGTATCGGAATAGTTCAGGTGAATTCCTTTGCGGATCACCTCGCCCAGAATGCGGACGGCGTCCAGGATTTCGCGAAACGATGTATACAGCGGCGCCGGTGAGAGCCGCACGATGTCGGGCGGACGAAAATCGGGGATCACACGGGCGTCCTTGAGTGCCTTGCAGATTCGCGCCGCTTCCGCGTGACGCAGGGCGACGTGCGCGCCGCGCGACTCCGCCCGCCGCGGAGTGGCGATGGTGAAGCCGAGGCCGGCGAGCTCCGTGTCGATCGCGTCCATCATGAAATCCGTCAGCGCCAGCGATTTCGCGCGTATCCTCCCGAGCCCTGCACGACCGATCAGATCGAGCGTTCCAGCAAGAGGCGCCATGCTCAGAATGTGCGGCGTTCCGATCTGGTAGGCGCCGGCCCCTTCCGCGGGCGCGAGCGCCGTATCCATGTCGAATTGCCTGTCCTTGCGCGAGGCAAACCAGCCGGGCAGTCCGGGAAACCTGCCATGATGCTTTTCGTGGACGAAAAGTCCCGCCACCGCGCCGGGTCCGCCGTGGCCATGCTTGTATGTGCAGAAAACGCCGAAATCGACGCCGTCTTCATGCCAGCGATGCGGCAGGACTCCGAACGAGTGACAGCCGTCGAAGCAGATCAGGATCCCCCTGCGATGCGCTTCCTCTGAGATGCGCCGCATATTCAGAAGCTGACCCGTCCGATAAAGCACGACAGGGAGCACAGCGAGCGAAATCTCGTCCGTCAGCATTGCCGCAATGGTACCCTCGTCCAGAAACGTTCCTTGCGCACTCGGCACGACGGCGAGATGGGCCGCGGGGTCCAGGCCGTGCAGACGCAGATGGCTCGCGACCGCGTAGGCATCGGTGGGGAACGCTGCCTCCTCGATGAGAATCTTGGTGCGCCTGCCTTGCGGCCTGAAGAATGTCGCAAGGAGCTGGTGGAGGTTGACGCTCGTCGATCCCGTGATCAGCGTTTCCTTGGCGCTGGCGCCGATCAGGGGTGCAGCCAGGGCACCCAGCGATTCCGAAAGGCCGAACCAGGGATGGGCGCCGGCCAACCAGCCGTCGATGCCGAGGGTCTTCCACATCTCCAGGATCCGGGCGAGGGAGCGCTCCGCCGGCTTCGAGAACGGCCCAAGCGAATTTCCGTCAAGATAGATTGTCCCCGGCGGCACATAGAATTCGTCTCGAAAATCGCCGAGAGGGTCTTCGGCATCCAGTCTCGCGGCGGTATCTTCATGGGGCATGCATCGGTACGCTAGATCATCGTGAGCAACCCTGCGAGGGCGCTTCCGGCCTCGTCCCCGCCGCTATAGGATTCGTCCATGGCTGCGCCGTCCGAAATACGCCGGATCGCCCTATCCCTCGAAGGCGTCACCGAGATCGACCATTGGGGGAGGCCTGCCTTTCGAACCAGGAAGCGCATCTTCGCGGTGATCCGCCCCGATGGTCTCTATTTGAACCTGCCTGGTGAACGGAAGGAATTCCTCTTCGAGGCAGACCCAAAGGCCTTCGTCAAATACATGTGGGGCAAGACGGCCAATATCCTCCTGCAATCCGACAGGGTGTCGAAGAAGGAACTCGCGTCGCTCCTGCGCGAGGCCTAGGAATTCAGCTTGCCTCCTCCGCCGAAAGCCCGCCAGACAAGGCCGCGCCGGACCTAGCGCTCCGGCCCTTCCACTGGCGCAAACCCGGCCGGTCGGGCACAAACGGGGCAATGGAACATCTACCTTCTCCGCCGGCCCAGGGCACGCTGGGCGATTTTGCCCGCCGCACTTTTACGGCCGCGCTGATTTTTGCGGTGGTACTCGCCCTCTGGAAGATCAACCAGGTGCTGGTTCTCGCGTTCGGCGGCGTGGTGGTGGCCGTGATACTCCGGACGATGGCGGAGCCCGTGCAGCGCTATCTGCGCGTCTCGGACCACTTCGCATTGCTGATCGTGACGCTCGGCCTTCTGTCCCTGGCGGTCGGGTTCTTCACCTTCTTCGGATCGCTGGCGGTCAGCCAATTCTCGGCGCTTCTCCAGCAGATCCCCGGTGCCGTGGAGACGGGCCGCAAGTGGCTTCAGGGCTATACGGAGGGCCGCTGGTTCCTCGCTCTCATCGGCAATACCGGCGCCCCTTCGGGCGAAACACTGCTGCAGGCGATTCCACTGGCGGGTGGCTTCCTTGGCGGACTGGGCGAGGCCCTGCTGGTTCTGCTGGTCGGGGTCTACCTTGCCGCGGACCCGACAGCCTATCAGCGGGGAATCGTACGGCTGTTCCCACCCCACAGGCGCGTGCGAACAGGACATATTCTCAATGCCATTTCGGCCAGTCTCCAAAAGTGGCTGACGGGAATGGCCGTCGACATGATCTTCGTCGGGACCGTCACCGGGATCGGCCTGTGGATCGTCGGCGTGCCGCTGTCCTTCGCATTGGCGGTCCTGACCGGGGTCTCCGTGTTCGTGCCGTATGTGGGACCGGCCGTGGCGACTGTCCCCGGCGTCCTTCTGGCGCTGAGCGTCAGCCCCAGCCTCGCCCTCCACGCGGCGCTCGTCTATGGGGTCGCGTTCACCATCGAGGGAAACGTGACGCAACCCCTGCTGCAGCGCTGGGCAGTGTCGCTATCGCCCGTCGTGAACCTGCTGGCGATCGTGGCCTTCGGCATCATTTTTGGCGTCTGGGGCGCCATTCTGGCCACGCCCATGACCGTGGCGCTCAGCGTCCTCGTCCGGATGGCCTATGTGGAGGACGTGCTGGAGCACCGGTCCGGGGCGTAAGGGCGTGGTTGCACGCCGCCCCTCATTCGGCTAAAAGCCGCGCTTTCCAAAGCCCTCGGTGGACGAAAAGGGCGGAAACCCAAGGATTCTCCCATGCGTCAGATGCAGGAATTGAGCGCGGAGCCGCGTCAGAAGACGGGGAAGGGCCCGGCCTATCAAACCCGCCGCAGCGGCCATATCCCGGCAGTCGTCTATGGGGGATCGGGTGCTCCGGAAAACGTGGCGGTGGACGCGCATACGCTTGGCCTGCATGTCGGCGCAGGCAGCTTCCTGACCACACTGTTCATGCTGGATGTGGGCGGCAACAAGCAGCGGGTTATCCCGCGCCAGGTCCAGCTCGACCCGGTGACCGACCGCCCGATCCATGTCGATTTCATGCGCCTGGCGCCCGGTGCGAAGGTGAAGCTCGCCATTCCCGTCCGCTTCAAGGGTCAGGAGAGTTCACCGGGGCTGAAGCGCGGCGGCGTGCTCAACATCGTGCGGCACGAAATCGAGATGCTGCTCGATGCGGACCACATTCCCGACTATCTCGAGGGCGACCTCTCGGGACTGGACATCCATGGCACCCTGCACTTCGATGACCTGAAGCTGCCGGAAGGCGCCAGAACGACGATCCGCGAGGAGAATTTCACCGTCGCGTCGATCGTGGCCCCGACGAGCGTCATCGAGGAGCAGCGCGCGGCCGCGGCGGCTGCCGCTGCGCCGGTGGCCGAGGAGGGTCCGGCTCCCGCTGAGGGCGCGGCCCCAGCTGCGGGCGCCGCTCCGGCCGCAGGTGCGGCTCCGGCCAAGGCGCCGGAGAAGAAGTAAGCTTCTCTCCGGCCCGACGGGGCCTCTGGCATGTCGGATACGCCGCTTCTCATCGCCGGACTTGGAAACCCGGGCGCGGAGTATGCGCGCAACCGGCACAATGCCGGCTTCATGGCGGTGGACACCATCCACGGGAGCGACACGTTCGGCCCGTGGCGCGTGCGCTTCCAGGGCATGTTCAGCGAAGGCTCGCTCGCCGGGCGCAGGACCTATCTGCTGAAGCCCATGACCTACATGAACGAAAGCGGTCAATCGATCGGGCCGGCGATGCGGTTTTTCAAGCTGCCGCTATCGGCGCTCGTCGTCATCCATGACGAGATCGACCTCGCCGCGGGGAAGCTCAAGGTGAAGACCGGCGGAGGCGACGCCGGGAACAACGGTGCGCGGTCGATCACCGCGACCTTGGGGCCGGACTATCGGCGCGTGAGAATCGGCATCGGCCATCCGGGCGAAAAACATCGCGTCCACGGCCACGTGCTCGGAAACTTCTCCAAGGCGGACGAGGATTGGCTGGTTCCGATGTTGAGCGCGATTTCCGAGGCGGCGCCTCTTCTTGCCGGTGACGACGACGTGGCCTTCATGAACAAGGTCGCCCTGCTCACCAGGCCGCCGCCGAAAAAAGAAAAGCCGCGAGAGAAAGACGCCTGATGGGATTCAAATGCGGCATTGTCGGACTTCCAAACGTCGGCAAGTCCACGCTCTTCAACGCTCTGACGCAAACCGCGGCGGCGCAGGCGGCGAACTATCCGTTCTGCACCATCGAGCCGAACGTCGGCGACGTGGCGGTGCCGGACCCGCGCCTGGAGAGACTCGCCGCGATCGCCAGGTCCGCCGAAATCATTCCGACACGCATCACTTTCGTCGATATCGCCGGACTGGTGCGCGGTGCCTCGAAAGGCGAGGGTCTGGGCAACCAGTTCCTTGCGAACATCAGGGAAGTCGACGCGATCGCGCACGTATTGCGGTGTTTCGAGGATGACGACATCACCCACGTCGAGGGGAAAATCGATCCGGTAGGAGATGCCGAAACCGTCGAGACCGAATTGATGCTTGCCGATCTCGAGAGCCTCGAGCGGCGCGCGATCGCCGTCGAGAAGAAGGCGAAATCCGGCGAAAAGGAAGCCCGGGAGCAGCATGCGCTCATGACGAAGGCGTTGACGCTTCTGCGTGCCGGAAGGCCGGCACGCCTTGCCGACCTCGCGCCGGAGGAAGTCGAGCCCTATCGCCAGCTTGGCCTGATGACGTCCAAGCCCGTGCTCTATGTCTGCAATGTCGACGAGGGTTCTGCCGCGGGTGGAAACCGCCATTCCCTGGCGGTCGAGGAAAAGGCAAAGCGGGAGGGCGCGGGTTGCGTCGTCATCTCCGCCCGCATCGAGGAGGAGGTCGCGCAGCTTCCCCAAGAGGACCGAGCCGAATATCTGGCGAGCCTTGGGCTCGAGGAACCCGGCCTGAACCGGCTGATACGCGCCGGTTACGCCCTGCTCGGCCTGATCACGTTCTTCACCGCCGGTCCAAAGGAGGCCCGTGCATGGACGGTCGCCAAGGGGGCGAGAGCGCCGCAGGCCGCGGGCGTAATCCATACCGATTTCGAACACGGGTTCATCCGTGCCGAGACGATTGCCTATGACGACTACATCGCCAACAATGGCGAGGCGGGTGCGCGCGATGCCGGCAGGTTCCGGCTGGAGGGCAAGGACTATGAAGTCGCGGACGGAGACGTGATGCACTTTAGATTCAACACCTAGTGACTGCCGGCAGCACAATCGTAGATTGTACCCGTTTTGGTCCGCGTGGCATATCGTTTGCAGCCGGATGGCATGCCCATGACGAGCACGCTCTATTTCGAGGACTTCCACATCGGCCGCACATTCGAGTGCGGCCCCTATCCCGTCACGAGGGAAGAAATCGTCGAATTCGCGCAGGAGTTCGATCCGCAACCCCACCACCTCGATGAGATCGAGGCCCAGTCGTCGCTGCTCGGCGGCCTGGCGGCATCCGGCTGGCACGTATGTGCCATGACGATGAAGATGTTCGCCGATCATATGATACCTTTGATGGCGGCTCGCGGCGGCTCGGGTTCCCGAGAGGCACGCTGGATCAGGCCGGTGCGCCCCGGAGACGTTCTGCGCGTGGAAGCAACGGTTGTCGGAACGAAGGAGTCCCGTGGCCGCTGCGATATCGGTCACGTCACTTTCGAATGCCGCGTGTTCAATCAGCGCGAACTGGCGGCAATGGTCTACATGACGCCGGTCATCGCAAAGCGGGGCGGGACGCCGTGACGGCGCAATATTGGGAGGACGTCGAGATCGGCGCACGGCGCGATCTGGGCTGCTATACCTTTACGGAGGCGGAAATCGTCGCCTTCGCCAAGAAGTACGACCCGCAAGTCTTTCATGTGGACCCGGAGGGCGCGAAAAAGTCCATATTCGGGGGGATCATCGCCAGCGGCTGGCACACTGCTGCGATCTGGATGAAGCTTGCCATCGCCGACCGCAAGCGGGCCCCACGGGAATCGCCCCTGGCGCGCGCCGGCATCTCCCCCGGTTACGAGGACATGCGATGGATACGGCCTGTACGGCCAGGGATGCGCCTGTCCTATTCTTCGCAAATTGTCGGCAAGAGGGAACTTAGTTCCCGCCCCGATCTTGGCCTTGTGCTCACAAGGAACGAGGCGCGCGACGAGACCGGCGCGCTTGTATTTTGCTTCACCGGAAAGGGCTTCGTGGAGAGGCGTCCCAGAAGCGGTGAGCTTTCACAATCGCACACGCTATCGGCTCTACTCCCTTCGGAACAATCCGGAGAACATCCATGAGTACGCGCGGAAACATGATCGGAATGAAGATGAGCGACGGCGCCGAGATCGGCGTCTACCATGTCGAGCCCAAAGGGGCGCGGCGGGGCGGGCTGGTTCTGATCCAGGAGATTTTCGGCGTCACCGAGCACATCAAGGAATGCTGCGACAAATTCGCGGACGAAGGCTATGAGGTGCTCGGACCCGCGCTGTACGACCGCGAAGAGCCGGGCTTCCAGGCAACCTATTCGCCGGAAGATATCCAGAAAGCGATCAAGATCGCGCGCGGCGAGCATCCCTTCGATCTGTCCGTAAAGGACACGCAGACCTGCATCGACGCGCTGAAAACCAAGGGCAAGGTGTTCATCACCGGCTTTTGCTATGGCGGGACGGTGACCTGGGCGGCGGCGTGCAAATGCGACGGACTGGCCGCGGCGTCAGGCTACTACGGCGGACAGATCGCGCAGATGAACGATCTGAATCCAAAATGCCCGACGATCCTGCATTTTGGCGAGAACGATCACGGCATTCCGATGAGCGATGTGGAGAAGATCAAAACCGCGCACCCCGATGTGAAGGTGTTCGTCTATCCGGGCGTCGGCCACGGCTTCAATTCCGACCGCCGCGCCGACTACAACGACGAAGCCCACAAGCTCGGCATGAAACGGACGCTGGAGCTGTTTAGGGCGAACGGCGGCTAGCGCAGCGCAGCCTCGATGTTGCCGCCGTCGACGGTGATGACGGCGGCGGTCGTCTTTTCGGCGTGGGCGAGATAGACGAAAGCTTCGGCGACTTCGGCGGCGTAGACTTCGCGGCCCAACAAATTGCCGCTCATATATTGATCCTCCGATACGCCGCGCGCTTTGGAACGGGCCGCGACCATCTCGTCGGTGAGCAGGCCGGTGCGCACCCGGTCGGCGTTCACGGCGTTGGCGCGGATGCCGTCCTTGCCATGGTCGAGCGCGTATTGGCGCACGAGGAAGAGGGTTGCAGCCTTGGGCAATCCGTACGGCCCGAAATCCTTGCCCGGATTCACGGCCTGTTTCGACGTGTTGAACAGGAGGCAGCCATAAGTGCCCTGCGCGCGCATGATGCGCACGGCGTTCTGCGCGACCGTCTGGTGCGCGAAAAAATTGAGTTCGAAGCTCTTGCGCAAAACCTCGTCCTCGACCGTGCCGATATTGCCCTGCCACGCCGCGCCGGCGTTGGAGACCACGATATCGACGCCGCCGAACGCTTCCACGACCTTGTCGAACGCGGCGCGCACGCTCGCTGGATCGGTGACGTCGCACTGAATCGCGAGCGCATGCTTGTGCACCGCCTTCGCGGACTTCACCGCCATGTCGTGATCGCGGTCGAGGATGGCGATCTCCGCACCTTCCGCCGCCATCGCCTTCGCCGTCGCCGCGCCGATGCCGGAGCCGCCGCCGGTGATCACGCAGACCTGACGCGACAACGCCTTCTCGTTCGACTTGCCGAGCTTGGCCTGCTCCAGCGACCAGTACTCGACCTCGAACATGTCGTTCTCTGAGATGCAGCGGTATTCGCCGATCGCTTCTGCGTCGGTGATGACCTCGATCGTGTTCTCGGCGATGTCGGCGGCGATGGCGGCATCCTTGGCGGTTGCGCCGAGGCCGAACATGCCGACGCCGGGCACCAGCACCACGCGCGGCAGCGGATCGAGCTCCTTCTTCTTCGGCGTCGAGGTGGCGTTGTTGCGCGCGAAATAGTCGTGATAGTGCGCGACGAATTTTTCGACCGCCTCGTGAACCTGGGCCTTCCAGTCGTCGAGCTTGTGCGCATCCGGCGCGGGCACGATCAGCGGCCAGTTCTTGGTGCGGATCGTGTGATCGGGCGTCACCACGCCGACCTGGCTGTAACGCGCGAGATCGGCGCCGTTCACATAATTCAGGATCGTCGGATTGGTGCGGAAACACAGGATCTGCCGCTTCACCGTGCCGGCCATCGCATTGCGTTCGATGGCGACCGCGCCGCGCAGCATCGGCGCGATGTCGGCCACCTTCGCGATGTGCTCCGGCAGCTTCGCGGGCTTCAGGGGTTTGCGATCCTTCTGAAGACGCTGTTCCGCCAAGGTGACGAATTCGATCATCTTCTCGTAGGCTGTTTTCGCATCCTCGGCAAAGGTGAAGATGCCGTGCCGGGGCAGAATCAGGCCCTCGACATTCGGATTTGCGTCCCATACGTCAGCCACCGCCTTCGCCAGCGTGAAGCCCGGAATGAAATACGGCACATAGGCGACGCGCGACCCGTAGATCTCGCGCGCGGTCTTCTCCCCGTCAGGCTGATCGGTGATCGCGAGCACCGCGGTCGAGTGCGTGTGATCAATGAATTTGTGCGGCAGGAACGCGTGCAGCAACGTCTCCACGCTCGGGTTTGGCGCGGTCGAATCCAGCAGATTGATGCGCTGGAAATTGACCATGTCCTCGTCGCTGAGCGTGTTGAGGCGGCGCAACCGGCGCAGCTCATGCAACCGCACCGCGGGCAGGCCCTGCGGCTCGATATTGCCCATGTCCCAGCCGCTGCCCTTTACGCAGAGCACATCGACGTCCTCGCCGAGCTGGTCCTTGGCCGTGGTCTTTACGGAGGTGTTGCCGCCGCCGTGGAGCACGAGTTTCGGGTCTGAACCGAGCAGCCGCGTCGTATAGGTGCGCAGAGCGAGGTCTTCGCTCACGCCCTGTGCGGCATAGCGCGTGACGAATTCCTTGGCTTCGGTGTCGGACCAGCGGGATTTCATTGAAAGGTCATAGCCTTGATTGGTTTGCCAAGTTGGTCACCGTTCCCCCCTCAGGCGGCCGGGAAAAGGCTCCGTAGGCCCTGCCCGTTCGCCGCGCAAGTGCCCCGCTCGGTGATGAACCCTGTCACGAGACGCGCCGGCGTGACGTCGAAGCCGGGGTTGCCGGCGGTCGAGCCGGGTGCGGCGATGTCCACCGTAACGACCGTGCCCGTCGGCGTGCGGCCCGTCATCTTCAGAAGTTCGGAGGCATCGCGCTCCTCGATCGGAATATCGCGCCCGGATGCGAGCGACCAGTCGATGGTCGAGGAGGGCAGCGCAACGTGGAACGGTACGCCATTGTCCTTGGCGGCTAGCGCCTTCAGATAGGTGCCTATCTTGTTGGCGACATCGCCGTTCGACGTCACACGATCGGTGCCGACGATGCAGAGGTCGACCTGACCGTCCTGCATGTAGTGCCCGCCAGCGTTGTCGGCGATGATGGTGTGGCTGACGCCATGGCTCCCGAGCTCGAAAGCGGTCAGCGAGGCGCCCTGGTTCCGCGGCCGCGTCTCGTCCACCCACACGTGAATCGGGATGCCGGCGTCATGCGCCATGTAGATCGGCGCAAGCGCCGTGCCCCAATCGACACAGGCGAGCCAGCCCGCGTTGCAATGGGTGAGCACGTTCAGTGTCGCGCCGTTCTTCCTGTCGGCGGCTTCTTTCAGAATCTTGAAACCATGCTCGCCGATGGAATGACACACCGCAACGTCCTCGTCTGCGATCTTCGCGGCTTCGGCCCAGGCCATCGCGGCGCGCTGCTCGCGCGGCTGGTTGCGCAACGCGTCGCACATCCGCTCCAGCGCCCAGCGTAGATTAACCGCCGTGGGCCGCGTCTCGAGCAGAAGATCGTACGCGCGACCGAGCGCCTCGTCTCCGGCGTCGTCCTGCATGGCGAGCGCAATGCCATAGGCCGCCGTTACGCCGATCAGCGGCGCCCCTCGCACGATCATCTGCTTGATGGCCTGCGCGCATTCGGACGCGCTCCTGAGCGTCTTCGTGCGGAACTCGTGCGGGAGCTTGGTCTGGTCGATGACATCGACCGCGCTCTCGCCCGCCGGCCAGATCGTGCGGTAATGCTTGCCCTTGATTTTCATGCACGCGCTCTTAGCAAGAAGCCGCGCGCGTATCCAGCCTAATGCCCCTCAAAGCTCACCAGCGTCTTCACGTCCTGGCCGAAGGCGCGGATCTTGTCCGCACCGCCGAGTTCCGGAAGGTCGACCAGAAAGCAGCAGCCGATCACCTTCGCCCCGGCGCGCTGCATGAGATTGATCGCCGCGAATGCCGTGCCGCCCGTGGCGATCAGATCGTCCACGATGATGACGTGATCGCCGTCCTTCACCGCGTCGATGTGGATTTCGATGCGATCCTTGCCGTATTCCAGGTCGTAATCCTCGCCCAAGACGCCATACGGCAGCTTGCCCTTCTTGCGGATCGGCACGAAGCCGGCGCCGAGCTGGTGCGCGACCGCGCCGCCAAGGATGAACCCCCGCGCCTCGATACCCGCGACCTTGTCGATGCGCACGCCGCGATAGTGGCCGGCCATCGTGTCGATGGCGGCGCGGAACGCCTTGTCGTCTCCGAAAAGGGTCGTGACATCGCGGAACTGGATGCCGGGCTTCGGGAAATCCGGGATCGTGCGGATGGCGGATTTGAAGTCCATGATCATCTCCTCAGTACCCGTCCCGCCACCGCATCGAGTTTCGCGAACAGCGTGCGATCGCGCTTTTCGGGGGCGGTGATGAAAGCGGTGTCGAGGACGTTGTCGATGGCGGGGGAAGGCTTGCGCTCAGGGCCGAGCTTCGGAGCGACGGCCATCACGAGCTTGCGTGCGTTTTCGGCATTGCCGGTGAGCACCTTGATCACCCGATCGACGGTGACGTGGTCGTGGCTCGGGTGCCAGCAATCGTAATCCGTCACCATGGCGACGAGCGCGTAGGGCAGCTCCGCCTCGCGCGCGAGCTTGGCTTCCGGCATAGCGGTCATGCCGATCACCGAACAGCCCCAGGATTTGTAGAGCAGCGATTCCGCGAGCGACGAGAACTGCGGGCCTTCCATTGCGAGATAGGTGCCGCCGACGGAATGCGGGATGTTCGCTTCTTGCGCAGCCTCCGCCAATGCCATTGTAAGCTTCGGACATACCGGATGCGCCATCGAAACGTGGGCGACGAAGCCGGGTCCGAAAAAACTCTTCTCGCGATTGTGCGTGCGATCGATGAACTGATCCACGATCACGAACATGCCCGGCGGCAGTTCCTCCTTGAAAGAGCCGCAGGCCGAGACCGAGATCACATCGGTCACCCCCGCACGCTTCAGCGCGTCGATATTGGCGCGGTAGTTGATCGAGGTCGGCGTCTGGATATGACCGCGGCCGTGGCGCGGCAGAAACACGAGATCGACGCCCTTGAACGTGCCGAACAGAAGCTCGTCCGACGGCTCGCCCCATGGGCTCGTCACGCGCTGCCAGCGCGCATTCTCCAGGCCCGCGATGTCGTAGACGCCGCTGCCGCCAATGATGCCGAGGACGCTGCGCATCGGGAACCGAAATCCAGGATTCGGAACTCAGATAGCAGATGGCGATACCGCTAGCATCCGTTTTCTGACTTCCGGTTTCGGACTTCCGATTTCGGACTAATGCGCGTCTTTCCAGACCCGGCGGTATGAGAGGAACAGGAGGCCGGACAGAAGTACCATGAACGCCATTGCGCCCAGACCTACGCGCTTGCGCTCCTCCATTTTCGGTTCCGCCGCCCAGGAGAGGAAGGTCACGACGTCACGCGCTTCCTGTTCCACGGTCGCCTTGGTGCCGTCGGAGTAGGTGACGGATCCCTCGGTCAGGGGAGGCGGCATCGAGATATTTCCTCCCGGGAAATAGGGGTTGAAGTACTTGCCTGCCGGCACTTCAAAGCCCTTTGGCGGCTTCTGACCGAAACCCGTCAGGATCGAATAGACATACTGCGGCCCGCCCGCGCGGGCCTTCACGATCAGCGACAGGTCGGGGGGCAATGCTCCGCCATTGGCCGTGCGCGCGGCTTCCTCGTTCGGAAAGGGCGGCGGAAAATGATCGGCCGGGATGCCGGGCCGCGTGAGCCGTTCGCCATTGGCGTCCGTCGTCTCGCCCTTGTCATTGGGTTCGGCGGGAATTTTGTAGCCGGCGGCGATGGCCTTTATCTGGGCCTCGCTGAAGCCGATTCCCACCGTGCCGCCTTCGTGGGTCGTGGGGCCTCCCAGATCGTGGAAGGCGACCCGGTTCAGGCTGTGACAGGCCGAACAAACTTCCTTGTAAACCTGAAAACCGCGCTGCAGCGCTGCCCGATCATAGGTCCCGAGCGGACCCTCGAAGGAAAAGCTCACCTCTTTGGGATGGAGCGGCTCGGTAAAATCCACGGCCTGGGCGAGGGCTGCAGTCGAGGTTGCAAGCAACCCGGCGAGAGCGAGAGGAAGCGCGTTCATATTCGTCATCCTCACTCCGCGGGATTGAGAACAGGTTGGGAAATGCTGGCCGGCAACGGCTTCGGCGTCTCGAACAGGCCGAGCAGCGGCATGATCAGCCAGAAGAACAGGAAGTAGTAGGCGGTTCCGACACGCGCGGCCAGGACCAGCGGAATTCCGAACTTCACAGCGTCCACGCTCTGCGACCCGCAATAGCCGAGAAGCAGGCAATCCGCGACGAA
>DASZQP010000011.1:0-65481 GCA_035549575.1 Rhizomicrobium sp.
TTCCCGCAGCGGGTTGAAGGAAGCCCGCGATCATGCGCAGCAGCGACGTCTTGCCCGCACCGTTCGCGCCTTCGACCGAGAGTACCCCGCCCGCCTCGACGCGGAAGCCCAGATCGCGAAACAGCACCCGCCCGCCCCGGAAGGCGGTGAGTCCTTGCACTAAGACAATCGGAGGCATGTCTTCGATATTCGTCTCAAAGCAGGGCGGCTAATCCAAAACAAACGCCGAGAATTGTGCCGAAGGCCAGCATCGGTTGGGTAATGCGGAAATGCGGCTAGTCACCTTCTCGATCAAGAGCTGTCCAAGGAAACAGATGCGTTTTGCCGGTTCTCCAATTGACGGCGAATGCGATGCCGGAGAGAACGGCAAAAAGGAAATCTTTCAACGCTTCCTGCATCGAAATGCCCGCCAATCGGACGGTCAATACATATGCTGGCCGCCGTTGATCGACATCGTCGAGCCGGTGACGAAGCCGGCATCGTCCGCGACCAGGAACAGCACGCCGCGCGCGATCTCCTCTGCCTTGCCGAGACGGCCGACGGGGATCCGCGCCTTGATCTTGTCGAGCACGTCGGGCGGCACGGCTGCCACCATGTCGGTGTCGATATAGCCAGGGGCGATGGCGTTCACGGTGATGCCCTTGGCCGCGCCCTCCTGCGCCAGCGCCTTGGTGAAACCGTGGATGCCGGATTTCGCGGCGGCGTAGTTCACCTGTCCATACTGCCCCGCCTGACCGTTGATCGAGCCGATGTTCACGACGCGTCCGAAGCCCCGCGAGAGCATTCCGTCCCACGCCGCCTTGCACATGTTGAAGCAGCCGCCGAGATTGGTATCGAGGACCTCCTCCCACCCGCTGCGCTGCATCTTCCTCATCGTGCCGTCGCGCGTGATGCCGGCGTTGTTGACGATCACGTCCACCGGCCCGAGATCGGCCTCGACTTTCCCGACGCCGGCCTGGCAGGCATCGAAATCGGAGACATCCCACTTGTAGACCGGGATTCCGGTTCGTTCGGAGAACGCCCTTGCGCGCTCGTCGTTGCCCGCGTAATTCGCCGCGACCCTGTAGCCCGCGTTCTTCAGCCCCACCGAAATCGCTTCGCCGATGCCGCGCGTGCCGCCGGTGACGATCGCTACCCGTGCCATATCCTGTCCGCTCCCTGAATTCCGTTCTTTGGATTTCACCCTAGAACAGAAGAGGTGCGGTTAGCCAGAATGGCGAAATCAGCCTTCGCGGCGCGACCGGCTCGCCAGAAGCGCCGCGGCCGCAAGTCCCAGAACGACGCCGGCGCAGATGGCGACGAGCGCGGAGGGGCCGAGCCGGGAATTGATCCGATGCTGCGCCTTGCGCATCAGGAAACGCGTCTCGTCGAGCGCGCCCGAGGCGGAGGACTGCAGCTTGCGTTCGAGCTGGGATGCGATGCGCGAAAGCTCGGCGCGGACGTGCTCGAGGGCGCCCACCTCGGTTTCTTCGGGGTCTTCGATATATACGTCGCTCATGGCGCCCTCTTAGCACACACCCGGGGCCGCTGTCCGGCACCTCCCCGAGGCAGGCCGGCGGGCGAAGCCGGATCGGCCGCCGCCACACCGCCGGGCAGGGAAACGCGCCCAGCGGTCCGCGGATCGAGAATTTCGGTCGAGGGTGATGGCGGGCGGCGAAATCGTCCCTATCTCCGGCATGGAGACGGCGGATGCCGGCCGGACGGGCGCGGACCGCAGCAAAGGGGGGCGCATGTTCGGGCGGCTGGTTCCCGCATCCATCGACAACAGGTACGGCGGGCACGGGTCCGCCCTCGTCCTCTTGGCGCTGATCGCTTTCGCGAGGACGATGCAGGGCCTGGAATCCCTCGTCAACGCACGCGAGACGATGGTGCGGGCCGACGGCATTCCCCTCGACTCCTACGGATCCGGCGCGGCCGACGCCGCCGTGGGGCTGTTTTCGCTGCTCGGGATGCACATGCTCGCGATTCCGCTTCTGAGCGTGCTGGTCCTCGTCCGCTATCGCGCCATGGTCCCGCTCATGTTCCTGATGCTGCTCGCCATCCAGATCGGAAGCCGGATCGTTCTGTGGATCCATCCCATAGCGCGGGCGGCCGGACCAGGAGCGCACGCGATCGGCTTCTACGTGAACCTCGCGATCCTGGCGCTGACGGCGATCGGCTTTCTGCTGTCGCTGGCCGGGAAGCGCTACGCACCGGCCGTGCCATGACTGCGTTCCCTCCGCCGGTCCACCCCTACATGCCGCTCGTCCTCGCCCATATCGCGGGCGGCCTTGCCGGAATCGCCGCCGGATACACGGCCGTTCTCGCCGCCAAGGGCGGGACGGTGCATCGCGCGGCAGGCAGGATTTTCGTTGCCGCCATGCTTTTCTCCATGGCGGTCGCGGTCTATCTGGCCGCGAATCTGCGCGGGCAGCTTCCCGGGCAGATTCCGAATATCGCGGCCGGCGCCCTCGGCTTCTACCTCGTTCTTTCGGCCTACATGACGGTGAAGCGAAAGCCCGGCGTGTCCGGATCGTTCGAGAAGGCGGCGCTGACGATCCCGCTGGCGGTGGCGGCGCTCGAATTCTCCTGGGGATTCGCCGCGGCGGCGAGCCCGGCGCACACCTTCGACGGTTACGGTCCGCCGCTGTTCTTCGTCTTCGGCGGCATGGCGCTTCTTCTGGCCGCGCTCGACATCCGGGTGGTGATGAGGGGCGGACTTTCGGGCGCCGCGCGCATCCGCAGACATCTCTGGCGCATGTGCTTCGGATTCTTCCTCGCGGCCGGCTCGTTCTTCCTCGGCCAGCAGAAGGTCATGCCGGCCGCGATGCACGGCGCCTGGTATCTCACCCTGCTCGGGGTCGCGCCTCTCGGCTTCATGCTGTTCTGGCTGGTGCGGACGCGGACGGGCGGCCGGCCGAAGAACCCGCCGCCTCCCGCTGTGCCGGCCGCCGCGCGCTAGCGCGGCCCGAAGGCCTTCCGCCTAACGCTCCACGCACATGGCGATGCCCATGCCGCCGCCGATGCAGAGCGTGGCAAGGCCCTTGTGCGCGCCGCGCCTGCCCATCTCGTAGAGCAGCGTCGTCAGCACCCGCGCGCCGGAGGCTCCGATCGGGTGGCCGATGGCGATGGCGCCGCCGTTCACGTTCACCCTGGCGGGATCCCAGCCCATGTCACTGTTCACCGCGCAGGCCTGCGCCGCGAAGGCCTCGTTGGCCTCGACGAGATCGAGATCCTCGACCTTCCATCCGGCCTTCTTCAGCGCCGCGCGCGAGGCCGGGATGGGGCCCGTTCCCATGATCGCGGGATCGACGCCCGCATGCGCCCAGGAGGCGATGCGCGCAAGCGGCGCAAGGCCCCGCGCCGAGGCGTTTTTCGCGGTCATCAGCACCAGCGCCGCCGCGCCGTCATTGATGCCGCTCGCATTGGCGGCGGTGACGGTGCCTTTCGCGTCGAACGCCGGCTTCAGCCCCTTGATGCTGTCGATCGTGACGCCGTCGCGGATGAATTCGTCCGTGTCGACGACGGTGTCGCCCTTGCGCCCCTTGATCGTCACCGGCGCGATTTCGTCGCGGAACCGCCCGGACTTGCGCGCGGCCTCGGCCTTGTTCTGGGACGATACCGCGAAACCGTCCTGCATCTCGCGGGTGATCTGCCAGCGCTGCGCCACGTTCTCCGCGGTGACGCCCATGTGATAGCCGTGGAACGCGTCCCACAATCCGTCCTTGAGCATGGTGTCGGTGAATTCGAGCGCGCCCATCTTGGTGCCGCCGCGCAGATGCGCCGCGTGCGGAGCCATGCTCATCGATTCCTGTCCGCCCGCCACGACGACCGCCGCGTCGCCGTTGACGATCTGCTGATAGCCGAGCGCCACCGCGCGCAGCCCTGAGCCGCAAAGCTGGTTCACGATCCAGGCCGGCGTCTCGTAGGGAATGCCGGCGTTCACCGAAGCCTGGCGCGCGGGGTTCTGGCCCTGCGCCGCCGTCAGGATCTGGCCCATGATGGTCTCGGAAACGTCCGCCGGCTCCAGCCGCGCACGGTTGAGCGCCGCCACGATCGCGGTCCTGCCCAGTTCGTGCGCCGGTACCGACGCGAACGCGCCGTTGAAGGATCCCACGGCCGTTCTCGCGGCCGATACGATGACGACGTCTTCCATGAAGCCTCACTTCGAGCGATCTGACGGGATATGGGTGCAAATTGCCGCGAATGCGAGCAAGGGTAAACGGCAGAATTTCGTCAAGGTATTTCAATGGGTTAAATTCCTCACGGTTCCGGGGATTTTGCTGCAATAGCGCAAAAACGCTGGACCTGTGTGAAATGTGATGCTTTGGTTGCGCAGGGGAGCGCCCGCCAGAGGCGCGGAAACGCTGCGTAATCGAACCTGTGGACGTGTGGTGGAAGACAAGGGCAAGGCCGAACCGGTCGTCATCAAGAAGTATGCGAACCGGCGCCTCTACAATACCAAGACCTCGAGTTACGTGACGCTCGACCACCTCTGCGAGATGGTCAAGTCGGGACAGGAATTCGAAGTGCGCGACGCGCGCACCGGCGAGGACATCACCCGCTCGGTGCTGACCCAGATCATCTTCGAGGAGGAGGCCAAGGGCCAGTCGCTCCTGCCGATCAAGTTCCTGCGCCAGCTCATCCGCTTCTACGGCGACAGCCTGCAGGGATTCGTTCCAGGCTATCTCGACATGTCGATGGAGAGCTTCACCAAGAACCAGGAGGCGATGCGCAACCGCATCGCCGAGGCCTTCGGCGGCGGCGGCCAGGTGCTGGAGGCGATGACGCGGCAGAACCTCGCCATGTTCGAGCGCACCATGCAGATGTTTTCTCCCTTCGCGCCGAAACCGCGCGCGGCGGAGGATGCCCCGAGGGCCAACGGCGCGGACGAGCAGAAGGCCAGGCCTTCCGAGGAGATCAGCGAGCTCAAGAGCGAGATCGAGGCGATGCGCCGGCAGCTCGCCGAGCTCAGCCAGCGCAAATAGGCCGCGCCGGCGTCAGGACGTCATCCATGCCGGCTCGAGCGCGGGCTCGCCGAAGTGGTAGCCCTGGAAATAGTCCACGCCGAAGCTCTCGAGCAGCGCGGCTTCCTCGGCGGAGCCGACCCACTCCGCGACCGTCTTGAGATTGAAGTTCTTGGCGAGGTCCACGAGCGTGCGCACGAAGATCTGGTTGTCGGGCGAGCTCACGAGGCCCTGCACATAGGTGCCGTCGATCTTCACCATGTCCACCCGCAGCATTTGCAGATTGCGGAACGAGGTATAGCCGGCGCCGAAATCGTCGATGGCGACGCGGCAGCCCGCCTCGCGCAGCTGGCTGACGAACTGCGCGTTCTCCTCGAAATGGTGAAGCGCCGCGGTTTCGGTCAGCTCCACGATCATCCGCCGGGCGACGGCGGCGTTGGCGCGAACATAGTCGATGAAGGACTTGAGCCAGGAGGGATCGCCGGCGGTCGTGCCGGAGACGTTGACGCCGAGGATGGCGGTAGGGTGGGCGTGCAGCGCGGCGATGGTCATCTCGAGGGCCCTGCGGTCGACGAGCCGGACCAGCCCGAGCTGTTCGGTGGCGGGAATGAACTCGCCCGCCGTCGCGATGCGTCCGTCCGCCCGCCGCATGCGCAGGAGGCATTCGTAGTGGACGGGCCGGCGCGTGCTGGCGTCGACGATCGGCTGGAAGGCGAAGAGCAGGCGCTCGTCCTTCAGCGCGGCGACGACCTCGTCGCCGATGCCCATGAGCCGCAGGCGGGCGGTTTCCAGCTGCGGCGACTTCACATAGACCGCGAATCCGTCGCGGCCCGCGCAGCGCGCGCGCACGAGGGTCTCCTCGGCGCGGAGCATCGCCTCCTGGCTGCTCGATGCGCCCTGGGGCAGCAGCACCGCGCCGACCGAGCAGGTCGCCGACACCATTCCGCAGCGCGTATCGACGACGCGGTCGCGCACCGCCGCGCGCAGCCTTTCTGCGACGAGCGAAATCTCGCGTTCGCTGCAATTGCCGAGAATGACGCCGAACTTGTTTCCGGCCGTGCGCCCGATGACGTCGGTGGAGCGCAGCGTCCGCGCGAGCCTCTCCCCGACCGCCACGATGACCTCGTCCGCCGCATCGAAACCGTAGGTGTCGTTGATCATCGCGAGCCGGTCGATCGAAGCGACCAGGAAGGCGCAGGTGCGCTCCTCCGCCTTGGCCTTGTCGATGGCCTCGGTCAGTTCCGCGCGCAGGGAGTTGCGATTGAGCTGGCCGGTCAGCTCGTCTCTCGTCGCCAGATAGTTCAGGCGCTGCTGCTCGCGCCTGCGCTCGGTGATCTCGCGCATGACGCCGACCAGCCGCTCGGTCTTGCCGCCGGCGTCCGGGATGCGCGTTCCGAGCATCACGAACCAGACCGATCCCATCGCCGAGGCGAGCTCGATATCGATGTCGAAATGCGCGATCTCGTGCGACTTGCTGTCCAGCAGCTGCATCAGCCTGACGCGCGCCTCGCTGCTGGCGAAGCCGAGCAGCACGCGGCCCCGGTTGATGCCTTCGCCGCCGTTCTGATTGGGCAGGATTTCGGTGCGGCCGTCCCAGACGATGCGGTCGTCCTTGGCGGTCCAGGAAAAGGTGACGACGCCGGCTCCGGTGACGGCGAGGCCGAGGCGCTCAGCCGTTTCCACCGCGCGCAGTGCGCCGACACTTTCCGCGGCCTTGTTCTGCAGCGACTGTCCCAACACCATCCACCATCCCGGGCCGGTTTCCGGCCATTGAACGCATACTGGCGGGAGGCGCTTAAAAAACTCGAAACTTTTTAGATAGCGGCGGAACCCGGACCGGCGGCGCGCACTTTGCCTTAACAAGGCATTATGATCGTCCCGGCCGGACATGACATCTTGGGCTCCTCCGGTGCGGCCGCCGCGCCGCGGCGCCTCGCGCCCGCCAGGAAATCCGCCGATTCCGGGCCTTTCGAACGCAAGCCGCCGCCGCATCCGGCCCCGCGCGACGGCCGCCGGCCCGCGGGCGCATCCCCCGGGTCGTGTCATTCCGGGACGGAGCGCGATGGCTCGCGGTGGGACGCGCCGGTGCTCGCGGCCCCGTTTGCTGCACAGGTCATCGGTCAGGCCCTTGGATTGAGGCGCATTGCCGGTGCTTCAGCCCGGATCGCCTATCGTCCGCTCCAGGGCAAGAACCCCGGCGCGATGCTTCTCGACGACCGGCTTTGATCGCCGGATCGTCGCCAGCGACATTCCCAGAAGACCGGCGGCGGTAAACCCCAGCAGTGCGGCGAGACCGCCCGCCTCTCCGCTCGCATAGGCCGACTGTCCGGCAACAAGCGCCGCCGCCGCGAAGCCCGACCGGACCGACGCCCCGGGCGCAAGTCCGAATCCCGAAAGGCTTGCCGCGATCGCGGCCAGTGCGAAGGCAAGCATCGGCGCAAACGCTGCCGCCAAAAAACCGCTGGCCGCCGCGAACATTCCCGAAAGCGCCGCCGCGGCCAGAAGGATCGATGCGAGGACCGGCGCGACCGGACGGCGCAATCCCGCCGCCACTGCGAAGAGAAGAAGAGCGGCACAGAGCGGCGAAACGATGAGCATCACCGTCTCCGCCAGCGCCGGGCCGATCGCAGCCGCCAGGGCAAGCGCCGCGTAGAGAATGCAGGCGAACCGGATGTGGGCGCGGGAACCGCCCGGCGCCGCGCCCGCGATCGTCCAGCTCGCGGCGCAGGACGATCCCAGCATGATCGCGAGCGCAATCATTTCCCTGCCTTCAGGTCGCGCAGGAGCGATTTGATTTCGGCGAGATCCGATTCGATCCGCGAAAGCCGCCGGTCCCATTCGCCTTCGCGAGCCGCCGGCGTCGACACGCCTGCGCGCCGCGTCACCTCGTCCTGCGGCACGCCGAGAAGGCCCGAAAGCACGCGGACATGGCCGGCCGTGACTTCGCGCTGGTCCTTCCCGAGCTCCGCGATTTCGCTTTCGCCGAGCCCCAGCGCCGCCGCGGCGTCGGCCCGCGACAAACCCTGCGCGGCAAGACGCGCGTCGAACCATGCCGAATCGAAGAACAGCGCCATGACGCGCGGCAGTATGCGCCGCGCGGGCGGATGCCGCCACTACATCGGCGCAAAGGCGGGGTGGCCGAGCATCGCCGCGCCGACGATCTTCCCGTAGCCGCCGCTCTGCACGAGAACGACCACGGCGTCGTGCGGGACGCCCTCCATCGCCGCGTGCGGCAGATCGATGGCGAGCGGCTCGCCCTTCCACTGGCCGACGGCTTTGAGGTCGCTCACCACATTATGATAGGTCATGGTGCGGCCGTCGTTCTCTCCCGCGCCGATCGCCACCGTCGCCTGCCCCTTGAGGTGCATCATCCAGACCGTCGCCGGCGTCTTGACCGCACGTCCGGGCGCGCCGCCGATCGCGATGTGAAGCACCTGCTTGGATTCCTGCAGCGAAACGCGAACGTCCTCGCTGGCGGGCACGCGCTCCTGGGCGTCGATCGCGCTCTCCACCGCCGCCTCCCGCGAACCGACGACGTCGGTCACGCCGTCGACGATGATCTGCGGCGTGTACACGGCGCTGTGACCCATCGTTTCCGCATAGGCCTTCTGCCGCCGGGTATAGGACTCGCTCGCCAGCGTGTCCTTCCATCCGAGCATGTCCCAATAGGTCACCGAGAGACTCATCGGGATCACATCCGTGCGCTTCGCGAGCTTGCCGAGCAGAACATCCGCCGGCTCGCAGGAGCTGCAGCCCTGACTCGTGAAAAGTTCCACGACGACCGGCCGCTTTGCGGGACCGGCAGCGGCCGGAATGGCAAGAACGGCCAGAAACGCAGCCAGTCCGCCAGCCAGTTGCTTCGGGCAAGTCGTCATCGTCCAAGCATAGGCAAGCCCCGCCGCCCTCTCCAGTCACTTCGCGTTGAAGGTCTGCGCCTTTCGACGGGAATTCCGGCGCCTTTCGTCCCGCGGAATGCGCGGTTTTGCCCTGCGGTCCGGCGTGCGGGCGCGGTGTGCCGGCGGAAGTCCCGCGAGAACCGCGATCCCGTGCCGCGCCCGTATGGCGCCCGAAGGATCGTAGCCGCACCGCCCTCGGCGGCGGAGCGGCCGCGCTCGCGCCGGTACGCTAGGCCGCCAGCAGGTTCCGCAGCACATAGGGCAGAATGCCCCCATTTGTGTAGTAGGCGACTTCGTCCGCCGTCATGATCATCAGCACGAGCGGCATCGCCCCCGTCGTCCCGTCGGGATAGTGCACCGTGGCCGTCACCTTCATGCGCGGCGCGATGGCGCCCGAAAGGCCGGGGATGTCGATCGACTCCCGGCCGGTGAAGCGGTAGTCGCGGCGGGTCTTTCCGTCCGCGAAGACGAAGGGCGCGACACCCATGCCGATCAGGTTGGAGCGGTGGATGCGCTCGAAGCTCTCCGCGATCACCGCGCGCACGCCCAGCAGCCGCGGCCCCTTCGCCGCCCAGTCGCGCGAGGAGCCCGTGCCGTATTCCTTGCCGCCGACGACGACCGTGTCGATGCCGTCGCGGGCGTAGCGCATCGCCGCGTCGAAGATCGACATCTTCTCGCCGCTCGGCGCGGCGGCGGAATAGTAGATCGTGTTGCCGCCTTCGGCACCGTCCATCATCTCGTTCTTGATGCGGATGTTGGCGAAGGTGCCGCGCATCATCACCTCGTGATTGCCGCGGCGCGCGCCGTAGGAATTGAAATCCTGCTGGCGGATCTGGCGTTCCTGAAGATAGAGGCCGGCTGGCGACGTGGCCTTGATCGCGCCGGCCGGGGAGATGTGGTCGGTCGTGATCGAGTCGCCGAACAGCGCCAGGATGCGCGCGCCCGCGATCTCCCTGACCGGTTGCGGCTCGACGGTCATGCCTTCGAAATACGGCGGATTGCGCACATAGGTCGAGCCGATGTCCCAGGCGTAGGTCTGGCCCTTCAGCACCTTGACCTTCTTCCAGTTCGGTCCTCCGTCGAAGACGTCGCCGTAGCGCGCGCGGAAGCTCGACGTCTTCACGGCCTTGCGGATCGTGTCGGATATTTCCTTGGGGCTCGGCCAGATGTCCTTCAGGTACACCGGCTCGTTGCGCTTGTCGTAGCCCACCGGCTCCTTGGTCAGGTCGATGTTGATCGAGCCGGCAAGCGCGTACGCCACGACGAGCATCGGCGAGGCGAGATAGTTCGCGCGCACCTGGGGATGGACCCGGCCTTCGAAGTTGCGGTTTCCGGAAAGCACCGAAGCCGTCACGAGATCGCCCTCGGTCACCGCGTCGGCGACGGCCTCGGGCAGCGGACCGGAATTGCCGATGCAGGTGGTGCAGCCGTAGCCCACGAGATCGAACCCGAGCTGGTTGAGCGGCTTGTCCAGCCCCGCCTTCGCCAGATAGTCGGTGACGACCTGGCTTCCCGGCGCGAGCGAGGTCTTGACCCACGGCTTGACCGTGAGCCCGCGGCGGACGGCGTTGCGCGCGACCAGGCCCGCCCCGATCATGACGCTCGGATTGGACGTGTTCGTGCAGGACGTGATCGCGGCGATCACCACGTCGCCGTGGCCGATGGTCTTGTCGGTGCCGGCGAGCTTCACGCGGCGGTTGGCGTCGTTCTCCTTCTTGTAGACGTTGATCAGGGCCTCGGCGAATTTGTGGGCGGCATCGCCCAGCGGCACGCGGTCCTGCGGACGCGCGGGGCCGGCGAGGCTCGGCTCGACCGTGGCCATGTCGAGGTGGAGCGTGTCGGTGAACACCGGGTCCTCGCTCCTGGCCGTGCGGAACAGCCCCTGCGCCCTTGCGTATTTCTCCACCAGGGCGACGCGGGCGGGCTTTCTCGCCGTGTGCCGCAGATAGCGCACAGTCTCGGAATCGATGGGGAAGAAACCGCAGGTCGCGCCGTATTCCGGCGCCATGTTGGCGATGGTCGCGCGGTCCTCGAGCGCCAGCTCGTCCAGGCCGGAACCGAAAAACTCGACGAACTTTCCGACCACGCCCTTCTTGCGCAGCATTTCGGTCACGGTGAGCACCAGATCGGTGGCCGTGACCCCCTCGCGCAGCTTTCCGGTCAGCCGGAAGCCGATGACCTCGGGAATGAGCATGGAGATCGGCTGGCCGAGCATCGCTGCCTCGGCCTCGATCCCCCCGACGCCCCAGCCGAGCACCGAAAGCCCGTTCACCATGGTGGTGTGGCTGTCCGTGCCGACCAGCGTATCCGGGAAGGCGTATTCGACCGTCCGGCCCTTCGCGTCCCTGCCCTTGCGGGTCCATACCGTCTGCGCGAGGTATTCGAGATTGACCTGGTGGCAGATGCCGGTTCCCGGCGGCACGACGCGGAAATTCGCGAAGGCCTGCTGTCCCCACCGCAGGAACTGATAGCGTTCCATGTTGCGCTCGTACTCGATGCCCACATTCTTCCGGAAGGAGTCGCGGCCTCCGAAATTGTCCACCATGACGGAGTGGTCGATGACGAGATCGACCTCGGCGAGCGGATTGATCTTTTCCGGATCGCCGTCGAGCGCCTTCATCGCATCACGCATCGCGGCGAGATCCACGACCGCCGGCACGCCGGTCAGATCCTGCATCAGCACGCGCGCGGGACGGAACGCGATCTCGCGGTCGGAACTCCGCTTGCCGAGCCAGGCGGCGATGGCGCGAATGTCGTCGGCGGCGACCGTTTTTCCGTCCTCGCGGCGCAGGAGATTTTCCAGAAGCACCTTCATCGAATAGGGCAGCCGCGAGATGCCCTTGAGGCCGTTCTTTTCCGCGGCCGCCAGGCTGAAATAGGCATAGGTTTTTCCGCCCACCGTCATCGTGCGGCGGGACTTGAAGGTGTCGAGGCAGCTGGTCACGGGAGCGCCCTTCGAATAAGGGATGGAACGGCGCCGGTTTAGTCAGATTCCGGCGCAATGCCAAGCATCTTCGCTGTCGCAAGGACCGGAACGTGGCAATCTCGGACGGGCAAGGCGGAGGTTCGCAAAAATGAGCGATGGCAGGAGCGTGCGCGTCGAGCGGCAGGGCGCGGTAACCACGGTCGTTCTCGATCGGCCGCATGCGCGCAATGCCGTGGACCGGCCCACCGCGGATGCTCTGGCGGAGGCGTTCCTCGATTTCGAACGCGACGAAACCGCGAAGGTCGCCGTGCTGTGGGGCGCCGGCGGCACGTTTTGCGCGGGCGCCGATCTCAAGGCGGTGGCGGCCGGTCCGGGAAACCGCATCGCGCCCATCGACGCGGCAGGGCTCGATCCCCACGCCGCCGATGCGCCGATGGGACCGACGCGGATGCGCCTTTCGAAGCCCGTCGTCGCCGCCGTGGCGGGACACGCCGTGGCGGGCGGGCTGGAACTCGCCTGCTGGTGCGACCTGCGCGCCGCCGAGGAGGACGCGGTGTTCGGCGTCTTTTGCCGCCGCTGGGGCGTGCCGCTGATCGACGGCGGCACGGTGCGGCTTCCGCGCCTCATCGGACAGTCGCGCGCGCTCGACATGATCCTCACCGGGCGGGCCGTCGGCGCGATGGAGGCCTTTGCCATGGGTCTGGCCAATCGCGTGGTGAAGAAGGGCGAAAGCCGCGCCGAGGCGGAGAAGCTCGCATCCCGGATCGCGCGCTTTCCGCAGATTTGGCTCAAAGGCGACCGATCGTCTGTCTACGAACAATTCGCGCTGGGCTATGCGCGGGCGATGGCCAACGAATTCGAGCGCGGCCTGGCGACGCTCGCAAGCGGCGAGGCGCGCGATGGCGCCGCGCGCTTTGCCTCCGGAAGGGGCCGTGGCGGCAGCTTCGAGGATTCGTGAGCGGCCGGCAGACCGGGATCAGGGCATAAAATCGCCCAATTCGCCGTGTGGAATGGGTTTGTGATGCCTGCGGGGGCGCGGGCGGAGCGGGGCCGCGAGAATCATGCACACACTGCCCAGAATCGGGACCGCTCTTGTATTGTGCGCGCTTTTCACGAGTTCCGGCGCCGCGCAGGACCAGATGTCGACGCGTCTCAGCAGGGAACGGGTCGGCGACATCGTTCCCGGAGCCTACACGGCGGGCAACGTGAATTTCACCCTGGACAGCTACGGCGACAAGTACCTGCTCAGGTTCCAGGACGATCCGGAAGTGTACG
The DNA here is from genome assembly GCA_035549575.1 of Rhizomicrobium sp. Lineage (GTDB taxonomy): Bacteria > Pseudomonadota > Alphaproteobacteria > Micropepsales > Micropepsaceae > Rhizomicrobium. The sequence continues at coordinate 13,044 of DASZQP010000011.1, forward strand.
TCCTCTACGCCGACCGCGCTTCGCTCGGCGGCCGCACGCTGAAATACGACTCCAGCGCGACCGTCATCCGCGTGGCCGGCTGGGGAGGAATGACTCTCTACACCGACGCGGCGCCGGGCGGCGTTCCGGCGGAGCGGACGGGCGACTCCATTCCGCCGTCGCTCGACATGATCTCGCTGGCCGACATGCAGAATGCGGCGGACGACGAGGCGGAGCATCTCGCCTATTCGCGCCGCGTGCATGTGGCCATCACCGCCGACTGGAACGCGCTGGCGGGCGATGCGCGGCTGCGGGCGCTGTGCTTCGACGCGCTGCAGAACACCGCGCGCGGCATCGACCGTTTCGCGATGTCGGTGCAGGCGCGCGCCGCATTCATGAAGAAGATCGACACCGTGCGCATGGCGCTCGGCAGCAAGCCCATCATGTTCCTGTCCGGCAAGACGCTGAACGTCACCTTCAACGCGCAGAGCGGCTATGCCGGACGCGCTTCGTCGCGCGGAATAGCGCGCGCGCTCGGAAAGCTGCTTTCGGTTCCCGTGCCGGATTAGGCCGGATCGAAGCCCTCCGGTGCGATCTCGAAACCGGAAAACTCGAAGCCGGGCGCAACGGTGCACCCCGCGAGCGTGAAGTCGCCGAGCGAACGGGCGCTTTGCCAGCACCCCGCAGGCACGACGAGCTGCGGCCGCTCGCCGAGTTCGACCGCAGGGCCGAGCACGCGGCGCGCGGCGCCGATGCGCAATTCGAGCGGCGCACCGCGATAGAAGTGCCAGACCTCCGCCGCATCGACGCGGTGCCAGCGCGAAACCTGGTCCCTGCAGATGAGAAAATGGATGGCCGTCGAGCATGCCCGGCCCTGCCCGGCCGCGTCGCGGAACGTCTCCCTGTAATAGCCGCCCTCGGGATGCGGTTCGAGGCGCAGGCGGCGGATCAGGCTCTGCGCTTCGTCGTTCATGCGAGCGGATTTCTCGCGCCGCGGGCGACGAGCGCGGCGATCCCGCCCAGCACCGAGCGCGCATCGGCGAGCGCGTTGTGCTTCTGCCCGCGGAAGGGAACGCCCGCAAGCGGGCCGACATCGCAGGCATTGCGGCCGCGGGGATCGATCCCGTTTTCGACGAGCCAGGGAACGATGTTCGAATAGGGCGGCACCGGCGGCGCATCGGTCATTCCGTAGAGCCGCAGGTTGAACGCGAATATCAGATCGTCGCGGCCGAACGCGACGATGGGGGCGCCGTCGCAGAATTCCAGAAAGCGCCTGTAGGCGACGGCGAAATCCACGCCCCGCTCCGCCATTTCCTCGTTGGTGATCCCCGTCAGTCCGACCAGGTAGTCCGACAGGACGGGGTTGAAGCGCGGCCGGACCAGCACGTCGAACTCGCCCTCGGCCGCGAAACTCCCGCCGTCCACGCGGATCGCGCCGATCTGAACGATTTCCGTGAATTCCCCCGGCCGCAGCCAGCGGCGCGCCATGGAGCCTTCCCAGGCGGTGAATTCGAGATCGAAGACGACGGCCTTCGCGGCGCCGGCCGGTCGAACGCCTGTCATGTCGCAACCCGTCCCGGATTCATTTTCGAGCCGTTCCAAATCCTTCTCCAGCCCGGGCGCCCCGGCCGCGGAACGGGTCATGGCTTAGCGCCGCGCCGGGAAGAATGCCATGGCCGGCGAAGCGGCACGGTTTCGCCACGAAATGGGCTCAATTGCTCGCGCGTTGAGGCTTTCGGCCGCAGGGCACGGAGCGTTAATATGAGAGTACTAGTCTCGCGCATTCCCGACGACACGCTCCCTTGAGCAGCAATCCGATGAATCTGGCCGCACCGACGAATCCCATCCCCGGCGACGAAGCGGAGGCGGCGAGCCGCCTTGCGCAATGCTCCAAATCCCTGAAGTCCGACGCCGCCCTCTGCGGGTTCGCGGAGGGCTTCTACCGGAACGCGGCGCCGGAGGACATCAACCGCTATGCGCCGGACGCGCTCGGCGCCCTTGCCCGGCTCGTATTCCGCCGGGTCGAGCGGCGCGCCCAGGGCGAGACCCTGGTCGATCTGTTCATGCCGTCGACCGAGTCGCCGGACTACCCGGCGAGCGAATCGGTGCTGCTGGCGGTGAACGACGACATGCCGTTCCTGTTCGATTCGCTGATAGGGGAACTCACGGCCCAGGGCGCTCGGCTCCGCGCCGTCTTCCACCCCATCCTGAGGATCGACGGCGTCCTCACCAGCATCATCGTCGCCGTGCTCGATCCCATCGTCGACGAGACCCGGCGCCAGACGCTGCTGGACGGCGTCCGCGCCGTCTTCTCTCAGGTCAGGCTGGCCGTGCGCGACTGGCGGGCCATGGTGGGCAAGCTCAACGATTCCGTCGCCGGCCTGAAATCGCATCCGCCGCACATTCCCGAGAACGAGGTGACGGAGAGCATCGCCTTCCTGGAGTGGCTCGCCGACAATCACTTCACCTTTCTCGGCTGCCGCGACTACCGCTTCGACGGCGAGCGGCTCGACCCAATCGAGCACAGCGGATTCGGCGTGCTCGCCGACATTCACACGCGCGTCATCCAGCGGGGCACGCTGACGCCGCAGATCATCGCCTTCCTCAAGCAGCCCGAGCCGCTCATCATCACCAAGTCGAACGAGCGCTCGCTCGTCCATCGCCGCGTCCACATGGATTATGTCGGGGTCAAGATATTCGATGCGACCGGCACGCTCGTCGGAGAGCGCCGCTTCGTCGGCCTCTTCACGTCCGGCGCCTACAGCAAGCGTCCGGGCGACATCCCCCTGCTTCGGGCGAAGATCGCGCATGTGAAGGCGCGCGCCGGCCTCGCCCCCAACAGCCACGACGGCAAGGCCCTCGCCCACATCCTCGACACCTATCCCCGTGACGAGCTGTTCCAGATTTCCGAGGGCGAGCTCTACGACACCGCGCTCGGCATCCTGCGGCTCGGCGAACGGCCGAAGGTCAAGATCTTCGTGCGCTTCGACCGTTTCGACCGCTTCGTGTCCGTGATGGTCTATGTCCCCCGCGACCGCTACGACACTGCGGCGCGCGAAAAGATCCACGCCATCCTCGCCAGGGCCTTCAACGGCCGCACCTCGGCCTCGACGCCGACCATCGACGAGTCCGCGCTTTCGCGCGTGTACTACATCGTCGGCCGCAATCCCGGGCCGCGGCCGCATGTGGACCCTGGCGTGCTGGAAAACGAGATCCGCGAGGCCTTGCGGACCTGGGACGACAGTTTCGCGGAGGCGCTCGCCGGCGCCTATGGCGAGACCGAGGGCGCAAGGCTCAGGCATGCGCGCGATCCGCGGTTCTCCCCCGGATACACGGGCATGTTCGGACCGCAGGAGGCGCTGCTGGATCTCGCCGAGGTGCAGACGCTTGCCGCCCAGACCGGCGGGCTGAAGCTGCGCGCGCGCGCCTACACCAGCGCAGGCGACGCGCGAAGCGTGCTCAGGCTGAAGCTTTATCTGCTCGACGTGGTGATGCCGCTGTCGCAGTCCCTTCCCGTGTTCGAGAATCTCGGCATGAGGGTGATCGCCGAGGACGCTTTCTCCGTCTCCATCACCGACGATGCCGGAAAGCGGCAGGACATCGCCATACTCGATTTCGAGATGGAGCGCGCCGATCAGGGCGCCGCGCCGCTGGAGGAAGTGAAGGCGCCGCTCGAGGAGGCCTTCTGCGCGGTCGTTTCGGGAGAAGCGGAGAGCGACGGCTTCAACCGGCTCGTGCTGTGCGCCGAGCTCGCATGGCGGGACGTGACGATCCTGCGCGCGGCGGCGAAATATCTCCGCCAGGCGGCAATCGCCTTCAGCCAGGAGTACATGGAGCAGGCGCTGTCCAGGAATCCCGACATCGCACGGCTCCTGGTCGAGCTGTTCCATGCCCGCAACGATCCGTCGGATCCGGCGAAGCGCGAGGCGCGCGTGCGGCTGGTCCACACGAAGATCGAAAAGGCCCTCAACGACGTGCCGAGCCTCGACGACGATCGCATCATCCGGCGCCTCCGCAACGTGATCGCGAGCGTCCTGCGCACGAATTTCTACCAGCGCAACGCGGACGGCGGCACGCGCCCCACGATCGCGATGAAGCTCGACTCCACGAGGCTCGACGAGCTTCCCGCGCCGAGGCCGCATGTCGAAATCTTCGTCTATTCGCCGCAGGTCGAAGGCGTCCATCTGCGCTTCGGAAAGGTCGCGCGCGGCGGCATCCGCTGGTCGGACCGGCGCGAGGACTTCCGCACCGAGATTCTGGGCCTTGTCAAGGCGCAGCAGGTCAAGAACGCCGTCATCGTTCCCGTCGGCGCCAAGGGCGGATTCTTTGCCAAGCAGATGCCCGTGAACGCGACGCGCGACGAAACCCAGGCCGCCGGCATCGCCGCCTACAGGCTGTTCATCAACGCCCTGCTCGACGTCACCGACAATCTCCATTCGGACGGCTCGGTTGTCCCTCCGGCCGATTGCGTCCGCCACGACGAGGACGACCCCTATCTGGTGGTCGCCGCGGACAAGGGCACCGCGACATTCTCCGATATCGCCAACGGCATCGCGGAGGAACGCGGCTTCTGGCTCGGCGACGCCTTCGCCTCGGGCGGCAGCCACGGCTACGATCACAAGAAGATGGGCATCACCGCGAGAGGCGCCTGGGAAGCCGTAAAGCGCCACTTCCGCGAGATGGGCCGCGACATCCAGGCCGAGACCTTCACCGTGGCCGGCGTCGGGGACATGTCCGGCGACGTGTTCGGCAACGGCATGCTGCTGTCGAAATGCACGCGCCTCGTGGCCGCGTTCGACCACCGCCACATCTTTCTCGACCCCGATCCGGATCCGGCCGCGAGCTGGCAGGAGCGCAAGCGCATGTTCGACCTGCCGCGCTCGAGCTGGGACGACTACGACAAGAAGCTGATCAGCAAGGGCGGCGGCGTCTATCCGCGCACGCTGAAGGAGATCGTGCTGTCTCCCGAAGTGAAGGCGCTGACCGGGCTCGGCGACGACAAGGCCACGCCCGCCGAGCTGATGAAGGCGATCCTGAAGGCGCCGGTGGACCTTCTCTGGTTCGGCGGCATCGGCACCTATGTGAAGGCTTCGACGCAGAGCAATCTCGACGTCGGCGACCGTGCCAACGACGCGATCCGCATCAATGGCGGCGATCTGCGCGCCAAGGTAGTCGGGGAAGGCGCCAATCTCGGCTGCACCCAGCTCGGCCGGATCGAATACGCGCTCGCCGGGGGGCGCATCAACACCGACGCCATCGACAATTCCGCGGGCGTCGACACCTCCGATCACGAAGTCAACCTGAAGATTCTCTTCAGCGGGCCGGTCCGCCGCGGCGAAATGACGGCCGGCGAGCGCGACGCCATGCTGTCGGCGATGACCGACGACGTGGCGCATCACGTCCTGCAGGACAACTACGACCAGACGCTCGCCATCTCCGTCGCCCAGGCCCGCGCCAACAAGGACCTCGACGCCCACGGCCGCTACATGCGCGATCTGGAAACGCGCGGGAAGCTGGACCGCGCGGTCGAATACCTGCCCGACGACGCGCAGATTCGCCTGCGGGCGCAGACCGACCGCGGACTGACCCGTCCGGAGCTCGCGGTGCTGCTGGCCTATTCCAAGCTCGATCTGAAGGCGGAGCTCCTCGCGAGCCGGCTGCCCGACGACCCGCATTTCGCCTTCGAGCTCGCCAGCTATTTCCCAGCGGCTGTCGTCGAGAAGCTGCGGGGCGAAATGGAGAATCACCGGCTGAGGCGGGAGATCATCAGCGACGTCCTCGCGAACCGCATCGTCAATCTGGCCGGGCCCGTGTTCGTTTCGCGCATGAAGGAGATCACCGGCGCGGACGGCGCGGAAATCGCGCGCACCTACGTCGTGGCAGAGGGCGCGTTCGATCTGTCGGGGCTGAAGTCCCACGTCGATGCGCTCGACGGCAAGGTCGATGCCGCCGTGCAGACCTCGATGTACGCCGACATCGCAGAATTGCTGCGCCGGCTGGGGCTGTGGTTCATCGCGAATGTTCCGGCGAACGCCGACTTCGCCTCCACCATCGCGCTCTATCGCGACGGCGTGGCCAGGCTGAAAGGCAGGTTCGAGGGACTGGTGTCCGCCTACGAGAAGGAAGACACTTATGCGCGCATCCGGGAGCTGGAGAAGGCCGGCGTGCCGCACGATCTCGCCGACGAGATCGGGGCGCTGCCGCTGCTGGGGTCGGCTCCGGAAATCGCGCAGCTGGCCCGAAGCCGGTCCATGAGCGTGGATCTCGTCGCCGGAACCTATTTCGCCATCGGCGCGGAAGTCGGCATCGACAAGCTCCGCGGCCTCAGCCGCCGCATCGTCGGCACCGAACACTGGGACCGGCTCGCCATCCGCCGCCTCAACGACGACCTGTTTTCGGCCCAGCGCGCGCTTGCGTCCGACGCGCTCGCCCTGCTCGACAAGAGCAAGTCCGGCGGAACGCGCACCGACGGCGCCAGCGCCGCCAGGGCCTGGGTTGCGGGACACCAGACCTCGCTAGCCCGCGTGCGTGCGTTTCTGTCCGCCCTCGAGGCGGCGGGCGAGCTGTCGATCGCGAAACTCACGCTGGCAAACAGCCAGATCCGGGAGCTGGCGGCGCGCTAGCCTGGGCCGCGCCGGCCGGCTTGGAGCGCTTCCCGGTCGATACCCGGGGGCCGCCGTCAGCGCGGCGCCATCCGGATCGCGCCGTCCAGGCGGACGCACTCGCCGTTGAAATAGGGATTGCGGATCATTTCCAGCGCGAGCGACGCGTATTCCGGCGGATTGCCCAGACGCGGCGGGAACGGAACCTGCGCGCCCAGCGCCTGGCGGACGTTCTCCGGCGCCGCTCCCAGCAGCGGCGTGTTGAAGAGGCCGGGCATGATGGTGTTGCAGCGGATTCCTTCCTGCGCCAGATCGCGCGCGACCACCAGGGTGAGCGCGTTCACCCCGCCCTTGGACGCGCTGTAGGCCGCCTGCCCGATCTGCCCGTCCTGCGCGGCGACCGAAGCCGTGTTCACGATCGCGCCGCGCTCGCCGCCCTCGAGCGGATCGAGGGAGAGCATGCCCTGGGCGGAAATCGCGATGCAGCGGAAGGTGCCGACGAGATTGATCTGGATGATGAAGTTGAACGCATCGGTGGGAAAGCGGCGCAGCTCGCCGGTCTTCTTGTCGCGCGACGCTGTCTTGATCGCGTTGCCCGTGCCGGCGCAGTTGACGAGGATGCGCTCCTGCCCATGCGCGCCGCGCGCCTTCTCGAAGGCTGCGACGACGCTGGCCTCGTCGGTGACGTTCGCCTCGCAGAACACGCCGCCGATCTCCGACGCGACCGCCTCGCCCTTGGTTTTGTTCATGTCGAGCAGCGCGACCTTCACGCCCTTCGCGGCCAGCGCGCGCGCCGTCGCCTCGCCGAGCCCGGAAGCGCCGCCGGTCACGACGGCGGCAAGGGATGAGTTCAATTCCATGGACGATTTCCTTCCCTGGTACAGAGGAGCGGCGCACTCTTAAACCGGCTCGCGCGGCGGCGCAAAGCCGACGCTAGGTAAGCACCATCTGCGTTTGCGTGACGATGGCGACCAGCTTGCCGTCCTCGCGCGCGATCCGCGTCTGCCAGACGGAGGTGCGCCCGCCGATATGGACGGGCGTGGATTCGGCGACGACGACGGTCCCGACCTTCGCGGAGCCGATGAAATTCGTCTTGCTCTCCATCGTCGTCGTGCCCGCGCCTTCGGGAAGGTTCAGGAAGGCGCCGGTCGCGCCGAGCGTGTCGGCGAAGGCCATGATCGCCCCGCCATGAAGCGTGTCCCAAGTCGTGCAGATGTCCGGCCGCACGAGAAGCCGTCCGCGGACCCTTTGCTTCGTCGCCTCGACGATTTCGACGCCGAGCAGGTTCGCCAGCGGCTGCCCGGAATTGGTGGAGTGCCGAATTTCGCCCATGAATGCCTCCGATCCGGGCGATCCTAGCCGTCCGCGGCGCGCGATTGCCACTTTTCGCCGCGCATGACGTACCCCATATTGAGGAGGATGAACCGGTCCATGGCATTTCCGGATCCCGCCGCCGCGCAGGTTCCGGCCACCGTTGCCCGCAACCGGCGCGCGGTGGAACACGGCTTCTGGCGAAAGCTCCTGCATCTGGCAGGCCGCATCCCCTTCGCCGATGACGCGGCTGCGGCCTATTTTTGCGCCACCGACCCGGCCACGCCCTCCAGGGTCAGGGGCGTGCTGCTTGCCGCGCTCGCGTATTTCGTCACGCCGGTCGATGCCATTCCCGATTTCGTTGCCGGTCTGGGCTTCACCGACGACGCCGCCGTCCTCGCCATGGCGATGGGGCTGGTGGCCCGGCACATCCGGCCCGAACATCGCGAAAGAGCGCGCACGGTGCTCGATATGCCGCGCCGCGACCGGACGGAGTGACCCGCACGGTCCGCCCGGGCTAGCGGACCTTTGCGACCTTCGGGTGCAGGCGCTCGGCCGTCACGCCGTGCGGCTGGCCGCCCACGAATTCGATGCCGATGCCATGTTCGTGATGGCGCGCGACGCGTCCGGCCATCTGCCCGATCAGCACGAATTCGCCGATCGGCGGACGCACATCGGTCTTCAGCGAAACGCCGCTCACCGAGAGGTCGAGGACCTCGCAGGCCACGAACTGCCCGTCGGCGCGGGTGAAACGGGCAATCCCCTTCTGCGGCGTGCGGTCGTGGCGGCGGATCTCGCTTTCCGTTCCGTCGATCAGCTCCTTGTTCATGAACAGGATGAGCTGTTCGGCGATGCGCTCCCGCTTCATCGGCGTGCAGTTGAACCGGATGCCGAATTCGCCCTGGTTGACGCGGGTGATGGCGCCTTCGAGCCGCCCGAATCCGTCCACGTAGAGAACCACCTGCGTGTCCATGGCAAGCACCAGGTCGCTTTCCACGGACGCGCCGCCGGGCGAGAGATCGACGACCTTGCAATGGCATTCGCGCGAATCGGAGGGCACGAAGAGGCGGCCGGTCAGATCGACGCGCACGCGCCGGAAACGGCGGCGCTCCGCCTTGGCTTTCGCTATCACGGGCTCGATATCTTTCATTTTGTCCACTGGCAGACGGCCCCGCGCCGAGAACTGAGGTCACGTCCGCACAGTGTGAACGCACACGGTCAACAGAAGGTTTACGTTTACCCCCCTCGCGCGGCTATTTTCGAACGCCGTTAAACCACACTTAACCTTTGCGGCCAGCCGGGCTATAGCACAATGATCCGGCGTAACGCTTTCGGAGACCATCGATGACGTCGTCCCGACTCCTTGTCCGCCTTGCCGCAACGGCGGCTCTCGCGCTGCTGGCGGCGGGTTGCGTCAACGAGCTCGCGCTCGACGAGCTGCGCGACACGAAGCCGGAGGGGAAACCCTTCGACGTCGCCCTGTATCGCAACTACGCGGCGCTGGCGCGTTCCTTCGGCCGCGTCGGCGCAGCGGCCGGCGTCGCCTTCGATCGCGGCGGCTCCATGGAGCTGACCGAGATGGACAGCGACATCGGCGCCCTGGCGAACAGCTACGCCGAGAAGGCGCTGGTCGCGGCGCGCGGCTCGGTGGTCGAGCCCGAGCCCGGCGTGGACGTGCCCACGCACAAGATGCGCGACCGTCTCATCCGCGCGCTGGAGCGCGGCAAGGAGAGCTTCCCCGTCGATGCCGCGCGGGCGCAGGCCGACTACGATTGCTGGATGATGAATGCGACGGTGGCGCAGATGTCGGCCGCCTCGAAGAAGTGCTTCGCATCGCTCGAGGTGTCGCTGTCGAAGCTGGAGGGCGAGGCCAAGCCGGCAGCGGCCGCCCCCGCTCCGCCGCCCTCCCCCGACAGCGACAAGCCGTCGGCCAATCCCACCCCATGAAGGCCTACGACTACATCGTCGTCGGTGCGGGAAGCGCGGGCTGCGTTTTGGCCGGGCGCCTTTCCGCCGATCCCTCGGTGGAAGTCCTCCTGATCGAGGCGGGAGGGCGCGACAAGTCGCCGATGATCCACATGCCGGCCGGCATCCCGGCGCTCATCGGCAAGCCCAATCCGTACAACTGGTACTACGAGACCGAGGGCCAGCTGCATCTCAACGGCCGCAGGCTTTATTGGCCGCGCGGACGCGGCTGGGGCGGCTCCTCCTCGATCAACGGCATGATCTACATCCGCGGCCACGCGCGCGACTACGACGGCTGGCGGCAGATGGGTTGCGAAGGCTGGTCGTTTGCCGATGTTCTGCCCTACTTCAAGCGCGCCGAGCACAACGAAAACGGGGGCGACGATTTTCACGGCGCCGGCGGGCCCCTCTACGTCTCCAACGGCCGGTCGGCCAACCCGCTCTTCCGCGCCTTCATCCGGGCCGGGATCGAGGCAGGGCACAGGCAGACCGCCGACTTCAACGGGGCGCAGCAGGAGGGCTTCGGGCCTTATCAGCTCACGATCCGCGACGGCAAGAGATGGAGCGCGGCGAGAGCCTACCTTCACGACGCGGTCAGGCGGCCCAACCTTACGGTCGAATCCCACGCACATGTCTCGCGCATCCTCTTCGAGGGCACCCACGCCGTGGGCGTGGAATTCGTCCAGCGCAAGCAGCCTCGAAAGGTGCGCGCGACGCGCGAGGTCCTGCTCTGCGGCGGCGCGGTGAACACGCCGCAGGTTCTCCAGCTGTCGGGTCTCGGCGATGCGGAGACGTTGCGCCGCTTCGACATCCCCGTGGTGCAGGAACTCAAGGGTGTCGGGCGCAACCTGCAGGATCATCTCGACTGTTCCATCCAGTACGAATGTTCGCAGCCGATCACGCTCTACAGCCAGGCCAATCCGCTCAACGCGATGAAGACCGGGCTGCAGTACATGCTGTTCGGAACCGGGCTGGCCACGGGCCAAGGGCTCGAATCCGGGGCCTTCTTGAAGAGCCGTCCCGATCTTGAGACGCCCGATCTCCAGTTCCACTTCATTGCCGCGCTGATGTACGATCACACGCGCGTCAAGGCGGACCGCCACGGCTTCATGGCCCACGTCTGCCAGCTTCGCCCCCAGAGCCGGGGCTTTGTTACGCTCAAATCCGCGGATCCGCTGGTGCCCCCGATCATCCAGCCGAACTATCTGGAATCCGAGGAGGACCGCCGCGCGATGCGCGAGGGCGTGAAGCTGGCGCGCGAGATATTCGCCCAGGAAGCCTTCGATCCCTTCCGCGGTCCCGAACTCATGCCGGGCGCGCACGTCACCAGGGACGAGCAGATCGATTCCTTCGTGCGCAGAACGGCCGAGACCATTTACCATCCGGTCGGAACCGCGAAGATGGGAACCGATCCCGACAGCGTCGTCGATCCGCAACTGAAGGTTCACGGAATCGAGGGCCTGCGCGTCGTCGACGCCTCGGTGATGCCAGCGCTGGTATCCGGCAACACCAATGCCCCAACGATCATGATCGCGGAGAAGGCCTCCGACATGATCCTCGGCCGGGCGCCGCTGCCGCCGTCCATCGTGAAGATTGCGGAGGACGGGCAGAACGTCGCGGCCGCATAGCCGCCCGGCGCTATCTTCCCGGCCGCTTCAGGCGTAGGCTGGCGTCATGCGTTCCTTCGCAATTGCCGTCCCCATCGCAGCCGCCCTCTTGCTGGCGCAAACCGCCGGCGCGCAGACGGGCCGCTACGACGTCAAGACGATGAACTTCGATCTGTGGTGCCAGGAAACGGCAAAGATCAATCCCGACCGCTGCGACAAGCGGCTGCCGGAGGACGAAAAGAGATTCGAGGCCTATCGCGCGAAGATCGAGAAATACGAAATTCCGTATCTTCAGCGAAAGGAAAACGAGATTCTGCTGGACCGGAACGTGCTTCACAACGATCCGGTCGGCAATCCGCTGGACAAGAACTACGAAGCGCAGACCCAGTCCACGCCGCAGACCAACTCGAATCCGCAGTAGCGGGCTAGGCGCCCGCGATCCTGCCGCGCAGCAGGTTGAACATTCTCTGCAGCATGTCGTCCGCCTCGAAATGAAGCGTCTCTGGCCGGTCGCGCGACACGACCAGGCGCAGATGGGGTGCACGCAATGGCCCGCGCGGGGCATGCGCGGGCGGCGGCGGCGGGGCGATGGCGGCCGGTTCGTCCTCGCGGACGAGCTGGGAGGCGATCAGCCTCTGGAATGCCACGGGCCTTCCGCCGAGCTGCACGACGTCGCCCAGCGTCAGCGTGATGCCGATGAAGCGCGTGGGTTCGCCGCCGTGGAAGCTGATCGGCGCGACGACGGTTTCCATTTCGACCATCCCGCAATCCGCGGTCGTGCCGATCGAAGAGAGGCAGAGGGGCTGCCGCGTCTTCAGTGCCTGCCTGAGCAGCGCGCCGAGCGCGATGCCGGATTGACCTTCCCAGTGACGCAGGAAGCCCGTTCCCTTCAGCTCCATGCCGAAGCGCTCGCAGAGCCCGGTGCCGGCGAGCCGATAGCTCGGGCGGCCGGGGATCTCGGCATCGAGGATGAAGATGCTGGACAGCATCCGCTTGATGGCGCGCGGATCGATCTCGGTCTGATCGGGAACGTCGCGACCCTGGCGCAGCCGGCTCCAATACCCGACGAGCAGATGAGAATTCCTGTGCTTCATGGACCGTTCGCCCCGTGACCGTCGCGCGGGCGCCTGATCCAGATCGGAACGCCGCCCGTGCTTGGAAGGAGGTATGAGCGAAAGCCATGCCAAGGGCGGGAACCCGCCCGATTCGCCCCGCGTCAGCCCCAGGGACCGCGCTGGAAATAGGGGCCGAAAAAGCGCACGTCCCGCGATTTCAGGAACGGCGTCAGCGCCAGTCCCGCCGCGAAGCCGCCGACATGCGCCCAGAAGGCGGTGCCCGGCTGGGTCGGATCGGTGACCGCCGCGCTCACCAGCTGCATGCCGAACCAGATCCCCACGACCCAGACCGCGCGAATCCAGAGCGGATAGAAGATGATTCCCAACGGAATGATCACATGCACGCGCGCGCGCGGATAAAGCAGCATATAGGCCCCGAGAACACCCGAGATCGCGCCCGATGCGCCGACCATGGGGACCTCGGTTCCCGCATCGACCGCGACCATGGTCAGCGCGGCCGCGACGCCGCAGGCGAGATAGAACATCGTGAAGCGGGTGTGGCCCATCGCTTCCTCGATGTTGTTCCCGAAGATCCAGAGATAGAGCATGTTCCCGGCCAGGTGCAGCAGCCCGCCGTGAAGAAACATGGAGGTGAAGATCGTCGCATAGGCGGGAATGCCGAGCACGAGCGACGGCGCCGCGGCCGGGTGCGCGAGCGCCGCGGGGATGAAGCCGAGCATCTCGAGCGCCGCATCCATCTCCCGGTCGCCGAGGGAGAATTCCCAAACGTAAACCACCACGCAAAGGGAAATCAGGAGCCAGTTCACGAACGGCGTATGGTCAACGGGATTGTCGTCCGAGATCGGGATCATGACCGGCCGTCCGGCGAGGCTGCCCGTCCGACTGTATCATTTCGGGCCGCCGCCGGTGCCGGCAAAGGCCGCGGAAATGGCATGGATCGTGAAGCAACCGGCTCGGTCATTAAGGCTTAGTCCATGTTCCGGGCCGGGGCGTGGCCGGCCCTGTGTAGGATGATCGGAACGAAGGAGCCATAGCATGTCGCCGATCCGCTTCAGAAATCTGGTTGCCGCCCTGGCGATCGCGGCGCTGGCCGCCTTCCCGGGAGCGGAAGCGGCGGCAGGGCCGTTCTATACCGGCACGTTTCCCAGCGCGGCGGCCGCGAATGTCCATATCGGATCGAACGGTGGCGGTATCAACGTCAACGGACAGTGGGGCGGCGGCGGAGACGGCGGCGGGTGCGGCGGCGGCGGAGACGGCGGCGGAAAGATCATCAACATCAACAAGAACATCAACATCAACAAGAACCTGAATCTCAACAAGAACATCAACATCAACAAGGTCGTCGTCATCAACAAGATCGACGTCCAGGCGATGGCCTTCGCGCAGGCGCTTGCGACGGCCAATGCCGACGCCAGCTCGCGCGGAAACGTCATCATCTACAGCGGCGGCAGCTCCTACATGACCGTGAAGGCGAATTCCGACAGCATAGGCTCGGTCCATGCTTCCGGCGGCCATTGCGAGATGCAGGAGGGCACGGTCGTCAAGGCCATCCATGCGGTTTGCATTTCCGCGGACGGCCGCGAGTTTCCGGCGTCGCACATGACCGCGGAGACCTGGATCAATTCGGCCTATGAGGGTGAGGTCGCGCGCTGCATCCCGGGATCGCGCCTGAAGGTCACGATCGGCGACGTCGTGCAATCCGATCAGGGCATGGCCGGGACCTATCGCAGCGGTGTGATCCTGCAATGCGCCGAGGGCGAAGCCGTGCGCCACTTCAAGGACGGAATGCTGAAATGCGCGCGCGCCGTGGAAGTGCCGGACTGCACCGAGCGCACCAATCTGCGCAAATTCGGCACCGGCGACATGTTCTTCACCTACCGCCGGAACATCTGCGCGGAAACCGCCCATGCCGGCGCACGCGAGCTCGAACTCGACGGCATGTCGCTGAGCGGCGGTGTCGGCGGCGACGGCGCCTACTAGGATCTCTCGCCAAACCGGAATCGGCGCCGGCGGCATGCCGCTGGCGCCGAAGCCTTTTCGGGGGCTGCGCAGCGGCGATCCGGCGCGCTTGCGCATGGGGGTTCGGCTGGTATTGTGCGGCGCACCGCAATCCCCGCTTTACCCAAGGTTTCCCATGAATATCCACGAATATCAGGCGAAAGAGGTCCTGCGCGGCTTCGGCGTTCCGGTTCCGCGCGGCAAGCCCGCCTTCACCGTGGAAGACGCCGTTGCGGCGGCAAAGGAACTGGGCGGACCGGTGTGGGTGGTGAAGGCGCAGATCCATGCCGGCGGCCGCGGCAAGGGCGGTGGCGTCAAGGTCGTCAAATCCATCGAGGACGTGGAGAAGGAAGCCAGGCGCATGCTCGGCATGACGCTGGTGACGCACCAGACCGGCCCGCATGGCCGGGTGGTGAAGCGGCTCTATATCGAGGACGGCTCGGCCATCGACCGCGAGCTTTACCTTTCCGCCCTCGTCGATCGCGCCACCAGCCGCGTGGCCTTCATCGCCTCCACCGAAGGCGGCATGGACATCGAGGAAGTCGCGCACAAGACGCCCGATCGCATCAAGACGTTCCAGGTCGAGCCGGCCGCCGGCTACTCGCCCTATCTCGGGCTCGAAATCGCGAGCGCGCTGAAGCTGAAGGGCGATCAGGCCAAGCAGTGCGGCGCGCTGGTGAAGTCGCTCTACGACGCGTTCCTCGCCAGGGACATGAGCCTGCTCGAGATCAATCCGCTGGTCCTGACGAAGGACGGCAAGGTCGTCTGCCTCGACGCCAAGATCAATTTCGACGACAACGCGCTCTACCGCCACAAGGACATTCAGTCCCTGCGCGATCTCGACGAGGAAGACCCGATGGAGGTCGAGGCGTCGAAATACGATCTTTCCTACGTCAAGCTGGACGGCGCCATCGGCTGCATGGTGAACGGAGCGGGCCTTGCCATGGCGACGATGGACATCATCAAGCTCTATGGCGAGGAGCCGGCCAACTTCCTCGATGTCGGCGGCGGCGCGTCCAAGGAAAAAGTGACCGCGGCGTTCAAGATCATCGTCTCCGATCCGAACGTGAAGGGCATCCTGGTCAACATCTTCGGCGGCATCATGAAATGCGACATCATCGCGGAAGGCATCGTCGCCGCCGCGAAGGAGATTTCGCTCAAGGTTCCGCTGGTCGTGCGCCTCGAAGGAACGAATGTGGAGCTGGGCAAGGAGATCCTGGCCAGGTCGGGGCTGCCCATCGTCTCCGCCAACGACCTCGCCGATGCCGCGCAGAAGATCGTCAAGGCCGTGAAGGGTTGATCGTGCGCCGCATCGCCCTCGCCGCTCTGATCGTCATCGCCGCGACACCTGCGTTCGCACTCGATGAGAAAGCGCCCGAGCAATGCGCGACGGGCCCGGTCGAGAAGACGTACGGCGGCACGGCATGGCTGGTCGCGAGCTGCAGCGACGGCAAGAGTCTCGTCTTCGTCGCCAAGGAAGGCAGCAAGGCCGCGCCGTTCGAGTTCGATCTGACGTTCACCGGCGACGGCTACGATCTGACCGGCCACGGAGGCGGCGACCGCAAATTCACCGATGCCGCCTATGCCGATCTCCAGAACATCTCCGCCAAGGACGTTCTGGCCCTGATCCGGGAAACGCAGAAACTTCCCAAAACGCATCCTTAGAAAGTCTTCGAATGTCCATTCTCGTCGACAAGAACACCAAGGTCATCTGCCAGGGCTTCACCGGCAACCAGGGCACGTTCCATTCCGAGCAGGCCATCGCCTACGGCACCAAGATGGTCGGCGGCACCTCGCCCGGCAAGGGCGGAACGACGCATCTGGGCCTGCCCGTATTCGATACGGTGCGCGAGGCGAAGGACGCGACCGGCGCCACGGCGAGCGCGATCTATGTGCCGCCGCCCTTCGCCGCCGACGCGATCCTCGAAGCCATCGACGCGGAGATCGAACTGATCGTCTGCATCACCGAGGGCATTCCGGTGCTCGACATGGTGAAGGTGAAGCGCGCGCTGTGCGGCTCGAAATCGCGGCTGATCGGGCCCAACTGCCCCGGCGTGATCACACCCGGCGAATGCAAGATCGGCATCATGCCCGGACACATCCATCGCCGCGGCAGCGTCGGCATCGTCTCGCGTTCGGGAACGCTGACCTACGAAGCGGTCGCGCAGACGACGGCGGTGGGGCTCGGGCAGTCCTCCTGCGTCGGCATCGGCGGCGATCCGGTGAAGGGGACCGAGCACATCGACGTGCTGGAGATGTTCCTCGCCGATCCGGAAACCAAATCCATCATCATGATCGGCGAGATCGGCGGCAGCGCCGAGGAAGACGCAGCCGACTTCATCAAGCACAACAAGACCAAGAAGCCGATGGTCGGCTTCATCGCCGGCGTGACCGCCCCGCCGGGCCGGCGCATGGGTCATGCCGGCGCGATCATCTCCGGCGGCAAGGGTGGAGCGGAATCGAAGATCGAGGCGATGAAGTCCGCCGGCATCCGCGTCTCGCCCAATCCGGCCGCGCTCGGCACGACCATGCTCGAATTGCTGAAGGGAAATTAGCGCGGCACGCCGGACCATTGTCCTCCGGCGAGCCCGGAACGAAGACGTCGAACCGGGCGTCATCCCGAGCGTGCCGAACGGCGAGAAACGGCTCCCTACGGCGCCGCAATCGCCGCCCGGATCGTGGCCACCATCCGGTCCTCCGGAATGCGCGCAAGTTCGGGCAGCGTCCTGCCGGATTCGAGCAGATCGCCCATCACGAACCAGGCGGCGCAATAGGCTTCGCGCTGCATGCCGGTGTTGCCTTTTCCGAAGGTATATTTCATCGCGATCTCACGGCCGCTCTTGTCGAGATCGGCGGCAATTCCGCGAAGCACCGCGTCCCTTCCCGCCTCGCATTGCGCGAACCAGCCCTTGTGGCCGGGATCTTCGATATAGGCGGCGTCCGGAAGTCCGGGATAGACGCGCTGCGCGGTGCGCATGGCGAGCCCTTCCAGAAACACCGTCTCGCCCACCGGCGCGCCGAAGCTGTTCTTGACGCCGGCGAGCTGTGTGTGAACGGCATGGGTGAGCTCGTGCGCGAGCGCAAGCTTACGGATTTCGTTTTCGACCGGCATCATCACGGTCGCGGGCCTGCCTTCCATCGGCGGCACCGTGTAGGCGTTGTTGTCGAACTGCCCGACGTAGAGGACGACGCGCGCGCGGATCGGCGCATCGCCGGTCGCGAACAGGATTTTGATGCGGTCGAACGCTTCCTGCGCTTCCGCTTCTCCTTCGCTCTCGAGCCGCGCAAGCTGTGGCAGCAGCGCCGGGTATCTGCCCCACGCGGAATCGAGAAGCCCGCGCGCCATCCGGTCGCCGTCCGGCCCAGGAGGCACCGCCGCTATCCCGTATTCCTTCCGCCAGAGCGCAAATCGCGCGTCCGCCCCCATCGCAGCCTTCGTCGCGTCGGCGTAGAACGCCTCGAACTTCGGCACACGGTTGTCGATGGCCAACCCGGGGTCGGACTGTGCGGCCGAAGCCGCCCCACCCGGAAGGAACAGGAAAGACAGCCAAAAAGCGGAAACGGCCCGCCATCCAACGAACATCGCCACAGCCTCAGCTTTCGCCGCATCGAAGACGTAAGCGTCCGCAATGCGGTTTCAACGCCGGCTTGGAGAAAATTCCCGGCCGGAGGCGGTGCACCCCTCCGGCCGGCGCCCTCGAATCCCGGCATTGCTCCATCCGGGAGATTGATCTTGCGCAAATTCGTCCCAGGCCGGTTCGGACTACAATTTCGCGAACCTCGAATGCGGATGGGAACGTCATGAAATCGATTGGGGCATATGGTGCGGCATTGCCTGTGATTGCTGCGGCAATAGCCGTTGGGGCCGGGCCGGCGGACGCGGCGCACCGCCGCGCCGAGAAGCCGGCGATCCAGGGCTTCTATGTCCCGGCACTGATCGTGCCCGTCTCGCATGGCGCGGCCATGAACGACGCGGGCGAGATCGTGGGCACCTCCTACCCGGATACCGGCTGCGGGCCCTTTTGCCTGCCGCCACTCGAAACGGTCGTCTGGAAGGCCGGGAAGCGCATCGTTCTTCCTGCGCCGCAAGGATTTGCTGGCACCAGCGTGAGTGGCATCAACAACCTGGGCTGGATCTCGGGAGGCGCCGGCCCATTCGGGTTCGGCCACGCCGTCGTGTGGAAGCCGAAAAAGGGCGTGCGCTTCTCCGTTGTCGATCTCGGGACGCTTCCCGGCGGTTCTTCGTCGTCATCGATGGGCATCGACGACACCGGACGCGTGGTGGGCACGTCCACGGACACGTCCGGATTCAACAAACCCTTCGTCTGGACCGCTCCGGGAGGGATGGTCGACCTCACCTCGCTCGGGTATCCCGGCGAGCCGCCGATCGGAATCAGCAGGGGCGGCACGGTTGCGACCTTCGCACACTGGTATCGCCTGGACGATCCGCAAAGCGTGACGGACATGGCGCCCGTTCCGCCGGGCGGGTGGTTCCTCGTGAACAGCTACGCCGCGATCAACGATTCCGGAGACCAGGCGCGCGGGCTGGCGATCGGAACGGAGCACCCCATCACCTACAATTACCGCTACACGCACGAAGGCGCCTGGCAGCAGATCGACTTCGTCGGCACGGGGATCCGCGCGCGAGGCGGCGTGGGCAGCATCGACGACACGCTGACCATTACCGACACCGTATCGTCCTCCGGACAGATCGCGCCGGGCCCGGACGGCGTCAACCAGCCTCTCGACGCGTTCCTGTCGCCCGCCTATGGCGGCACGGTCACCGTCGCCGGTCCGATGAACGGCGCCGGCGACATTCTCGCCGAGGTCATGATCGGCAACGCCCCACGCATGATGCGTCTTGTTGCGGCAGCGCCCTGTCAGTCGGATTGCATCAGGATTCCGTCGCTGACGATCAACGCCAAATTTCACCAGGACCCGAACGATCCGGGACACTGCACGGCCGGAAATACCAAGGAGTTCAACACCGTCGCGATCAGCGTGAGCGTCACCGACGAGAACGGCGCGCCGCTCGCGGGCGTTCAGGTACGGGGCCGGTTCATGGACGAGTACTGGAAGAGCACGCCCGTCGCCGGAACGACCGGCGCGAAGGGAACGGTGAAGTTCAAGAACAAGGGGCCGTGCGGAGTCGGCACGGAGTCCTTCGTCATCGAGGATGCATCGCTGAACGCGCGGACGTTCGACAGGACTGCCGGGCAGCTCGCGGTGGCGGCAATTCCGAAAATCTGACGGTCGCAGGCGGCTCGACCGGCGCCGGCGCCCGTCAGGCCGGCGGGGCGTCAGTCCTGCCGGCCCGGCGCGGCGAAGGAACCGTTCCCCCGCGGGAAGCTGCGAAGCCGGGCCTGCAGCGGGCGCTCGAAGACATTGAAGGAGATCCATCCCAGGCCGGCCAGTACGGCATAGAAAAGGCCGAGTGCGATCGGGTTCTCGAAGAAGGCCGGCGTCAGCGACAGATGCGCGGCCGCCAGCGCCAGCGCCAGCTGCAGCGGGAAATGGAGCATATAGGTCGAATACGAGATGTCGCCGAGCACCGAATAGTGCTCCCACTTCCCGCCCAGAACCATCTCGTGCAAGGCGAGCGCCATCAGCGTGAGCGGGCTCACGACATAGATGAACAGGAGCAGGAAGAGATCGCCGCCCTCCCCGACATAGACGCGCTCCACATCGCCCGAGGCGCGGCTCGCCAGGGCGGAGGCGAGCATGTGCAACGGGGCGAGATAGGTCTCGAGCAGGACGAGCAGCCACGCCAGGACCGCGAGAAGACAAATCCGTTCCGCGATCCGCTTCCCGTCCGCGCGCCCCGCGATCGCGCGCGTCCAGAAGAAGACGGCGCCCCCGAGAAAGAACCCCATCACGCCGCGCGCGATGAACTCGTTCCAGACCAGAAGCGAGATGCCGCAAATCGAGGCGAGCAGGGCCAGACGCGGACCCTTCAAGCCGAGCCGGCAAAGAATGAAGAACACTCCATAGAGCAGCACCTCCACCGACACCGACCAGGCCGGCCCGTTGAAGGACTGCGCCAGAGTGGGCGGCAGCCATTGCTGCGCGAGGAATAGGCCCGTGGCGAAGTGCTGCAGATCGTTGCTGTCGTAGACGAAAAAGTTCCCGGTCGCCCGCCGGAAGAAGTATTGCAGCACCGCGACGGAAAGAAGGGTGACCAGGTGAAGCGGATAGAGCCGCGAAAATCTCAGCCACGCGAACTTGCCCGGTCCGATCGTGCCGGCGCGGATGAGGGGCGCATAGAGCCAGAAAAAGACGAACCCCGACAGCGCGAAGAACAGATCGACGGCCGCCCAGCCTTCGTCGTACAGCGGACGGAGGAATTCGTAGAAGGGCTGCGCGGAACGCTGCCACCCTTCCGGCCAGGTTCCGCCGATGGCGTAGAAATGCTGCCAGTGCCAGATGACGATGGAGAGCGCCGCGACCCCGCGCAGCGTGTCCAATGCGTGCAGCCTTTTCATCCGCGCCCCATCGAAATCTTGCCCAATTGATCTCATATTAACGATGGAAAGCGTTGAATCGCCGGTCATTCGGCAGTAACACGCCTCCAAGCCCCTAAAGGACCGGCCGGGCCCAAGAAGTCCTGCTTAATACACTGAAATGACTAGTGAATCTCCAGCGGACCGGCTCACCCGTGCGTCGAATGACATTCTGGAAGCCACCACCTTCCTGCAGGGCGCGAATGCCGCGTTCATCGAGTCCCTCTATGCCCGGTATCAGGCCAATCCCGACGCCGTCGATCCGAGCTGGCGCGCCTATTTCGCGAGCCTGAACGAGCAGAGCCTGAGCCCGTCCCAGCTCGGCCGCGGTCCGAACTGGCGGCGCGATGCAAGACCCGATCTTGCCTCGGGCGAGATCATCGGGGCCCTGACCGGTCAGTGGCCGCGCAAGACCGGCGCCCAGGCGAGCGAAGCCGACAGCAGCGCTGCGGCGCTGGATTCCATCCGCGCGATCCAGATGGTGCGCGCCTATCGCGTCATCGGCCACCTCGAGGCCGACCTCGATCCGCTCCGCCTGTCGCCGCGGACGCCGCATCCGCAGCTCGATCCGGTGTTCTACGGATTTCACGAGGAGGACATGGACCGCCCGATCCATGTCGGCGGCGTGCTGGGGCTGGAAAGCGCCACCGCGCGCCAGATGGTCGAAATCCTCAAGCGGACCTATTGCGGCCGCATCGGCTACGAGTTCATGCACATCAACGATGCGGAGCAGAAGGACTGGCTCCAGCGCCGGATCGAAGGTCCGGACAAGGAGATTTCGTTCACGCCCGAAGGCAGGCGCGCGATCCTGAACAAGCTCGTCGAGAGCGAAGGCTTCGAGAAATTCTGCGGCGTGCGGTTTCTCGGCACCAAGCGCTTCGGCCTGGACGGTGGCGAGGCCATGGTTCCGGCACTGGAGCAGATCATCAAGCGAGGCGGCCAGCTCGGCGTGAAGGAGATCGTGCTCGGAATGAGCCACCGCGGCCGGCTAAACGTGCTGGCCAATGTCATGGCCAAGCCCTACCGCCAGCTCTTCCACGAATTCCAGGGCGGCAGCGCCAACCCGAGCGAGGTCCAGGGTTCGGGCGACGTGAAATATCACCTCGGCGCCTCGTCCGACCGCGAGTTCGACGGCGTGAAGGTCCATCTCTCGCTCACGCCCAATCCGTCGCACCTGGAGGCCGCCGATCCCGTCGTGCTCGGAAAGTCGCGCGCCAAGCAATACCAGCTGGGCGACAACGACGCGCGCACGAGCGTGCTGCCGCTGCTTATCCATGGCGACGCCGCGTTCGCCGGCCAGGGCGTCGTCGCGGAGTGCTTCGCGATGTCGGGCATCAAGGGATTCCGCACCGGCGGCACGATCCACTTCATCGTCAACAACCAGATCGGTTTCACGACGGCGCCGATATACTCGCGTTCCTCGCCCTATCCCTCCGACGTCGCCCTTATGGTGCAGGCGCCCATCTTCCACGTGAACGGCGACGATCCGGAAGCGGTCGTGCACGTGGCGCGCATCGCGACGGAATTCCGGCAGCTCTTCCACAAGGATGTCGTCATCGACATGTTCTGCTACCGCCGCTTCGGTCACAACGAGACCGACGAGCCGGCGTTCACGCAGCCCTCGATGTACCGGGCGATCAGGAACCATCCGACCACGCTGGAGCTCTACGCGACCAGGCTTGTGGCGGAGGGCACGCTCGACCAGAACGACATCCGCGCGATGATCGGAACGTTCAATGCGCGCCTCGACGAGGAATACGAAGCCTCCAAGGGCCACCGTCCCAACAAGGCGGACTGGCTGGACGGACGCTGGACGGGCCTTGCCGCGGCGCCGGCGGGCGACCGCCGTGGCGACACGGCACTCCCCGCCGAGACGCTGAGGAGCGTCGGCCGCGCGATTTCCACCGTGCCGGCGGAATTCCACGTTCACCGCACGATCGCGCGACAGCTCGAAGCCAAGGCCAGGATGTTCGAGAGCGGCGAGGGGTTCGACTGGGCCACGGCCGAGGCGCTTGCTTTCGGCACCCTGCTGCGCGAGGGCGTCCCGGTTCGCCTCTCGGGCCAGGATTCCTCGCGCGGCACGTTCTCGCAGCGCCATTCGGCCCTGGTCGACCAGGAGACGGAGGAGCGGTATATCCCGCTCAATCACGTCGCCGAAGGCCAGGCCGAGTTCGAGGTCATCGACTCGCTGCTGTCGGAAGAGGCGGTGCTGGGATTCGAATACGGCTACTCGACCGCGGAGCCGCGCGCGCTGGTGCTGTGGGAAGCGCAGTTCGGCGACTTCGCCAACGGCGCGCAGGTCGTCATCGACCAGTTCATCGCTTCCGGCGAGATGAAATGGCTGCGCATGTGCGGTCTCGTGATGCTGCTGCCGCACGGATACGAGGGCCAGGGGCCCGAGCACTCCTCGGCGCGCCTGGAGAGATATCTCCAGCTCTGCGCCCAGGACAACATCCAGGTGGCCTGCCCCACGACGCCGGCGAACTATTTCCACGTGCTCCGGCGGCAGATTCACCGCCCGTTCCGCAAGCCCCTCATCCTGATGACGCCGAAGTCGCTCCTGCGTCACAAGCGCTGCGTGTCGTTCCTTTCGGACATGACCCCGGGCTCGTCCTTTCATCGCGTCTTCCGCGACCAGGCCGAATGCGTGCCGGGCGCGACGAGCGTGAAGCTGGCGCCGGATGCCGAAATCAAGCGCGTGATCCTTTGCACCGGCAAGGTCTATTTCGACCTGATGGAAGAACGCGAGAAGCGCGGCGAGCGGCGGGTCCAGATCCTGCGCATCGAGCAGCTTTATCCCTTTCCGGAGGAAGTGCTGCGCCTGGAGCTCAACCGCTTTCCGAAATCCGAGATCGTCTGGTGCCAGGAAGAGCCGAAGAACCAGGGCGCATGGACATTCGTCGCGCCCCGCATCGAGGAAACCGTCGCGCATCTCGGCGGGCGGTGGAAACCGCGCTATATAGGGCGGCCGGAATATGCATCGACCGCCGCCGGCCTGATGAGCCAGCACAACGCCGAACTCAAGGCGTTCCTCGACGAAGCCATGACGCTATAAGGACGATGCCATGAGCATCCAGATCAAAGTGCCCGCCATGGGCGAGTCGGTCACCGAGGCGACGGTCGCGCGCTGGTTCAAGAAAGAGGGCGACAGCGTCGCGCGGGACGAACCCCTTCTGGAGCTGGAGACGGACAAGGTCACGGTCGAGGTTCCCGCGCCGGCCGCCGGTGCCATCGAATCCATCGCGGTGAAGGCCGGCGACACGGTCCAGGTCGGAGCCGTTCTGGGAGCCATAGCGGAAGGAAGGCCCGGCGCCGCATCCGCCGCACCGGCCGCCAATCCGGACGCGGCCGCTCCCAAATCCGCGCCACCCGCTGCCGCGCCTTCGCAGGCCCCGGCGGTGCAGCGCGCGGGCGAACCTGCGGCCGCCATGCCTTCCGCACGCCGCCTTGCCGAGGAACGGAACATCGATACGACGGCCGTTCCCGGTACTGGGCGCGACGGCCGGGTCACCAAGGGCGACGTGCTCGCCGCGCTCGAGGCGCGTGCCGCCACCCGCGACGCAAAGCCCGCCCCCCTTCCGCCGGCGGGTCCGCGCCCGAACGCGGATCGCGAGGAGCGCGTGCCGATGACGCGCCTGCGCCGCACCATCGCGCTACGGCTGAAGGAATCCCAGAACACGGCCGCGCAGCTCACGACCTTCAACGAGGTCGACATGAGTCACGTCATGGCGCTGCGCACCGAGTACAAGGAGAGCTTCGAGAAGAAGCACGGCGTGCGCCTCGGCTTCATGGGCTTCTTCGTGAAGGCCTGCATCGCCGCACTGAAGGAGCTGCCCAACGTCAACGCCGAGATCGAAGGCGACGACATCGTCTACAAGAACTATTACGACATGGGCATCGCGGTTTCGACCGAGAAGGGCCTCGTCGTGCCAGTGGTGCGCGATGCGGACAAGCTCTCGCTCGCGGGCATCGAGGCGGCGATCAACGATTTCGGCACCCGCGCGCGCGACGGCAAGCTGAAGCTCGAGGAACTGCAGGGCGGCACTTTCTCGATCACCAATGGCGGCGTGTTCGGCTCGCTGATGTCGACGCCGATCCTGAACTCGCCGCAGTCCGGCATCCTCGGCATGCACAAGATTCAGCCGCGCCCGGTCGCCGAGGGAGACAAGGTCGTGATCCGGCCGATGATGTATCTCGCCCTCTCCTACGACCACCGCCTCGTCGACGGCCGCGAAGCCGTGACGTTCCTGGTGCGCGTGAAGGAGAATCTCGAAGACCCGCAGCGTCTGTTGCTGGACATCTAGCTCAGCTTGTCATCCCGGCCGGGCGACGCAAAAGCGTCGTGAGGGGACGACAGCCGGCGCTTACGCCACGCGCTTGTCCATCATCTCGAGCTTGGCGAGTTCGACATGGGCGCGGAGTTCGATTTCGTCGAGGACGTTTTGCAGCTTCGGATCGGCGAAGCTCTCATGGCGGCGGCCGACGGCCACAGCCAGACGGTTGAGCGTCGAGCGCGGGATACCGCCCGCAAGCAACCCGTCGCGCACCTGGTCGAGCATGTCGAGCAGATGTTCGCCGTGCTGCAAACCCTTGGAGCGCCCGCTCAGGGAGTCATCCATGCCCTGCAGGGTCAGGATGCTGTCGAGCGCGGTCAGAGGCCCCGGTGCGGCAACCGCCGTCGGCGCATTGCCCGAAGACGACGACACGCTGAACGTGGAGTCGCTACCCGTCGCGCCCTTGTTGATGCGGCGAACACCGGCAGACTCCACACGGCCTGAACTCTTGATCTCCATGGGAAATGTCCCATTGCGACACATCACTATCGCGCAGCGTGGTTAAGGAGTGGTTACGCCCGGTGGTAGGGATGACCGGCAAGAATGGTCAGCGCGCGGTACACCTGCTCCGCCAGCATCGCGCGGACCAGAAGATGCGGCCAGATCTGCGGGCCGAAAGCCAGGCTGCGGCCGGGTTTGATGCCGGGAAGCTTGCTCAGGCCATCCGGCCCGCCGATCACGAACACCAGATGCTTGGTGCCGGCGTCGCGCAGCGCGCCGATCATCTCGGCGAAATCCTCGCTCGTCATGCCCTTGCCCCTGGAGTCGAGCAGCATCACCTGCGCACCGTCCGGCACGCGCGCGGCGAGACGTTCGGCCTCTTCCTGCATGCGCTTCGGGGTCTCGCGCGCCTTGGAGACCGCGACCTCTTCCACCGTCACATCGGCGATGCCCATGCGGCGGCCCATGTTGATTGCGCGGCCGACGAAATCCTCCGTCAAGGCACCTTCGGGCGTTCCGCGCGCGTGACCGACACAGAGGATGAGAAGGCGCACGCCCTATCGCGCCGCGCTCGCGCGCTGCGGCTCGTCCACCGACCACATGCCTTCGAGGTCGTAATAGGCGCGGACCTCCGGCCGGAACAGATGGACCACGACGTCCCCTGCATCGACCAGGACCCAATCGCCCTGCCTGGCTCCGTCGACCGGCCGCGTGCCGTAGCCTGCTTCCTTGAGGCGGCGGGCGAGGTGTTCCGCCATCGAGGCGACATGGCGCGACGAGCGGCCGCTGGCGATGACGATCGCATCGCAGAACGCGGCGCGCCCCGTGAGGTCTATGGTCGCGATATCCTCGGCCTTGTCGTCGTCCAGCGATTTCAGGATGCGGGTGAGCAGCGTCGTTTCGGGAGCTGGCGCCGCCTTTTTCTTCTTCGGAGCGGCTTTCTTCGCTACGGCCTTCTTTGGCGCGCGCCTGGCGGCGCCGGTCGTCTTCTTCGGGGTCAGGTCAGATACTCCACGCTTCTGAACGCGAGTTTAGCACGGTGGAATCGCGCGCACCAAGGCCCGTTCCGCCGGCCCGGGCCCGCAAGGCCGTGGAGCTGAGCGAATTGCGCGGCCCGTCCAGGATGACGATGGCCGGCGGTGTCATGCAGGCGTCAAGGTCGCGTCGCCGAAACTTCAGAAACCGCCGCATGGGCTTCGCATGGAGCGTGGCGAGGGTGCTGCCCGGGCGCTGGATGACGGCAAGGGGAATACGCGCGACGATCTCCTCCCAGCGCCGCCAGCGGCGGAATGTTTCGAGATTGTCGCTGCCCATCAGCCAGACGAACCGCAATTCCGGAAAGCGCCGCTGAAGCGCCTTCACCGTATCGACGGTATAGGCCGTGCGCAGGCATTGCTCGATGCCGGTCACGACAATGCGGGGATGGCGCGCAACATCGCGCGCGCGCCGCACGCGATCGCCGAGCGGGGCGAGGCCGGCCTGTCCCTTGAGCGGATTGCGCGGCGTTACCAGCCACCACACATAGTCGAGACGCAGCCGCTTGAGCGCCGCCTCGCTCGCATGCACATGACCCTCGTGCGCGGGGTTGAACGAACCGCCCAGAAGCCCGATGCGCAGCCCCGGCGCGACCGGGCCCGGCGGGCGGATCCAGTGCGTATCGGCCGTCACGGCGCCCAGGTGGATGCGGGACCGGCGGGCGCCGCTCTGCCGCTCCGCCTCTCCGCCACGATTCCGGCGAGCGCACGGAGCACGTCCTGCACGCCCTCGCCGGACACGGCGGATATCGCCATGACAGAATGTCCGCACGCCTTTTCCAGAGCCGCTCGCTTTCGCGACAGCTCGGCCTTTCCGACCGCATCGATCTTGTTCAGGACGACGATTTCCGGCTTGTCCGCCAAACCGTGTCCGTAAGCCTCGAGCTCGGCGCGAATGGTCCGGTACGCCTTGGCGATCCCGCTCCCGGTGCCGTCCAAGAGATGCAGGATCGCGCCGCAGCGCTCGGCGTGGCCGAGAAACTTGTCGCCCAGACCGACGCCCTCGTGCGCACCCTCGATCAGTCCCGGCAGGTCGGCGACCACAAAATCCGTCTCGTCCACCCGCACGACGCCGAGCTGCGGATTGAGGGTGGTGAACGGATAGTCGGCGATCTTCGGCCGCGCGTGCGAGACCCGCGCAAGGAAGGTGGACTTGCCGGCATTGGGAAGACCGATCAGCCCCACGTCGGCGATGAGCTTGAGCTTGAGGATGAAAATCCGTTCCTCGCCCGGCTGGCCCGGATTGGCATGGCGCGGCGCCTGATTGGTCGCGCTCTTGAAATGCGCGTTTCCGAAGCCGCCGTTGCCGCCCCTCAGAAGCAGGACGCGGTCGCCGGCTTGCGCGAGATCGCAGACCAGCGTCTCCCCGTCCTCCTCATAGACCTGGGTGCCTGGCGGGACCTTCATGACGGCATCGTCGCCATGCGCGCCGGTCATCTCCTTGCCCATCCCGTGCTGGCCGTTCTTCGCGGCGACATGCTGCTGGTAGCGGTAGTCGATGAGCGTATTCAGATTGTCGACCGCCTCGACCCACACGTCTCCGCCCCTGCCGCCGTCGCCTCCCCACGGCCCGCCGTATTCGATGAATTTCTCGCGGCGGAACGCAACGCAGCCGTTCCCGCCGTTGCCGGAGCGGGCGTAGACCTTGGCGGTATCGAGAAATTTCATCGGCCGGCCCTCAAGCGGCGAATCGCTGGCCGAAATCGGCCCGGCTCATCGTAACAAGGTTGCATGGCACGCTGCAGCCCCGCGCGGCGCTGTTCCGCGGCTGCGATCCGTTCGCGCGAAATCCGACCTTTTCGAGCACCCGGCCGGATGCCGGATTGTCGTGGAACCACCCTGCCCAGACGTCCGGTGCCCGCAGATTGCGGAAGGCGAAGGCGACGACTTCACGGGCGGCCTCGGTCGCGTAGCCGCGGCCCCAGTGGGCGCGGCCGATCCAGTATCCGAGTTCGTAGCCCTCCTCGCCGGGGTGCACGCCGCACGAGCCGACGAGCGCGCCGCCCGATTTGAGCACCACCGCGAACGCGAAGTCGCTCCCGCGGTTGCGGTTCTCCTCCTGGCCGGCCACAAAGGCCCTCGCGTCCTCGACCGTGTAGGGAAAGGGCGGGCGCGATAGGTTTTTCACAACATCCCAATCATTCATCTGCGCGGCGATCGCTGGCACGTCCCCCATATCGGGCGGCCGCAACAGCAATCTCTCCGATTCCAGCCTGAAACTCGGCATGACAATTCCCTCCTTCGGCGAGGGAACAAAAAAGGGAGACGGCGGACCATCTCCCTCACCTGCAATGGGCCGCCAAATGGATGGCGGCCGGTTCTGCAGGCCGCCTATTTTGCCGCGCTCTTGGGCGCAAGCTGCGCATCCGCAATCACCGATACGTAGGTGCGTCGCTTGAAGCCTTCGCGGAACGCCACATGGCCGTCGCGGAGCGCGAACAGGGTATGATCCTTGCCCATTCCGACATTCTCGCCGGGATGGAACTTCGTGCCGCGCTGGCGGACAATCACATTGCCGCCCACTGCCTTTTGTCCGCCGAAGATCTTCACCCCAAGCATCTTGGGATTGGAGTCGCGGCCGTTGCGGGAGGAACCGCCTGCTTTCTTGTGTGCCATGGCTCTCTCTTAACCCGCGTGGATCTCGGTGATCTTCACCTTGGTGAAGTGCTGACGGTGACCGCGCTTGCGGTGGGTATTCTTGCGGCGCTTCTTCTTGAAGGCGACGACCTTCTCGCCCTTGCCCTGCTCGAGGATCTCGCCGGTGACCGAGGCGCCTTTCACGAGCGGCGCGCCCGACTTCGGTGCATCGCCGCCCAGCATCAGCACTTCGCCGAAGGTGAGCGTGGCGCCGGCCTCGCCATCGAGCTTTTCGATGGAAATGACGTCGTCCTTCGCCACTTTGTACTGCTTGCCGCCGGTGCGGATAACCGCGAACATGACCTAAGTCCTTGAATATCTGAGGCAAACTCTGAACGAGTCAGGCCGCCCGCGTCGCCTCGCCCGCAGGAGGCGCGCAATATACTGACCGAGGCCCCGGGGTCAAGCGGGCCCGGATTCCCTCTGTCCGGCTGCGGGCCTCAGTAGTGCCTGGCGATCCATGCCGCGGTCCTGCCCGGAAAGAGGCTGCCCAGTTCCCGGTAGATCGGCTCGAGGCGCCTCCGGAGAATGTCGCGGACGCTGCCGGGGATGGCCGAACCCTGGCCGACATGCACCGGCACCCGGCTCTTCGCGAAGCGTGCGCCCTTCGTCTCCAGTCCGAGAAACCCGCAAACGGATTCGAGCAGCGCCAGCGGCCTTTCGCGAATGTCCTCCATCCACACGATCAGGAAGCGCTCCTCGGGAATGAATTTCCTCCAGTTCGCGATGATCCGGGGATAGTTCGAGCGGTCGACGATCGACTTCCTGCCTGCCATCTCTTCGATGCGGGCGAGGTCGCCCATTCCGTCTTTTCCCGCTTCCATGCGAATTTGCGACCAGCTTCTCTCCAGCGGATCGCGGAGGGACAGAATCGCCTTGAGATGCGGGGACAGCGCGGCGGCGTGACGAATTCCCGCCTCGGGAAGGATGCCGTAGGCGGGCGTGATCTCGCCGCAGAGGCTTTCTGGCCGGGCATGCGAAAAAATGCGTCCGTACCAGTCATCCGTACCCGGAGTATCGAGAAACGCATCGACTGCGTCATCGACCTGCGGGCGCGCGGATTTTCCCGCCCGTTTTTCGGTCAAGCGGCGCGCGCCCCTCAGGCGGTGCTGCCCCGCCCAGTCGCGAACGCCGGGAAGATAGAGCTCGTCGAAATAGTGGATCTCCTTGACCGGGGGGAGCCAAATCAGGGGATGACTGCGCAGGTTCCGGTCGAGCCAGCTGGTCCCGGCCTTGTGCGCACCGATACCCAGGAAATCGGGAAATCTGCGGCCGGGGACCGGCGGCGGCGGTTCGCGCACTTCCCTACCCGCCACCCTGAGCGGCACGTGCAAACCGCCGGTCGCGATGCGCGGCAGCTACCTTGCGGATCGCCATGATTGCTCCTTCGTAGTTGGGCACAATTTCGCTCTTGGCCACGCTGTTGCGGCGGATGCCGGGAGGAGTCGGCCGCAACTCGATTCCCGAAAGGTCGCGGAATGATGCGCGAAATCCGTCGCCGAGCCGCCCATCGCGAAACAGATCCTCATAGGCGATGACGATCTTGTCCCCATAGTCGGAAAGGTGTCCGAGCATGGCCGCTTCGCTCTGGCAAATCAGAAGCGCTTCCTTCTTCAGCCATTTCAGCGGCGCCTTGAATTGCCTGCCTCCGACCTTGTCCGCGTCGATGTTGTGCCAGACCCCGAGCTTCCTCGAAATGAATACGCTGAGAACCTGTTCCGCGAGATTCTCCCGCCATACGAAGACGAAAATCGCGCCATGCCTCTTGAGGTGCCGGAGAAACAGCGGCTCGTCGTTCGGATAGCCCCAGGCCGGCGAGAGCGCCAGCCACGCATTGAGCTTCACATCGAGGAGAACATGCCGGCCGGCGGCCGCTTCCCCGAGAAAGGCGATATACCTCTCGGCGAGGTCGTCGGCATACTTCTTTCTCATCGCGTCGGCGAGGCGCACATCGTGCATCCGCGCGAAATCCTGAAACGAGCGGGCAGGCCGTTGCGGCGCCGTTTCGTCCGGCGGCGTGTCCTGAAATATTTCGCCGAAGTTGCGAACCGTCGCATCGCCGGCGATTGCGGCCTGCAGCGCGGTGGTGCCGGCACGCTGCGCCGCGACGATGCAGACGATTTTTTGCGTGGGCGAGTCCATGCCGCGCGCTATGCCAGATGGCCGCCGAGGCCCGCGGCGCCGCAAGCATCCTTCAGCTCCGCGTAGTTCTCGACCGCATCCGGAAGGGGCCGGGTGACTTTCCGGTGCCGGGGCTCGAACACCCTGGTCGCGGTGCCTCCCGCGAATGCCTGCAGGGACTCATCGAGCGGCCCGGCATGGCCGAGTTCACGCGACAAGGCCTCGTAGGTGACGGTCAGCCGGCGCAGGCCTCCCGTGCATTCCCCGAACCACTCGTTCTGCCGCTGCAGCTGGCGCGCCCGGCGCACCGCCGTCCGGACCGGAATCCGGAATGTGCGGTCCGCCGTTTTGGGCGCTGCCGCCTCCCAGGAATGCCATACCTTTCGCTCGTCTGCGATCATCGCCGATACCGTCGCCTCGACGACATTTTCGCGATAGAGATGCACCACGCCGATATCGTGGCGCTGGCAGAACTGCATGAGGAACGGGCGCTCGAAGACGGGCCACCAGTAGAGCTCGAAATTGTGGACGTGGCCGTATTTGATGTCCACGACGATGTTCTTCCCCGCCCGCAATCCGGACAAGTGCCGCAGAAACGACATCACGAAGGCCTCGTGGCGCTCCCGGGTCGGCTCGAGAAGGAGCTTCGCGTCCTTTTGGATCGCATCGTGACGGAAGCGGAAGAAGGACATCGGACTCTCGAGCGGGCGCATCGCAGCGGGGTTGCAGACCTCGTCGATCATCGCGACGTTCTTGAGCGTGCCGAAATATTCGCCCAGCAGGTGGCTTCCGGATCGCTCGTGCGAGAGCAGGATCGAGATCCGGGCGCCGGTCATGCCGCCTTCTCCCGTGCCTGCAGCGTGGCGAAATGGCGCCTGAGCCAGGGCCAGCCGCGGCTTCTCTCGTGATCTCTCCAGACGGGTTCGCACGCCGAGGCGTGCGACAGCTCCGTGCCCGTGGCGAGCCAGCGAAACGCCTGCCAGAGCTCCGCTTCGGTCGCCGCAGACAGAGGCAGCCTTGTGGAGCCGAGGGAGCGGTGCACGGCCAGCGAGCGCGCGCGAACTGTCGGCACATGGAGTCGTTCCAGCAGTTCCCGGCACAGCGGCAGCCCCAGGGCTCCATCCGACAGGTCGATCGCAAAGCTCGGCAGCGCGGCTCGCCTTGCGGCAAGAGAAGCCAGCCAGGCGCCCGCATCCACGCAGGCGAGATCGCCCTCCTGCGTCTTCGACGGCGTTCCGCCGATGCCGCGTACGACCAGCGGCCGGAGCTTCCAGCTCCGCGCCATGGCGGCGGCAAGCCCCACGGCGTGACTGTCCGGGTCGCCGAGCAGGGCGACGGATTTGACGCCGCTGTGATCCGGAAGGCGCATGGCGGCGATCGCATCGGATCGCCAGAAGCACGACTCCAGAATCGGTTTCGCCCCTGCGCTCGCGCTACGGGCCGCGAGTTCCTGCGAAAATGCCGGCGCGGCGACAAAGGCCTCGCAGAACCCCGTTCCCGGAATGGGAAAGACGGCTGTTCCTTCCCCATGCGCGACGATCTCCGCACGGGTGACGATCGACGCGTCGGGGCAGAGGTTTTCGAAAAGCGCCGGGTGCAACGCATCCGCGACGACGAGCCTGGGCCGCGATCCGGCAAGGAAGGCTGCGACGTCGACAATCTCCACGCCCAGCTCGTCCAGCGCGCGCACGGAATCGCCATCCGTCAGTTCGCGGGCGACCCCAACGCGCCGGAAACCGTCCACGCCGACCGCATTCCGGGCGATGTCCGGGATCGAACCCCGCACCGCCAAGACGATGACGTTCGCGTAGGGCTGGAGAACCTCGGCAAGCGATTCCAGGGCGAGGTTCGGAACCGAGCCCGGAACAAAGGCGCGTGTGTCCACCGTGACCAGGATCGACCGGTCGTGCGCGCGCGCAAGAGCGGCCGTGCGCGTCATCGCGCCGTCGATGCGCTGCGCCGTCGCGGCGTGTGCGCGCAGGGATGCTTCCGCAAGCCGGTCGAGACGCGCGCGCGGCTCGAAGGAGAGATCGGTCAGCGCCCTGGCGAGCGCGGCGAAATCCGGCAGGACGTGACAGTGATCCGCGGCTTCGTAGCCCTCGAACGCATGCGCCAGCGACAGGACCGGAAGTCCGAACGAGAGCGCCTCTCCGGTCTTGATCTTGAGGCCGGTCGAGGTCTGCATGGGAATGGCGACGCAGTCGATCGTGCGATAGAAGTCCTCGATCCGGCCGACGGGGCCGCGCAGTTCGACAAAGGGATTGTCGAGACCCTGCAGCGTTTCGCAGACCGTTCCGGCGATCACGATCCTGGCCGGCGCGAAGGAGTCGCGCAAAAGGGGCGTCGCCTCGTTCAGGAAGGCGAGGATGTTCGCGCGATTGACATTGTTGCGCGCGCCGACGATTCCGATGCGGAGGTAGCCTTCGGGATCGGGTCCGGGCCGTTCTATCCGCTGCAGCGGGTCGATGTGCGGCAGATCGATGACGGGCCGAGCGGCCATCCGCCGGAACTGCGCGGCCTCCTCCTGCTTGATAGCCCAAACCAGATCGGCCCGCCCCAGCGCGACCGCCTCTTCTTCCTCGGTGGTGTGAAAGAACTCCGCATCGAGACCGAGAGAGGCCAGCATTTCGCGGCGGTCCGACATCTTGTCGTGGGTGTCGAGGATCTTGAAAACCTGGCGCGGCGCGAATTCCAGCGCCTTGCTCAGCCAT
The DNA here is from genome assembly GCA_035549575.1 of Rhizomicrobium sp. GTDB lineage: Bacteria > Pseudomonadota > Alphaproteobacteria > Micropepsales > Micropepsaceae > Rhizomicrobium. Next base: position 47,360 of record DASZQP010000011.1, read on the forward strand.
GCATAGTTCACGATGAACAGGTCGAAGGACTCGACCGAGAACAGCCAGCTCAGGAACTGGCCGATCGCCGGATCCCACCACTCGTCGATCGTGTGGTCCGGACCGGCGGAATGCATGTGAAAGGGCCGGGTGGGCGCGACGGTGTAGTACCGGTGCCATGCGGCCAGCATCGCCCGCTCCGCGCTCTTCGGCTTGGTCTGGCGCCACTCCTGCTCGGCGGGATAGTGGACGAAGGTGACGTTCGCCCCCTCGTCCGCAAAGCGCCTGCAAACCCTGTAGATGCGCTTGCGGTTGCCGAAATCCTGCGGATGCGTGGGGGTCGGCGACAGGACCAGAATGCGCGCACCGTGCCACCTGTTCCGAGTCGTCATGGCCCGATCCCGTGAAAACCGCTCAGCAGGGCTATGGTATAGTTGTAAACCGCGGACATCTGCATGCGGAACATGCCGGGATCCGTCTGGTCGAGGTGCAGCCCGGCGGGCGTGCGGTGCCGCGGCGGCAGGCGCGCATAGTATTCCGTGACCCCTCGCCAGAAGCGCGGAGCATTCCCGAACGCGCTTGCCGGGTCTTGGATGTAGTCTGAGACGGCCTGCCACGCCGCGCGCCGGCGGAACCAGCCCTGGGACAGGCGCTCGGCCGGAACCAGATGCTCGACCACCGCGGCGGGCGAGTAGACGAGCCGGCCGCCACGCTCGCGGATGCGGGCCACGACCTCGCTCTCGTCGTTGGAGAGCAGCGCCTCACCTCCGCGGGTCCGGCCCAGCTTCACGGAGAAGCCGCCGGCCTCGACGAGCGCTTCCACGCGCAGCGCGAGATTCGTGCCTGCGATCCACTCCGAGTCGGAGGCGAAACGGGTCACCCCGCCCCAGTTCACGACCGACACGTACCCCAGCAGATCGTCCGGCAGCCAGTCGGGCCTCGGAACGCCCCAGATGGGATCCACCCGGCCGCCCACGAGCTTCGCCTCGGGCCCGAACTCCTCGAACGCCGCCAGCAGCTCCTCGAGCCAGTCGCTTGCGGCAACGGCATCGTCGTCCATGAAGGCAATCAGCGGGGAGCGCGCCATGCGCGCCGCGACATTGCGCGCATTCGAAAGGCCGGGGGTCGCTTCCACGATCCATCGCAGGTTGGAGATGCCGGCGTAGTTGCGCGAGAAGGTCTCCGATTTCCGCCGGTCCGGGGAATTGTCGACCACGATGATCTCGAACTCGTCGGTCGCCAGGCTCTGCCGTCTCAGGCTGGCGATCGCCTTCGGCAGCAGGTCGTAGCGATTGTAGGTGCAGATCGCCGCGCTGATCAGGGGTGAAATCATGCGAACCGCCGATAGCTGTTCCGGGCGCCCGCGGCGGACCTATTGCGCCGGCTCGGCAACGGCGTCCTCGCCGGGCAGGGGCGCCTCGCCCGTCGATCCACCCGCCCTCTTCCGGACGGCGTCCGCCGGCACATCGCGCGACGTCACCTCGAGCCGGTTGAACGCCAGGCCGAGCGGACGGATGTCCGATCCTTCCGGCGCGTGCAAAACCTTCGGCAGGATGAACACGAGATTGGTGGCATAGCGGTCGTCGCGCGGCGGCAGCGCGGCATGGATCCGGAAACCGCTTTCTTCCCTCACGACCTCGACGGGCACGCTTTCGGCGTCGGCCATCAGGACAATGGCGCTCTGGACGTCGAAATCGATGCAGCTGAGTGCCTTCAGCACCAGATCGGCGCCGTTGCGCCGGTCGATATAGACCTCGAAGAAGAATTGCGGTGTCGGGCCGCTCCAGCGGAACGGCACACCTTCGGAGGTGTATTCCACCGGATAGAAACCGTCGCTCGCGGGGAGATTCTGATCCGCGTCGATCACGGCCGTTCTCGGAAGCGCCGGTCCCCCTCCGCCGGCGCCGTGCAGCGACAGCCAGCGCGATCCCCGGAAATCCGCGAGTGCGGCGATCTCCCGCTTGAGATTCGATATCTGCCGGTGCAGCGCCGCGATCTCGCCGGCGAGTGCCTTTGCCTGGTCCTGGCCCGTCAGCTTGAGCAGGTGCTGAAGCCGCTCGTCGATTCCGGTGCTGTCATCCATCGGGCAGATTCTCGTGGAACGCGGGCGGGCACAGCGACCGCCAGCCTGTCGGCACGGCGGAAGCTGAATCGTCTTGGCTTATCACGGGCGAGGCTTCCCCGACAATGCGGCGGAGGATTGGCGCCATGCCCACAGCCACGCGGCCAGCGCAATCGCGCCCCACGCGGCGGCGCAAATTGCCGCGACCGCCCAGCCCCGGGCAAAAAGAAGAGCGATGATCGCCGCAAGCGCACAGGCCGATTCGACGATCGCATAATAGGCGGACACGGGCGCGCGGCACTTCCGGCAGCGGCCACGCTGAACGATCCAGCTCAGTACGGGTACGAGCTCCGATGGCGTCAGCCGGTGGCCGCACCTGGGGCAAGCGGAGCGCGCGACGGCCACCGGCATTCCGCGCGGCAGGCGCCAGGCCGCCGCCGCGATAAAGCTGCCGACTGCCAGGCCCACCAGGCCGGCGGCGACGAGAACCAGGGCGTCCTCGGCCGGCACCAGGGCCGATCAGCGCCGCGCCGCCGATGCGGACGCCGTCCGTCGCTCATTCGCCTGCGCATTGCCAGGTTCGAGGGCGCAGGCCAGCGAAAACGCGGCGACGGCGTTCACATGCCATTCCTTCTCGGCGAAGGCGGCTCCCAGCCGCATCGAAAGTTCCACGCTTTCCGAACAGGCGATCAGCGCATTGCCGGTGAGCGCGGCCTCGGGCACGGGCGTTCCGGAATCGGCGCAGGCCTTGAAGAGGATCTCATAGGCAGGCGCGAAATAGGGATGTCGCGTGACGAGCCTCTCCAGGCGGGTGATGCCCTGGGCGACCTTCCCTTCGCGGATCATCCTCGTGGCGAACCGCCGGAGGATCTCCGGGTGGTCCGGCGCCAGATTTGCCGCCGCGCGGAGGCGCTTTGTCTCGCCTTCCGGCAGCGGCTCGTCCTGGTCCTTCAAAAGAATGAGGCCGTAGAGTTCGCTCGTCCGGAAATCGCCGTCGAGCTCGCGCGCGAATCCGAAATGCGGGCAGCGCTCCAGCACCCACGACTCCAGCGCCCCAAGCAGCGCCGGATCGAAATGCGGGCTGTCCGATATGACACGCGGCTTGAAGCTTTGCGGCTCCGTTCCGCCGGTCTTGGAGCCCGCGCGCGGCGCATTGAGGCGCTCGACCACGCCGGAAACGCGCGTTGCGTCCACGCCGCCCGCCGCCCGCTTGAGGATTTCCGCAAGCACGGTTTGGGGACTGGCAGCGAGTTCCGCGTAGTCCAGATAGAGCGCGTTCGGGATTCTCCGCGCGATCCACTTGTCGTGAAATTTGCGGTAGTAGATCGCCTTCTTGGCGAGCCAGAGCGCATAGCCCGCATGGGTACGCCGGAAGCTGAGACTTGGCCGGCCAAGCATGTCCTTGAGCTCGAGCTCGCGGTCGGAGAGCGCCTCCGGAACGGGATGGCGGTACTGGATAAGATAGAGCGCATGGGCGATATCCGCCGGAAGGGCGAAGTCGCGGTCATGGCTTTTCTGGTAGATATAGCTGAAGCGTCCCCGCCGCGTGCAGGGCGCGGATTTGCAGCAATTCGGCAGCGTGTAGTACTCGCAGTAGTACAGGTCGCTGCCGAAATAGGCCGAAAGCATGTCGGCCAGGAAATGGTGTCCCGAACGCGGAATCGACGCGCCGATAAGAATTCTGGGATTGTCCGCTGTCGCGCTCGTCATCTGTCCGCCCGTGCCGAAACGGCGGGACTATCGCCGCCCCTTCCGCCACGCGCAACCGGAGAGTCTTGCGTCAATTCGGCCTGTACCGGCCGCGTCTCCCAGGGGGACGCATCAGGGGGCGGCACCGAAGCCGCGATACAACTCCCTGAACCCGTCGGACCGGATCAGCTTCAGCCTGCACTCTCCGGCGGATCCGCACGCCAGGAGATCGTCGGCTTCCTCGCGCGAGGCGAGCGGACGCCCCAATATCCAGTGCAGCGCGTCGAGGACATCCCGGCGATGAACCGGCTTTTGCTGTTCGGGGGAAATCGGGGGAACCTGGTCCGCCTCCGTCTTCTCGAAAAGAGCCCGAAACTCGTCCGACCTCAGCAGCGCTAGGCGCAGGGTCTCATCGTCCTTGAGACGGTGACTCTCGATCACCGCATCGGTTTCGGGAGAGCGCCCCAAGATCCAGAAGAACCCGCGCTCGACGCTGTCTCGGTCCACAACCTCGGCCGGGGGCGGAAACTCCGCCTCGAGCCGCGCATCGGGATTGACGCGGTGGAGAAACCTGCGGACATGCGCATCGCCGCCCGGGCGCGAGGCGGCCTCGCGCAAATATCCGCGGCCCTCGACATTGAGGCCGAGATCGTAGGCATGCTTCGCCAGCAGCGTATAGCCGTCGAGATAGTCGGGCTGCATGCGCAGCACGATCTCCATGGCGCGCCGGCCCTCGAGTTCGCGGCCCGTCTCCATCATCGCCTCGCCCAGCATCGCGCGCACCGGCGCATCGACGGCATGGGTTCCCACGAACGGCGTCAGCAGCGCGGCAACCCTCTCGTAGTCCTTCTCGGCGGCGGCACGGCAGGCGTCGTAAAGCGTCGCGACCGCACCGGGCGCCACCTTGCCGGCATGCCAGGGCTGATAGCCCATATACGCCGCGTCGCGAACAAGAACATTCATGAATTCCAGGAAGGCCGGTCTGGCGAAATGCGCTTCCGCTTCGATCGCGGTCAGCGCGGGCTGCGGGGCGATGCCCGCCTGCTCCGCCGCGTAGAGCGCAGAGGCGATATCCGACTCGAGCGCGGCGACGCCCATGACGGCCAGCACGCCTTCCAGGGCCTTGCGCGGTGAAGCGGCGAGGTCCTCGCGGCGGACAATCAGCGCCAATTTTTCCGACGCCGGCCCGAACCGGTTCCAGAGATCGACCTTTGCGACCGCATCCCGCGCGAGCCAGTTCTGCAGGTGCTCGAGGGAGTGGTTTGCCTGGTTTCCGCGCAGATCCTCTTCATACGCGAGAAATGCGCCGACCGTTGGCTCCTCGACGAGGAGGATGACGGTTCCTCCGGCGGGCGGAATGTCCTGCGCCTGTCCGATGCGTTTCTCGCCAAGGAGAAACTGGTAGCCGGCCCGCTCGTATTCCTCGTCGGAGCGACGGGAATCGGCGATTCCCAGCCCGTCTCCCAGAACATTTTGAAGAAGGCGCTTTAGATAATCGAGGGCCGCATCAGATTGCGAGACAAGATAGATCGATTCCACTTCGGTTCATTGCCTATGTTCCCCCCAATGCGGAGCCGTTACTGCCCCAATCGCCCCGCCTCGTCGAAATTGTAGCAATCTGTACTTCCGGCAAGTCCAACAATCAAGCTAGTGTCACACTACTCACGACAGCGTGTTGCGGACCGTTCTCAATTCGAGTTGGCCCAGGCGCCGGTAAGCCTGTTGGCGTGACGCGCGATGAATTCCTTGTCGCGCCGGAATCTGGCTTCGATCCAGTCCGTTTGCTCCTTGGTCAGGTCATTGCGGCCGATGCCGTCCGGGCTGCGGTTGGCCGTAGGCAGCTTGGTCAGGTCTGGCACGCCGACGATGGCGGCCACCTTTTCCAGACCGGCGTCGAGCTTGTCGTAGGAAATCAACAGATTGGTAACCAGACGCCCTTCCGCGCTGACGAACCGCAGATACTGGTTCTTCAGCTGATCGGCGTTCTTCGGCACCCAGTGCGTGATGAAGCGCGCGAAGTCCATCTCGCCGGTATAGAGCCGGGGATTGTCCTTGAACTGTTCGCGCTTGTGGGAATTGTAGAGGCTGAGCACGAAATCGACGGGATCGCGGATCACGCCGAAGATGAAAAGATCCTCGATGTTCACGCAATTGAGCAGCCAGCGGAATCGCTCGGCAATCTCCACGAAGGTCTGATGCTTGCCGTAGTTGGACTGCGTCAGCCGCAATTCGCTGTGCGGAGCGAGCACGCGCTCGATCGATGTCGATGCGGTCTTCAGATTGGCAATGAAGAGAAACTTCTTGTTCAGGCCCAGCAGCAACGGCCCCTCCTAGCTATGATTTCGGCGTCCTTCGGCCCGCCTTGGCATCCTCCGCCGGACCCTGCCCCTGCGCGGCGAATTTTCGCCGCCGGCGAAGCCGCGCAGGTCCTTCGCCGCCCGTCATGCTGCGGACCCGTTCCTGTGCGCGATCGAGCTGCGCCTGCTTTTCGAGCCACAGACCGGCGCAGATCTCCACGGCACGCTCCACGCTCAGCTCGGCATCCGACCGACGCGGACGCGAATCCGTGCGCCGTTCGAACAGCGGATCGTCGGAATCCGTCCGCGCGCCGCCGAAATACTCGACAGCGACACGGCGGTTGGATTCCGCGAACAGGCCCATGAACCGCGCGAGCTCCGCCTCGTCCAGCGTGATCAGCGGGCCCCGCGACATCTTGCTCAGGAGGCGTACGATATTGTCCCGATTGGGATTGAGGGACTTCTTTGCGAACCGCGGAATATGCCGATTGAACAGCCGGAGGAATTCCAGCATCTCCGCGTCGAGACTTTCGTTGACGTTGTCCGGACGCACATAGTCCGGGCCGGACTCCAGACCGGCGGCGAAAAGGAAATCCTCGACCACGTCGCCCGATCTGAGCGCGGATTTCTCGTATTTGCGGCAGATGATGTTTTCCCGGCCGAATATCCGGGCCCAGCGTGAGATCAGCCTCCAGTGATCGTAGCGGTTCTCGATCGTTTCCTCGCCGGGAATCTGGAGGGGCACGGTTGCGCCGCTCTTCACGGCGGTCGAATAGGTGCTAAGCAGGTAGTCGTCCTGCCGCCTTATGTAGACGACGATCTTGATCTGCTCGAAATGGCGCGACAGGAAGTCCTTGAGCCACTGGACTTCGCCGTCGTCCAGCAGGCGCGACGAGCAATGCTCGCCCGACATGACGACCGTGTGGAATTCGCCGACCTGGAATTCCCCCGCGAGCTGGTCCACGAAATCCGCGCGGAACTTGCGGGCCTCCTCCGGAGAATGAATCCCGCGGATCTTTCTGAGCGGACCGTGCCTTGCAAGCTCCAGGGCCGCCACCGTCAGCCCGGTATGGTTTTCGTTGCCGGGCGTGACCGGATAGAGCACGCCCCTGCGGCGCAGAAGCTCGCGGTTGGACCGGAAGAATTTCTGGATCGACGTTGTGCCCGTCTTCTCCGTTCCGATGTGCAGATAAAGGTTCACTGTGTGCCTAGTGCCGCCCGGCCATGATGCGCGCCCGGTTGGGATCGCCCATGCGCTATTTATCAGTCCCGCAAACCTTCCCGCAATGCAGCCCCGCAATCACGTGTGCAGGAAGAAGTCCATGTCCGGCGGCTGGCGCTGGAGCTTGGGATAGTCGTTCAACGAAATGGCCTCGATCATCCTCAGGCGGGCAGGAACGTCGTCCTCGCGGCAGGCGTAGAACCAGCGCACGCCATTGCCGCAGACCCGGAAATCCGCTCCGTTGGTCGCTGCGCGGAAGTCCGCCACCGCGTTGCAGGTGATCGTCATGACCAGCAGCCGCTTGTCGTCCGGTGCCGGGTCCACCACGAAGGAGATCACCTTGTCCTGGTCCGGGCCGAGTGGAACGTTCATGGCCCGCGCGCCCTCGCACTTGATGTTGACGACGCTGGGCTTGCCCTGGACGCCGCGCAGTCCCAGATAGACCTGAATGGGCGCGTTTGCCACGCCGCTGACGACGAAGGCTACCTGTGCGGGCCCCTGGTTCTTGATCCAGCTTCCCCACGGTTCCGGCCACCACCATCCCGGACCATTGCGATAGATCTCGCCGCTCTTCAGACCGGCCCACAGGGCGGTGTACTTGTTGCTGGTCAGGGAATGAAGCAGGCCCAATTCGGCATCGATCGGCCATACGCCGTAGGCCGCCATCGCCTTGTCGCTGTGCGCTTCGGAGCTGCCCTTCAGCGCCCAGCCGCGCAGCTGTTCCACAATCTGCTCGCTGATGGCGCTCCACGGCCGCGGCCGGAACTCGGCGACGATCTTCAGCTCGCGTCGGGCACGATACTTTTCGTCGTAAACGACGCGCTCGATCGCCTCCATCATGTCCTTTTCGGATTCGACGTCGAAATATTCCGCGAAGGCGCCGCCGGCCTCCGGCAGCGAGGAGACGTTGGATATGACGGGCACCTTGCCGTAGCAGAGCGCCTCGGTGACCGGCAGGCCCCAGCCTTCGTAGGAACTCGGGTAGAGCGTGCAGGTGCAGTTCTCGTAGAGGACGGACAGCGCGGCGTCGGAAATCTTCGACAGCATCAGGACGTGGTCCGTCAGCAGCTCGCTGGCGTTGAGCTTCGAATAGGCCGCGTCGTTCAGCCAGCCGGGATTGCCCACGCAGACCAGCTTCGGAACGCCCTTGATCCCGCGCTTCTTGATCAGCTTGAGCCAGACCGAGAATGCCGAAAGATGGTTTTTCCTGGACTCGATCGTCGAGACGAAAAGAACGTAGTTTCCCTTTTCCAGCCCGAGGGAGCGCAGGTAGTCCACCGGATCGCCGATCTCGTCGAGCGCGTCGTCGGGGAGGGTCCGCCGGAAATCGGCGTCCAGCGTGACGACGGCGGCGCTTCGCGGCCCGTAGCCCAGCTTCCTTCCGACGGTCTGCAGGTCGGCGAGCGTCGCCTTGGAGTTCACCAGGAAGTAGTCGGCGTGGTCGAAGGCGCCGATCGCCCATGTGATGAAGTCCTGGCGCAGGTCGGAGACGCAATGCTCCGGCGCCATCACCGGAATGAAATCGTGCACGAACGGCACGTATTTGATGTCGTAGAGGCTCTTGGCGAGCCTGACGTTGAGGAAATAGTTCTGCAGCCACCACGACGTTCCGAGGTTCAGCAGGACGCTGCCGCGGGCAAAGGCGAAATAGTTCTTGCTCGACAACACCGAATCGAGGTCGGCGAGAAGCGTGGTCCATTCCGGCGCCTGGTGGTCGCCGTCGATGACCGCGTGCTTGCACAGCATGTCGAACAGAAGCGGCGGAATCTCGATCCAGAAATCGGTTTCCTTGGTGAAGCAGACGATCGAGTAATAGACGCCCGGCGCCATCGCCTCGATTGCGGTGCGGATCACCTCCATCTGCACGCGCTGGATGCCGGTCGGCAGCCGCGCGTTGCGGAAATAGTGCATGAGGTCGCTGACGTCGAACACGATGGGCAAGGCGCCGGCTTCCGGGGCGCGCGCCATGCGCGGATAGCGGCCCGCCGCGGGCGTGATCGACTTGACCTGCTGAACCCCCATGCTTTCGGTCAGGGCGAGGATTTCCGCGCGCACATGCGTGAGGCCCGGATCCAGGTCCAGCGCGCGCCGGAAGGCTTCGAGCGCGGGCCCCTTCAGCTTGCGTACCTTGAAGAGGTGGCCGATCTGCAGATGCGCTTCCGGGTCGTCCGGCCGCAGATGAACGGCCTCCCCATAGGCCGCCTCGGCGGCCTCGTGATCTCCGCCCTCCTTGCAGGCGTGCCCCAACTGAATCCAGATGTGCTGCAGGCCGGGATTGTGCTTCAGCGCCTGCTCGTAGGCGGCGCGTGCGCCCGCCCAGTCCCTTCTGTCCCGGCAGCGATCACCCTTCGCGACAAACTCCTCTGCCAGTTTGGTCTTCTGCGCGGGAGCAGGGGAAGCCTCCTGCCCTGCCGGCGGGTCGGCCTTGACCGCGCCTTGCTGATGGCCTGACGAATCTTCTTCGGGTGGGGTCATCACAACGCTCGCAAATGAGGGAGGTGCATCTCAATCTAGGTCATAGCCGCGACGAATTCCACAGACTAGCCGCGCGGCCGAACGCTCGGGTCCATTCGAATTCCGTCAGAACATCGGGCGCATCTGCCGCGCCGCAGCATTCGCATCCGGTTTCGACCGGCTTCAAAAGCGCGTTCGGCGGATTCGCGGCGAAATCCCGCGCGCCGGGCTATTTCTCCTCCCGGCGGGCCTTGCGTTCTTCCTTGTCGGGCTTGGCGCTCTTCTTGTCCATCTTCATGGCTTTGCGCTGAGCGCTCGCCTGCAGATAGCGAACTTCGGCCTCGGCTTCCCGCGCGCGCAGCTCGGCAAGATGGACGCGCCGCTCCAGCTCCGCCACGTCGACCGTCTCGGTCTTCTTCAGCGCCTTTTTCTCGCGCGCACCCTTGGCGGACTTCTCCCGACCCGACGAAGTATCTGACATGACTTGAAAATCCTCGCGCTTTAACAAAGGCCAAACCCAGGGCGGACTATATCCCACGCTAAAACTGCCAGATCAAGCTGCGGTATCGGCCGGCGACAGGCGACACATGCAGTGCCCGGACAAGCCCTGTCGTATCGCCATGGAATGCGCTAACAGCTTGCGCCGAGCCGCGGCGGAGAAGCACCGCATCGGAATCTGCTATCGAACGCGCGGTCGCGTTTGCGAAGGCGGCCGTTCTATCGGAAAGTTCGCGCCTCAATGGAAAGTGTGTAACGCAATCATGACAGACGGCCCCGATTTCATCTGCGCCGGCATGCCCAAGGGAGGGACCGGCTGGCTGTTCGACCAGCTTCGCCATCATCCCGACTTCTGGATTCCGCCCGTCAAGGAAATTCGATATCTCGACCGCGAGGTCCCGCGCCTGAACAATGCGGCCAAGGTCTGGAAACGGAGCCTTCCGAATGCCAAGCGGCGCAAGAAGGGACCCAAAAAGCGCCACGCCTGGGACGAAAGGGACATGCGGTTTCTGGACGACATCCTTGCGCTGCGGGGACAGCCGATGGATGTGGACGCCTATGCCCGCCTGTTCCGCCACAAGGGCGATCTGCTGACCGGGGACATGACGCCGAACTACTGTTCGCTGAGCGACGACGTCGTCGCGCGGGTCGGGCAGCGCATTCCCGATGCGCGCATCATCCTCTTGGCGCGAGATCCCGTGGCGCGGGCGTGGTCGCATATCAGCATGGCGCATCGTGCCGGCCATTTCGATTCGGAGCTGCTCCAAAAGCCGGGGGAATTCCGGACCTTTCTCGACGAGTCCCTGATTACCCGCGAGTTCTCTCACCCGGCCCGCGTGGCCGAACGCTGGGCGCGCAACGCCCCCCATGTCGCCTTCCGGTATTTCCTGTTCGAGGACATCGTTGCGCGGCCGGACGAAACGCGCAGGGCCATCCTCGAATTCCTGGGCGCCGATCCGGAGAAGAGCAGCGGCGGAATTGAGCCGGCGCACAACCGGAAGACGCGCAACGACAAGCTCGAAATGCCTCCGGCAATCCGCGAGATCCTCGTCGATTTCTTCCGCGAGGAGCTGCTGGCCTGTGCGAGGTGCTTCGGCGAAGCGGGCCAAGGATGGGCCGCATCCTGGGGCGTGTGACCGCTATCTGCCCTGCGCGTCGCGGACGGCGAATTTCACCGCGGTCTCGGAACCGTCGGAAAATTCCAGGGTGACGGTCACCGATGCGCCCGGCTTCAGCGCCTGCGACGGCTCCATGCACATCAGATGAAATCCGCCGGGCAGGAAGCGGAAATCGCCGCCGGCCGCGATCGTGACTTCGGACACTTCGCGCATGCTGCCCACCCCGCCCATCTCCTTGCTCTGATGCAGCATGAGCGAGCCGCAGGCCGGAGATTTCGCACCTGTCAGCCGGATATCGGTTCCGCCCCTGTTGCGGATCGTGAAATAGCCCGCGGCCGGAAGCTTCGCGGGGAGCGCGCGGATCCACGCATCGCTCACCTCGACCTCCGCCGCAGCGGCCGGCGCCGCCGACAGGAGAACGGCGAGAAGAATTTCAACCGGTTTGACCCGCATGCTCGGCCCTTTCCTCGTTGATGCGCATGACCACCAGCACTGCGATCATGGCGGCGAAGCTCGTGAGCGTTCCCGGCAGCCAGATGATCAGCCCGCCATAGTGCTGATCGTTCAGCGCGGTCATGGCGAAAATGCGACCGCATATGGTGTAGACGGGATAATAGTCGGTCATGGACAGCGACAGAATCGCGCCGAGCAGCATTTGCGGCAATTCGATGAGCAGGATCATCAATGCGCGCATCAGGCTCGTCATTCTGGCGGGCGGCTTCGGCCGAGGATCGAGGATGAGCGACCAGAAGAAAATTCCGTTCACCGCCATCGTCCAGTTCATGATGTCGTAGAGATTGACGTCCAGCATCACGCGGGTGTGGATCTGTGGAATGAGCCAGAAATAGAGAAGCCCCACGAACAGGACCGGCGCCACCAGGGGATGCTGCATGAAGTCCACCGTGCGGCGCACGATCGCGGATTCGACCACGGGCCCGAGGAAATCCGGCATTCCCGCACGGATCGTGGGCCCCGCGAATCCGAGGGCAATCAGAAACGCGCCCGCGTGATGGAGCACGAAATGCGCCCAGCGGTGAACGAAGAACATGTGCTGCGCATAGAAGTCGACATGCGTCTGGAGGACCGCATAATCCATCGCGACGCCAAGGACGAAGCATGCGACACGCCACCGTGCGGGACGCGCGGCAGCCGGCTGCGTCCGATAGCCGCGTACGAACCAGCCAAGCGACAGGACGGTTGCCAGAAAGGTCGGCCAGGAGAATTCCCAGGGCATCCAGAAGGGGAGATCGGCCGGGAACAAAGCGCAGAGCGCGTAGAGCGCGCCGCCAGCGGCCAGCAGCGCACAATAGGCCACCCAATCCCGAGCGAATGTCCGGTCTTGTGCGGCCGCTTCTGTCATTGCGCGCGACAATGGCGCTTAAGCCCCGGCGCGGCCAGTGGTTTTTGGCCGCAGCCGCGCGGTTTCGAAAGACCGCGGGTGTGTGGTAATCGGGAATCATGAAGGGACCGGGCCGCTTCGTTGCAGTGGCGCTTTTGCTCTTTCTTGCCGCCTGCGGCGAGGAAAAGCCCTGGCACATGACCGACATCACCGGCGCCATGCCCCGCCTGCAGTTCCGCATGGAGCGCGCCAACGACCGTGCCATCGTCACGGCGGATAGCTATCGCGGGCGGGTCGTGATCCTCTATTTCGGCTACACCCATTGCCCCGACGTCTGCCCCACGACTCTCGCCAACCTTTCGGAGCTGTTGCGCCGCCTAGACACGCGCGCCTATGAGGTTGCTGTGCTGTTCGTAAGTGTCGATCCCAATCGCGACACGCCCGACGTGCTCGAGAAATACGTCAAGGGTTTCGCAAGGCAGGTCGATGGCCTCACCGGGCCGCCGAACGGTCTTGCGGCACTCACCAGGCGCTATCGGGTGCTCTACAGGGTGACGAAGGAAACGCCCGGCCATCCCTATGAAGTAATGCATTCCAATTCGGTGTTCTTCTTCGATCGCTCGGGCCGCGCCCGCCTGGTGACGACCTCGACGGACGATATCGACGGCATGACCGAGGATGTGAAGCGGCTGCTCAACTAGTTCAGGCGCCGGGGCGGCTGGACCCCGCCGGCAGGCCGATGCGGACGGATCATGCGCAGGACATAGGCGCCCTCGCAGGAATCCAGCGTGATTCTGGAAAACATGGGCAACGGGTGTCCCGGCTCCGCGAGCGGAATGCGCGTGGTGCCGCGCATGCCGGTGCACAGCAGACCCGATTCGCCGCCGATCTGCGGCTTGAATATGAGCCAGGTCAGAGCGCCGGCACCCACGGCGCGCGGTTCCGTCGTTTCGGTATAGAGGTCGTTTTGCGTCGCTACCTGGATGCTGACCGCATTGTGGTTCGGATTCCTCACGACGAGAACTTTCCCGTGGACGGCCAGGAGCCACACCAGAGTCAGCAGCGGAACGCCGAATAAAACGGCCCCGATCACCAATATCCGCTTCATTCCATCTCGCCGCGCAACGACCCGACATACAACCTATATCTGCGCCCGCGTTCCTGAGGCAAGCGCGCTTCGCCGGCCTTTTTTGCCTGTCGGCTACAGCGTCAGGCCTCTGCGGCTCAGCACACCCTGGCAACCGTTCAGCCTCAGGCTGGAAATCGACGCGCCCCCCAGACCGCCGCCTCCGAGCGACACGATGGCGCGGTGGCGGCCGCTTTCGCAGCGCAGGAGAAGCAATCCTCGGGAGCGGGGAAAAAATGCGATCCAGCCCATGCCGCCCGCGGCCACGGAGCGCGATTCGCTCCTTTCGACGGCATTGCCGCTGCTGACGGTCAGGGAGATGCCGATCTTCTCGGTGCCCGCGTTGCGCACCAGTGCGATCTTGCCGTTGAGGATCTCGAGACCGGCCAGGGTCAGAATAGCGGCCGCCGGCACCGCCGCCAGCACGATCACCAGCCGACGGCGCATCAGATGTGCAGCGCCATCTTGTCGGCGTCGAGAACGGCCTCGTGCATCGTTTCGCTCAAGGTCGGATGCGGGAAGATCGTGTGCGCGAGATCCGCGTCCGTCAATTCGCCCGAACGCGCGACCGCGTAACCCTGGATGAGTTCGGTGACTTCGCTCCCGACCATATGCGCGCCCAGCAGCTCGCCCGTGTCCGCGTCGAACACCGTCTTGACCAGACCTTCGGATTCGCCGAGCGCGATCGCCTTGCCGTTGCCGATGAAGGGAAACCGGCCGACTTTCACCTTGCGGCCGGCGGCACGGGCCGCCGCTTCGGTCATGCCCACGCTTGCGACCTGCGGCCAGCAATAGGTGCAGCCGGGCACGCGGGAGGGGTCGAGCGGATGAACGCCCTGCACGCCGGCGATTTTCTCCGCGACGATGACCCCCTCGTGCATCGCCTTGTGCGCGAGCCATGGTGGTCCGACGAGGTCGCCGATGGCCCAGAGCCCCGGAACGCCGGTCCCGCCCCAACGGTCCGCGACGACATGCGTCCTTTCGATCCTCACGCCGGCCTGCTCCAGCCCGATATTCTCGACGTTGCCGACAATGCCGACCGCAAGGATCGCGCGATCAACCGTCAAAGTCTCGGTCTTGCCGTCTCTTGCCTTCAGCGTGGCGGTCACGCTGTCGGCGCCCTTGTCCAGCCTCTCGACGCTCGTGGCCGTTCTGATCCTCATGCCCTGCTTGACGAAAGCCTTTTGCGCGAAGGCCGAGATTTCCTCGTCTTCCACCGGCAGGATGCGATCGAGAATCTCCACCACCGTCACCTCGGCGCCGAGGGTGCGGTAGAAGCTCGCGAACTCGATGCCGATCGCTCCGGAACCGATGACGAGCAGCGATTTCGGGAACGCAGGCGGCACCATCGCCTCGCGATAGGTCCAGATCAGCTTCCCGTCCGGCTCCAGCCCCGGCATGGTCCGCGCGCGCGCGCCGGTCGCCAGCACGATGTTCTTCGCCTCGTAGCCGGCGCCTTTGCCGTCCCTGGTCGCGACGATCCGTCCCGGACCGGTCAGCCTGGCATGGCCGGCGATCACCGCGATCTTGTGTTTCTTCATGAGGAACGCGACGCCGCTGGAAAGCTGCTGCGCGACCTTGCGCGAGCGTTCGACGATCTTTGCGATGTCGAAGGCGATGTTGTCGGCGCTGAATCCGAATTCGTTCAGCCTGTGCATCATGTGCCAGATTTCCGACGAGCGCAGCAGCGCCTTGGTCGGAATGCAGCCCCAGTTGAGGCAGATGCCGCCAAGCCTGTCGCGCTCCACAAGCGCGGTCCTGAGACCCAGTTGCGCGCAGCGAATGGCGCAGACATAGCCGCCGGGCCCGCCGCCGATCACGATGACATCGAAAGAATCCATGGGGGCCTCAAACGTCCAGGAAGCTGAGCGCGATCACGATGCCGAGCGCCGGCAGCACGCAGAAACATACATAGAAAAACGAGACGCTGGCGAACTTGACCGCCGTCCAGAACCAGTTCTGCCGGTAGAAGTTCCGCGTGGCAATGAGGGCATAGATGCCGCCCACCATCAGCGCGCCCCATGCCACCGTCTCGCCCGAAAAAATCTGGGCCGCGCCGGCCGCCGCAAGCAGCAGGACGAAGCCGAATGTGTGGATCGTGAGCGAGAAGATCAGGTGATCGACGAAGAAGAAATCCCTGCGCTGGCGGATATAGAAAAGGGCGAGCAGCAGGGCGTAGAGCGGCATCAGCAGGAACAGCACGCGCGGAATCCAGGTCGTCATCGGTCCGTTGAGGGCGGCCGGATCGGCGGCCAGGCGCTGCAGGCCGCCGAAAATGTGCCGGGTGAGCCAGCCGTTGAGCTCCGACTTGGCCTTTGCCTTCTGCGCCGGCGTGGCCTTGGAGTCGGAGTCGATCTCGTCGTCGAAATTCATCCTCGAGAGACGCTTGCGCGCCTCGGGCGAAAGTGTGGTGTGATAGGCGCCGATGCGGGAGAAGAAATAGATCTTGCTGGAAAAGGTGAAAGGCCCGCCCGGCTGCGTGGCCTTCTCCTTCGAAATCTTGACGGTCTTCGGGAGGAAATGGGTGTCGGGGTCTTCGGTATCGTACGCCGGATTGGGGATGTAGGGCTCGCCCTTGATCCAGGTCACCTTCTGCGGCGTGGCCACCACGATGAACTGCATGAGCGCGATGTTGGTGGCGCCCAGGATCAGGAAGAAGATCAGCGAGGTGAAGAGATAGAGGCGCAGCGCCGGCAGATAGCGCTGCGTGCGGCCCTCGCGGAAGGCGCGGGCGAGCTCGCCGGGGCGGGCGAGAAGCGCCCAGCCCGTCCGCATGATGCGGCTGTCGAAGCTGGCGATGTCCTCGATCAGGACCTTGACGAGCCCCCATACGGACCGGCGATGGGTGTCGCGTTCCTGCCCGCAGACCGCGCAATAGGCGCCGATCATCGGCTTGCCGCAATTCGGGCAGGGGGGCACCCTCGCGCCGCGCTCCGCCAGCGAGGTGGCCGCGATTTCCACCGCTGCCGCTCCGCCGGTCTCAAGGATGGCTCCGAAATCGTCCATGTCAGCCCCTAGCCTGCTTATAGCAGCATCGCGGCCGGTTCCTCGACAAAGAGCCTGAAGGCCTGCAGGAAACGCGCGCCGGTCGCGCCGTCGATAACACGGTGGTCGCACGACATGGTGACCGTCATTACCGTTGCGGTCTCGACGCCGGTTCCCCGGACGACCGGCCGCCGTTCGCCGGCGCCGACCGCCAAAATCGCGGCGTGGGGCGGATTTATCACCCCGGTGAACTCCCGGATTCCGTACATCCCGAGATTCGACACGGCGAAGCCGCCGCCTTCGAACTCCGACGGCTTGAGCTTCCTGGCGCGCGCGCGCTCCGCGAGCGACTTGATCTCGTTCGAGATGACGGCGAGACCCTTTTCCTCGGCGCGGAACACGATCGGCGTTATGAGCCCGAAATCCAGCGCCACCGCCACGCCCACATCGGCGTGCCTGTGACGCAGGATTGCGGTATCGGTCCAGCTCGCGTTCACCTCCGGCACGCGCATCAGCGCAAGCGCCGCGGCCTTAACGACGAAATCGTTGACCGAAAGCTTGAAGGCGCCGTCGCCGGACTTCGGCGCCTGTTCGTTGAGCCGCGCGCGCGCCGCGAGAAGACCGTCGATCTCGCAATCGACGGTCAGGTAGAAATGGGGAATGAGGGTCTTGGATGAGGTAAGCCGCTTGGCGATCGCCTTGCGCATCGAATCGTGGGGAATCTCGTCGTAGTCCCCGGGCTTGAAGAACAGCCTTGCATCGGGAAGCGGCGCGATGCCGGCGATGGGCGGCGCGGCCTCGGCAGCTTTCGCAGGGATCGCGGCAGCAGGCGCCTTCGCGGCGGGTTTGGCCTCACCTGCCTTCGCCGCTTCGACATCGGCCTTGACGATGCGCCCGCGCGGACCGGAACCCGCGATGGCCGAAAGATCGATGCCCTTGTTCTCCGCGATCCGGCGCGCGAGCGGAGAGGCGAAGATCCTTTCCGACGGAGAGTTTGCAGACGCCGCCTCACCCTGCCCTCTTTCCCGCGTTGCTGGGGCGACGGAAGGATTGGGCAAACCAGAAGAAACGCCCTCGTTCCCATCGGGGGCTGGGGTGCGGGGGACCGGTGCTGCAGCTTGCGGTGCTTTCGCCTCCGCGCGAACGGCGTCCTTGATGCTCGCCATCGCGGACGAAATATCCGGCGCCGCATCGGCCTTCTCGCCATCATCGAGCAGCGTTGCGATGGGCGCGTTGACCTTTACGCCCTCGGTGCCTTCGGGGACGAGAATCTTCCCGATGCGGCCCTCATCGACCGCCTCGAACTCCATCGTCGCCTTGTCGGTCTCGATCTCCGCGAGGATGTCGCCCGAC
>DASZQP010000012.1:0-1837 GCA_035549575.1 Rhizomicrobium sp.
ACAGCATGGACGGCCGCTACTTCGGCCCGCTCGCCACGAACACGATCATCGGCCGCGCGGTCCCGCTGTGGACCGACGAGGACGGCGACGGCCGCTTCCAATGGCGCGCCGCAACGCGGTGACGGCGCGCCAAGCACACCCTCTTCACCGCACATAGGGAGCTTTCAATGCCACAGATCGGAGAGTTCACCCGCACCAAGAACGGCTACGCCGGGCATGTCCGCACGCTCACGCTGAACGGCGAGATCGTGCTGATCCCGGCCGAACATTCGGACGCCGAGAACGCGCCGGATTACCGCGTCCTTCTCGGCGACAGCAACGGGCCTGAGATCGGCGCCGGCTGGAAGCGTACCGGCGAGAAGGCCGGCGATTACGTCTCCGTCCAGATCGACGACCCGACGCTCGGCCAGCCGATCCGCGCCAATTTGTTTCAGTCGGGCGACGCAAAGTCGGTCTGGGGCCTGCACTGGAACCGCCCTCAAAAGCGCCCCGAGCGGGATTGACGCGATGGTCATCCGCTTGATCTCGCGGCGACGGAGTGAGACGGCTGGGCGGGGCTCGCTCGCCCGGCGTCTCCCCGCTTTTCTCCTTTCCGGCCTGCTGATTGCCGGACCGCTCACTGGCGTTGCGCTTGCGCAGAACGCGCCTGACGTGCGCTCTCAGCAAGCCCATCCGATCGCCGACCATATCGCAGAAGCGGCGCGGCGTTTCGGCGTGCCCGTAGCTTGGATACGGGCCGTCATGGACGCGGAAAGTGCCGGCGATGTCCACGCCGTCTCGCGCAAAGGCGCGATGGGTCTGATGCAGATCATGCCGGACACCTGGTCGGAGCTGCGCGCCCGCTACGGTCTCGGTCGCGATCCGTTCGATCCGCGCGACAACATCCTGGCCGGTGCCGCGTACCTGCGCGAGATGCACGACCGCTACGGATCGCCGGGCTTCCTCGCGGCGTATAATGCCGGCCCGCAGCGGTACGAGCAATACCTCGCGGGCGGGCGCGCATTGCCGGCGGAGACGCGTGCCTATGTCGCGACGCTGGCGGCCCTTGTCGGCGGCAAGCCGCTCGGGCGCGCGACCACAATTTCGGCCGCTGATCCGCTCGCCTGGACTCGCTCTCCTTTGTTCGTCGTGCGCGCGAACGGCAGTCCGAATGCAAAACCATCGCAAGACCAGCGCGTGCGCGGTGACAACGCGACAGCACCACGAGCGCGGGACGCGGCAGCGCTTTCACCGCGCTCCTCCGGCCTCTTCGTCGCGCAAGCGAGTCCGGACCCGCAGCAATGACGCGCTCGTTGCCCAATCGCGATGTAGCGACCCCCAGCGCACAAGAGCGTGTGGTGAGGCGGGAGGGCGCAACCACGTCCGCACGATGGCAGGATAAAGGGGCGCGATGTGCGCGCCATGACGGTCGTGGTTTTTCAATAGCTTGCATGCCGAAACCGCGAGGTGCGCCGTCCCGGCGCAGCCTGCGGCTTCGGCACTTTTGCAATGAATTCCGTTGCTTGGCGCGATGTGCGGGGCCGCAGCCATGAGCGCCGAGGACGGCTTTCGCATCCGCCCTGGCCGCATCCGCTCCACCCGTGCGCAGCGGGCACGGCCCTTCATCGCGCAGGCGCTCGCCGCCGCCCAGCGCGCCGGCGGCTCCGTCTCTCGCAAGGGGACGATCGGGTCCGGCCATCGTTCCCGCTTTGGCCGCGGCCAGCGCGCCACGGTGCAGGCGAACCGCCTCATCACGTCGCGCTCGCGCGGCGCCGTCGTGAAGGCGCGCGTCGTCCGCCACAGCGCACGCGGCGCGCCGCTCGCGACCCATCTCGGCTATCTGCGGCGCGAGGGCGTC
>DASZQP010000013.1:0-38388 GCA_035549575.1 Rhizomicrobium sp.
CGGCATCTGGAACATGGTTGAAGAGAATTCGCCGGACTATTTCAAGCAGGCTGTGGCGCGAAACCCCACCGGCCGCTGCGCCACACCGCAGGAGATCGCGAATGCCGCGGTATTCCTCGCCAGCCCCGCCTCCTCGTACACGACCGGCGTCAACCTGCTCGTGGACGGCGCGATTTCGCGGCGGGTGAACTTCTGATGGCGGGAAAGGCGCGGGGACGCAAATCCATCTTCATCACCGGCGCGGCCAGCGGGATCGGGCGCGCGACGGCCACGCTCTTTGCCGGAAAGGGCTGGTTCGTCGGTGCCTTCGACGTGAACGAGACGGGGCTGGCCTCGCTGGCGCAGGAGATCGGCGCGGACAATTGCCTCACCGGCCGCCTCGACGTGACGGACAGGGAAAATTTCGCGCAAGCCATCGCCGCGTTCGGCGCGGAAACCGGCGGCACGATGGACATTCTCTTCAACAATGCCGGAATCGGCGAGAGCGGCTTTTTCGAGGATGTGCCCTACGAGGCGGCTCTGCGCGTGGTGCAGGTGAATTTCGTCGGCGTGCTGACGGGCATCTACCTGGCGCTGCCGTTGCTCAAGGCGGCGAAGAATTCGCTCTGCTTCACGACGTCGTCGTCCTCCGCCACCTATGGGATGCCGCGGCTCGCGGTCTATTCGGCGACCAAGCATGCCGTGAAGGGGCTGACGGAGGCGCTGTCGGTCGAATTCGCGCGTCACGGCATTCGCGCCGCCGATACCCTGCCCGGCCTGATCGACACCGCGATCCTGCGCAACACGCCGAACCGCACCGACGGCCGCACGCCGGACGAAGCCGAGACCCTTCTCGCCAATGCGCCGAAGAAGGGTCCGTTCCGGCTGATGCCGCCCCGCGCCGTCGCCGAAGCCGTGTGGAAAGCCTATGGCAGCGACAGGCTGCACTGGTACGTGCCGCCCGAGATCCAGTGGATCGACCGCATCGTCGGCTTCGCGCCGGAACGCATGCGCAGGCGCATCCAGTCGCTCACAGGCGGGATCGTTTCGGGGAAACAGGCCGGCCGCTAGAGCGAGCGCGACCGCACGCGCCGGTAAAACACGTGGTTTCCGATCTGGACCGTCCGCTCCATGTTGCCGGCCCAATCGGGCGCGGCGGAGGCGGCATGGAAATGGGTCGCATCCCCGGTCGTGTCGCGCAACGCGGTTTGGCCGGTAAGTATCCGTGCCGCGAGGATTTCCGCCGCGCGCCAGGCGCCCGGCGACTTTCGCTGCGCCAGCTCGCCATTGCAGGCAAAAGAGAACTGGCAGCCGTGCGATCCGGCGCCTTCGTACACCACGGCGCAAATGGAATGGCCGTAATTGCCGTGCCGCAGGCGGTGGAATACGACCTCCGCAACGGCCATTTCGCCCGCACGGCCTTCCCCTCGGGCCTCGTAGTACATCACCTCGGACAGGCAGCGGTGTTCCGCCAGCAGCTGCGCCATGGCCAGATCGGTGGCGCTGGCGGCACGCACGGGCTTCTGCGTCACGGATGCGCTTGCCGCCGCCGGCGCGCTTGCGGCCGCCGCATGCGCACGGACAACCGGCGCGGCGGAGCGAAGGACACGATGATCCGTAGACGGACGATTGCTTGCGGCCGCGGCGCCGACGGCCGCGCTGGCTGCCGCCAGAACTACGGCAAGCGCCGCGCCGAGAACACGATCCGAGCGCGAAAGGACTTCGTTTGTGTATTTCGACATGGCAACCGGCTCTGTTCGGATTTCGCTTTGAGGTCGTTTTCGTTGCTGTTCCGAAAAATGTCCCCGCCCCGATCGAAGTCCGCGCCTTCTGGCAGCGAAATCGCGAATCGTCAAATGAAAATCGCCTCAATCGTGACACGGCGTCATTCTATGCAGGAAAATCCAGTGTTTTCCTGCATCGTCCGTATAAAGAATAAAACGATTCATTCACCAACCGTGCGTCCGGCAAGCGCGGCCTGCGCTGCAGCGAGTCGCGCGATCGGAACGCGGAACGGCGAGCAGGACACGTAGTCGAGTCCTGCCCGATGACAGAAGCGGATGGAATCCGGATCGCCTCCGTGCTCTCCGCAGATACCGAGCTTGATGCCGCTTCGCGCCGCGCGTCCGCGCTCCGCGGCGATGCGGACCAGCTCGCCCACGCCGTCGACATCGATGGAGACGAAAGGATCGCGCGGTATGAGTCCCTTTGCGAGATATTCGGTCAGAAAGCTGCCGGAATCGTCGCGGCTCAGACCGAGCGTCGTCTGGGTCAGGTCGTTGGTTCCGAACGAAAAGAACTCCGCCGACTGCGCGATCTCGCCGGCGCGAAGTGCGGCGCGAGGCAATTCGATCATCGTTCCGATGAGGAAAGACGGCACTTTTCCGCACTCCGACCCGACGGCTTCCGCGACCCCGCGGATGCGCTCGCTGAGCATGTCGAATTCGCTCCTGAACCCCACAAGCGGGATCATGATCTCCAGCAGGACCGGCGCGCCCGTCTCGCGCTCGGCGGCCAGCGCCGCCTCGAGAATTGCGCGCGCCTGCATCTCGTAGATCTCGGGAAAGGTAATGCCCAGGCGGCAGCCGCGATGGCCGAGCATCGGGTTGGCCTCGTGCAGCGCGATGAGCCGCGCGCGCAGCTTCGCCGGCGTGGATCCCGCGGCCCGCGCGACCTCCGCTATTTCCTCGTCCTTCTGCGGCAGGAATTCGTGCAGCGGCGGATCGAGCAGCCGGATGGTGACCGGCAGCCCTTTCATGACCTTGAAGATCTTCTCGAAGTCGCCGCGCTGCATCGGAAGCAGTTTCGCAAGAGCGGCGTCCCGCGCCTCCTTCGCGTCCGCGAGTATCATCTGGCGCACCGCCAGGATCCGGTCCGGCTCGAAGAACATGTGTTCGGTGCGGCAGAGCCCGATGCCCTCGGCTCCGAAACGCCGCGCCGCGCTTGCGTCCGCCGGGGTATCGGCATTGGTGCGGACCTTCAGTGTACGGATGGAATCCGCCCAACCCATCAGGGTCGCGAAATCGCCGGTCAGTTCCGGCTGCCGCATCCTGACCCTGCCCTTGAAGACCTGACCGCTTGTTCCGTCGATGGTGAGGATTTCGCCGCGCGCGATCGTGACGGCGCCAGCCGTCATCGTTCCGCCCAGCGGGTCGATTTTGAGCGTGCCCGCGCCGGAAACGCAGGGCCGCCCCATTCCGCGCGCGACGACCGCCGCGTGGCTGGTCATGCCGCCGCGTGCCGTCAGCACGCCGCGCGCCGCATGCATGCCGTGAATGTCCTCCGGGCTGGTTTCCGTCCGCACGAGGATCACCTCGTGCCCGTCGGCCGCGAGGCGCTCGGCCTCGTCCGCGGTGAACGCGGCTTCTCCCGTGGCGGCACCCGGCGATGCGCCGAGGCCGGTCGCGATCAGCTCCTTGGGCGCGGCCGGATCCAGCGTCGGATGCAGCAACTGGTCGAGCGCCAACGGGTCGATCCGGGTCACCGCCTCGTGCCTGTCGATGAGACCTTCCCGCACCATGTCGACCGCCGCCTTGAGAGAGGCCTCCGCCGTTCGCTTCCCGGTCCGGGTCTGGAGCATGAAGAGCCGGCCCTCCTGAACGGTGAACTCGACGTCCTGCATGTCCCGATAGTGGAGCTCGAGCTTCTCGCAGATCGATTTGAGCTCGGCATAGGCTTGCGGCATCGCCTCTTCCATGGAGGGCTTCTTTCCGCCTTGCCTCTCCCGCACGATCCTGGAAATGGGTTGCGGCGTCCGGATGCCGGCCACGACATCCTCGCCCTGGGCATTGATCAGGAATTCTCCGTAGAGCAGCTTTTCTCCCGTCGCAGGATCCCGGGTGAAGGCGACGCCGGTGGCCGAAGTCGATCCCCGGTTCCCGAACACCATGGCCTGCACGTTCACTGCCGTGCCCCAGTCTTCGGGTATGCCGTGCAGGCGCCGGTAGGTCCGTGCGCGCGCCGACTGCCAGGAGCCGAATACGGCGCCGATGGCGCCCCAGAGCTGTTCCTGCACATCCTCGGGAAACGGCTTGCCGAGCTGGTTCCGCACCTCGTCCCGGAACAGACCCGCAATCCGCTTCAGGTCGGCGGCATCGAGATCGGTATCCAGGTCGACGCCCTTGTCCTCCTTCTGCGCGTCGAGAATCTCTTCAAACGTCCCGTGTGCGACGCCGAGCACGACGTTGGAATACATCTGTATGAACCGGCGATAGGAATCGTAGGCGAAGCGCGCATCGCCGCTCAGCCTCGCCAGGCCTTCCGCCGTATCGGCGTTGAGCCCAAGGTTGAGGACGGTGTCCATCATTCCGGGCATCGAGGCCCGCGCGCCCGAACGGACGGAAACCAGCAGAGGCCGGCCGGCATCGCCAAATGCCCCGCCGGCCGTAGCGCCGACACGGGCCATGGCGGCGTCGACGGCTTCCTTCAGATCCGGCGGATAGCTTCCGCTTCGCGCCGCATGCCAGGTGCACACCTCGGTCGTGATCGTGAAGCCCGGCGGAACGGGCAGCCCGAGGTTGCACATTTCCGCGAGATTGGCCCCTTTCCCGCCAAGGAGCTCCTTCATGCCCGCCTTGCCCTCGGCGGAGCCCGCCCCGAATTCGTAGACCCATTTGCTCATGTGAACTTCCAGCGAATTCCAGGTCCAATGTGTCATGGCGGCTGGCGCCCTGCCAACGGAATCCCGCTAATATGGCGCGCGGGCAAGGGAGAACGGCATGCAGCAGGACGCGATTTTCGCGCCGATGGGCGCATTGGTTCTACTGACCTTTGCGGTGCTGCTGATGATTCCGGTCAAGAGATTCCGCGCCGGCTTTGCGGGCCGCATCGTGGCGGAGGATTTCAGGCTGGGCGAATCCGCGAATGTGCCGCCCGACGTTTCGATACCGAACAGGGCGCTCATGAACCTGCTCGAAATGCCGATGCTCTTCTATGTGATCTGTCTGGCGCTGTTCGTGAAGGCGCAGGTGAACGAGGGCTTCCTGACGCTTGCCTGGGTCTATGTGGCGCTCCGGGCCGTGCATACGCTCATCCACCTGACCTACAACAACGTCAACCACCGCCTGGTGCCGTTCGCGTTGAGCAACATCGTCCTCGGCGGAATGTGGGTGGGCTTTTTCTGGCCGGCGGCGTGAGCTTTGCAATGACGTTGTAAAGCGCATCCCAGCCATGCGAAGGTTCTCTCACACTGGTCAGCGCTCCCGATCGAAACTATCTTCCCTTCATCGTCACAAGGAGACACTTAATGGCCCTGCGCAAATTCATCATTGAACGTGACATCCCGGCTGTCGGTTCTTTCGAACGCGAGCAGCTCAAGGGAGCCGCGGCAAAGTCGAACGAGGTGTTGGCGCAACTCGGTCCCGACATCCAGTGGCAGGAGAGCTACGTGGCGGGCGACAAGACATTCTGCGTCTATCTCGCCAAGGACGAGGACATCATCCGCAAGCATTCGGAAATGAGCGGCTTCCCCGCCAACAAGATCACCGAAATCCGCAAGATGATCGACCCCACCACCGAGAAGACGGGAGCGTAGCTTCCGGCAATGCCGGAAGCGGAAATCGGAAGACGGAAGCCGGAAATCAGAATGCTTTCCGGTTTCTGGCTTCCGAGTTCTGATTTCCGACGCGAAGCGTCACCCCTCGATCTTCGAGAAATCCGCCACGAGGTGGAGCGTCGATCTCAGCCGGGCGAGCAGCTTCAGCCGGTTCTCGCGCAGCGTCGCGTCCTTGTCGTTGACCGTCACCTTGTCGAAGAACGCATCGACCGGTGCGCGCAATTTCGCCATCACGCCCATCGCTTCGACGAATTTCTCGGCGGCGACATCGGCGGCGATGGATTTCGAAGCCGACGCCAGCGCCCCGGCAAGCGCCTTCTCTTCCGGCAGCACGAGCAGGCCTGCATCCGGCTCGCCATCGAACGTCGTCTTGTCCTTCTTCTCCTCGGCCTTGAGGATATTGGCCGCCCGCTTGTACCCCGCGAGCAAATTCGCGCCTTCGTCCGTCTTCAGGAACGACTGCAACGCCTCGACCCGCGCAACCAGCCGCACGAGATCGTCCTCGTTGCCGAGCGAGAACACCGCATCGATCAGATCGTGCCGCGTACCCTTTTCGCGGAGCGCGACTTTCAGACGATCTGCAAGGAACACCATGATCTCCGCGCCCGGCGTAGATTGCCACGCAGAAGAAAGCGCAAAGTCTTGTTGTTCCCCGAGACTCGTCAGAACGATATTGCCATGCCCTCCACGCCCAGTAGAAATGAGATACTTTGCAGTTTCAGCCTTCACATCGTCCGGCGCGCGCCAATTTTGCGCGCGCATATGCGTCTTAAGATTTGGCCTGATCGTATCCACAAGACCAATGCGAATACTGTTCTCAAGAACGATCCGAAGCGCACCGAGCGCTGCGCGACGTAGAGCGTATGGATCACCTGAACCCGTCGGCTTTTCACCTATCGTGAAGAAACCGCATATTTGATCGAGTTTGTCGGCCAGTGCCACGGCAATAGAGATCTTAGTTGTCGGAACAACATCTGACGGACCAACTGGCTTGTAGTGGTCTCTGACGGCATCCGCGACTTCGGCGTCTTCACCGTCGTGGAGCGCATAGTAGCGGCCCATGACGCCTTGGAGTTCGGGGAATTCGCCGACGACGCCGCTCGTCAGATCGGCCTTGCAGAGAAGCGCGGCGCGCTTGGCCTTCTCGACATCGGCACCGATTTTTGCGGCGATCTCGCCGGCCAGCGCGACGATGCGTTCGACGCGCTCATACTGTGTGCCGAGTTTGGCGTGGAAGACGATGTTCTTCAGATCGTCCACTCGATCTTCGAGCTTCGTCTTACGATCCTGGTCCCAGAAGAACTTGGCGTCGCTCAGGCGCGCGCGCAAGACACGCTCGTTGCCGGCGACGATCTCGCGGCCGCCGTCGTCGGCGATCATGTTGGCGACGAGTGCGAAGCGGTTCGCCATCTTCCCGGTCTTGGGATCGCGCAGGGAGAAATATTTCTGATGCGTGCGCATGGAGGTCTGGAGGATCTCCGGCGGCACGTCCATGAATTCGTCCTGGATCGCGCCGATGAGCACCACCGGCCATTCGGCGAGGCCCGCAACCTCGTCGAGAAGCCCCTCGTCCGGAATCATTTCCAGCCCGTGCACGAACGCGGCGGATTTCACCGCCTCGAAGACGATCGCCTTGCGCTCATCGGCGTCGAGGACGACATGCGCCTTGCGCAGCTTCTCGACATAGTCGTCGTAGCGGCGCACTTCGATCGGCCCGCTCGAAAGAAAGCGATGACCCTTCGTCGTGTTGCCGCTCTGCACGCCGGCAAATTCGAACGGCACGATCTCGCCGTCGAACGTGCAAACGATGCCGTGCAGGGGACGTACCCAGCGCACGGCGCTGCCCGGAAATCGCATCGATTTCGGCCACGGCAGTTTCGCGAAACACTCGGGCAGGATTTCGCCGAGCACCTCCGCCGTCGCGCGGCCCGCGCGTTCGATCACCGCGAGATAGACCTCGCCCTTCGGCGTCTTCTCGATCTTGAGCTGGTCCCTGGTGAGTCCCGTCTTGCGCAGGAATCCGTCGAGCGCGGCCTGCGGCGCATCGAGCTTCGGGCCTTTGAGCTCTTCGCTGACGTCGGGCTGCCTCGCGGGCAATCCGGCAATCGCAAGCGAAAGCCGCCGCGGCCCGGCGAACGCGCGAACGCCCTCGAACATCAGGCCGCGATCGCTCAGTGCGCCGACCACGAGACGCTCCAGATCCCTCGCCGCCTGCTGCTGCATGCGGGCGGGGATTTCTTCCGAAAGAAGTTCGAGCAGGAAATCGGGCATCAGGCGGACCTTGAATTGTACGCGCCCATCGGCGATTCGAGCCACGCCTCGCAACACGCCTTCGCCAGCGCGCGCACGCGGGCGATATAGGCGGCGCGTTCCGTGACGCTGATGACGCCGCGTGCGTCCAGCAGATTGAACGCGTGGCTCGCCTTGATGCACTGATCGTAGGCCGGCAATGGAAGCTTCGTGCCGCCGTCGAGCAGCTCCATGCATTGCCTTTCCGCGTCCTTGAAATGGCGAAAAAGGATCTCCGTGTCGGCGCGTTCGAAATTGTAGGCCGATTGCTCGATTTCGTTCTGGTGAAACACCTCGCCATAGCGGAACCGGTCGTTGTAGGCGAGATCGTAGACGAACTCGACATTCTGCACATACATCGCCAGCCGCTCGAGGCCGTAGGTTATCTCCGCGCTGACGGGATCGCAGTCGATACCGCCCACCTGCTGGAAATAGGTGAACTGTGTGATTTCCATTCCGTCGCACCACACTTCCCAGCCGAGCCCCCACGCGCCGAGCGTGGGGCTCTCCCAGTCGTCCTCCACAAACCGGATGTCGTGGAGCGCCGGGTCCAGCCCGATGGCGCGCACGCTGCCCAAATAGAGATCGAGCACGTCGCGCGGGGCCGGCTTCAGGATCACCTGGAACTGATAGTAGTGCTGAAGGCGGTTCGGATTTTCTCCGTAGCGGCCATCCTTCGGCCGCCGCGACGGCTGAACATAGGCCGCGCGCCACGGTCTCGGCCCCAGGGCGCGCAGCGTCGTGGCGGGGTGAAAGGTGCCGGCGCCCATCTCGCTGTCGTAGGGCTGAAGTATGAGACAGCCCTGCCCGGCCCAGTAGTTCTGGAGCGTCAGGATAAGGTCCTGAAATGTCTTTGCCTTGGCCACGAGTCGGATCGATCCCTGGAGAGGCGGGAACCTATAGGCGCCAACCGGTGCGGACAAGGAGGGTCAGGCCGCCTCTTCCGCGGCCAGATCGTGCGTCCCCGGTTTTTGCGGCAACAGCCGGATCAAGGCGACGATTGTAGCGATCAGGACCAGCGACGCGATCGCACGGCTGAGCGCCAGCCCGCCTTCGCTATGGGGCTTGTCGAGAAAATCGCCGACGGTCGCACCAAGCGGCCGGGTGAGGATGAAGGCAGCCCAGAACAGGGCAACGCGCGAAACCCGGGTTCGAAAATAGAGAAGCGCCACGACCGCCAGAGCGGCCGCGAATACGAGCGCGCCGCCCAGAAATCCCACGCCGGCGTCGTCCGCCATCCAATCGCCCAGCGCGGTGCCAAGCGTTTGGGAAAACGTTATCGCCGCCCAGTAGAAAATCTCGACGCGCGGCGTATTGACCGTGTTGACCGCAATCGTCCCCTCGACACGGTGCCAGAGCGCAAGCGTCGACAGGGCGCAGACCGCCAGTACCGCCGTTCCGCCTGCGTAGCCGATTCCCAGGGACCTGTCGGCGAGATCGGCCAGCGTGGTGCCGAGCATCGTGGAAGCCACAATGGCCGTCCAGTACAGATACGGATGGAACTTCCGCGCGGCAATCTGCGCCGCCACCAGGATCGCGAAAGGTGCGGCCACGAGGACCGTTCCAATCAGATAGCCATAGCCGGATGCCGTGCTTGTGGTCTCGCCGAGCCACGACATCGTGATCGTGTCTCCCCCGGTCTCGCCAAGAGTCGTCGCCAGGATCTTGATGATCCAGAATCCCAGCGTGATTGCGGGAACCTTGCTCGCTATGGTCCGATCGTTCATTTCGCAGGGAACACCAGCATCGCGGCGCGTGTGCTCCATAGCATGAAAATCCTCGTCCCCGGCTGCCAAATTGCGGGCATTTCCCGAGCGGAAGCTCCTTCGCAAAAACCGGGATCGATTTGCATTCCTGCCTCGCGCCGCGAACTAGGGTTTCATCCCGAGAGCGGCGCCGCCGCGCAGCACCGCGTTCGCGGCCGGGGTGTAAGAACCGTCCCCGGCATGCAGCACAAGGCCCTGCAATAGAACCATATGCGAGCGGCTCGCCTTCTTCGCCTGAAGTATGACCCTTTTTGCCGGACCTCTGCCGTCGGGCCAGAGGGGACAGATCGTCACGCCTTTGTCCGGCAGGTGCGAAAGCACCTGGCCCAGCCGGCTGGAGGAAACGATGGTCGTGAACGTGCCGCCGCTGGCAACGCGCTTCAGCCCAATGTCCATCCAGAGCCCGAGCGTACCCCTGTCCCGCAGGGAGGCGTCGCGGCGTAGGCTGGGAGATTTCCTCCCTTCGGCGTCGTGGAACGGCGGGTTGCACATGACATGGGAAAATTCGCGCCGCCACGCTCGCGGCAGGGCGAAGATATCCGCCTCGACGAACCGAACCCGCGCCTTCATCCCGTTTGCTGCCGCATTCTCGTTCGCCAGCGCGGCAAGCCTGGGGTCGATCTCGACGCCGGTGACGGAAGCGCCCCTCACGCGCGCGGCCAGGCAAAGGCTCGCGACCCCGCTGCCGACCCCCAATTCCAGGACCTCATCCCCTGTACCCGCCGGGACGGCGGCGGCGAGCATGACCGCGTCCAGACCTGCACGAAATCCGTCCCGGAACTGCCGGACCCGGACACGGCCGTCCAGGAACCGGTCCTCGGACGGCGCGGTCATTTCTCTATCGTCGCGTCCGGAATCTGTTCCCGCAAAATGTTCCGGGCGGCCGCAAAGTCCCCCTCGCCCACCATGAGACGTCGCGGCAAAATGCCTATGCTGCCTTCCATGACGCTCATCTGTTCGTCGAACACCAAAGTATCTATTCCTGCGTCCCGGAGCAGGGTTTGGGCGAAATTCAACTGCACCGGGTTGTTGGTTTTGAGAAGAACGCGCATGGGTTATCCTTCGGACTGTGCAGGCGGCCGCTTGACCGTGGACCGGTACCGCCTAATCTCGCAGGCCCCCGTGGGCGGGGCAAGGACCCTGAATATCCATGCTCAGCACTGACGAGCGGACCGCCGTAGTTTCTCCCGTCGAGCGTCTGCATTCGCTCGTGGCAAGCGACATGCTTCTCGTCGACAGGCTCATTCACGAGCGCATGGGCAGTACGGTCGCGCTCATCCCAGACCTTTCCCGGCATCTGATCGATTCAGGCGGCAAGCGGCTGCGTCCGCTGCTGACCCTCGCCGCCGCGCGGTACGGTGGATATTCCGGTGCCAACCACGTCAAGCTCGCGGCCGCCGTGGAATTCATTCACACAGCCACGCTGTTGCACGATGACGTTGTCGACGAAAGCTCCCTGCGCCGCGGGAAGGTCTCGGCGAACATCGTCTGGGGCAACAAGCCGAGCGTGCTAGTAGGCGATTTCCTGTTCAGCCGCGCCTTCCAGCTTATGGTCGAGACCGAAAGCGTCGTCGTACTGGGCATTCTCGCCGGCGCTTCGGCGGTCATTGCCGAGGGCGAAGTCATGCAACTGAAGTCCACGAGCAATCTTTCGATCACGGAAGAGGATTACCTGCGGGTGGTAAGCGCCAAGACGGCGGCACTGTTCGCGGCCGCCGCCGAAGCCGGAGCTGTCGTTTCCGGCCATTCGCGGGGATCGATTGAGGCGATGCACGCCTACGGCCAGAATTTGGGCATCGCATTCCAGCTCGTCGACGATGCGCTGGACTATTCCGGCCGGCAGGCACTGATGGGGAAATCGGTCGGAGACGATTTTCGCGAGGCCAAGGTGACGCTCCCTCTGATTCTCGCGCATATCCGGGCCGACGACGCTTCCCGCAAATTCTGGAGACGGGCCATCGAAACGGGTCCGCAAAGCGAGAGCGATCTCGATCGGGCCATCACGCTCGTGGAACAGACGGGGGCGATCAGCGACACGATGGCGCGCGCGCGCCACTATGCGGACCTCGCAAAGCTGTCCCTATCGCCGCTGGACGATTGCGAAATCCGAAGCGTACTCCGGGACATCGCGGATTTTTGCGTCGAACGCGCCTATTGACGCGGCGGGCTCAGCGCCGTTTCGCAGACCCACCAATCGGTCCGTTGCCTCAGATGAGCCACGAGCTCGCGGGCGGCTGTCCTTCGGTCGAATATTGCGAAGCACGTGGCGCCGCTGCCGGACATCCGTGAAAACAGGACGCCGGGCGCGGTCTTCAAGGAGGTCAGAACCTCCCTTATGACGGGCGCGATTTCGCAGGCGGGCGCCTCGAGATCGTTTCCCGTCGACGCAAGGAACCCGATCAGGCCGGGCAGATCCCCGAAGGAAGCGGGAAGCAGCAATTTCGTACCGCGGCGCGCCGTCAAACCTGCGAAAACCGCGCCTGTCGGTACCGCGACACGGGGATTGACCAGAACCAGCCACATCCCGGGCAACGGCGGGGCATCCAGGAGGCGCTCCCCGCGCCCGGACATCCACGCCGGACGGCCGGACAGACAGACCGGCACATCGGACCCCAGGCCTGCCGCGAGCGAATGGAGTTCCGCTTCGGAAATGTCGATATTCCAGAGCCGCGCCAGCCCGCGCAGGGCCGCTGCGGCATCCGACGATCCACCGCCAATCCCGGATGCAACAGGAAGGTTCTTTTGCAGACGGATCGCGGCACCCCTGCGAATTCCTGTCTCGGCCGAAAGGGCGCGCGCCGCGCGCAGGATCAGGTTGTCCTCGCCATTGGAGAGCCCCGCGGAAAACGGCCCGGCGATCTCGAGCGTGAGATCGTCGCAGGGATCGAATCGAAGTTCGTCTCCGGCTTCCGTGAACACCGCAAGGCTCAGGAGTTCATGAAAGCCGTCTGCGCGCTTTTCTCCGGCATGAAGGAAGAGATTTATTTTCGCCGGCGCGACCGTGGACAGACTTGCCGGCCTGTTATTCACCGCCGGCCATCTGCAATTTCTTTTCGATTTCGGTTTTCTGGTCGGCTTCCGGTCCGAAGGCCAGCGCATGACTCCATTGAAACCGCGCATCGAGCTTGCGACCGATCTTCCACAGCGCGTCGCCATAGTGATCGTTGATGGTGGGGTCGCCCGGAACCAGGAGAATTGCGTCCCCAAGCGTCCTGGCAGCGTCGTTGTAGCGGCCAAGCCGGTAGTAGGCCCAGCCCACGCTGTCGACGATGAAACCGTCATAGGGTTTGAGGGACCGTGCCTTCTCGAGCATTGCAAGCGCCTGGGAGACATTGCGCCTTTGCTCGACCCAGCTGTAGCCCAGGTAGTTGAGCGCCTGCGGCTCGTCGGGACTGAGCTTGAGCGCCTGCTGCAAGTCGGCTTCGGCCCCCGCCCAATTGTGCGAACGGTCCCGTGCTATCGCGCGGGCGTAGAAGAGCGGCCAATCGCGCTTCTGAAGTGGGCCTGCGGCCGAGGTGGCCGAAATGGCGTTGTCGTATGAAGCAGAGGCATCGGGGAAATTTCCGGCAGCGCGATAGGCATCCCCCAGCGCAGTCCACGCCTCAACATCGCCGGGCGCGTTCCTGGCGATGTCCTTCAGCTGCGCAATCGCGTCATCGGTATGCCCCAGTCTCGCCATGTCCGTCGCGATCTGGACGGCAGCCATCCGAAAGTAGGGAGAGCTGCGATCCACCTTCCGGTAGCTGTCGATGGCCGCCTCGTATTTCTCGAGCCGCTCCATTCGGTCGCCGAGCAGGATGTTCGCGAGATCGAAGTCCGGGCGAAGGCTCAGAGCAAGCTGAAGATAGAGTATCGAAACATCGATGCTCGATTCTTCCGTGAGCGACGCGGCGATGGCGAACAGCGCTTCCGCCGCACCTTCCTGGGGGCTTCCAACGAGCCGCTCCGGCTTTTCGCGGGCGGCGATGCGCGCAAGACCGGCCGAGACGACAGGGGCCAAAGACGCATTGGAAGCGATCCGCCCATACAGGGCTTTGGCCTCATCGGTGCGGTCGCTGCGCTCGAGGAAGCGCCCATATGCATTGACGAGCCGCGGCGATGGGCCGTCCGATTTGATGGCCTCGGAATAGGCCTGGTCCGCCGCCCTGTTCTGGCCGAGATAGTCGAGGATAAGCGCTTGATGGAAGCCCGCCAGCGCATCCATGCCGCTCTCGGACCGGAGCTCCTTGATGTCGGCCGCCGCGCCGTCGAGATCCTTTGCCCCGGCTGCAGCCCAGGCATCTATGAGATCGATCGTGATTGTGGTGAATCCGCCCTTCAGCGATTTCGAAATGTCTTCGCGGGCGGATTTGTAATCGTCGCGCTTCAGGTCGGACACCGCAAGAACGAGCCGCGATGCGGGATGATCGGGCGTAGCCGCAACGATCCGTCGTGCCAGCCGCGCCGCACCGTCGATGTCGCCCGAGCTTGCCGCGTAAAAGAAAGTCAGAGTCTGCAGCGTGGAGTCGCCGGGCTCGTGATCGAGCGTCGTGCCGTAGAATTTCGCCGCATCGGATATGTCGTGTTCGTCCGCCGCAAAGCGGCCCGAGAGATAGGCGCCAAAGCTGCGTGCGTCGCTCGTGGAAGCGACCGCGCCAGCCCCCGAGCACGCCGCGAGAAGCGCCGATGCCGCGGCTGCCAGCAGAAACCAGGCTTTGTGCAACGCCATGCTCCCTACATGTTCGAGTAGTTCGGTCCGCCTCCGCCTTCCGGCGTGACCCAGGTGATGTTCTGGGCGGGGTCCTTTATATCGCAAGTCTTGCAGTGGACACAGTTCTGCGCGTTGATCTGGAAGCGTGGGCCTGAAACATCCGTAACAACCTCGTAAACACCTGCCGGGCAATAGCGCTGCGCGGGTTCGGCATATTCGGGAAGGTTTACCCGGATCGGAATCGTCGGATCCTTGAGAACAAGGTGAACCGGCTGATCTTCCTCATGGTTCGTATTCGACAGGAAGACGGATGAAAGCTTGTCGAAGCTGATCACGCCGTCCGGTTTCGGATAGTTCACCGGCTTGGACTTCGATGCGGGTTTCAAGGTGGCGTAGTCCGGTTTGCCGTGCGCCAGCGTACCCAGAAAGCTGAACCCGAAAAGATTGTTGGTCCACATGTCGACCGCGGCCGCGGGCACTCCTGCCAGGGTGCCGAGCTTCGACCACAGCGGTTTCACATTCCTTACGCGCCGGAGGTCCTTGTAGACATGGCTCGACCGATATGCCGCCTCGTATGCGTCGATCGTGTCGCCCGAACGTCCGTCGGCGAGGGCCTCGAAAACCGCTTCCGCCGCAAGCATGCCGGTTTTCATGGCGTTGTGGCTGCCTTTTATCCGCGGAACGTTCATGAAGCCGGCGCAGCAGCCGATCAGCGCTCCCCCGGGGAACGCGAGCTTCGGAACCGACTGCAAGCCTCCCTCCGTCAACGCGCGCGCGCCGTAGGAGACGCGCTTGCCGCCTTCGAGATATCGGCGAATGGCGGGATGGTGCTTGACGCGCTGGAACTCGTCGAAGGGCGAAAGGTAGGGATTCGAATAGTTGAGATGGACCACGAAGCCGATCGAGCAATAGCGCTCGCCCCAGTGATACATGAACAGCCCGCCGCCCGTGGAATTGCCCAGCGGCCAACCGATCGTATGCACCACAAGACCGCGCTCGTGGCGCTCCGGAGCCAGTTCCCAGAGTTCCTTCAGACCGATTCCGAACTTTTGAAAATCGCGTCCCTCGTGCAGCCCGAACCTCTTGCCCAGGCGCTTGGTAAGCGAGCCGCGCGCGCCTTCCGCGAACAGGGTGTACTTGCCGAACAGGTTCATTCCCGCCGCA
Source organism: Rhizomicrobium sp. (assembly GCA_035549575.1). Lineage (GTDB taxonomy): Bacteria > Pseudomonadota > Alphaproteobacteria > Micropepsales > Micropepsaceae > Rhizomicrobium. The sequence continues at coordinate 15,443 of DASZQP010000013.1, forward strand.
TAGGTGTCCTTGTGATGCCCATCGCGCGCCACGCCGAGGTCGCCCGTCACGACGCCCCTGACTTCGCCATTTTTCCCGAAGACGATGTCGGCAGCAGGGAAGCCGGGATAGATCTCGACACCGAGCGCCTCGGCCTGGCTTGCGAGCCAGCGGCAAACATTGCCGAGGCTGACGACATAGTTGCCGTGGTTGCTCATAAGCGGAGGGATGGCGAAGTTCGGCAAGCGTATGCTTCCCGCCGGACCGAGGAAGTAGAACCGGTCGTCCGTGACCGGCGTATCAATGGGCGCGCCCTTTTCCTTCCAGTCCGGCATCAGCTCGTTGAGCGCGATCGGATCGAGAACGGCACCCGAAAGTATGTGCGCGCCGATCTCGGATCCTTTTTCCAACACGCAAACCGAAACTTCCCGACCGTTTTGAAGGGCAAGCTCCTTCAGCCGTATCGCCGCGCAAAGCCCGGCCGGGCCGCCGCCCACGATGACGACATCGTATTCCATGCTTTCGCGTTCGACGGTTTCCGCCATGATGGGTCCCAGGTTCCCTGCCTGCACGGTTATGGAGCCGGGCATTTGCCGGATGCAATCCCCCCCGCCACCCGCTACGCTGCGGTTCGGTTCCGCTTGAGGAACAGACAAGGATGACAACGACAGAAGTCGAGGCGCTGGCGACACTTGCTTGGCTGGTGGAAGCCGGAGCGGACGAAGCCATCGGCGATGCGCCCCTCAATAGGTTCGGCGCGCAAGATCCGCATTCGCCGCCGCGGCCAGCCGTGCCCTCCGCCCCCATTTCCCAACCGGACAGGTTCCGGAGCCCCGTCTCGGAGTCGGATTCGGTTGGCGGCGCAATCGATCTGGCACGAGCGTGCCGGACTCTTGCGGAATTGCGGGCGGCACTCGAGACGTTCGACGGAATTTCCCTCAAGCGTACTGCGACGTCGACCGTTTTTGCGGACGGAAATCCGGAGAGCCGCATCATGGTGATCGGAGAGGCGCCCGGACGCGACGAGGATCGCCAGGGTCTACCTTTCGTCGGCCGGGCCGGAAAGCTCCTGGACAAGATGCTGGCGGCGATCGATCTCGACCGGACCCGAGCCTACATTACGAATGTCATCAACTGGCGGCCCCCGGGCAATCGCGATCCGTCGCCCGAAGAGGTGGCAATGTGCATGCCTTTCCTCCGGCGCCACATCGAACTTGCGAATCCCGCGCTGCTGATCCTTCTCGGCGCGGTGGCGGTACGGCATGTCATGGGGAAAAGCGAGGGAATCCTGAAGACACGGGGACAGTGGCTCGAATACAACGTCTCGGGCACGATGGTGCCTGCGATGCCGACCCTGCATCCCGCCTACCTGCTGCGACAGCCGTCGCATAAAAATCTCGTCTGGAGGGATTTGCAGGCGGTGGAACGGAAAATGATCGAATTGCGCCTGCCGGAAACCAGAGCCGCCACGACCTAGCCCCCACGACAGCACGAACTCTCGGATGACGCGCACCCGCAACCTATTCGGTCTTCTTCTTGCCTTCGCTGTGTTCGGGGCGGGAACCGCCGCCGCCGAAGAGGCGTTCACCTTGCCTGCCGACACTTCGCCTTCTCCCGCAATTCTCTCTCCGGACGACGCCCAGCGCTACCGCGAGATATTCGCCGCCGAGCGGGCAGGCAATTTCGAGAAATCCGAGAAGCTCTTCGACGCCGTTACGGACACATCGCTGAAGGGCTACGTTCTGGCCGCGCACTATCTGTCGCCTCATAGCAGGCCGGCGGGGATCAACGCGCTCGTGGACTGGCTCAAGAGCTATGGCGATCTGGCGGTCGCCGATCGCATCTATCGTCTCGCGGTGAAGCGGTCCACCAGGAAGGTCCGCCGTCACCACAGGACAATTCTCGTCGCCGAGGTCACGAATATTCCAGCGCCGGCACCCATGCCGCGCGTGAGGGGCGGCGGCTACGAGGACGTCGACCTGCCCGACCCGCCTCTCGAATCGGACGCGGCGCGAGCGATTCAGGACCGGATCAACGCCTATATCCGTTCGGATTCGCCCGATCAGGCAATGTCGCTCCTGCAAACGCTGAACGGCGGCAACCTCGCGCCCGGTTCGGACATTGCGCGCCTGTCGCAGCGCATCGCCGCATCCTATTTTGCGGAAGGCATGGACCGGAAGGCGTACGACCTCGCGGCGGGGGTCGCGGACGCTGACCGGCGGTCGGCGCCGCTTCTGGACTGGAATGCCGGGCTTTCCGCATTTCGGCTGGGCTTGTTTCACGAGGCGGCACAGCACTTCGAAGAACTGGCGCAGGTCGGCTCGGTACCCAACTGGGTGCGGGCAGCGGCATCGTTCTGGGCGGCACGCGCGCATATGCGGGCCGGCGAGCCGAACCGCGTTGTGACGCTGCTCACGATCGCTGCGTCGGAACAGCCGACGTTCTACGGGCTCCTCGCCGAACAGCTGCTGGGCAAAGACACGCAAAGCGGGTTCTCCGAGCCCGTTTTCGACGACTCGACCTTTTCCCAACTCATGCAACTTCCCGCCGCGCATCGCGCCGTTGCGCTTTGGCAATCCGGCGAGTCGGAATTTGTGGAAAAGGAACTGACGCGCAGCTTCGGACTTATCGACGCCAGGCTCGATCCCGCCTTTGCCGCGCTGGCGGAAAAGCTGGGCGCGTACAACCTGGAACTTCGGGCAAGCGAGACGAGCGCGTCGAATGGGCTCCTGCTGACGGGACTGTTTCCGCTGCCGCGATACAGGCCTCAGGGCGGCTACGCGATCGACCCCTCGCTGGTGCTTGCAATTGCCCGGGCCGAAAGCCGCTTTCATGCGGACGCCGTATCCGCGGCGGGCGCGCGCGGCCTCATGCAGCTGATGCCCGGAACGGCCGCCCATATCGCGGGTGGCGATGCGCCGGCCCCACTGACCGATCCGGAATACAACATGACGCTCGGACAGCGCTACCTGGCCGAATTGCTGGATACCTACAACGGCAATCTGGTCGAACTGTGTGCTGCCTACAACGCGGGCATCGGCAAAGTGTCCAACTGGATGGCAGCAAGGGAGGGAAAGGAAAACGACGCCCTCCTCTTCATAGAGAGCATGCGGTCGCCGGAGACACGGCTGTATGTGAAGCGCGTTCTCACCTATCACTGGATGTACAGGAGGCGGCTGGGACTGGACGCGCCCACCTTGACGGAAGCGGCGTCCGGCGAATGGCCCATCTACAAGCCGGCGCTTCCGGCGGCGCGCTCTTCCGTGGTTCCGCCGCGCCCGGCCAACTTCCCGGAGGATGTCAATGCACTCGCTTCCGATTGACGAACACCGCGCGTTTGTGCCTGTTCGGATCGCCATCATGACAGTGTCGGATACGCGCAGCGCGTCCAACGACACGTCGGGAGATATCCTCGCGGAAAGGATCGCCGACGCCGGACATGTTCTGGCGGCGCGCGCGCTGATCAGGGACGACCGGGACGAAATCTCGAAATGCCTGCGCTCGTGGATCGCCGACCCGGCGATCGACGTCGTGATCTCCACGGGAGGAACCGGGCTGACGGGACGAGACGTCACGGTGGAAGCGTTCCGATCGGTCTTTGAGAAGGAGATCGACGGGTTTTCCGTCGTGTTTCACCAGATCAGTTTCAAGAAGATCGGGACCTCGACGCTGCAGTCCCGCGCCTGTGCCGGGGTCGCCGGCGGCACCTACCTATTTGCGCTCCCCGGGTCGCCCGGCGCTGTGAAGGACGGCTGGGATGAAATCCTCAAATGGCAACTGGATGTTCGCCACCGTCCCTGCAATTTCGTGGAAATAATGCCCCGCCTCGAGGAGCATCGGAAATAGGCTGCCCTCTCTCGCCGGTTCCGCACTATTCGCGCTAGTATGGGGGCGAAATCCGCAAGGAGCACGACCGTGTCCGTCACACTTGTCGTAGGAACTCCCAAAGGCGCCGCCATTCTTCAAAGCGACGACCGGAAATCCTGGCGGGAGGATTTTGTCCTTCGGGGCTGGCCGGTCACCGCAAGCGTCAGAGACGATTCCGGCCGCGTCTATGTGGCGGTGAACAGTCCCAACTATGGTGTGGCGATCTTTACCAGCGAGGATTTTCGCGAATGGCGGCAGCTGCCCTCCGCACCGCGCTATCGCCCGGAGGATCGCGGCAATCCCGAGCATCACCGGATTGTGTCCCAGATGGATTTCGGTGGGGTGCTCAAGGAGGGCGGGCGGTTTGTCGATCAGATATGGACGCTGCATTTCGCGCACGGCACGCTGTACGCGGGCGTATCCGAAGCCGGAATTTTCACCAGCCGCGATCGCGGCGAATCCTGGCAGCCCGTCGATGGCTTCAACGAACATCCGACGCGCAGCTCTTGGGTGCCCGGGTTCGGCGGACTCGGCGCCCACACGATCTTGACCGATGCGGAAGACCCCGAAAGGGTGTGGGTTGGGGTATCCGCTGCGGGTTTCTTCCGCTCGGACGACGGGGGCAGGACCTGGACCCCCAAGAACGCCGGCGTGAACGGCGATACGGGTCAATGCGTGCACAGCGTGACGCACGATCCGCGAAACGCATCGACCCTGTACCGTCAGGAGCACAGGGGCGTGCATCGCAGCGACGATGGCGGCGACACATGGACGGTCATCGAGGACGGCCTTCCCGTGACGGAGCTGTCCGACGGGCATCGCTGCTCGTTCGGATTTCCGTCCGTCATGGACCGGAAATCGGGAAACGTATTCGTCGTGCCGCTGGATGGCGACAATTACCGCTTTCCCCGCGACGGCAAGCTCGCGGTCTATCGGACCTCGAACGGGCGGCCGTGGGAGCCGAAGACGAAGGGCCTGCCGGACAATTGCTTCACGGCGGTGCTTCGGGGATCCATGGCGGCGGATCAGCTGGAGCCCGGCGGGATCTATTTCGGAACGGCATCCGGCACGGTATTCGGCAGCGCCGATTGCGGCGAGAGCTGGACAGCGATCGCGACCGGCCTGCCCCGCATCACTCATGTCGAAGCATACGCCAGATGACGGGAGGCAGCGTGCACGTTCGGCTCCCGCCGGTTCTGCGCGCGGTCATGGGGGGAAGAGCGTCCCTGGAAGGGGCCGGTGAAACCGTCGAAGGGGTGCTGCGCGTTCTGGCGTCGGAATATCCCGCTCTGGGGCTGCACCTGTTCGATGACGCGGGCAATCCGCGCAGGAACATCATCTGCCTTCACGAGGGCTCGCTGGTGCGCGCAAACGACTTTTCATCGTGGGGCGTGAGGCCGGGAGACGAGCTGATTCTCACCAATGCGCTGGCCGGCGGCTGATGCACGGCGCCAACCCCGGACGGATCCTGTTCGGCTTTGCCGCGATCGTCGTGCCGGTGGGCTTCCTTCTTTTCGGCCTGTTCTTCGCAATCAAGCAGATAGCGCAGAAGCTGATCGAGGAACATCGCGAACGGTCGAAGAAGGACCGGCCGGCAAATCGGGCCCGCAACAATTCGCGGGGGACTCGCTAGCCCGCCAGGCGCGCCTCGGTCTTCGCCACGATTTCGTCACGCGTCACATCCGGAGCCAGCTCCACGATCCTGAGGCCCCCTTCTGCAACGTCGAACACACCGAGATTCGTGATGATGCGCTGAACGCAACCGACGCCCGTCAGCGGCAGGGTGCAATTCCTCAGGAGCTTGGGCCTGCCCGACCGATCCGTGTGATCCATCACGACCACGCACCGCTTCACGCCGGCAACGAGATCCATGGCGCCGCCCATGCCCTTCACCAGCTTGCCGGGCACCATCCAGTTCGCGAGATCGCCTTTCTCGGACACCTCCATGGCCCCCAGGATCGAAAGATCGATATGCCCGCCGCGGATCATCGCGAAGCTGTCCGCCGACGAGAAATAGGAGGTGCGCGGAAGTTCCGTCACCGTCTGCTTGCCGGCATTGATGAGATCGGCGTCGACTTCCTCTTCCGTCGGAAAGGGTCCCATGCCCAGCATTCCGTTTTCGGACTGCAGGGTCACATCCATGCCCTCCGGAATGTGGTTGGCGACGAGCGTGGGAATTCCGATGCCGAGATTCACATAGAAGCCGTCGCGCAATTCGCGCGCAGCGATCCTTGCCATATCGTCGCGTGTCCAGGGCATGCCGGCCTCTAACCTGCCGAGCGCACGGTGCGCTTCTCGATTCGTTTCTCGTAGCGTTTACCCTCGACGATCCTCTGGACGAAGATTCCCGGCGTATGGATCTGGTCCGGATCGAGCGCGCCCGTGGGCACCATCGATTCGACTTCCGCCACCGTGACCGTACCCGCCATTGCCATCATGGGGTTGAAGTTTCGCGCCGTTTTTCGATAGACGAGATTGCCCTCCTCGTCTCCCTTCCATGCCTTCACGATGGAAAGATCGGCGCGCAATCCCCGTTCGAGGACATAGGTCTGGCCGTCGAATTCCTTCAGCTCCTTGCCTTCCGCCACCAGGGTTCCGACGCCGGTCTTGGTGTAGAAGCCGGGGATACCGGCACCGCCGGCCCGGATCCGTTCGGCGAGCGTGCCTTGCGGATTGAATTCCAGCTCGAGTTCGCCGTTGAGATACTGCCGCTCGAACGTCTCGTTTTCGCCGACGTAGGAGCTGATCATCTTTCTGATCTGGCGCGTCTGCAGCAACAGACCCAGCCCGAAATCGTCGACGCCGGCATTGTTGGAAATGACGGTCAGATTTCTCACCCCGGAATCCCGCAGCGCGAATATCAGGTTTTCCGGAATGCCGCAGAGCCCGAATCCGCCGGCCATGATCGTCATGCCGTCGAACAACAGGCCGCCGAGGGCAGTTTCCGCATTCGGATATACTTTATTCATGGAGGAATTCTCGGGGAGCAGTCCGGGGATTATCGACGATGCGCCGATAGCGGGCAACCCATTCTTAAGAGTGAGCGGTCTTGTCCTTGGCGCCGGCGGAGGAATCTGGCGTATGAAGAGGGGCGCCTCGGAGGGAATACCGTCGTGATACGCCGTATCGCCGCTGCTGCCGTCATTTCGCTCGCACTGGTTTGCCCAGCCGCCGCCGGAAAGAAGGCGCACCCGGACTGGCAATACGGATCGATGGCGGGCGCCGATCTCGGCGCAAACGCGAACATGCACGGCGCCGTTCCGTTTCCCGCGGACAACGAATGGAACACGGACATCTCCGGGTCCGATGTCGATCCCAATTCGGACAATCTGATTGCCTCCATCGGATTGAACACGGGCCTGCATCCCGATTTCGGCAGCGGCACCTGGAACGGCGCGCCGATCGGCATTCCCTATGTGGTGGTGCCCGACGACCAGCCCTATGTGAAGATAAAGTTGAAAGCCTACAGGGACGAGAGCGACAAGGGGCCCTTCCCGGTTCCGCCCGATGCCCCGATCGAGGGGCAGAAGGTGAATGGCAAGAAGTTCGGCGGCGACAGGCACGTGCTGGTCATAGACCGCGACACCAATCGCATGTACGAGATGTACCGCGCATTTCCCCTGAGAAGGCAGGCTTGGAAGTGCGACGCCTGCGCGCTGTTCCACCTCGATTCCGACGACGTCCGGCCCACTGCGCAGCCCGGCTGGACCAGCGCCGATGCCGCGGGCCTGCCCATATTCCCGGGCCTGGCCCGGTACGACGAAGCCTCCACCGGCGTGATACCGCATGCGTTGCGCTTCACGGTGGCGCACAGCCGCCGGGCCTATGTGCCGCCGGCCAATCACTGGGCGTCCAACGACGACAACCCCGATCTCCCCCCGATGGGCATGCGCGTCCGGCTGAAGGCGAGCTATACGATACCCGCCGGCTTCAGCAAGGAGACCAAGGCGATCCTCCAGGCCCTGAAGACCTATGGCATGATGGTCGCCGACAACGGCAGCAACTGGTACATCTCGGGCGCGCCGAACGAGGGATGGAACAACGATCATCTCGTCAACGAGCTCTCCCAGGTAAAGGGATCCAGCTTCGAGGTCGTGAAGATGGAAGGCATCGTCACGCCGTAGCGCCGCCGCCGCCCCGTCCGCCGCGAACTGCCGCTTGCCAAGGGGGCAGCGGGGGGCTATTTCGCCTCCCCGAATTCCGGATTCGACCCCATCAATCCCAAAGCGTCGTGTGGGCGCAGCGGCACGGAGGCCTCCATGAAAGCGCTCGTCAAATCCAGGGCTGAACCCGGCATCTGGCTCGAGGACGTGCCGGAGCCGGGCTACGGGATCGACGACGTGCTCATCAGGGTGCTCAAGACGGGCATCTGCGGGACCGATGTGCATATCTACAACTGGGATGCCTGGGCCCAGAAAACGATCAAGCCCGGAACGGTCGCCGGCCACGAATTCGTGGGCCGCATTGCCGCCGTGGGCTCGAATGTCCGCGACCACAAGGTGGGCGATCTGGTCAGCGCGGAAGGACATATCGTCTGCGGCCATTGCCGCAACTGCCACGCCGGCAGGCGGCACCTGTGCGCCAACACGCTCGGCGTCGGCGTGAACCGCGACGGCGCATTTGCCGAATATGTCGCGGTTCCCGCGCTGAATGTCTGGCATTGCGACACGAAGGTGCCGCTGGAGATCTACGCAATCTTCGACCCGATGGGCAACGCGGCGCACACGGCGCTGTCCTACGATCTGGTGGGAGAGGACGTGCTGATCACCGGTGCGGGGCCCATCGGCGTCGGCGCCGTGCCGATGGCGATCAAGGCGGGCGCGCGCTACGTGGTCGTCACCGACGTCAATCCGTATCGCCTCGATCTCGCCAAGTCGATGGGCGCGACCGCCGTCGTCAATGTCGCGACCGAGGATCTGCGCGTCCGCATGAAGGAACTCGGCATGAACGAGGGCTTCGATGTCGGCCTGGAGATGTCGGGCAACCCGGCGGGGCTGCGCCAGATGATCGACACGATGGCCCATGGCGGCAAGATCGCGATGCTCGGAATCCAGACCGGGCAGCCGGGAATCGACTGGGACGCGGTCGTGTTCAAGGGCCTCAACATCCGCGGCATCTACGGCCGCATGTTCGGCGAGACCTGGTACAAGCTCACATCGATGATCCAGAGCGGCATGGATATCGGGAAGGTGATCACCCATCGCTTCTCCTACAAGGATTTCCAGAAGGGTTTCGACGTCATGCGCTCCGGCAATTCCGGGAAGGTCATCCTCGACTGGAGCGAGCTGTGAGCGCGGCGCTGGACCGGAGCCTCGCCGCCGAGATCGACGCCATGAAGGCGGCGGGCACGCTCAAGACCTTCCGCCACATCACCGGCCCGATGGACACCGAGGTCACGATGGCGGAGAAGTCCGGCCGCGTCCTCGTGCTCTCGTCCAACAACTATCTCGGGCTCGCCGACCATCCGGAGGTGATCGCCGCCGGCAAGACGGCGCTCGACCGCTACGGCGCGGGCACCGCGTCGGTGCGGTTCATCTGCGGCACCTTCTCCATCCACGAGGAGATCGAGGGCAAGCTGGCGGCGCTGTCGCACACCGAAGCCGCGCTCACCTATGTCTCCTGCTGGACGGCCAACACCGGCCTTATCCCCGCGATCGCCGGGGAGAGCGACGCGATCGTCTCCGACGAGCTCAATCACGCCTCGCTCATCGACGGCTGCCGCGCGTCCAAGGCGCGCAGGCTCGTGTACAAGCACTCCGACATGGCCGACCTGGACGCCAAGCTGGACAGCGTGAAGGGCGCGCGGCGGATCTTCGTCGTCACCGACGGAGTCTTCTCGATGGAAGGCGACATCGCCAAGCTGCCGGATATCATCGAACTCGCCGGGAAGCACGGCGCGTCGATCGTCCTCGACGATTCCCACGGCACCGGCGTCATGGGAAAGCACGGCCGGGGCACGGCGGAGCATTTCGGCGTCGAGGGCCGCATCGACATCGTCACCGGAACGCTCGGCAAGGCGCTCGGCGGCGCGGCGGGCGGCTATGTCGCCGGATCGAAGACGCTCGTCGACTATCTGTCCCAGGTCTCCCGTCCCCAGCTTTTCTCCAATGCCCTCCCCGCCACCATCGCGGCGAGCGCGGGAAAGGCCATCGACATCCTCAACGCCGAACCGCAGCGCGTCGCGCGGCTGCACGAGATCACGCGCAGGCTGCGCGAGGGGCTCAGGGCGCGGGGGTTCCGCCCGCTCGACGGCGAGAGCGCGATCGTGCCGATCATCGTCGGCGACACCGCCTTTGCCATCCGGATGAGCCAGGCGCTTCTCGCGCAGGGGATCTTCATCACCGGTTTCGGCTATCCCGTGGTGCCGGAAGGAACGGCCCGCCTGCGCATCCAGGCCTGCGCCGCCCTCACCGACGGGCAGATCGACTTTGCGCTGGCGACGTTCGAAAAGGTCGGAAAGGATCTCGGCGTCGTCTGACCGCCCCATGGCCGGAAAGCGGATGCCTGCCGCGCGGCGGTCTTCTTTTTTCTCGACCGCAGGCCGCACGGGATCACCCGCCCTGAAAGCCTCGGGGCTACGGCGACGGCAACATCCGTTTCGAGGCGGATCAGCACAGCACCTTTGCCCGTCCCCCGGACTTCGCGCCGCCAGCGGAGGGCGCCCGACGGCACTTCGCTGCCGCTCGAGACGAACCTCATCCGCCGCGCCGCACGGATGCGCACAAGGCTGCATCCTCGTCCTGTATGTCCCTGTGCAGTTCTTCTCCGGCCCTTACGGCCTCGCCGGCGCGATAACCATCGGTTCCTCCTCGCACGTCCACGGAACGAAGTGGGAACGGAAATCCCAGGTTCAAGACCCTGCGTGGAATTTTTTTCCGACAAACTGCCAGTTGTAACTTTATACTTGAGTAAGCATAAGTTGTATCAGTAAGAATGGGTCGCAAGTGGAAATGCGTGGATATTTTGCGGCAGCCCTACTTTCCAACTGTCCGCAGGGCCGGACACGGGTAATGTTTGCTTACCCCGTGAGTTTGGGGTTGGTGCCAAAAAGTGAGGAAACGGGCGGGAATCGAACCCGCAGTCTCCGCCTAGTGCGTCGGCGCTGTCCGCCGGTCTGCTGCTACAGATCGGCCTCCGTTCAGCTTCCGCATCTCACTTTTCGGCCTTCGGCCGGAGCCGAAGTTCGTTGCACCCGCAAACGCGGTGCGCCAACTGGGTGTGAGCCTTTGTTTGAAGGGCGACTCACCCCCAGTCCGCCGACTCAACCACCCCGGCGCGATGCCGCAAGCCGTCCAGAAAGTCATGCACAGCGAAATATATCTGTGCTCTGGCACGCTCTTCGGCACTCAATTCTGGAATGCTATGTTTTCAGCACCCATGACCAAGACCAAGAAGCTCAAAAAAGTGGCCAGTCGCTCAACCAAAACTGGCAAGCAACGCGCACGACCAATCGAACTTGACCATGATGCTTGGCCCAAATTCGAGGCTTTAGTGAAGTCAGCCGCGAAAATGGGGCATGTTCCACACAAGAGTTTGCGGGCAAGTTCTAAGCTGCGGTGAGGGTTTTAATTAGATCGCGCACTGGCTGATATACGGCGGTTTTTCCGACCTTCCTCTTCTGGAGACATTTGCTTTTTATCAGTCCTTCCAGATCGTTTCTGGCTGTCAAATAGCTAACTGCATTTCTAGTTTGATGCTCTTCCACGGTCGTCGTGGACAATCTGTCACGTGCGAATTCATTTAGAAGCCACGACTGGCGATGGTTGAATGCGTCAGGACGATGTTTGTCTGCCAGACGCTTCTCAAACGCCGCGACCTCCTTTCGCTTACTCTCCACATATTCCATCAGCCGAGTTATCGATCGGTTCAATATCTCCGCGTGATAGATAAGGAAATAGGTCAGATCCGAGTCGTCGGTCTCCACATGAAGGAAGGATCGACCATACGAAATTTTTGATTCTGCAATCACACTTGAAATCGAGACATATTCGATTAGCCAATAACCGCTTCTAAGCGCAGCCCAATAAAATAAAGCCCGAGCGACGCGGCCATTGCCGTCAACGAATGGATGCTCGTAAGACAACATGAAGTGAAGAATGAAAGCTTTGACGAGCGGATGAATCCACGTACTCACGTTGGTTTTTGAATTGGCGAATCGAAATAACCTCTCCAATCGTTTGTCGAGTTTGGCGGCTGGAGGCGGCTGGAAAAGAACCTCACTATTGGTTTCATCGACAACTTGAATGTCGTCGGCAGTACGAATGCGCCCCGCGTCGTTTGGATCATCCATCGTGGCGGCTGTCACGATTCGATGTAGTTCCAGCAGCATTGGCAGAGTCAGGTCGTCGTCTTTATGCGCTTTGACGAACTGCATTGCCAGATAGTTATTCAGCACCATTCTTTCATCTTTGGTGCGCGGCTGGCGGCCATCAAAAATGAGCTTCTTTGCAATTTTTCTTGTGGTTGCCGCACCTTCAATAAAGGAACTTGCGAATGGCTCTTCCGCCAAGGATCGCGCCAGGTACAACCTCCCCTCACCAGTAGATAGGGCGGTTACATCGGAAGCCAAAGAGCCTCCAGCATTCATGTCCAAATCCCGAAGCGTGGCCTTGAGCGATGCCGGCTCGCAGAACGAGAACCGACGACGGTCTGATACGTCATGAAGTGGGAGAGCTTGGCTTGCGATGCCTCTAGCCAAACGGGTGGCAAGCCACCATTCGATATGGGTCAGATCACTGGGTGGCTTCTTGAAGCGAAATTTGTCCCAATGAAGATATCGGCCTTTGGCATCGACCATATTTGAATGCTGGATCAAAGCGGCTAGTCGTTGCGGGTTGTTTTTTGTGAGTTGCTCAAAATGAGCTTTAGCGTCAGGCGGTGTGGCTGGAAACTTCATGTTTATAGTCCATCGTCGTTACGAGGCCCAACCGGGTATTTCCCTTTGATTTCAAAGGCATAATGTTGATAACAGAGAGCGCTTGGATTTAACCAGCGAATCTAAGGAGACGTTTATAGCCTATAAACGTTCTTGAGCAAAACGCAAAAAAAGTAAATGAAATCAATATGATACTATTTATACACAATGGCTAGTCGGAGATTAGTTCCCTCAAATCGCCGTTGATCATCACAGCATCATCAGCGGGACGCCCCCCTGCGCATAGGCATCCCCGCGCACGTATTCATCGGCGGTATGATCGACCATTTCGTGATCGGGGATGAAATCGCTCAAGCCCTTGTACCAAGCGGCTGTTCCGGAACTTGGTTCCCTCGCATTTCACGTTCTTGAGGATAGTCGGGTATGGTGCCGCAGTACCCGCAGACGCGGCCATCGGACCACAGCGTCTCAAGCCATTAGCGAGCCTTGCGGACGTCCTGAAAGATCGGGTTGTCCAGTGCACCCTTGGCCATGGCCGCTCTTCTTGGCCAAGACCCTAGCGAGTCGCCATTGCTGAGCTAGGTTTATATTCGCAGTGTGGTTTGCGGCCGGATGCGCCGGACCGGGCGGGGTTGCAAAGCGGACCCGGCGCTGGAATGGAAGGGCATGGGCACGGAGCGGCTGCAAGCCTTCACCGACGGCGTGATCGCCATCGTCATCACCATCATGGTGCTGGAGATCCGCGTCCCGCAGGACGCCTCGCCCGCGGCGCTGTGGGCGAGCGTGCCGATCCTGCTCACCTATCTGCTGAGCTTCGTGAACATCGGCATCTTCTGGAACAACCACCATCACATGCTCCATCTGGCGCGGACGGTGGACGGCCGCGTCCTGTGGGCGAACCTGTTCCTGATCTTTCCGCTGTCGCTGGTGCCCTTCGTCATCCGCTGGATCGACGAGAGCGGATTCAGGCCGCTGCCCGTCGCCTCCTATGGCGCCGTGCTCGCGATGGCAGCCGTGAGCTACATCCTGCTCGAGCGGGCGCTCATCGCCTGCAACGGACCGCACTCGCCCCTGGCGACGGCCCTGAAATCGAAGACCAAGGAGATCCTGTCGCTCGCGGGATACCTCTCGGCGATCGTGCTGGCGTTCTGGTGGCCCTTCGCCGCCATCGCCGTCTACGTCGCCGTGTCGCTCGCCTGGTTCGTTCCCGACAGGAGAATCGAGGGAATGAAATAGCGTGCGCGGCCCGCGGGCGATTCCGGGATCCGGCCCGCGGAGCGACGGTGCTTCGCGGACCCGCCCCGGACGAGAAGGCGCCGCGCCGCCGCAGCCTTCCGCCGCCGGTCCGGTGCTTTTGGAAATGGAGGGTCTGTCCCTATACTGCGCGTTGCCGCCACCGGGCCGGGAGAGCATGTCCAATATCGCCCTTGTAGACGACGACAAGAACATCCTCGCATCCGTGAGCATGCTGCTGGAGCAGGAGGGCTATCACGTCCGCACCTTCTCGGACGGCGCCTCGGCGCTGACCGCCCTCACCGCCGCGCCGCCGGACCTCGTCATCCTCGACATCAAGATGCCGCGCATGGACGGGCTCGAGCTGCTGCGCCGTCTGCGCCAGGCGGGCGACCTGCCGGTGATCCTGCTCACCTCGAAGGACGAGGAGATCGACGAGCTGATGGGGCTCAACGCCGGCGCCGACGACTATATCCGCAAGCCCTTCTCGCAGCGTCTCCTGCTCGAGCGCGTCAAGGCGGTGCTGCGGCGCTCCGACCCACACAAGGGTCCCGCCGCCCCGGCCGACGCCAAGAAGGAAGCGCTGGTGCGCGGCAAGCTCGCGCTCGATCCGCAGCGCCACGAATGCACCTGGGACGGAAAGCCCGTGCGCCTGACCGTCACCGAGTTCCTGATCCTGCAGAGCCTCGCGCAGCGCCCGGGCTTCGTGAAGAGCCGCGACAGCCTCATGGACGCGGCCTATGACGACCAGGTCTATGTGGACGACCGCACCATCGACAGCCACATCAAGCGGCTGCGCAAGAAATTCAAGCAGGTCGACGACAGCTTCGACGCGATCGAGACACTTTATGGCGTCGGATACCGCTATCGCGAGACCTGACGCGCGGCGCCGCGCATGACCCTGCTCGGGCAGCCGGTCCGCCGGGCGCGCTATTCCGCGCTGACGCGGCGCATCGTCTTCGTCAACATCGCGGTCCTGCTCATCCTGATCGCGGGCGTGATCCTCGTCCAGTCGAGCCGCGTGGGCCTCGTCGACGAGCGGCTCAAGGGAATCGAGACCCAGGCGCAGATCGTCGCCAGCACGCTTGCCGAATACGCCACCGACCCGGAGACGCATACGCTCGATCTCAACCAGGCCGAACCGCTTCTGCGCCAGCTCATCGCGCCCACGAAGCTGCGCGGGCGGCTCTATCTCACCGACGGCTCGCTGGCCATCGACACGCGGAACCTGCTCGCGCGCAACGTGGTGCAGACCGTCGAGCTGCCGCCGATCGACACCTGGGCCCAGACCAAGGAATTCGTCAACCGCATCTATGACGGCATTACGGGCATCCGGCCGTTCAACAAGCTCGAACCCTATTTCGAGGCGGGCGAGAACGGCCGGGTCTATCACGAGGTCAATACCGCGCTCATGGGCGAGATGGCCAGCGGCGAGCGCGTCAACGACCAGAACAAGCTGGTGCTCTCCGTCGCCGCCCCGGTGCAGCGCTTCAAGGCGATCTATGGCGTGCTGATGGTATCCACCGAGGGCGGGGACATCGACGACGTGCTCCGCGAGGAGCGCACGACCCTGCTCGAGGTCTTCGTCGTCGCCATCGCGGTGATGCTGATCTCGTCCATTCTGCTGTCGCGCTTCATCGCCCGCCCGGTTCTGGCTCTGGCGAACGCGGCCGACCGCGTGCGCAGCGGCCGCGCCGGGCGGGAAACCATTCCCAGCATGGAGGAGCGCAACGACGAGATCGGCGAACTGGCCTTCAGCTTCTCCTCCATGACCCGCGCGCTTTACGACCGAATCGACGCGATCGAGCGGTTTGCCGCCGATGTGGCGCACGAGCTCAAGAACCCCCTCACCTCGCTCAAGAGCGCGGTCGAAATGCTCGCGCGGGCGCCGGACGAGTCGGTGCGCGAGCGGCTGATGGCCATCGTCCGCAACGACGTGAAGCGCATCGACCGCCTGATCACCGACATTTCCGACGCGTCCAGGCTCGACGCGGAGCTGAGCCGGGAATCGAGCGAGCCCGTCAATCTCAAGCACCTGCTGGAGACGATCGTGGAGGTCTACAACTTCACCGACCTGTCCAAGCGCGTGCCGATGGAGGTCGACATCCAGCTTGCGAAGGACGCCACGGTCATCGGCCGCGACGAGCGCCTCGGCCAGGTCATCCGAAACCTCATCGACAATGCGGTGTCCTTCAGCCCCGACGGCGCACCCGTCACCATCGTCGCGCGCGCGGACCGCGGCGTGGCGCGCATTTCCATCGAGGACCGGGGACCGGGGATTCCGGAGGAGAATCTCGAGACGATCTTCGAGCGCTTCTACACCGAACGCCCGCAGGAGCACGGCTTCGGCAAGAATTCCGGCCTCGGCCTTTCGATCGCGCGGCAGATCGTGGTGTCCACCGGCGGCCGCATCCGCGCCGAGAACCGCGCCGAAGGCGGCGCGCGTTTCGTGGTCGAGCTGCCGCTCGTTCGCCCGGCCTGATGCGGCGTGTCGTCAACATCCATGCGGGATGCGTGCTGCTGGCGCGGGCCGGAGCGGCATTCGGCGCGCCGCGCGACGCGGGCATCCTGCTTCTGGGAAAAAGCGGCGCCGGCAAGTCCGATCTCGCGCTGAGGCTCCTCGCGCGTGGCGCCGTGCTGGTGAGCGACGACCGCACCGATCTGTTCGCCGAACGCGGCATCCTGTTCGCGCGCGCTCCCGAATCCCTTCGCGGCCTGATCGAGGTGCGCGGCCTGGGCATCGTCGCACTGCCTTCCGCAGCGAAAGCCCGCGTCGCGCTCGCGGTGTCGCTCGACGGCGCAGGCGCGCGGCTTCCCGAGGCGGAATTCCACGAGTCACGCTTTCGCTTGTCCCGGGCCGTGCCTCTGATAAGACTCGCGCCCTTCGAGGCCGCCGCGCCGGAGAAAGTCGCTCTTGCGGCGGCGGCCTTCCAACACCATCTCTTCCGCTCGAACGCTGGAGCGCGCAGTTCATGATCGGCATCGTTCTCGTCACCCATGGGCGCCTGGCGCAGGAATTCATCGCCGCGATGGAGCACATGAAAGGGCCGCAGCCGCATCTGCGCGCCGTCTGCATCGGGCCGGAGGACGACATCGAGCGGCGCCAGCGGGAAATGGCCGCGGCCGCGAAATCGGTCGATGACGGTCACGGCGTCGTGATCGCCACGGACATGTTCGGCGGCACGCCGTGCAATCTGGCGCTGACGCTGCTGGAGCGCGGCCGGATCGAGGTGCTGGCCGGAATGAACCTGCCCAGCCTCATCAAGCTGATCGAGGTCCGCGAGCGCGCCACGCTGGACCAGGCGGTCCGGGAAGCCATCGACGCCGGGCGAAAATACATGCGCGCGGGCTCGATGGATCTCGTCGGCGGAACCTGACGCATGCCCGGACCGCGCCACTGCGCCGCGACCAGGATCACCAACAAGCTCGGGCTTCATGCGCGCGCCTCGGCGAAAATCGTGGAAGCCGCGTCGCGGTTTCAGTCCCACATCACCGTTGGCAAGGACGGCCAGGTCGTCGACGGGCGCTCGATCATGGGCCTGATGATGCTGGCGGCAAGCTGCGGCAGCACGGTGGAGATCTGCGCGGAAGGCCCCGACGCGGCGGACGCGCTCAAGGCGATGCTGGCGCTCGCCGACGCCAAGTTCGGCGAGGAGTGATCAGCTGCCGCTGTCGCTGGCATAGATCTCCGCATCGCCCGCAAACGGGGCATCGTTGCCGGCCGCGCCGCCATAGGCGCTCGCGTACTGCTCGGAAAAGCGCGCCAGCGGCGCCGCGTCCGGAAACATGTAGTCCAGGGGATCGGTGGCGGCAGCGCGCCCGTAGGCGTCCGGTCCCGGGCCGGCAGCGGCAAGGATCGCGGGTGCGGCGGCTTCGGGCGTCGGCGCCGTGCCGGTTCCCGCGCGCAACGCGACGGCGCCCGCGGCCAGCACCGCCGCGACGGCGATCCAGCCCCTGCGCTGGCGCCGTGCCGCAATCCTGCCGGCCGTTTCGAACACGCGCGCGGCGAAGCCGTCGGCGAAGGGAAGGTCTTCATGGGTCCGGTCGGGTGTCATTTCGGGTCGTCCGCCAGCATGAGCGCGCGCAGATTCTCGCGGGCGCGGTGAAGGCGGGATTTCACGGCAGGCACGCTCGTGCCGCAAATCCGCGCCAGTTCTTCATAGCTCCTGTTTTCCTCGAGCGCGAGGCGCAGGATCGAGCGCTGCGCTTCCGGCAGGCGCGCGATGCGCTCCTCCAGGGTCCGCGCGCCGTCGTCCGGAAATTCCTCGTCCATCGGAAAATCGTGCTCGGGTGACAGCGCAACGAAGAGCCGCCGCCAGCCCAGGCGCGAACGCAGATGGTCGCGGCACACGTTGCGCGCGATGCGGAACAGCCAGGGCTCGAAGCGGCTCTGGTCGGCCAGACGCGGCAGGCCGAGCACCATCTTCACGAAAACCGTCTGGCAGAGGTCCTCGTACTGACCGGCGTCTCCGGTCAGCGCGATCGCAAAGCGCGCCACGCGCTGCCGGTAGAGCAGGATGAGCGCCTCCGCCGCGCGGCGGTCGCCGCCGGCCGCGCCCGCGACCAGGGCGGCGATTTCGGCCGGCAGCGGCGGATTGCGGTTCACGCGCCGCTCAGTTGTCCTGGTCGCCCTGCATGCCGTTCCCCATCAGGCTCTGCACCTGGGTGTGGAGCGCGTGCAGCTTGCTGTGGACCTCGGCGAGGTGCTTGACCTGTTCGGCCGTCAGCACGTTGCGGATCGCGATCGCCGTGTCGGCCATGTTCTGGTTCAGCTTGGCTTCGACGCGCGAGGCCTGGTCCACCAGCGGCTTGAGATCGGCCGAGGTCACCGCGCCGGCGCCCAGGATCTTGTCCGAGATCTTCTCGTGCAGCGTCTGGAGCTGCTGGTGCATCGCCATCATCTGCGTCTTGTTGGACCGCACGATCAGCTCCACCTGCGAGCGCTGCTCCGGCGTCAGATTGGCCGATTTGAGCAGCATCATGAAGGGCGAGCCGCCATGCATGCCCATCCCGCCGGACATGGCCATGGGGCCGTGGCCCATGCCGCCCATGCCCTGGGCCGATGCGGGTTGCGCCGCGAGCGAAAGCGCGGCGGCGGTGCCGAATGCCGCCGCGAGGATGCGCCTGCCTGTGATCATCGTGAAACTCCCTGTTCGAACCGTTTCGCTTCTAAAGACGGAGCCTGCGCCCGAAAGTTGCGGTCCGGGCCGGAAAATTTTCGCCTAGTCCCCGGCTGCCGACAGCGGCCTTGCCACATCCTCCAGCGGCAGGCACTCCGCGCGGACGCCGATGGCCGCCTCCACACCGGCGGCCAGCAGCATGAGGCCTCCGCCCAGCACATAGCCCCAGAAGACATCCGGCCGCGAGCCGGTCTCGATCAGCGCCCCGAAAAGGATCGGGCCGCCGACACCGCCCACCGCCGTGCCGAAGGCGTAGAACAGGGCAATCGTGCGGGCGCGCACCTCGAGCGGAAAGCACTCGCCGACGGTGAGATAGGCCGCGCTGGCGCCCGCCGAGGCGAAGAAGAAATTGAGCGTCCACAGGGCGGTCTGCGACGCGGCGCCGAGCGCGCCGCGCACGAACAGGATCCCGGTCGCAAGCATGAGCGCCCCGGACACCGCATAGGTCGTCCCGATCATGCGCTTCCTGCCGAGCGTGTCGAACAATGGCCCGAGAAGGAGCGGACCGAGGAAATTTCCCGCCGCGAAGGGAAGGATGAACCAGCCGACGCGCTCCGAAGCCACGCCGTAGAAATTCGTCAGCACCAGCGCGTAGGTGAAGAAGATCGCGTTGTAGCAGAACGCCTGCGTCGCCATCAGCGTGACGCCGAGAACCGTGCGGCGCGGATAGATCCGGACCAGGGCGCGGATCACATCGCCGGTCCGCACCCCGCGATAGGCGCTCAGCCGGAGCGGCCGGGACTCCCGCGCGGGCGGCGCGGCGCCGCCCAGCACACGCCGCTCGATCTCCCGCGTGACCGCCTCGGCCTCTTCCATCCTGCCGTGCGTCATCAGCCAGCGCGGGCTTTCCGGGACGAAGCGGCGCAGGAAGACGACGGTCAGCGCCAGCGCTCCGCCGATGACGAAGCCCGCGCGCCAGCCGATCTCCGGCGGAAGGATGCGCGGATCGAGAACGAGCAGCGAACCGCCCGCGCCGAGCGCCGCGCCGATCCAGAAGCTGCCGTTGACGAGGAGATCGATGCGTCCGCGCAGGCGCGCGGGAGTGAATTCCTGGATCGCGGAATTGATCGCTGCATATTCGCCGCCGATGCCCGCGCCGGTCAGCGCGCGGAAGAAGGCAAAGGACGCGAAATTCCACGACAGGCCGGTTGCGATGCTGGCCGCGAGATAGACGCCCACCGTCACCATGAAAAGCTTCTTGCGGCCGAAACGGTCGGTCAGGTCGCCGAAGAACAGCGCGCCGAGGACGGCGCCCACAAGATACAGGCTTCCCGCCGCGCCGATCTCGGTATTGGTCAGCGAAAGGCCCTGCGGCTCGGCGAGGACCGCCGAAAGCGATCCCACGACGGTGACTTCGAGACCGTCGAGAATCCAGGTGATGCCGAGCGCCGCGATAACGAGGATGTGAAATCCGCTCCACGGAAGGCTGTCCAGCCGCGCCGGAATGTCGGTGGTGAAGGCGGGTCGAGGGGTGTTCATGCCGCTCCGGTCCTGCGGGACCATATTGCGCGCGGCGCGCCTGCAAGCCAATCTGCCGCCGCCGTCATCCGGGGTGGAGCATGGATCCGACCAAGAAGCTGCCCATGTGGGGCGCGGCTGCGATCGTCGTGGCGACGCTTGCGCTCGCCTGGCTGCTCATCCCCGGGCTGCACAAGCCGGCAGACGAGCAGGTGGCCGACCGGTTCCCGAACGATCAGTTCCCCTCGACGTACAAGCCCCTGCCCTCGAAGCCGACGCTGATCCGCGGCGCCACGGTCCTCACCGGGACCGACAGAGAGATCGACAATGGCGACGTGCTGATGTCCGGCGGCAAGATCGTCGAGGTCGGACGGAACCTGACCGCGCCGGAGGGTGCGGTCGTCGTCGACGGAAAAGGCAAGTTCGTCACGCCCGGCGTGATCGACATCCATTCCCATCTCGGCGTCTATCCCTCCCCGTCCAACGAAGCGACGCAGGACGGAAACGAGGCGACCAAACCCACGACCCCCGAGGTGCGCGCGGAGAATTCCGTTTGGCCGCAGGATCCCGGATTCACCCGCGCGCTCGCGGGCGGCGTGACGACGCTCGAGATCCTTCCGGGCTCCGCGAACCTGATCGGCGGGCGCTCGGCGGTGCTGAAGAACGTCCCGGCCGTGACCGTTCAGGCGATGAAATTCCCGGGCGCGCCCTACGACCTCAAGATGGCCTGCGGCGAGAATCCCAAGCGCGTCTATGGCGACAAGGGCGGACCGCAGACCTGGATGGGCGACGTGGCGGGCTATCGCGCCGCCTTTGCGAAAGCGGAAGCCTATCGCGCGAGCTGGCGCAAATACTGGAAGACGAAGGCGGGCGATCCGCCGGACCGGGACATCGGACTCGAAACGCTCGCCCTCGTTCTCGACAGGAAGATCCCGGTGCAGATGCACTGCTACCGCGGCGACCAGATGGCGACGATGATCGACGTGGCCAAGGAATTCGGCTTCCGCATTGCCGCCTTCCATCATGCCTCCGAAGCCTACAAGGTGGCCGATCTCCTGAAGAAGAACGACATCTGCGCGGTGATGTGGGCGGACTGGTGGGGCTTCAAGATGGAAGCCTATGACGGCATCCCCGAGAACATCGCGATGGTGGATCATGCCGGTGCCTGCGCCACGATCCATTCGGACGATCAATACGGCATCCAGCGCCTCAATCAGGAAGTCGCCAAGGCGATGGCTGCGGGGCGGCGCATGGGCTATCCGATCGCGCGCGCGCATGCCGTGGCGTGGATGACGCGCAATCCGGCAAAGGCGCTCGGCATCCTTGGGCAAACCGGCACGCTCGAGAAAGGCAAGATGGCCGATGTCGTCGTGTGGGACCGCGATCCCTTCAGCGTCTACGCGCATGCGGAGAAGGTCTTCATCGACGGCGCGCTGCTCTTCGACCGCGACAATCCGAAGATGAGTCCCCGAAGCGATTTCGAGCTGGGCCAGGAAGGCAACGGCCACACCGGAGGAGCGGGACAATGAAGATGATCTGTCATCCCCGGCCGAGCGAACGCAGTGAGCGAGGGGAAGGGGACCCAGGCGTCTCCAACCTGAGCAGTCTCAAAAAATTTTCTCTTTTCAATCTTCTCAACCGTAGAGGCGGTCCTACCTGGGTCCCCTTCCCTCGTGCTCGCTGGCGCTCGCACTCGCCGGGGATGACAGCCGGGATCTTGGTTTTCATGTTTGCCGGAACGGCCCTTTCTCAGCCGGCGAACAATCCCGCGCTCCAGTCTTCGGTCGAGGTTCGGCTTGCGCCCGGTACTTCGGCAACGCTGATCAAGCACGGTCACGTCTACACGGTCGGGACTGCGGGCACCTTGAACGACGCGGACGTGCTGATCGCCGGCGGCAAGATCGCCGGGGTGGGCACCAGCCTGTCCGCGCCCGGTGCAAGGATCATCGATGCGCATGGCAAGCCGGTGACGCCGGGGCTGATGGTGTCGTGGGCGCCGCTCGGCATCAACGAGATCGATCTCGTCGCCGAAGTGAACGACTCCGCGCCCAACCAGGTGGTGGACAGCGCGGCCTTCGACGTCGCCGATGCGATCAATCCGAACTCGACGCTGATCCCGGTCGCGCGCATCCGCGGCATCACCCGTTCGCTCACCGCGCCGGTCGATTGCGGCGACGTGTTCTGCGGCACAGCGGCCGTGATCCATCTGGGCCAGGGCCCCGACCTGATCGTCAAGCGCAAGGCGGGCGTGATGGCCGTGCTCGAACCCAATGGCGGCGCGGGCCAGAAGAATTCGCGCCCCGACATCTGGAACAAGTTCCGCGAGACGCTCGACGACGCGCGCGAATATTGGG